>NZ_PPUZ01000099.1:0-1280 GCF_004212645.1 Pseudoalteromonas rubra | reverse complement strand
GAGGAAACCGCGCTACAGGCATGATACCAAACCGCATAATTAATTATGCGGTTTAGCAGAAAAGGAACCGGGCAAGCCAATTGGTTTGTCCATTATTTAAAAAAGAAAGAAGTAATATAATGAAGCAGTTAAGAAATTTAAGTTTGGCATGTATTACCTTGGCCGCTGTGGGATGCAGCGCCGTGTCGTATCAGTCTATGGGAATTCGGGGCGGATATTCCGAGAAAAAATTAAACGATAATAGCTACCGGGTACATTACTCGGGTAATGGCAGTGTCTCACTGGAGCAGGCCATCGACTTTGCGCTATTGCGCAGTGCGGTGATTGCTCAGCAGCACGGCGCCGATACCTTCACCAGCTCCAACCATGCTGCCAATGTATCGCGCTCCTATGCTGGTACGCCGGGTGTGTATGTGAGTAAACCCAGCGTGTATCTGGATATAGCCGTGCCAGCAGCCCAAAGTGACACAAAAATACTGGCCTGTGGCCAGTTTAGTGGTCTGTTTACGCTGATGACTTTGCAAAACGAGGTTCGTGCCTTCAATCATAATACTCAGGCATGTATTGACGAAATACAGGCAAAATATCAGCTGAGTGAGCAGCAGGTATTTGAAAACAAATAGGACTGGCGGGTTTACCCACTTTACTGTTTAAATTTAAGAATAAATTTTGGAATATACTCACTCCAAAGTGGCTTACAGATATGGCCGGTACTCTGATATTAGTCGTAATGATAAACGAGCTGCATATAATGAAAGCCGCAGTTGGAGTGTTGCTTCATTTTGAGAATGCTCTGGCGCATAAGTTTAAATGCAATGGCTGGTCAAGATTAAATTTGAGGTTGAATAACAATGAGGGAGTGGGCAGCACCTCACTCCCTTATACTCTGACAGATTGAATCAGTCAGTCACCCAGATACCGACAATTCTTGGGTAGTTGCCATTTTGGCCTGCACAACCGTTAGTAAGTAATTTGACTGTTTTGTTACCAAGTTGAGCTGCCAGCAGGGTTGAGTGTAGTGTCTCGTAGTTTGGGTGCGATGGTTCGATGGCGAAAAATTGCGGAGTTTCGCTTTTATTACCACATATATTCTTGTTGACTTTCAGATTGCCACCGTTAATGTGTACCTGAGTCCAATAGTTACCCACATTCAGTGAGTCTATTTTGCCACCTTCGGTTCTCTGAGCGAAAACGTGAGTCGTAATAAGTAAAGCACTCATGCCTATAATAATTTTTTTAATCATCTTGAATCCCTGAATAAATATTTGATTGCAGGCTTG
>NZ_PPUZ01000098.1:0-759 GCF_004212645.1 Pseudoalteromonas rubra | reverse complement strand
TTCAAATAACTGGTGAATGCAGGCTGTATTGTCGTAGCTCAGGCTTTGCTGACCCTGCGTCAGTAAGCGGGTCACTTCATCCGCTGGCAGCACACTCAGTGCATGCACCGGCTGTGTGTGTGCCGCATCCGTCAGTGTACTCAGCGCTGTCATCACATAGTCTGCGATGCGGCTTATCTCTACCTGCTCATCAATTTGTAAATCAAGGCTAAATACGTGTGCTGCACCATAGTCATTGACCGATAAGTTAAACGGATAATTGGTGCGCTCCTGGGCGCCCAGCGCCTGGATATCACTCTCCTGTGCATCGCTGTCTGTTTCGCCCAGCTCAGTGTGACGGTAGTTCAGCATCGCGCTGAATAAAGGTCCGTCTGACCCCACCGCACTGTATTTTTGCGCCTGCGCCAGTGACACTTGCTCATAAGGCAGCAGGGCTTTTAGTCGCCTGTCTACTTCGATGATAAAGTCCGCCACCGACGCCCCTTGTAACGGCACCGCCACGGGTAAGGTGTTGATCAACATGCCCAGCAGGCGTTCAACGCCCGCCCCGCCATTCATTCGCCCGCTCATCACGGTGCCAAACACCACCTCCTGTTGATTGCTGCAAGCACCTAAAACCAGTGCCCAGGCGGCGTGGAAAATCGCTGCCGGACTGACTTCATGCTGTTTGGCATAGGCGCGGATCGCCGCACTCAGCTCGTCACTCAGGGCCACTTTGTGCTCGCGAATAGTACGTCCGTTGCCCTGGGTATCCTGCAG
>NZ_PPUZ01000097.1:0-595 GCF_004212645.1 Pseudoalteromonas rubra | reverse complement strand
GTTGCCCTGGGTATCCTGCAGTCCAAAGGGCAGCGTCGGTTCACTGATGTGACCCAGCGACTCAAAAAAGAACCCTTCTATATCGAGCGTTTCCATGCGCGCCAGGGTATCGCTGATAAACTGTCGGTATGATGCCGGTGCTGGCAGGCAGTGCGCCTCGCCCATGCTATAGCTGTGCAGTTCATCCTGGATCACCGCCATCGCAACATGGTCAATGATCAGGTGATGTGCCTGCAACAACGCATAATGGTATCCCGTGTCCGGGTCCTGACACACCTGCAGACGCAGCAGCGGTGCCCAGGCCAGGTCCAGCCACTGTGGGCCGTCGGCAAGCGCCGTGATGGTCTGCTGCGCATTCATGCCTGCGGCACAGGTAAGCTGAGTCACAGGCAAGCTCACCTCACGCTGCACGACCTGCAATGCCTGCGCTCTGCCCTGCCAGAGGATCGCGGTACGCAGTACATCATGGCGCGCCAGTAAAAAGTTCAGGCTGTCGGTAAACTCTGTCAGTGCCGCATCGCTTTTTAGTTCATAGAGATAATTGGTCACATAGGGGTCGTTTTCCGGGTCCATGCTGTGGACGAACAACACCCCT
>NZ_PPUZ01000096.1:0-7915 GCF_004212645.1 Pseudoalteromonas rubra | reverse complement strand
CGGGCAATAGTACTCAGTGCTATTAGCCTGATACTTTGCCTGATAATCATAAAAGCCCCGAGGCGTGCGCATTTCAATGACAGGTAATGCCTCGTTTCCTAACATAGCAACAGTAAACTCGCGACCTTCAATCCACTGTTCAATGAGAATTTCATCGTCATATTTAAACGCTTCACTGAGGGCGGCTTGGAGCTCCTGCGCTGACGTTGCCTGAGTCATGCCGATGCTGGAGCCTTCGTGGCTGGGTTTAACCATCACTTTGCCAAAATCAGCCATCAGCGCAGCGGCATCTATATCCTGAGATGCTTTGACCACACAGTAACGTGCCGTGCTTAATTTGGCAGATTCAAATAGCTGTTTGCAGCGGATCTTATCCATCGCCAGCGCACTGCCCAGTACACCACTGCCGGTATAGGGTAGGCCCATAAACTCCAGTGCCCCCTGTACAGTGCCATCTTCACCGCCACGGCCATGCAACGCAATAAACACCCGGTCAACCTCGAGTGCTTTTAGCTCCCACAAGTTACGCTCCGCCGGGTCGAATGCCACGACGTCTACACCCGCTTCTTGCAGTGCATTGATGATTGCCTGACCCGACTTCAACGACACTTCACGCTCGGCAGACAAGCCACCCAGCAATACCGCAACTTTGCCAAACTCACTCATAGTGCACCTTGCTTCAACTTTTCGACCAACAGCTCAGTGGCCGCCAGTTGTTTAACGATTTGCCCAATATTACCGGCGCCCTGGGTGATCACCAGGTCGTTATCTCGCAACACATCTGCCAGAACCGCCTGTAAATCCTGACCGTCGGTGACATGGATGGGTTCAACACCCCGTTGCCTTAAACTACGACATAAACTCTTGCTGTCGGCGCCAACAATAGGGCTTTCTCCGGCACTATACACGTCTAATAACAACAATTGATCGACCTCACTGAGGACTTTCACAAAGTCTTCATAGAGATCTCGGGTGCGCGTATAGCGATGCGGCTGATACAACATAACCAGACGCTTATCAGGCCATCCGGCGCGTGCGGCACGAATGGTCACTGCCACTTCCGACGGGTGATGACCATAATCATCAACCAGCATGACTTCGCCGCGTTCATTTTCAAACGCGCCATAATGCTGAAAACGTCGACCTATGCCCGCAAACTTTTCCAGCGCCGCTAAAATCGCTTCGTTACCGATATCATGGTCTTTTGCCACGGCGATGGCCGCGGTGGCGTTCAGTGCGTTGTGTTTCCCTGGCATGCTGAGTGTTACCTCAAGCTGCTCGCCAGATTTATGCACCACTTTAAAGCGACTGCGGCTTTGCGTTTGCTCAAAATCCACCATGCGGTAATCCGCTTCTGGGTTTTCCCCATACGTGATAGCAGGGCGGGCAAAGCGAGGTAACAGCTCTTTTGCCACATCAGAGTCGGTACACACCACAGCTAAACCATAGAAAGGCAAGTTGTGAATGAACTCAACATACGTGTCTTTCATTTTTTCAAAGTCGCCGTCATAGGTATCCATATGGTCGGCTTCAATGTTGGTGATCACCGACACCATGGGCTGCAAATGCAAAAATGACGCATCACTTTCATCCGCTTCTGCTATCAGGTAATCGCTGCTGCCAACCTTGGCATTGCTGCCCGCACTGTTCAGCAGGCCACCGATGATAAAGGTCGGATCCAATTTGGCTTCTGCAAAGATACTGGCGATCAGGCTGGTCGTGGTGGTTTTGCCATGGGTTCCGGCAACCGCAATCCCATGGCGAAAGCGCATCAATTCGGCCAGCATTTCGGCGCGTCTGACCACAGGTACCCGGGCGCGCTTGGCAGCCTGGATCTCCGGGTTACTCATATCGATGGCACTGGATACCACTACAACGTCGGCATCTTTAATGTTGTTCTCGTCATGGCCAATAAAGACTTCCGCCCCTGCGCGAATTAAACGTTCTGTCATCGCATTCTGGGCAAGATCAGAGCCGGTAATACGATACCCTTCAAAGGCCAGTACTTCAGCAATCCCTCCCATGCCTGCACCACCTATGCCAATAAAGTGGATGGTGTTAATGCGTCTCATGGCTCTGCGTCTGTTAATTTCTTTCACTGTTTTCTCTTTTAATTCGTTACTTCTTCGCAAATGGCGGCCACTGACTGGGTTGCAGACAGCTGCGCACAGGCTTTTGCTTTATTTGCTTTTTCCCAGATCAGTGCCCGGTCGCGACAATAAGGCACCAAAGTGTCGCACAAATGCTGTGCCGATAATGCTGATTGTGGGACCAACAGCGCTGCCGATCCGTCTACTAAAAATCGCGCATTGGCCGTCTGATGATCATCCACCGCATGCGGTAAAGGCACAAAGATGGCCATCTTACCTGCGGCGGCAATCTCGCTCACCGTCAGTGCGCCCGCGCGGCAAATCACCATATCGGCCCAGTCATAAGCCTGATCCATATCATCAATAAACTCAGCCACTTTGGCCTGTAATCCAAAGCGCTGGTAGTCACCTTCTAGTGCAACATGATTGCCTTTACCGCTTTGGTGCCAAACCTGTATGTCGCAGGCTGTTGCCTCAGTCAGTAATGCCATAGCCTCAGGGACCGTATCGTTGAGCACTTTCGCGCCCAAAGAGCCGCCCACAACCAGCACATTAACGGCATTCCCCGGTTGTTTTGGCTGAAGCTGTGCCACACTTGCACGCACAGGATTACCCACAACATCATGCGCACGCTCGGCAAAAGCCTGCGGAAATGCAGCCAATACTCTGCTGGCAATGCGTGCCAATAATTTATTACTCAAGCCGGCAACCGCATTTTGTTCATGGATCACCAAAGGCACCCCAGCCAGCTTGGCAGCCAGTCCAACGGGACCTGTGACATAACCTCCCATCGCCAGGATCACGTCCGGACGGCGATTGCGAATGATGGCTCTGGCAGCAAAAATGGCTTTTATCACCATCCAGGGTGCAATCAGCAAGCGTTTTACCCCGTTACCGCGCACCCCTTTTACTTCTATAAAGTCGATGTCTATGTCATGTGCCGGTACGACTTGCGCTTCCATTCTGTCGGCGGTGCCGACCCAGGATATTTGCCAGCCCTGCGTCTCAAGTGCTTTGGCCACGGCGATACCCGGGAAAATATGTCCGCCGGTGCCGCCGGCCACAACCAATAATCGTTTGGTCATTTTTTTCCTCCCCGGGAAGTAGCCTGACGGGTCGAGAGCTTAGTTTCAAAATCAATACGCTGTAATAACCCCGCGGCAATAGTCATGATCAATAAACTCGACCCACCATAGGAGATAAACGGCAGTGTCAGACCTTTGGTTGGCAGCATGCCCGCACTCGCACCGACATTGACCACAGTCTGAAAAGCGAACCAGATGCCGATCCCAAGCGCCAGGTAACCCTCATATTCTTTGCCCGATTTAAGCGCTTTTTGACCTATGAGCAAAGCCCTGAACACTAAGGTTGCCAGCGTCAAAAGCACACAAATCACGCCGACAAAGCCCAGCTCTTCGGCCACCACAGCAAAAATAAAGTCGTTATGTGCTTCCGGTAAATACTGTAACTTCTGAACACTGTTGCCCAGCCCCTGGCCGAACCAGCCGCCCTGACCGTATGCCATAAGAGACTGGACCAGCTGATAGCCCTTGCCAAAGGGATCTTCCCAGGGCTCCAAGAACCCCACCACCCGGGCCATACGGTAAGGCTCAAAGATAATCAACATCACCACCAGCAACACGCCAGTCAGCATCAGGGCAAAAAACTGCCAGAGCTTTGCGCCCGCCAAAAATAACAACCCAACGGTAGTAACAAACATCACCACCACAGTGCCAAGGTCCGGTTGCATCAGAATTAAAAAGGCATAAACCGCAAAGACAATAATGGGTTTTGCAAACCCCTTGAGGTTTTCCTGTACTTCATCGCGTTTACGCACCAAATAGCCGGCGATATAACTGAAGAAAAACAGTTTCGCGGCCTCGGCTACCTGAAAACCAATCGGGCCAACAGGCAGCCAACGTTTGGAACCATTCACCTCACGGCCAACAACCAGCACCACAGCCAGCAGCACGAGTCCCAGCAATAAAAGATAGGGATTGAAGCGTTTCCACCAGGTCATAGGCACGGAGGTGCTAAGCCAAAACAGCACCAGCGCCATCACCAGAAACATGCCGTGACGCGTCACAATATGGTAGGGGTTATCGTAAAGGCGTTCAGCTACAGGCATAGAGGCACTGGTGACCATCACAAAACCAACGCCCACCAGACACAACATGGCGTACAACAGTGGCACGTCGAATAACGAGTCCGAAGGAGTTGGGGTGAAGGTGCGCCGCAGTGCGGTCATGCTCAGCATACTTGTCCCTCAACCAGGCGACAAAACTCTTCGCCACGCGCCATATAGTTGGCGTACATGTCAATACTTGCACAAGCCGGCGCCAACAACACCAGATCGCCAGGCTTCGCCTGCTGCGCAGCCAGCGCAACGGCCTCACTCAAATTGTTGACCATCTGGCTGTGCGGATGCAACGGCATAAAATCGGCGCCATCCTTACCGAAGCAAAATACGGTTTTACAATAACGCTGTAACGGCGCTTTGAGTGGCGACAAGTCGGCCCCTTTGGCATCGCCGCCCACGATCAATAAGATCTGGCCTTGTTCTCCGGCCAGGCTTTCCAGCGCCGCTACCGTCGCGCCAACATTGGTTGCTTTGGAGTCATTGAAATAACGTACTCCCTGCACATCAGCAACCAGCTGACAGCGGTGCGGTAACCCTTTGAACGCCCCAAACGCCGCAATAAATGCGCTGTCTGGCAAGGCCAGCGGCGACAACAGCGCCATCACCGCCAGAGCGTTAAACTGGTTGTGTTTACCCGGCATGGCCAGCACATCGACCGGACACAACTTATTGCCATGCAGCGAAAAATAGGTCTGTCCCTTGTCTTCTGTTAAGCTGCAAGTCGCGCCTTCAAGCGCCACACTCAGTGCGTTATCATGCGGCAGGAAGGTACGCGGATCGTCGGCGTTATACACCAGGCAATCGACCTGCTGATAAATGCGTAATTTTGCTTCGCAGTAGGCGGCAAAATCCGGATACCTGTCCATGTGATCTTCGGTGATATTAAGGATCATGGCACTCAAACAGTGCAAACTGTGCGTGGTTTCGAGCTGAAAACTCGACAGCTCCAGCACAAACACATCAAAGTCTCGTTCCAGCAGATCCAACACAGACGTGCCAATGTTACCGCCCAGCCCGACCTTTAAACCCGCCTGCTGACACACCTCAGCCGCCAGGCTCACCACGGTTGATTTACCATTTGACCCGGTTACAGCAATCACGGGCTTGTCATTCAGACGAGCAAACAATTCGACGTCACCAATGACTTCAACCCCAGCTGCGATTGCCTGAGCCACACAGGTCTCATACAAAGGCACACCGGGACTGATCACCACCAAGTCGGTTGCACTCAGTGCCGCCTCTGCAAGTGGGCCAAACACCGCCTCACATTCAGGCAGGTTGTGATTCATCCAGTCGGCACCAGGAGGCACAGGGCGAGAGTCGACCACCTTAGGCGTAATGCCATGACGTACCAAAAAACGTACTATGCCCAGGCCGGTGACACCCAGTCCGAGCACGGTAATGTGTTTGTTTTTTAAGGTGTCTAAATAACCCATATCATAACCTTGTGTACTGCTTTAACGGATCTTTAAGGTTGCCAGCCCCGCCAGCACCAAAATGATAGAAATGATCCAGAATCGTACTATCACCCTGGGCTCCGGCCAGCCTTTTAATTCATAGTGATGATGTATCGGTGCCATGCGGAAGATCCGCTGACCACGCAGCTTATAAGACCCAACCTGCAAGATCACCGATAGCGCTTCCATGACAAAGACACCACCCATAATCAGCAACACCAGCTCCTGGCGTACCAAAATAGCGATGATCCCTAATGCTCCACCGAGTGCCAGCGAGCCGACATCGCCCATAAACACTTGTGCCGGATAGGTATTGAACCATAAAAATCCAAGCCCGGCGCCAACAATTGCCGTACAGACCACCACCAGCTCACTGGCAGCGGCGATATGCGGGATATGCAGATAGTTGGCAAACACCGCATTGCCGGTCACATAAGCGATGATGGCCAGCGCTGATGCCACCAGAATAGTCGGGACTATGGCCAAACCATCAAGCCCGTCAGTCAGGTTTACGGCATTCGACGTGCCAACCAGCACAAAATAACTCATCACCAGATAAAACAACCCAAGCTGAGGCAGGACGTCTTTGAAAAAGGGCACCACCAGCACGGTTTCAGAAGGGTCCGTCGACGTGAAATAGATAAAGGCTGCAACCGAAATGGCAATCACGGACTGCCAGAAATATTTCCATCTAGCTATCAAGCCTTTGCTGTCTTTGCGGATAACTTTACGGTAGTCATCCACAAACCCGACGATACCCAGAGAGCCAATCACAAACAAAGTGATCCAGACGTATTTGTTGCCCAGGTCGCCCCACAGCAAAGTACTGGCAAAAATAGCACCTAAGATCAGCAGTCCACCCATCGTCGGCGTACCTGATTTAGATAAATGAGATTCCGGACCGTCATCTCTGACGGTCTGGCCAATTTGCATTCTCTGCAAGCCCCGGATCAGCTTAGGTCCGAAGTACAAAGAAATCAGTAATGCGGTCAGGATCCCCAGGATCGCACGCAGCGTCAGATAGGAAAAAACATTAAAGCCACTGTAATATTGCGTCAGGTATTCCGCTAACCAGGCTAACATGAGCTGTCCTCTTCGCTATCTGCGTCGTTGTTGTGGGCTTTTGAGGCATCGACCAGATCCGCCACCAGCAGCTCCATACGCGCACTGCGCGAGCCCTTCACCAGCACAGTACATACTTCATCGTGCTGTGCTAAGAGCTGTACTATCGCCTGTAACATATGCTCGCGCTGCGAAAAATGACGATTTGCTGTTTCAAACACATCGCTGGCATAGCGGCTCAACACCCCCAAAGAAAACAGTGCATCAATGCCCTTTTCTTTGGCATATTCACCCACTTCCTCATGATATTGTCGCGCCTCTTCACCCAGCTCGCTCATATCACCCAGCGCAAACACCCGATAGCCCGGCATACTGGCCAGTAGGTCGATGGCGGCTTTGACAGAACGCACGTTGGCATTGTAGCTGTCATCAATTACCCGCAGCGTATCCGACACTTCGATCAGGTTAACGCGCCCTTTCACTTCAGCCATGCTTTGCAGCGCAGCTTTGATATCTTCCAAAGTCGCACCCAGTTGAACTGTACAAGACGCTGCTATCAGCGCATTCATGACATTATGCTCACCTGGCAGAGGCAGTGTGATGGTGACGCGCTGCGTGCCCTGACACAGTGCAAAGGTGGCACGGCCCAGTGTATCCAGGTGGATGTCCTCTACCCACAGATCAAACTGCTGTGCCATAGAGAAACGACTAGTACGCTGCGTCGTTAAGCTTTGCTCCCACATAGGGGCAAAGCGACAATCGCAGTTCAGTACCGCAACGCCGTTGTCTTTGAGACCCGAGAAAATTTCGCCTTTCGCCTGGCCAACACCTTCTATCGAGCCAAAGCCCTCAATGTGTGCCGGTGCCACATTACATACAACGGCAACATCTGGCTTAACCAGCCCGCTGGTATAGGCAATTTCACCTATGTGGTTTGCGCCTAATTCAATGACCGCAAACTCATCATCTTCACTCAGACGCAGCAAGGTCAGCGGAACGCCTATATCGTTATTAAAGTTGCCCGCCGTGGCCAGCACTTTGCCCAGTCGGGATAGAATCGCCGCCGACATTTCTTTCACTGTGGTCTTGCCAACACTGCCGGTGATCGCCAGTGTTTTGGGTGATACCTGTCGGATCACGGCCTGACCGAGTTGCCCCAGTGCCAG
>NZ_PPUZ01000095.1:0-19228 GCF_004212645.1 Pseudoalteromonas rubra | reverse complement strand
AAATTTCTCATTTAGAACAACTAAACAGCAAAATTTTCGCCTTGTTATCGACAATATTTTCTCGCCTCAAAATAGAACACTTAATTAAGCAAATTGTTATAAGAAACTCAGTTAGTAAAAAAGTGATCTGACGAGGGCCGTTGTGATCACGGGCATATCACCTCAAAAGTAAAAATTAAGTCTGATAATTCATTGTTTTAGCTTGGATCAGGATTTTACCATATCGGCCATATGAGTACGCATATAGTCACAGATAAAGTCAACGCTGAGTTTTATGTTCGGGAGCTGATATTTGGCATGCTGATATACCAGGTTGATCTCTACCTGCGGTGTCTTGGCTGGCGACAAGCTAAGGTGTCTGGCAACTGGTGTAACCTGCTCTTTCAGATGCGCCGGAAGCAGCCAGTCGGGTGCCAGCAACAAGCCTTCCCCGTGAGCGAGCGCATCCAGTAAGGTCGCGCTGTCATTACTGATCAGAACGGGGTTTGTCGATACCGGTAGCCAGTCGTCCCCTGTTTGCACCCACCATGGCACAATGGCTGCTTTATTGCGAAACATGATGGCCGGACACTGTGATAGCTGTTCGAGCGACCAATTGGCTGAGCCGAATTTCGTGTTAAGCTGATTGGCCAGTTGAGTATGTGCCCATAATGTAAAGCCACTGCGAATAAGCGGCCTGGCTATCAGGCGGGCGTCGTCGATGGGCCCGCCCCTGATAGCAAGATCTACGGAGTCCTGGCCGAACAATGCATATTCATTGGTATAATCCAGGTCGAGCAAAATATTAGGAAAGGCCTGTCTAAATTGTCGCAGCAAAGGAACCAGTAGTGCCTGAGCCAGGCCGGGCGGTGCGCTTATCTTGAGTGTGCCACTCGGGTTATCCATGCTTTGCGAGAGCAGTTCATCGGCATAGTTTAGCCTGCTGAGGATTTCGTCGATATGCTGGTAATAAAGCTGGCCCAGATCGGTAATGCTAACATGGCGAGTCGTTCGTTTGACCAGTTCGATCCCAAGCGACGCTTCCAGATCCCGGATGCGTCTTGATACCGAGGAAGCCGGTACCGAGCATTCCTCGGCAACCGCACTGAAACTGTTTAATTCAACAACACGTTTAAAATAGCGTAGCGCTCTGAGTTTATCCATCATGATCCAAGGTGCAATTCATCTCAGGTAATCTAGTTTATTTTTGTCATAAAGACAAAACTGATTTGTAATTTAGGCGCTTTTTGGTTATCAGAGAAATAGTAATAATAGCCGAAAATATCGAGTTAGTTTGGCTATATTTATGAAAAAACAAGTGCTTATTATAAAGTCTAGTCCTGCAAATGAGTTTTCTGTATCCAGTGAGATAGCGGACTATTTGCAAGCACAATTGCAAAACTCAAATGAAACCCTGGCTTTTACAATACGAGACCTGAGTAAAACCCCGGCGCCGGTTTATGATAATCAAATTCTCAATAGTTTCTATGGCGATCAGAATGCGCTCACTGCTGAGCAAACTGAGATAGCACAGCCATCATTGCTTTATATTGATGAGCTGAAACAGGCTGACATTATTGTCTTCGCTTCTCCGATGCACAACTTCAGTGTCACGAGTTTGATGAAAAACTACATAGATCAGATCTGCCGGTTCGGGCTGACCTTCTCATATTCAGAGCAAGGACCGAAAGGACTATTGGAAGGTAAACAGGCGGTGATCATTGCCAGTGCCGGTGCCGATATGTCGCTGCCGGAAATGCATTCTGTCGACTTTCAGGTGCCCTACCTGAAGCAGGTGCTTGGCTTTATTGGTATTACGAACATTGATGTGATCACCGCATATGGGATCAGTATGCCGGATATTGGCAGTGAAGTGGCGACCGAACAGGCGAAAGCCCAGGTAGATCAGTGGATAGGTGCAATTGCCTGAGCCTCAATAGCCAGCCAGGCTTTATGTTAAATTGACCCTGATTGGCTGGTATTTGAGCTATAATTGATTCAGGCGCTTTGTTTACTGTGTGCCTTGACGTATTTTTTAACTTTTTTCATCGCCATTTGACGCTTGAGTGGCGACAGGTAGTCAATAAACAGATTGCCCGACAAGTGGTCGATTTCATGCTGCATCACGATGGCCAGAAACTCATCGCTTTGTACTGTAATGGGTTTGCCATTGCGATCCAGTGCTGACACTGTGACCTCGGTATAGCGCTCAACATCGGCAAAGTAATCAGGCACAGACAAGCAGCCCTCCTGCCCCATTGCTTTGTTACTGCCACTCTCGACCTCTGGATTAATGAGGATCAGCGGATCATTACGCTGGTCCGAAAGATCAATGATCACAATGGCTTCTTCTCGACCCACCTGAGTTGCTGCCAGCCCAATACCGTTGCTGGTGGCATACAAAGTCTCCAGCATGTCGTCTATCAGTGTCTGTACAGATGCCACATCGGTGACAGGTTTGGCTGCTATGCGCAACCTTGGATCGGGGGCGGTTAGAATCTCTAATATTGCCATCTTATTGCTATCTATCTCGATGAAAAGCCAAGCTTAATGCTTAATTAAAGGTAAATCCAGTGAAACCCACGCGCTACTGGCAGGCCTGTCGGTACTGCGAAGGAGAAAGCGACTCAAACTGATTCCAGACGCGACGAAAGTGGCGTGTGCTGCTATAGCCACAGGCATCGGCAATGGCTTCAATTTGCAGGTTGCTGTGAGATAGCAGGGCTTTGGCATGTGCCACTTTAATGCCACTGACATATTCACCCGGGGTGATCCCCAGGTTTTGTTTGAACACACGGGTGAGTTGACGAACCGAGAGGTTGGCCTGGTTTGCCAGTGATTGCAGGCTGTGCGGATGATTGAGTTGGCGACAAACCTGATCCTGCACCTGATGTAGGGCACGGTGCATATGATTACGATAACGCAGCCAGGGGCTAAGCTGAGGGTCCTGTCCGTTGCGACGAAAATAGACCAGCATCTCCCGGGCGACCTGAGCGGCAATTTGTTCGCCAAACTGCAAAGAGACAAAATGTAGCGTCATATCTATACCCGAGCTAATGCCTGCACTGCTAAATAGCTTGTGATCCTGCACAAAGATGCGGTTATCGCTCACTTTGGCCGTCACAAAGGCCTGACGAAAGCGCTCAATTAGCGCAAAATGTGTTGTACAGGCTTTATGATCCATCAAGCCGGCTTTGGCCGCTAATACGGCACCCGAGCAAATAGTGAGTATATAGGGGTCATATCTGGCCTGTGACTTTAGCCATTGCTGGGTGCGAATTCCGGCTGCGCTGTCATAACTAGAAAATGAATGGTTGCAGCCAGGTAATATGATCACATCCGAAGCATTTAGCCGCTCGGGGAGCGGCTTGAGCTGATGCAATGCCAGGCCACCATCCATTACCTGCTCATCCTGGGCACTGACATAATGAATATCAAGTGACAGCCCGGCACGACGGGCCTCGAGCAGTACTTGCAATGGTCCTGCCAGGTCAAGCGGTAAGGTATTTTGTAACAGGACAAAGTAAAACTGCTGCGGTGCTGGCATCTTTTTTCCTTATTTTCAGGCCACAAAGTCCCGAGGTTTGCAGATTGTGGCAAAACGTTCGGCCAAGACCAGTTCGGTACGGACCTTGATTTCGTCGGCACTAAAGTGCTGACCACTTGGTTGATGTTGCATATCAAATGTTAGGGTCGCATCGGTGACAAACTCGACCTGAAAACCCAGGTCGCTCGCGACGCGGGCGGTAGTCTCGCAACACTGCTCAGTGCGGATCCCCGAGATGGCCACACAATCTATGTTATTTCTTTTCAACCACATAGCCAACCCTGTATCGGTAAAGGCATTGTGGACAGACTTATAAAAGGTTTTATCAAACGATGTATCCAAAAAGGTCATGGGTTTAACCAACCCGGATGCCGGATTGAAAGGGCTATCCGGCATATCGTCACGGCTATGAAGGATTTTTACCACTTTGTGCTGATTGCACCGAAATGCCGCTATCAGCTGAGTCAGGTTGTGCTGAAAGTCTGCAAGGTCACGTTCCGACCAGTAAGGCGTATGATAGAAGGAATCCTGAGTGTCTATAACAAGTAGTGCTTTATTCATGATGTATTTTCCTGATTATGTCGTCATGTTTTCGAGACCCAGTGTAATGGGTTTCATACTACCGGAAGAGCCTAAACAGAGTCGTAAATAAGACCTATCTGGCCATATTCTCAGTGCGCTGAAAATAAACCAATATGACACTTTAATGTTATCCGGGTTGACAGTGTTCAATAATGTATATACGTTGTATATACACAGAGGGTGGCCACACAGGTTGCCTTCTTAGCAGGAAGCAGAGTATGGCAAATAATAAAGATGCACAGTTGATTGTGCGCATTAATAAAGCGCAAAGAGATGAGTTTGTTGCCTTGTGCAATGAGCTGGATACGTCTTCTTCCCGCGAGATCAGAAAGTTTATTAAGCGGTTTGTGAAAAAACACAAGCCAGAACAAGAGAAACCGGTCAAAGGAGATCAAGATGGCTAAGAAAGTTGATGTTAAAAAGCTAAAGAAAGAAGTACAAAAACGTACTGGTAAGATCGCAAAACATGAAGCGAAAATCAAAAAGCTGAAAAAAGCGATCAAAAAAGCGAACTAATCGCGAAAAAAGGCAGCCAGCGGCTGCCTTTTTCTTTGTCTGTAAAACCTCAGCTCTATTTCAAAGAGCGTAAAGCCCCTTTACAAACTGATTTTAGAAGCGGCAGTAGCCAGGTGCATTGTCATGGAAAACCCATCTGCGTTTCGCTTCCCAGACACAGCTGTTAGGATCCTGAACAACACGTGTTCTGGTAGTGTGCTCTGTGCGATCCAGATCCCACCATAGATAAGATGCTGGGCAAGAAACATGGCCATCGTAATTGGTTGTGACGCTGTTTGGTGCTCCCTGGTTAGGGTAATCGGTGTAAAAGTGGCAAATAGTCACAGGGTAAGATTGTTCCACTGAGCAATTCTTAACATAGTAGGTTTCCCAGTAACCACATTCATCCGCAGCAGCTGCTGTGCCAGACAGGGTCAACATAGCAAGTGATAGCAATACTTTTTTCATAACTTTATCCTTTTTCCTTGTTTAATTTATATCGTTCTTTTTCTTCCATCAGGGGACAGCTAAACCCTAAATAGAAACACCAAAATACCAACATTGACATCGCTGTCAATTGAGTGTTAATCATACAGATACTTTACCTCCTTACTTAGTTTAGAAAGTGGGACAATTGAACTGCGAGTTCGCTCAGGTCTTGGTTAATATTAAATCGGCCCCGCAGCGTCGCGCTCGGATCAAGCAAAAGAAGCATGGTAGAGTGTGCAACCTGATAGTTGTCGGAGGCATTATTTACCTGAAATTGTGCTCCTGTGCTTCGAGCGAGTAGCTTGAGTTGGCCGGGGTGACCGGTAACACCAATAAATGAAGGGCTGAAATGACGTACATAGGTGTCGAGTGCTGTAACGGTATCTCTTTGTGGATCGACAGATACAAACACATACCTGGGCTGCTGGGGGATGGAAAGTGCTGTTAACTGTGTTTCCAGTGCGGCTAAGTGGGACAAGGCGGTTGGGCAAATATCCGGACAATGTGTGAATCCAAACATCATGATTGTCCATTGCCCTTGCAGCACGCGCTGATCAAACTGGCCGTATGCACTTTGCAGCTCAAATGGTGCCAGGGGACGTTCGGCTTTTTGTATCATGGCCTGTGCGGTGCCGGGTTGCACGGGTTGCGTAATGGGGAGCAGCACGCCGAGTCCGCAGCCGACAAGCAGGGTGAGCAATAGCGCGTATTTGTTATGCATCGGTCTCTGCCTTCTTTGCTTGCCAGCACAACCCCAGCGCCATTAACGCAGGTAAGGTAACGCCCGCAAAATCAATTAACAGAAAAATAGGCCCGCAGATCCCGACCAGTACTTCCCAAAAATGAAACAGGGCATGGCTGCTCAACCATAAAGCAGGAAACAGCCACAGCTGAAAACGGTAGCGTGCATAAAAAGCGCCATAGCTAAACGCGCCGCCAATCAGGATATAGAACATACCGATATCACGTATAAAGTGCTGATTGTAGAACCCCCGGTCAGGCACACCGGGCACATTCCAGTACCACTGTTGCGGGTACAGCAGCATAAACACGCCGTTGGCCAGCGCCGCCAGTCCAAGCAAGACGGCGGCGGCCGTGGTGGTTTGACTTCGCATAGCATTATCCTGTTACTGAACGGTTTTTGTCAGATGGCGTCAGCGTTTGCTCATTCACGACCACACGGCTGCATGCTTTGCCATACCCTAGCGTATATTTAAGGGCCGGATAGACACGACAAGAGCTGATACCAAACGCGATAGCAATCAGCCCCTGCTCTCCCCACATGGCACGAATATGCGGACGAATGTCATCGGCATCGGGATCATGGGCTAACACCAGATCGGTAAACTCCACTATCTGAGCCAGTTCATCGGGCAATGCAGCCAGGTCTTTGTTGACGATTGCGCTGATCTGGTTTGCAGGCACGCCCGCTTCCAGTGCCATATTGACCAGCAGCTGAGTACAGGGGCCGCAGTCGTCCCATAAGATGGCGCGTAACCTGGCGGCATATAAAGGTGCCGCAGGCAAACCTCCACGATAACCCGCCATGGACTGAAATTTCAGGTACTTAAAAAAGGCATTCAGATCCGTAGACAGAATGTCCTGCATATACGTGACGTCGTAGTCATATTTTTTTTGCATTGATATGAGCATTTTGTTCAGTAGGTATTTGATCATCGGATACTCCTGGTGGTTTGGTATTTGTGGTTGGCGGTTGTACTTAGCTGTGAATGACGCTGCGCGGGGCTTTTTAACGGGCGTTGCAGCAAGAGCAGACAAAGGGTAAACAGGGCTGCAAAGGTGCATAGCATCATGGTATAGACATCGCTTCTTAATAGTGCCGCACCAAGGAGTGGGCCAGATGCCACTCCGATGCTGGATACCACGGCTGCGACGGATGAAAGCTGTCCTGAGCTATCCTGCTCAGCGATGAGGGCGAGCAGGTAAGCATGCACCGCGGGCCAGGAAAAAAATAGCAGCGCTAACGCCAGCATGTAGACCAGGTCAAAATGCGCATAAATGAGCAGTAAGGCAGCCATAAAAGAGAGCAATATGCCGCCACATAAATACAGTGTGCGGTGTGTCTGACCTGGTTTCAGAATGGGGAGTAATGCGCCTGCTAGTCCCAGTAAACCGGTCAGTGCAATGATCTGGCTAACTTGAGCTTGAGACTGGCCTGCACTTAGGCCCATCTGGCCTGCAAATGCCCAAATCCCGCTGGCCGCAATCAGATAGAGCAGCATCGTCAGCAGCAATCGGGCGCTTTTGGCTGTGAAACGCAGACGGTTTGAATGCTGTTTGGGGTTATGTGTCGCCGGCAAGGCTGGCAGCAAGGGCAAAAAAAGCATGGCGATAAAAACCACTGCAGCCATGATATAAAACACGGCGTAGCCACCGAGCAGGCGTTCAAGTGCTGGCACGGCATAGATCACCACCGAGCCGATACTGAACTGAATAAACAGCAAGGTGCCGAAGGCTCTGTCCGGATTGGTTAAACGCGCCAGGATGGCAAATGAGATGCCAACACTAAAGCCACCCAGTACCCCGGCGATAAATCGCCAGACCAGCAAACCTGTGTAAGTGCTCCATGCTGACGTACTGAGCTCCATAGCGCCTAATGCGATGAAGGAGAACAGTAAAGCGGGTTTCCAGCCAATATGGCGAACCACAAAGATAGCGCAGATGCTGCCCACTAATGCGCCATAACCATTGCTGGCCACCAGAGTACCGGCCTGCTGTGCGGAAAAGCCAATCCCGCCTGCCAGCGCATCAACTACGGCGGGTAAAAAGTTGAGATAGGCCAGTCCGGCCATGGCAACGAATGCCAGGCAAAAATAACTGAATCCCGAGTTGTCTGCATGGTTTGCAGTGTGCTGTAACATAGTCTGTCGCCTCCTGAGTCACTTTGTGATTACTCTAAGTGGTTCAGTGAGGCGGAAAAACCAGCGATTTAGCCATTTAGTCGTGAATACTATTCATGAATTATTGCTGATATAGTGAGGTATAGTTTGGTGTTTACCCAACGCACAGGACTGATTATATGGATAAACTGAGATCACTGACCTTGTTTCTGGCCACCTGTGACGAGCAGAGCTTTGCGGCAGCAGCACGCGTTTGCAACACCGATCCGTCAACTATCAGCAAAGCCGTGAGTCGGCTCGAAGCTGAGCTGGGTGTGACCTTGTTTCAGCGCTCTACCCGGCAACTGAAGATCACCGCAGCCGGGCGGCATTACGCGCAAACTGTACGCTCAAGTATCCAGGCATTGAGCAGCTGCGAAGAAGAACTCAGGCAGCACAATGATGCGCCAAAAGGACGGCTGCGGGTCAACAGTGCCGTTTGCTATGGTCATCTATATTTGCGTCCGTTACTCAAAGCATTTTGCCAGCGTTACCCCCAGATCACACTGGAGCTGTCTCTCGACGATATGCATGTGGATATCATTGAGCAGGATATTGATGTGGCATTACGTACCGGTTACGTCAAAGATAGCCGACTGGTTGCCCGCTGTCTGAGCCCGATGGACTTTGTTGTCTGCGCCTCACCTGCATATCTTGAGCAATATGGCACACCAGCCAATTATGCCGAGTTTACTGAGCACGCCTGGATTGGCTTTAAAATCAAAGAAACACAGCAGCTGCAACCCATTTTTTTACCAGATGAGCACGGAGAATATCAGCTTTGTGAGCTAAACCGCACGCATATTACCGATGATGGTGAGGCCATGGCGCAATTATGTGCCGATGGCCTGGGGTTTGCGCAGTTACCACACTTTCTGGCCAAAGCGGGGCTGGAAAGCGGCGCGCTGGTATCCCTCTATCCCGCTTTCAGGGCACCCATGCCAGAGGGTGGCGTGTTCGCCATTTACCCTAAGCGGGAATATTTGCCTGCCAGAGTACGGGTTTTTTTGGACTTTTTGGTCGCGGCTTTGGAAGCACAACAAGAAACCCCGACCCACACCTGGGCACAGCACTGGCCTTCGCAAATTCAGTTTAGCTGCTCAGCCAAATAAGGCGGTAAAACTGCCCTGTGAGCGGAGCTGTGTGAGCATGTCAGTCAAGTGAGTATGCGCGTTTTCAAACGCAAAGTTGCCCATGCTGATCCGTTTAACCCCAAGGCCGGCAAGCGTATTAACGTCTGATAATCCGGGCATTGCCATCACATTCAAAGGGAGTGAACAGGCGTTTGTTATGGCCTGAATGTCCGCATTTTCGGTAATACAGGGCAGGAACAAGCCATCGGCGCCCGCTTGCTGATATTGTTGGGCCCGGTGCAGTGCTTCCTCGCGGGCATTGTCGAGACCCAATAAAAAAGCATCGCAGCGCACATTGATAAACATATTGGTCTGTTGTGTAGCTAAGTGATGGCGAACGGCTTTTAAATGTGCTGCAAATTCACCGCTATCTGTCAGGGCGCGCGTTGCATTGATGACCACACTGTCTTCGAAATTAATGCCCACCACACCCAGCTCCGCCAGTTGTTCAATAAATTGAGCAATTTGTTGTGGGTCGCGACTGTAACCGGCCTCTATATCGACGCTCAGGGGCAAGTTCGTCGCTTTGCTGACTCGAGTAACCATAAACAGTAGCTCCTCAAAAGCCATTTGTTCACCGTCCTCGTAACCCAGTACGCTGGCCACCGCCGCGCTGGAAGTCCCCAGTGCCTGATACCCTGCTTGCTGCGCTGCTTTGGCACTGGCCGCGTCCCACACATTCGCCAGTAATAACGGGGTTGTTTGTTGATGGAGTTGTTTGAATGCTTGCATCTTATCTCGCTGATTAGGTTGTTGTTTTTCGGACCTCATAATGCGGATATGGGCGCTTAAAGACCAACGATAAAAATCGACTTGTACTATAAGCCCTGCTTATAATACGGCTTTTCATGAAGCCGGAATTGCCTCAGTCGTGTTTAAAAATATCAATTTGCTGGTCACCTTTGAGTGCGCGGCAAGACACCAGAGTTATAGCCTGGCTGCGGCTGAGCTGTGTATTTCACAGGCTGCGGTCAGCCAGCAAATGCGCTTGCTGGAGCAACAGCTGGGGCAGCGATTGTTTGTCAGAGCCGGGCGTAATATGCAGCTAACCCGTGCGGGTGAAACTTTGCTGGAGCACACCGGGCCTGCCTTAACTAGGATAGATCAGGGCATAAACTGCCTGCGTCAGGAGGAGCTGGCGGGAGAGCTCAGCATCAGCTCTACCCAGGCATTTAATACTCTGTGGCTGATGCCCAGATTGCAGGAATTCGCGAGTTTGTATCCGCAGATCCGCATTCGTCTGCACTCATCCGCCAGCTTTGAAGATTTACAACACGCCCGCATTGACCTGGCGATCCGATTCGGCACACAGGTAGAAAAGCACACCCCGAGCGCGCTGGCCTGTGAGTATTTCGGGGCTTCACCTGTGTTGCCGATATGCTCGGCAAAGCTGATAAAGTCATTGTCACTCAATACTCCGGCCGATCTGTTGGCGACCTGGCTGGTATCTTTGGCGCAGCCCGGCGCATACGACTGGCCAAGCTGGTTTGAGGCGCAACAGGTAACGGGGTATGTTGACCACCCTCACTGGACTTATGTAGACAGCACGGATATGGCACTCAGCGCAGTGGCCAGCGGTCATGGCGTGACTCTGGCGGTGCCCTACTTATGTCGTCGTCAGCTCGACAGTGGCGAACTGGTTATTCCTTTCAAACTGCCCCACCCAAACCCGGTGAAGCGCTACCTGGTGTACGACCCTAATTCGGCTCGCCTGGCCCGTTTACAGGCATTTATGACCTGGTTAAAGGCGCAGGAGATATAGCGTTATATGTTCTGTGCTGAAATTATGCTCAGACTTGATGTAAAACAAAGTTAATTTAATTCCTCATCCTTTTGTTTATAAATTGTGCTTTTTGTTGTTACAGTACCGCCTGTACAGTTTTTAGACACGGTTGTATTTGACCTTTCAAAAACATTTGAACAGAGGAAAAGGATGAAAAGGAAGCTTATTTCGTCGCTCACTATGTTGTTGTCGGTGACTATACTCACGCCACTTCAGGCGAAGGAGGATAGCGCTCTCACCGCTGCCAGTCATTATAGTGCTTATATTTTTAGCGATTTTACTGCGGGGAGCGGACATGCCGAAGGTGGCCTGGCCGTGGGGGGAGATCTATCACTGAATGGTTATGGTCTGGCGACACATGCAGCCACGCTGACAGCGGATTATGGGCTGTTGGTTGAAGGCAATGCCACTTTTGATAATGGCCGCCTTTACCGCGGCCAGGTGAGAGTAGCTGGTGAAGTCAACTTTGCCTATCCCGTGTTGTCTGGATTACCATCCGGAACAGAGATTGAAAATCAGCCTCTGGATACATCAATTATTGATAGTAAGCCTCATTTTCAGGCTGTCTCTACGCAACTTAGTGAGGCCACAGCGAATGGAATAGTGGAGTTTAAGTGGGGTGGCTTATACCTAAAAGGAGATTGTCACAGTGACACCCAGGTGTTTACTCTGGATGGCAGTCAAACCAATGTAGCTCACACCTTTGATGTCCAGTGTATTCCAGATAACGCGACGGTTATTTTTAACGTTTCTGGTGACAGCGTTGTCTTTAAAAATAAAAGTCTGGCGACTTTGTTGCCGCACAGGTCGAGAACGATTTTTAATTTTTATCAGGCTACAGCGCTGAGTATCGCCGGGATTAGTATTGAAGGTGTTGTGCTGGCACCAAATGCCGACATAGAAGCGCCACATGGAGATGCGCAGGCAACCGTCATCGCCAACAGCTGGCACGGGTCTATGCACTTGGGTAGTGTGCGTTTTCAGGGGGATTTATCAGACCTAGTCAGCTTTAACAAAGCCCCTGTTATCGTCTCAGACCCTAATATCTCGGTACAATGGCCGGACACTTATAGCTATGCGGTCGTCGCGCAAGATGCTGATCAGGATCCTATTTCTTATCAATTGGAGCTAGCACCACAGGGGGCGCAAATCAATGAATGGACAGGCTTGATCAGCTGGGAGACCGAGCAGGTCACACCTGGGCATTATTCATTTACTGTGCGAGCCGCAGATGACAAAGCGGCTTTCGATGTTCAGTCGTTCGTTGTTACGGTTAACGCTCCGGACAACTATGCTCCCGTGATCACTTCGGTGCCACCTACACTGGCTGATATTAATACACGTTATGAATATCCGGTAATGGCGACCGATGCCGACGGAGACACGTTGAGCTATCAACTCATACAGGCTCCTGTGGGTGTGCAAATTAATGCACAAAGTGGTGAAATAACTTGGCCGGTCGGGGCTGCGCAAACTGGGACTCATCTGATAGTAGTGCGGGTGACTGACGGACAGGCCAGTGATACTCAAAGCTTTAATATTCAAGTGAGCGCACCAGGCAACCAGGCACCGATGATCACTTCAGTACCCATAACCGAGGCGATATTAGGTGTCCACTATCAATATGCCGTGATAGCTCAGGACCCTGATCAGGATCCTATCAGGTTTGAACTGATTGACGGCCCTGAAGGAATGCAGATCCATCCTCAGACCGGGCTGCTGGATTGGGTAGGCGAGCAGTCTCAACTTGGAGAATACTCGGTTACTGTCCAGGTAACGGACTTACCGGGGCTTAGTGGCATTCAGCAATTCATTGTCCGACTTACTACTCAGGGCAATCGAGCACCTGAGATTACATCACAAGCCGTTGAACTGGTTGATGAGTTTCAAGACTACCACTATCCGGTCAGTGCTACGGACGACCGGGACCAGCAGCTGAGCTATGTTTTAACTCAATCGCCAACGGGGATGAGTATCGACCCAAACAACGGACTGGTAGCCTGGCCTGCGCCTGAGTTATTGCCACAAGGGCGTTTAGCTGACAATCCCTATTGCCGCATAGTCCAGGATAAAACAACGCGTGTCAGTGGAGCTGCCGACATTTTCTTGGTTGTTGATGAGTCAGGGTCTATGAGTGGTGAGCATCGTTGGATGGATGATCTTGTGCCCGCACTAGAAGCAGGTTTACGCGATGTTGGCGTTGGCAATGCGTATAGTAATTTGTATGGTTTGGTCGGCTATGAAGCTCGTCCTTCGTACAAAACCTATCTGGATCAGTATGTGGTTGAGGCGGATAGTTTTACCGAATTGTCGCGTCAATTGCGTTTATATGGTGGTACGGAAGATGGATATCGGGCTATGTCCGAGACCCTCGATACGTATCCTTTACGTGATGAAACCGCACATAACTTGATTTTGGTCACTGATGAAGATCGGGATAATACGCTTGCGCTGGACATAAATGGTATGTTGACCCGTCTTCGAGAGTCAAACGTGATTTTAAATGCAGTGGTCAACGCGACGTTTCAATGCGGTGACGGCACGTCTGCAATTGGTATTGCCGCCAATGGTGTGGGATATGTTGCCGATGGGCAGGGAGATTACTACACCTGTGAAAATGCCACCGCAATCTCCGGTTATGGTACGACGGTAAGTGACTATGTTGATCTGGCTATTCTAACAGGCGGTGCAGCCTGGGATCTCAATTTTTTGCGCGCTGGTGGCTTGCGGGCCTCGTCATTCTCGAAGGCATTGGTGGATATCAAAGTCAAAGAAATCGTTGATCAGCTACCACCGATCCTACAGTCTGATTTGCAGCCTAACTTACTATCGGTGAAGCAAAACCCATCAGGCGCTTTAACGCTAAGCGCAACGCTTCTAAATCGAGGGTTAACAGTCAGTTTAGATGATGCTGTGGTTGCTTTTTATAGCAATGATCAGTTACTCGGTCAGGTGTCTCCCGGGGTAGTCGAAGTCGGAGCAATGACTTCGGTGCAGTTAAGCGATCTGGCACCACAAGCCATTAATGGCAAAGTGCGTGTGGTGGTGGCAACGGCCAGTGATGAATGTGTCAGCAATAATAACCTGATGGAGGCGTATGTGGCGCAGGTTACGGTTGCCGACAGTGAAGGCCTGACCGATAGTCAGTGGTTTGCTGTAAATGTTCAGGACATTAACGCTGCACCAGAAATAGCACAAGTCGCACCGGTCACGCTGGAAGTAGGTGAGCGCTATAGCCAAACATTAGCAGTGAGTGATCCAGATTTAGGTGAAGGTTTGCTGTTTAGCTTAGTGAATAAGCCACAGGCGATGGAAATCAACCCTTCCAGTGGGGTGATCACCTGGCGACCTGGTCAGGCTGATGTAGGCCCGCACCTTATTGAGGCGGCGATAGAGGATCTCGCGGGGGAGGTTGTGACCACTCAATTTGAAGTAACCGTACTTGATTTCTTGCGCGCGCCAATTATCAGCAGTACACCTGTCAGGGATGCACAAGTAGGTGCCAGTTACTACTATCAGGTTGTCGCTGGCAGTGATCGTGGCGCAGCGCTGACGTACAAGTTGGCACTTGCACCCGAAGGAATGACGATTGATGCGCAAACGGGAGAGGTGGTCTGGCGTCCGGATATGGCCAGTACTGAGGCCGGGCATGAAGTGATCATCGAAGTGATTGACGATAAGAATCTGGCTGCCATTCAGTCATTCAATCTGGTAGTCAGAAGCACCGGTGTGGCGCCAGAGTTCACGTCTGTTCCGTCTACCTTTATGGCACTTGGCGATACCTTTAGCTATCAGATACAAGTGAGTACATCAGATGGGATGCCAGCTACATTGGCGCTGATAAGCGCGCCACAGGAAATGGTTCTGAATGTCCAAACCAGTACAGTGAGCTGGACACCGATACAGCCTGGCGTTTACGCCGTTGCGATAGCTGCAACCAGTGAAGGTGGCGTGACCACTGTACAAGCATTTGAACTTCAGGTCTCTGAAAGCATCAACCAACCTCCGGTGATTACTAGCTCAGCTCAGTTTGTGGGTGCCGATGATGGAAGCTTACAGTATCAGGTAGAGGCTTCAGATCCGGAAGGGAGTGCCCTCACCTACCAACTGGCAGAGGCACCTGAAGGTATGACAGTAGGACCTCAGGGATTGTTGGTGTGGCCACAAAGTGCGCAAATCGATGGGTTGCATACCGTGCGCGTGCGGGCAATTGATGAGCAGGGGATCTTTGCTGAACAACATTTTACCTTTAGTTACTATCCGTCTAATCAGGCGCCAGGGTTTACCAGTACGCCAGTTGGTATTGCGGCTGTGGATGTTTTGTACAGTTATAAACTCAGCGCTACAGACCCAGACGGTGACCCCATTTACTTTTCGTTGCTAAGTGCGCCCGAAGGGGCTGTATTAGATGCAAACAATGAGCTGCTCTGGACACCGGATGCCGCATCACTGGGCAGCCAGCAATTTGAGATACTTGCAGAGGATGCACTGGGTGCAGGCGTTACACAGCGATTTTCTGTGTTAGTCAGAGCGTTGGCAAATAACCACCCACCAGTGATCCATACATCGCCAGATTTTAGTGCCTTTGTTGGGCAAACTTATCTGTATCAGATCGGTGCCACCGATGAAGATGGTCACCAGCTTCTGTATCGCTTAGGAGACGTGCCTCAGGGCGTTACTCTGAGTGCTCAGGGATTGCTCAGCTGGACGCCGACTTTGGCTCAGGCTGGCGCACAAAGCATTACCGTCAGAGTGATTGATGAGTATGGGGCCTATGTACAGCAGCAGTTCAATGTGTCCGTCAATGCGGGCGATAAACCGGCATTTACCAGCCAGCCAGTGTTGAGCGGCTACTCCGGACTAGAGTACGTTTACCCACTGAGTGCGCAGGATTTGGATGGTGACTCCTTAACTTTTGAGTTACTTGATGGACCGGCCGGTATGCAGCTGGATCCACAAAACCAGCTCACCTGGCGACCTGATGTTGCGGACTTAGGCGTTCATACAGTGCAAGTCCGGGTATCAGACCCTGTGGGTAACCATTCCGAGCAGCAATTTAACCTGACCATCCGCTATCAGGGGGACAGTCAACCGCCGGTGATCACCAGTGAGCCACCGGGAAGGGCAAAAACGGATGAAGTGTACCGATACACTTTGACGGCGCAAGACCCAGATGGCGATAGCCTGATTTATCAATTGCAAAGCGCACCGCAAGGTATGGCTGTTGATGCGTTGGGGGTTATTACCTGGCAGCCGCAGACCACACAGGTCGGGATCCACAGCGTGACGGTAAGCGTGCGTGATATTACCGGTCAGTCTGTTTCACAGCAGTTTAATATCGCGGTGACGGCACCAGGACCGTTCAATCGCCGCAAGTGTCGTTAACAGGGAAAAGATTATGACAAACCATACAATACAGCTAGACAATATACGAGCGCAGAGGGGTATTCTGGCGCTGATCACCTATGGCCTGGTGCTGTGCATGCTATTTGTGTTTTATTCACCTTCGGCATTGGCAATGCGTTATGCCATGGGGCAGCAGGGCCACGAGGTAGCATATACCGATCAGCTCATGACGCAGCTCGAGGTGCTTAAAGACAACACGGAAAAAGCGCTTTATTACGTGAACAAGTATGCCGATATGCCCGCTCAGCGAGCGCAGGTGCTGACCATATATCGCCAGTCGCTGAAGGCGATGCGAGCACAGTTGAGCACATTGGCCGCGCTCAGTCACAAAGAGATCCACGAGCAACTGGCTGAGGCAATGGCTGAGCAGGATCAGGCTGCAATGACATTGAACAAGCGGATTTTGGCCGCCTATGAGGCGCACTGGCCGGTGATTGCCGACAACCTCAAGCGCCAGACCCAGACAGAGCGTGCAAACCTCGCGGATGCACAGGCATTGGAGAGGTACCTGAGTAATATTCAGTTTGGTCGTTCGCACCATCAATATGACAATGACCAGCTTCCCTTTGGTCCTTTGCCAAACGTTGCACACCGTCCTGCAGACAGTATCCAGGCACTGCAGGCGAGGTTAGGCATTGCACCTCAGAGCCTGGCAATGTCTGCATTGCAGCGGGCTGAGTCTCAGGACCTCAGTGCCTATCTGGCATTGAATGTGGATACAGCACGTACGGCTGAGCTTGAACAGCTGGCAGCAAGCCTGAACTCTGATCCCGTGCAAATCTACCAATATGTATACAACCACATTGAATATGTCCCGGCTTTTGGTTCCATTCAGGGGGCGGACTATACGCGTCAGACCCAGCGAGGCAATGCGTTTGATCAGGCCAGCCTGATGATATCGCTGCTGCGCCTGTCGGGTGTGCCTGCCCGTTATGTATATGGCTCTGTCGAGGTAGATCCGGAACAGGTGAAAAACTGGGTAGGCGGTGTGGCGGTTATTGAAGCCGCACAAAACCTGCTCGGGCAAGGCGGTGTCCCTAATGTGATTATTAAAGGTGCCGAAGACTCTGTGGTTTCCTACGGTCTCGAACACGTTTGGGTGGAGTTTTACCAAGATGGTCAGTGGCATGCGGCGGATCCGAGTTTTAAGCAGTATGAGTATAGTGAGGGTGTGGATTTAAAGGCTGCACTACAGTTGGATGGGCGCAGCCTGACAGACTCGTTACTGGATGGGGCTGAGCAGAATGAGATTGAAGGTTGGGTTAAACACTTAAACCGGGGAGGGCTTGAGTCAAAGTTGCAAAGCGCAAAGTTACAATTGGAAAATGCCTTAGAACAGTCTTTTCCCGGTGCTACTGTTCAGGAGGTGTTGGGGGAAAAAGTAATACTTCAGCAAAATGGAGTGGTATTACCCACTCTGCCCTACCATACTATTCGGGCCAGTCAGGCATTAAAACACATTCCTGATAACTTACGTCACAAGTTCAAGTATGAGTTGCAATCGGGTGCTTCTGGCCTGCCTCAAACTCATATTAGGCTGGAGAAAAGTTTACCTGAGATTCTGGGCTATCAAACAGCACTGTCCTTTACCCCGGCAACAAGAGCGGACAGCGAGCTCTTAAGAAACTACTTGCCCTCAGATTTGAGTGATGTGTCACAATTACCAAAGACATTTCCTTATGGATTAGCGAACGTTAAAGCTGAAATTAGTATTTCTGGCAATACAGTTGTATCCGGGGGCAATTTTGCAATTGGCGATGAATTGCAGGCATCTATGGGTTTTTGGAGCCCCCGATTTGGCTGGGAATTGAGTGCCAGTCCCCTCATTGCGGGTGAATACCATGGGATTGGTATAGATGCGCATGGTGTTAGCAGAGAAATAATGGGAGATGTGAAAAATCAGTTCATACGCTTAAAAGAGCGACTGGAAAGTGGGCAGACGAGTAATATCTCTCGTCACGAGGCCGTAGGCAGTTTTCTCCAGGCTGGGATTTATACCTATTTTGCTAGCACACAAGCACAAAACGTCATCGCTAGCGTAGTAGATGAGATGGTGACTTACCGTCAGCCAAGTTATGGCACATTTTCAACCAATTTATCTGTGAGTTACCGGTTTGGAGTTCCTTTTCGTGTTGAACCAATTGGTTTTACGATGGATGTAGATCAATTGAGCAACAACACCGAATCCAGTACTAATTGCTGGGATACATGGCATACTTTCAATAAGCATATCGGTGGTATTTCTTCTTATCTGGAAAATCGTATTCCGGAAATTTTATTGACCAAGGGAGGAAATACTGGACAAGGTGTCAGTGCAATTGCTGCGTTAAACATCGCTTCCAATTTAGGACAAAAGATCTATACCCTGACCCAGTCCAACCTGGATTCTTTACAACAAGTGACAATTGATAGTCAGGCAAGGAGTGAAATTCTCATCGCTGTTCAGGCAGGAAAAACAGTGCTATTGCATGAGCGTCCTGTTCAGGTTGGCACATGGCATGGTTCTGGGTATGTGATTTATGATCAGGATTCTGGGGCTGGGGCGTATAAAATTTCTGGGGGGGCCAACGGGGGCTTCTTATCTGATGATGCGGCGGGAACTTTAACGTGGTTAGGGTTTGTAGCTGGCGCGATCAGTACGGTAGCACTGAGCTTTTTGTTCTATGTGGCAGCAATAATTACGGTATTGCTCCTAGTCGACTTGCTCCTTGATTACCGGGCCATAGATCATCGTTGTGCCGGTTTAGGTGGTTTGATAATGCTTGCGGTGGGCGTTTCAATTGCTGGAATATTTGCTGCCCCTTTGATGGGGATCGTGTTGATGTATACTGGGCTTTTAGCTGGTAATGCACCGTTGACGGTAGCAAATAGCTCAATTTGTAGAAACTAGCTGGAGCGTGAGAGTGGCTGCACT
>NZ_PPUZ01000094.1:0-786 GCF_004212645.1 Pseudoalteromonas rubra | reverse complement strand
AGTGCAGCCACTCTCACGCTCTAGCTAGTTTCTACAAATTGAGCTATTTGCTACCGTCAACGGTGCATTACCAGCTAAAAGCCCAGTATACAGGTTCAACTCGATTAGCAACGCACATGCAAAACTGCACCTTTAAGAGCAATTAAAGCTTACCTTCAAAGGCGCAGGTGATTGGGTTTAAAACCTAAGCGTTAATGATAATCTGTGATGATTATTTAGTAACACAACCGTGCCAGGTGCCATCTGTCCAGCAAATAACAGGGTTTGTTGGTCTGCATTGTGGGTAGATAGAGATTTCTGCACCACCTGCAACTTGCGGCGTTGCCTGGTTTGCAAGTTGATTGCTTTTGTTCAGTGTTTTTAAGTTTTTCTTTTTTAGTTGTACTTTCATTTTATATTTCCTTATTCTGGATACATTATTGGTAATCTACAAATAGAGCCCTGATCGTAGCGCACAAGGTTAACAAGTACTCAATAAAAGATCAGCACTTGGTTTACCCTACTCAATTTGTACGATAATTTAAAGCCGTATTTTTAACAATCTAGATAACCCGATGTAAGTGCTGATAAGGTAAATTAAAACTACACAGGCACCCAATCAAAGGTTGTCGTATATTTGGGGTCTGATTTTGGAAATGGGTACCTCCTGAGCGCTAGTGATGATCGAGTTAGTTATAGGTTCAACCTTAGTATCATTTTTTAATACCGAAATGTATGAGGTAGATTCGTGCATAGGTGAAAAATTCGCGTTAATTGAAGTTGTAAACGGCGTTGTTTCCTAAATCA
>NZ_PPUZ01000093.1:0-25344 GCF_004212645.1 Pseudoalteromonas rubra | reverse complement strand
AAAAATTTCTTATTTAGAATAACTAAATAGCAAAATTTTTGCCTGGTTATCGACCCTATTTTCTCGCCTCAAAATAGAACACTTAATTAAGCAAATGGGTATAAACCATACAGACAAAAAAGCCAGCGTAAAAACGCTGGCTTTTTCCCGGCGGCGCAGTTAAGGTCTTTGCGCCGCAATTGGGCCATGTTGCAAGTCAACATGCGGGTTTTGCCCACGTTGTCTGAGCAAATGATCCATCAGGGTAATGGCCATCATGGCTTCGGCAATCGGGATAGCCCGGATCCCCACACAAGGATCATGACGACCTTTGGTGATCATCTCAACCGGTTCGTTCTTGGTGTTGATGCTCTGACCCGGGATAGTAATGCTCGACGTCGGTTTAAGCGCTATCGAGGCAATGATATCCTGACCAGTTGAAATCCCAGCCAGCACGCCACCGGCATGATTGCTGGTAAAGCCTTCGGGTGTCAGTTCATCCCGGTGTTCTGAGCCTTTTTGCTCCACCACCTCAAAGCCGTCACCGATCTCAACACCTTTTACGGCATTAATGCTCATTAAGGAATGCGCCAACTCAGCATCCAGTCTGTCAAATACCGGCTCGCCCAGACCAACAGGCACGCCTTTGGCCACCACTTTTACCTTTGCACCGACCGAATCACCTTGTTTTTTCAGGTCGCGCATATATTCATCCAGCGCATCCAGTTTAGTGGCATCGGGAAAGAAAAAGGGGTTCTGCTCGACCTGTTGCCAGTCGAACTGCTCGGCTTTAATTGGCCCCAGCTGCGACAGACAGGCATGGATCTCAATGCCATGCACTTGCTTGAGATATTTTTTCGCTATGCCACCGGCTGCAACACGGATGGCGGTTTCCCGGGCTGACGAGCGTCCGCCGCCACGATAGTCGCGGTGTCCGTATTTGTGCCAGTAGCTGTAATCACCGTGGCCGGGACGGAACACGTCCTGGATTTTACTGTAATCTTTAGAGCGCTGATCGGTATTCTCTATTAATAAGCCAATACTGGTGCCGGTGGTTTTGCCCTCGAACACGCCAGAGAGTATTTTAATTTCATCCCCCTCGCGACGCTGCGTCGTATAACGGCTTTGTCCGGGTTTGCGCCTGTCCAGGTCGACCTGGAGATCCGCTTCGTCCAGTTCCAGCCCCGCCGGGACACCATCCACCACACCACCCAGTGCAACACCGTGACTTTCGCCAAAGGTCGATACCCTGAATAACTGGCCTATGCTATTGCCTGCCATTGATTTTCCTCATTCCAAAAAAACACCTTTGCGCTTCCCTGACCACAGGAAAACGCTTAGTCGTTAAAGTAATCCAGTAACTGTTTTTTACTGATCACAAAGACGCCCAGCCCGCCGCGTGCAAATTCCAGCCAGGTAAATGGCGCACCGGGATAAAGCGCTTCCATATGTACCATAGAATTACCCACCTCGACAAATAGCAGCCCCTCTTCGGTGAGGTGTGCTGCGGCTTCTTGTAGCAAAGTGCGTGTTACATCCAGTCCATCTTCTCCCGACGCCAGACCCAGCTCAGGTTCATGATGGAACTCCTCAGGCAAGTCCGCCATATCTTCCGCATCCACATAGGGAGGATTGGCCACGATCAGATCATATTGCTGTCCGGGCACCCCGCTGAACACGTCCGACTGAATAGCAAAAACCTGCTCCTGGACCTGATGGTCATGGATGTTCATCTCGGCCACTGCCAGTGCATCAAACGAAATATCAACCGCATCCACCTGAGCCTGCTCAAACGCTTTGGCCAGTGCAATAGCAATACAGCCAGATCCCGTACACATATCCAGGATCCGGGTCACTTTTTCCGGCGACTTTAACCAGGGTTTGAACTGGGTTTCGATCAGCTCAGCAAAGGGCGAGCGTGGTACCAGTACGCGCTCATCCACATAAAAAGGCAGCCCTGCGAACCAAGCCTGGTTGGTCAGGTAGGCAACCGGAATGCGCTCGTCGATACGCAATCGCAGGTATTCTACCAGCCTGACTTTCTCGCTGTGTGTCAGGCGTGCGCTAATTAGCTCTTTTGGCGCATCAACAGGCAGATTAAGCAATGGCAAAACCAAACTGACCGCCTCGTCCCACGGGTTGTCGGTACCGTGTCCGAAAAACACGCCATTGCCTGCAAACTGGCTGGCGGTCCAGCGTAACCAGTCCTGAATGGTGATTAAATCCTGATAGGCTTCTTCAGCCATCGCCTGAGAAATAACAGAGTCGCTCATGAGTTGCTCTCACTATTATAAGTATGGCGGCATTGTAACGGTTTTTACGCTAGGTTTTTACGCTTTTTTTCTTTAAAATGACGCTATGAACACAGATAAATCAAACTCACAATTGCCAGCCGACGATTTCGCCCTGTTCCGCGAGGCCGTCTCGGGCACCAGTCAGTTCAAGCAAGATACCGTGCAGCAGCCAAGGCGCCAGACGCGCTTTAAGGGTGAAGTTATCGCCGAGCAAAAGAAACAGCATCAGGCTGAGTTTTACTTCTCGGACGAGTACGTACCAGATATAGACACACATGGCACCGTCAATTATGTCCGCCCTGGCGCCGACAAATACCTGGCCAAACAGTTGCGCCGTGGTGACTATGCGCCTGAGCTTATTCTGGATATGCACGGCATGAACAAAGAAACCGCGAAAGACGAGCTGGCGGCTTTGATCCACGCCTGTAAGAAACAGCACGTGGCCTGTGCCTGCGTGGTCCATGGCATTGGCGAGCGCGTGTTAAAGCACAAAGTACCGCAATATCTGGTGCAGCATCCTGATATCCTGGCTATCCACCAGGCACCGCTGGAATATGGCGGCAAAGGCGCCGTGCTGATCCTGGTAGACTTACCTCAGAGCATGGAGTTTCGTCGCTAAGTTAATGTTGGGCCATCGCCGATGCGCGTATTGCCCTTCACCCCAGTCCTTATCAAATCCCTCTCAAAGCACCCGCTGACTGGGTTTTTGCTTTTACCTTGTGCGCCTTCTCCCGCCACATGTAAATTAGCGCTGAGATCCCGTTTTAACACCCTGCTCACCAAGCTAGCGACACGGTAACAAATACGTTATATTGCCAGTCAATCTGACTATTTTTTTATTGTAACCTGACTCTCAAACCATGAATGAACTTTTAAGCTCAGACTTGAGCATCTTACTCCTGGAGCCGTCCCAGACCCAAAGACGGATCATCAGTAACGAACTTCAGGAAGAAGGGATCCAGAATATCGAGTGTGTGGACACACTTGCGGCCGCCATAGAGAGCCTAAATAGCAGCAAACCCGACTTAGTGATCAGTGCACTCTATCTGCCAGATGGTGACGCACTCACGTTATTGCAGCATATCCATACGGCTTTAGCAGACCATCAGCTGCCCTTTATGCTTGTGTCCAGTGAAACCCGCAGGCCGCAACTGGAAGCCTTTAAACAATCTGGCGTCGTGGCCATTCTGCCTAAGCCCTTTAACAAAACCCACCTAGGCAAAGCCCTCAATGCGACCCTGGATATTTTGTCCCCGGAAGAGTTAGAGCTGGACTTGTATGATATTCAGGAACTCAGGATCCTGGTCGTGGACGATTCCCGACTGGCACGTAATCATATCCGCCGGGTACTCAACAATCTGGGCGCATCCCGAGTCAGCGAAGCCGAACATGGCGCACAAGCGCTGACTATTTTGCAAGACACCATGTTTGATTTGATCATCACCGACTACAACATGCCAGAAGTGAACGGTCAGGAGCTGGCTGAGGCCATTCGTAACTCCAACGAGCATAACCATGTCCCTATCCTGATGGTGTCTTCTGAGGCCAATGAAACACATCTGGCCAATATCGCGCAGTCTGGTGTCAATGCCTTGTGTGACAAACCATTTGAGCCCCAGGTTGTAAAACAGTTGATCTACCAACTGCTTGAACAAAACTAACCAATAGTTGGTGAAAACCGCTATTCAGACTGGTCAAAAACCTCAACCTGGGTTTTGACCAGTCTAAAATAAAAAAGAAAAACTCCATACATTTCAATCAATTAAAAGTTTTCTTTAAGCTGGCACAACCTTTGTAATAGTTAGAACGACTAACACATTAACGTCATCGTGACTAACCCAAAAGGAACCAGACAATGAAAACTGCAACCCAACTTAGCATGCTTATCCTGACTCTTGGCCTAAGCACCAGCGCTGTCGCCGCAGGCAATACCAGCGTCTCAGCCAGTGTCAATGCCAGCACCATTACCAGTAATGCGACCGCAGCCGTAACGCAAGAAGTGCTCAGCGAGATTAAGTCTCATGTCAGTCAGACCATCAAAGCGAACCTGATTGAGCTGAAAAGAAGCACCAAAGCGGCGCTTATCCAGTCTTTAACACCGGAACAAAAAACAGCCCAGCAAGCGCAGGATAAAGGACAATAACATGCTGAATGAAATAACACTGTTGAGCTTACTGGCCACACCCGTTATCAGCCTGATGCTGGCATATGGCTCAATTGAATTGATTAAACTTCTCAATCAGAAAAGGTCAATGGGACGTACATCATGACAGGGCAAAACTGGGGTATAAAAAAACCCGCACAAGGCGGGTTTTTTTCAGAACAACTCAGTCGAACTTACAGGTCGCCTTCGTTTTCTGACAGGAACTTAGCAACGCCTTCAGGGCTTGCGTCCATACCTTTTTTGCCTTCAGTCCAACCAGCTGGACATACTTCACCGTGCTCTTCGTGGAACGCCAGCGCGTCAACCATGCGCAGCATTTCGTCGATGTTACGGCCAAGAGGTAGGTCGTTTACTACCTGGTGACGTACGTTACCTTCAGAATCGATTAGGAAAGAACCACGGAAAGCAACACCTGCTTCTGGGTGCTCAACGTCATACGCCTGACAGATTTCGTGCTTCACGTCAGCAACCAGGTCATATTTAACCGGACCGATACCGCCTTCGTTTACAGGCGTGTTACGCCATGCGTTGTGAGAGAACTGAGAATCGATAGATACACCGATCACTTCAACACCACGCTTTTGGAATTCTTCGTAACGCTTGTCAAATGCGATTAGCTCAGAAGGACAAACGAAAGTGAAGTCTAGTGGGTAGAAGAAAATAACCGCTTTCTTACCTTTGATACGCTCATGTAGATTGTAACCATCTACGATTTCACCGTTACCTAAAACTGCAGCTGCTGTAAAGTCAGGTGCCTTGCGGCCTACTAATACACCCATTGTTATCTCCAAATAGTTAGTTTGAGTTCCAAAGTCTCACAATCACACAGAGCAACATGCCATGTCAGGCAACGCTTTTCTGTATCACTGCGAATTGTCACTTATTATTGAGGCGTTTTATAAAAAAACAACCCCTATACCAGATGGTATTATTTGGCGCTCAGTGTATGCTGTTCCTTCAAAAGGATACAATCGAATTATCCGATAGCAGCCATCTAATAAATTGATGGCGCAGCGAATAACCAATATCACCGGTTTTTGCAGGCACAAAAAAAGCACCCTGAGGTGCTTTTTATCATAGAGCCATCAAACTTAGTCCATGATGTCGTCTGGCATGTCGCCACGCAACTGTTGCCAAATCTCACCAGAGCGATGACCGTAACGACGCATCAGCGTAATGGCACCGTCATGATCACCTTTTTCTGCCAGCGCTGTCAGATCGGCGTAAAACTCGCGGGCCAGCTCACGGGTGCGCGGATCTGAGAAATAGTGACAACCAATCTTTGAGTACAGGCCTTTAAAACCGTTGAGGATCAGTACATAGATTTTGTTGTTACCGGCACTGGCCAGCTGATGGTGCACACGATAGTCGTACTCGGCAAAGGCTTCTGCTGTGTCGGCCACTTCCGCATGCTTAGACAGAATATCAATCACAGATTGTGGATTAAACTTAATCGCAGCACGGGTATAAATGGCACTGATATTGGTGCGTGCAGACAATAACTGATCGGTCAGCTCAGGCACTTTATCTTCATCCAGGCGAGCCAGCGTCTCAAGAATATTCAGACCAGAGGTTTCCCAGAAATTGTTTACCCGCGTTGGTTTGCCATGCTGGATAGTCAACCAACCATCACGTGCCAGTCTCTGTAGTACTTCACGCAGCGTGGTGCGAGTCACACCAATAAGCTCGGACAGCTCGCGCTCGGCTGGTAAAATCGAGCCTGGAGGGAATTCGCCATTCCAAATTGACTCAACTATATACTCCTCAGCAAAACCTGCTGGGCTCTTGGCTTTAAAGATTCTCATTTAGCACCACTTTTGACAACATAAGGTACGTCGACAAGCCTGTGCTTCAGTGCGTAGCACACCAACAGGCTTCTGCAACTCAATAATCCACTGATTGTACCAGATGATTTGCAACTAACAAGGCATATCTGTTCCACCTTATAACAGCATTCAACAAAGGCTGAGAAAAGCCCCATTAAAGGGACGTTCCCTCCAACTAAATCGTCCTTTTTTACGGCTTTATTAGCGGTTTTATGGCAACTCCCTGAACCACGGCGGCGAGGCCGGTGTGATACTGGCCTTCGACCACCCGACGCTCCAGCTGTTGCAGGTGTTTCCATTCCAGCGGGCTTAATTCTTCAGCGAGTTGAGTCGCACTCTGCATGGTACTCACATCGCTGCCGCCGCCGGTGCCAAAATGTATTTGCTCTGGTGCGTAGGCCTCCGTTAAAAAAACGCCGCCGGGCTTAAGCGCCCGTACCACGCCTTGATGCAATTTTTCACGTAACGGGCGGGGAAATGGCGCAAATATAGCGATAATGTTATCCCAACACTGACTGCCAAGCTCAAACTCGCTCAGATCGGCATGAATAAATTGCACCTTTACACCCGCTGCCTGAGCTAACTGTTGCGCTTTTTCTATGCCTTTAATCGAAGCATCTACCGCTGTCACCTCAAAGCCCAGCTTTGCCAGGTACACGGCATTGCGCCCTTCACCCTCTGCCAGACTCAACACACGTTTACCTTTCAATTGTTTAACCTGAGCCTTTAAAAAATCATTTGGGTCAGTGCCATACGCGTAATCAGGTCCAGCAAAGCGTACATCCCACATAGGATCAAAATTCATCACGGTCTCCTCTCGTTAAGTGATATAAAGCATGCTACAACTTAAAGTCGACTTTAGGTCAAGCCCTGACAGGCACACTTTGTCTTCACTTTCACATAAAAGAGAAACACATGGATATTGCAGATGTCGCCAAAGCCTCCGGGCTCAAGCCTTCCACCCTCAGATATTATGAACAAAAAGGGCTGATCCGCAGCACAGGACGCCATGGTCTGCGCCGCTACTATGATCCCTCAGTGCTGGAGAAACTGGCATTGATCAACCTGGGCCGTCACGTTGGCCTGTCTCTGGATGAAATTGGCCGGATGCTACTGCCTCAGGGCGTTGATATTGACCGTGCCCTGCTGATAGCAAAAACCGCTGAGCTGGATAAGCAGATTGCCTCTATGCAGGCGATCCGCGATGGTCTGCATCATGCAGCCCACTGCCCGGCCCCCAACCACCTCGCCTGCCCGACTTTTCAGCGCCTGATGAAACTGGCCGGGAAACGCCTAAAACCACTTTCGCATAAAATCTAGTCCGATAATATTTATAATCATTATTATCAATTAGTTAGTTGATATGGCTGTGCCTTGTAAGCGTGTTACCATGTCAATTCCGGTCAGATTAGCCAATGACGCTGGCTCAGTATGTTAGCGTCTGGCTTTTCTTACCTTTAACCGAGACCTGACGTGAACCAATCCCGACATACTTTACTGGACGTCATCAGAGGCGCTGCCGTACTGGGCATTTTGCTGATGAACATCCGCCTTTTCTCAGAGCCCTATGCCGCTTATTTTTCACCACTGATGCTATCGACTCAGTCGTCGCTGGGACATCTCTGGTGGCAGCTCCAGCACCTGTTTGCCGATCAGAAGTTTATGGCGATTTTTTCTATGCTGTTTGGCGCCAGTACCGCGCTGATCTGCGATAAACGGATACAGGCTGGCCAATCTCCCTATGGTTACTACTTCAAGCGACTACTCATTCTGCTCGCCTTTGGCCTCGTTCATGCGTACCTGATCTGGCATGGAGATATTCTGGTGTATTACGCCGTGTGCGGTGTTATCCCTTTATTATTTGTCCGCGCCCCGGCTGGGCTGACGCTACTTTGTGGCCTGGCGATATTGGCTGTGGGTTCCATCAACAGCCTGACGACATTTGCCGCCCTGAAACAGCTACCCGAGCACATACTTTTTGACGTGATAACACAGCACTTTGCCCACACAGCCCTCATCGACCAGGCGGAGCTAGACGCTTTCTCAGGCAGCTGGTTTGAACAATTGACGATGCGCGCCCAACTGGCCAAAGAGTTTCACCTTTCAACCTTTCCCGCCTGGGGCGTATTCAGGGTATCCGGCCTGATGCTGATTGGCCTGGCGTTGTACCGGCTCGGTTTTATCAGTGGCCACCTTTCACGGCGCTTTTATGGCTATTTTGCGCTCTGTGCAATCCCCGCTGGGATCGCTATGTCGCTGGCCGGGTTATGGTTTAATCATCAGCAACAGTGGTTGTTCCCGGACTACTTTTTTAAGCATGTACTGTGGAATTACTGGGGATCTGTACTTACCGCCTGTGGTTACATGGCTTTGCTGGCATACATCAGTCTGCGAGGCTGGCTGAGTCGCTTGCGGGGCTACCTGAGCCTGGTTGGACGCATGGCTCTGAGCAACTATTTGCTGCAAAGCCTGTTGTGCTCTGTGTGGTTTTACGGGCTGGGGTTTTACGCTAATACCGGGGCTGTTGGGGCCATTTTAACTATCGCCACGGTCTGGATGATACAACTAGGCCTCTCAAAATGGTGGCTGATGCGCTATCCATCCGGGCCAGCTGAGTTACTCTGGCGTACGCTGTCAGGCCGTTGAAACTGAACACGCCATTTAGCGGGTGTGAGCTGGTGGTGTTTTTTAAATGCCGTGTAAAAAGCGGCCCGCGTACCAAACCCGCTGTCATAGGCAATCTCTTCGACTGAGCGACTGGTATTCTTAAGCAGCTCAGTCGCATGTTTGACCCGCCAGTGGTTTATATAGTCATGATAATTGGTTTGCAGATGTTCATTAAGCAACTGCGACAGATTATGCGGGTTCAGCCCGACTTGCTCCGCCAATGTCGACAAGGTCAGTTCACTGTCCAGATAAGGCTGCTTGTCGCGGATCAGGGTATCCAGTTTGCGCCCATAGTAGTTAGACAGCGCGGGCGTCAGGCCAGACTTTTGATATTTCTGGCGCACAGCCTGGCGCTGCTGCTCAGTAAAAATAACCTGGGGTGCGTGAGCTGCACGCCAGGCAACCAGGAGTAAAAACAGCTGCAATACCGTATTGAGCAATGCCCTGCTATTCATTGCTGGCAACACATCGAATTGACGAACAATATAGTAGCTAGTCTCCAGCAACAGTATGATCAGGTTGAGATAGCACAAGTAGTTCAGCCAACCCAGTTTTACAGGCGCCGGCCCATCCGCTCTCTGACTGAGCACATGCGAGATTTGCCGTAATTGCGATATAGCAGCCAGCACATAAATCAGCTCCATGGGGGCAATTGAATGCAAGACCGTATTGTGACTGAACACAGGCGTGGCAATCACCTGCCCCTTAAACAGCAGCCAATGCAACGTCACCAGGGCGGCCGGAGAAAAAAGCAATACTCGCAGCCACGGACTGGCTTTTGAACAAGGGATCTGTGACATCACATACAGATAAAAGAGCGGACCTAGCATGAGCGCCAGTGGCCCAATCAACAGGTGTAAGGTGTCACCCGGCTTGCTGGCAATGTCCACCAGCTGCACCGCGCCGATTAATAACAAGTAGCCCAGCAAGTAGCGGCTGTTAGTGCGCTGCTGGTGCGACAAAGACAGCAGTAAAAACACAAACAGCAGACACGTTGTGGCACTGCTTACCAGGATAAGATCTTGAAATGACATTGGAGGACTCAGTTATTCAGTCAAGTCCGCTTGGGTCTTGCGCCAATAAATTGCGCAACGACAAAAACAATGGTGCTGGCAGAGCATTAGGTGAAAACCAGCGCCACTGCACACATTTATTGGGTTCCAGCAACTGTGGCTCTCCTTGTTCGCACTCCCCCTGCATAAACAAGGTGATGTAGTGCTTGCCTTCGGACTCAAAAACATCATTGGTGTAGCCCATTGGTGTGACCCGCGTTAGTTCAAGGCCAGTTTCTTCCAGTACTTCCCGACTTGCACACTGCTCAATGCTTTCGCCCACCTCAAGATGCCCACCAGGCGTTGCCCAGGTATGCGCCCCGTGAGCACCAATACGCTCGCCCAGTAACAGTTTACCCTGACGTTTTATGACTACGGCCACGCCAACACGCACAACTGATTGCATTACTTATTTTTCCTTTACTGTTAAATTGCCCAGAAGATAGCATATTTGACCTCTGAAATAAGTCTGTCCCGGAAACTAATATTGCATTCAGCAGTCAAACCGCACGACTAGTCTGAAACCAGTTGCCCGGAGGCAATGACAGCGCCATAATAACGGGCAAAAAAAGGAACACTTATGTTGAATAAACTCGCTGAATTTTCTCGTACCCGGCTTGCCTGGGGCCTGTTGTTTTTGTCCGCTTTCACGCTGGAAGCCATCGCCTTGTATTTTCAGTATGCCATGGGCCTTGAACCCTGCATTATGTGTATTTATCAGCGTACTGCGGTGCTTGGCATTGTGGCCGCAGGCTTGATTGGCCTGGCCTCACCGACCAGTTTGCCTGTCAGGTTCATCGCTATGAGTTGCTGGGGAATTTCGGCGATTTGGGGCTGGTTGCTGGCAAAAGAGCATATTGCGATGCAAACCACCACAGATCCGTTCGCCTTTACCTGCGACTTCGTGCCTAACTTCCCAAGCTTTATGCCTTTACATGAATGGCTGCCGGCTTTCTTCGCCGCGACCGGAGATTGTGGTAACATTGACTGGTTTTTTGCGGGTCTGTCGATGCCAGGCTGGATGGAAGTGATTTTCGCACTTTACAGCGTCTGCTTTATCGCCTTTGCCGCCGTATTTATTGTTAAAAGATGAGACGTAAATGGTTTTCAGACTGAGTAAACTTGCCGAACTGGATGACTTTGCACTACGTGATAAACAACGTATTAAAGCACAGGCGTTGGCGCAGCTGCCTGCATCACAAAAAATTATGCTTAATATCGCCAAGCTCATGCTGTTGACTCCGCTATTCATGGCGCTGGCATTTATCGAAGGCTGGATGTTGCTGCCCGTGTTACTCGTATGCGGATTGGCTTATCCTCTGCTCACCGTGCCGCTTGAGATCCAGTTTGCCCGGCCTTATTTGCAGCAGGCCATCGCTGAGTTTCGCAAAAACAATCAATAAAAAAGTGGTGCATTGCACCACTTGTCTACTCGTCAGCTTTAAGCTCGGCAATCCGGCCCTTTACTGAGCTCTTCACACCAAACCGTCCAGGGCTTAGTGGTATAACCGCCGCCTACCTGAGGGGTATTGGCCCGTGCCAATTGTTGGTGTTGTGCATTAAGACGTTTTAGTTTGCTGGTTTTTAATTGTAGTTTCATTACTTCGCTTCCTTCTTGGTTATTGTTTCAACACCATAAAATCACAAAGGCTCTGCGATTCTCAAGTTCAAAAAACAAACAAATGTTACAAGATGATGCTATCGACATACCCTTTCACATTGTTGCTATTTATTGATCGCACCTTTGACGATTGAAATCGGGCAAGCTGTCCGACGAGTCGCATTATAACTGCTATAATCTAGCTCAATGACCCGCAAGTTTGGGTCATCCGCGTTGCTTGTTCCTCCAGGGAGTTGGAATAATCATTATCATTGAGGTACTCAATGAAAAATAGACTCCCTTGTATTACAAGCTTCTGTGCAAGCTGTATGTTGTTTAGCGCAGGTTCTGTTGCCTACAAGACACCCGGCAATGACACCGATGTGTTCGCCTTGTCTATCGACGAGCTGCTGGAAGTAACGGTTGAGGCCCGTAAAGTCAAAGAAGACGCGCTTGCCATACCCGTTTCTATTTCTGTGATGTCAGAGCAGTTTCTGCGCGAACGTAATGTGAACACCTTGCTGGAAGCCGCCTATTTCATTCCCAACATTGATGTCACCACAGTGGGTGAAAACTCTGGCTGTACACATTGTGCAAACATCACCATTCGCGGCATTGGCCAGGTTGATCCACTGCCCACTGTCGATCCTAGCGTAGGGCTCTACCTCGATGGTGTTTACTACGCCCGCTCCCCCGGTGGTATTTTTGACTTATATGATGTGCGCCAGGTTGAAGTATTGCGAGGCCCGCAAGGGGCTATTTTTGGTAAAAATACCATAGGGGGTGCTGTCACAATCTACACGCATGACCCCGTCGAAGACACGTTTGCCGATGGTGAAATCACACTGGGTGCGTTCGAGCGCAGGGATGTCCGAATGCGCGCAAACCTTGCACTCAGCGACTCCCTCAGCAGCCGCTTTACCTTCACTCACCTCAACCGCGATGGCTTTGTTATACGTGACAACGGCGAGTTTGAAGGCGGCCAGGATGAGTGGGCAGCAAGCGCCAAGTTCCGTTATCAGGCCAGTCCGCAGCTCACCGCTCAGCTGTCTTTGGACCAGCGCCGCATTAATTCGGGATCAGCACCGTCTGTTCTCGCTGCAAAAAACGATCAGGCTGATCTGCTGGTGCTGTATAACGACCTGGTCGCACAAAGTGGTGTTGCCGAGCCCTACCCGCCGCTGCAGATCTTTGGCAGTGCGCATCGAAGTGCCTCGCTGGGCACTAACTTTAACACGCTGGATCAATCCGGCATCTTGCTCTCGCTCGAATGGCAAACACCCCAGCAATGGCAGTTAAAATCACTCACCGCCTATCGGGAGTTTTATGCCACGTATGGCCGCGACTTTGATAATAACCCGGCCATCATTGGCGATACTCAGGACTTTCAGCGCCAGTTTCAGTTCAGTCAGGAGCTACATGTCAGCGGCAGTGCGCTGGACGAGCAGCTCGACTGGCTGGTGGGCTTATTCCATTTTGATGAGCACATCAATCATCTCACCGACCTGGTTTTTATCGGCGGACTCTTCCAGGCACTGGAAAGTGTCCCGGCGCCACTCGATGGCTCTTCTTTGGATAATCCAACCAGCATCGGTGGGCCAGGTAACCCGCTGAACATTGGACTGGATATCGACAGTGGCTTTGACAACCAGGTGGATATTAAGAGTACCGCTGTGTTCACCCACATTAAATATGCACTAACACAGCACTGGGCTGTGCACCTGGGCGGGCGACTGACCTTCGAGGATAAAATGCAGCAGGTACAAAGTGATGCCGATAATGCCGGGGTCATTTTGATCGACAGAACGCGCCACACGCAGGGGCAAAAAAATGGCGGCCCTATCGAGCGCAGCTGGCGGGTGTTTTCTCCTCAGGGGGGCATTGAATACCACTTCAGCGATAAACAATTCGCCTACTTAAGTGCATCGCGGGGCTTTAAATCAGGTGGGTTTAACGGCATACCTAATTCACCGACATCTGCTCAGCCCTTTGACCCTGAATACCTCACGGCGTATGAGCTGGGCTACAAGGCCAAATTACTGGCCGATACTTTGCAAGTCAGCCTAGCCGCCTTTGATATGCAGCATAAGGACATGCAATTACGAGGCGGTCAGTCTACTGAAGCAGGCCTTGAGATTTTTATCGACAATGTCGGAGAAACCCGTATTCGCGGTATAGAAGCCAGCTTTGAGGCACTGCCAGCGCCAGACTGGCGCCTGTCTGGCAACCTCTCATACACAGATGCCCGGTTCGATTCTGTGGGTACTGCCACTCAGGTCACCACGGACAGCAAACTGATGCGTTCACCGCGCTGGACCGCCGCTATGGGGCTCAGGTATCACTGGCACACCACCTTGCAACACCCCGTCAAGCTTGGGCTCGACTGGGGTTTTCGCAGCAAAACGTATAACGATGTGTTTAATACTGAGCTGGGTGCACAAGGGAGTTTTGCCTTAGTGAATGCGCGTATCAGTCATGCCATCACAGATCAGCTGGAGCTTGCCTTGTTTGTTCGCAACCTCACTGATAAGCGTGTGCTTATCGGTGGCAATGACTTTACCGAAGTCTTTGGTGTGGCCGAGCATTACCTGGCACCACCCAGAGAGTGGGGGTTATCCCTGTCGTACCAGTTTTAAAGAAGTACTAATATGACCTTAGTAAGCACTTTTTTACTCTTTAGCACAGTCGCCTTGTCTGCCTGTGTGCCTTTCATTGCAAGCGCTCAGCTGTTGCTACTCAGTGATGATCCACTGGACATCAAGATGGTATTTTCAGATCAGACACTGGATATATCGACCGACTCCAATAATCTGGTATTTGAGTATATTGCGCAAACCACACCGGAATTGACCCGCCCACAGTTACTGCTGGCACCCGGAAACCGTATTGACCAGTTGCTGAGAAGCAACCAGCCCTACTGCGCCCTGAACCGGATCAAAACAAAAAAACGCGCTAAACAGTACTTATTCAGCTTACCAGTACACCTGTACCCCAGCCACAGGTTATACTTTTTACCGCTAAATATTGAATTATCCTCCTTTGTGAATGCACAAGGCCAGCTGACGAACCTCAATGCACTGCTGAAGGCCCACCCTAAAACGACTTTACTCACCGAAGCGCAACGCTCCTATGGCGATTACCTGGATGCTCAGCTCGCCAGCGTCAATAAAGACCAGCTCATCAGGCGTCCCGGTGGTGACAGCTACAAGTCGACTATCGCTATGTTCGAGCGCGGCCGGGTCAGTTTTATTCTCACTTATCCGACGACAATACAGCGTTATGCAAGCGCACTGACGCTGCAGCAAGTTCATAGCCTTGAAATCGCACAAAACCCGCCATTTGTTCTCGGTCACATCGCCTGCTCTGATACCCCAGAGTCGCGGAAATTTTTGCAAACGATCAACGGCGCTTTGCGCAAGCTATATCAGACCGAGAGGTTTTATGACCTGCACCTGCGCTATCTGCCTGAGTCAGAACGGGCTTATTTCAAAAAGCAGCTGGAACAACAGACCACCAGGGCACTCGAAGAAACACAGTGAAATGAAGTAAAAAGAGCAGCCTGAGCTGCTCCTGGAGATGACCAGACGACTCTGGAACAACGCTAAAAAGTGACTCTGCCTTTGAGTTTGGCAAGAATGTTGACGCCTATCCCCTTCACGCGCAATAGGGCGTCCATATCCTGAAATTCGCCAGCTTCCTCGCGATAGCGAACAATGGCCTGCGCTTTTTTCATGCCGATGCCAGGTAATCGGGTTAGCTCTTCGACACTGGCTTGGTTGACATTAATGACCGCATCGGCGACTTGCTGCACGGTTGCTGGCGTTTGTTCTGGCTGAGCGATAACCGGAAGTGCGGCGGACAACGCCAATGTAGCTAACAGTGTTTTGATATTCATAGTAAGATCCCTCACATAATAAAGTGTCCATGTATCAGTGCATGCGTTGCGATGTATATGCACAGTTAAAATAAAGTAAACATCCATGAGTATGTCAAAATGATGTCAGCGTTTTTTAGTTGCTTATTTTTCATCTTGCACTGTTATGCTAATTTCTGTGTCTTATGCTAAGGCCAAACCAACGGTCTCATTGATGTGTGGATAAATAATACTATCTGTTTGTTTTTATTTGAGATTAATACCTAGTCGAGCGTGATCTGGCGGGTGTAAGCTTAGCTGCATAGATTAAATTTGGCAGTATAAACGCATAACAACACTTTATCGGTTGTAATTATTGACAAGACAAGTTACTGTATATAAAAACAGTGTTCGTGGAGAGTGATCATGGCAGTTATCGTAAAGTATGTGGTAGAAAGAAATGGAGTAGAGCGTATGACGTTTACCAGCAAAAAAGAGGCGGATGCTTATGATAAAATGCTGGATGTTGCAGAAGCGCTTGAAGGCATGTTAGAAAAAGTTGACGTCCCACTCAGTGAGCAGCAGGTTGAGTCGCTTGCACTGGAAATTGCCAAACAAAAAGATGACTTTATGGCCATCCTGAAAGGCGGCAAAGTGTCAACAAAGAAAGACACTGAGGAAAAGCCTGCCAGTAAGAAAGGGAATGATGATAAGGTCACCGCCATCAAACAGGCCTAACCTTTCAGACCAAAACAAAAAAGCCAGCTCCCGACGGAAGCTGGCTTTTTTCATATTAATGCACTTATTTCAAAACTGCCGCAACGGCATCTGCAAAGTAATCGATATTGTCTTTGCTGACACCCGCAACGTTTACACGGCTGGAGCCTACAATATAAATTGAGTACTCTTCACGTAGTCTGTCAATTTGTGCTTTGTCTATGCTCAGGAAAGAGAACATTCCGTTCTGACGCTCAATGAAAGAGAAGTCCTGTGATGTGCCTTTCGCATTCAGGTTGTCTTTTAGCAAGCTGCGCAAGCCATTGATACGGTCGCGCATCTCTGCCAGCTCCTGATGCCACTCTTGAGTTAGCTCTTCACTGCCCAAAATGGTGTTCACAATGTCCGCACCGTGTGCAGGAGGCATTGAGTAGATACTACGTACAACGCTAAGTAACACTGAATTGGCTACATCTGCCACCGCTGCATCTTTAGCAATGAATGAGCACGCACCGATGCGCTCACGATACAGGCCAAAGTTTTTCGAGCACGAAGAACAGATCAGCATTTCGTCCACAGTTGCAGCCAGCAGACGCAGACCTTGTGCGTCTTCTTCAAGGCCACGACCAAAGCCCTGATAGGCAATGTCAATAAGCGGTGTAAAGCCCACATCTTTCGCTAACTCTGCCACGACTTGCCATTGCTCAGCGTTTAAATCCATACCACTTGGATTATGACAACATGCGTGCAGTAAGACGATATCGCCTTTAGGTACCTGCTTCAGCGTTTCGATCATTTCATCGAACAACAGGCCTTTGTTTTCATAGTCATAGTACGGGTATTCTTTGACTGTCAGACCAGCAGCTTCAAACAAGCTGATATGATTTGCCCAAGTTGGTGTCGTTACCCAAACAGTCGCATCGGTATTGCAGCGCTTAATAAATTCAGCCGCCACGCGCAAAGACCCTGTGCCGCCTGGTGTCTGAGCCGTTCTGGTGCGATTGGCCAACAATGCCGGATGGCCATTACCCAGTAATAGTTTTTCCATCTTATCGCAGTAATCAAGATTGCCCGCCAGACCAATGTAAGACTTTGTTGTTTCATTTTGCAGGCGAAACGCTTCGGCCTTTTTTACCGCCTTCAGAACCGGGGTATGACCCTGCTCGTCTTTATACACCCCAACCCCCAGGTCAATTTTATTCGGGTTAGTATCTTTTTTGTAGGCAGCCATCAGGCCAAGAATTGGATCCGTCGGAAGTGGTTTTAGTTCTGAAAACATGATTCTCTCTTTTCCTAATTAACGTAAACGAGGTTTTCTTACTCGTTTGTCGCGGGGTTAACTTTCAGCTCATATTAACATAAGTTGTCGCGAAGACGAGTCCGCTTAACCGGGAAGATTTTCAATTGCGCGGATGCAAGCGGCAACTAAAACTGCCAACTTGTATTCATCGAAGCACTCTTGTTCAAAAGCTTCTGCATCTATGATCCCCAGGCACTTGCCTTGTGGATCTAAAAGCGGAAGGCAAACCTCTGATTGCACCTTAGGATCACAGGTGTAATACTCACCGCCTTCGGCCACATAATCCGGGATGTTATTAATAACCCGGGCCTGCTCGGACAGATAAGTTTGAATATTGTTTGACGTCGCAGCGAATGCATCGGTAATTGGGAACAAGGGCCGACTTGGCGCCCCGTAGTATGCCAACTTCAACAACTGCTGCATGCCATCGGCCTCTCTAGCCTGATAAATACCAAACCAGTCTATACCGGTGGCGGCTTTAACATATTGCGCAATGGTCTGTAAACGCGACAATTGCTGCTCGCTCTCACTATTTCTGCAAACATACTCTGCCAGTAAAAAAGGGGCTTCCTGTAAGTGGCCAAACAGGCTACAACTGCCTCCTTCTCCAAGTTCCGGAATTTGGTATGACCATATGGCATCCAGGTGATGTGTTTCAAGATACGCATCCAGCTCACTAAGCTGGGCTGCCACAGCGGTTTCGCTGATAGATAAATTACAATGAGAAAGGTAGGTAAAAATCATTTGGCCATCCAAACATCTAAATACCCATCAAATTTATCATGGACGAACGGGGGATACCAGAGTGTAATTCGAATATTTTATTTTTAACAAGGGAAGCGGCCTGCGGCCTGGCTCATCTGAGCGAGTACACCAGTTCAACCTCATTGCCGACCTGGTTATAGGTCACACTTTGTGCAATTTCAGAGAGTAGCTCAACCCCTCTGCCATGCTCTTGTTGCGACTGATGTTGTGCTGTTGAGCTTTGATCAAACCCGTTACCCGAATCACAAATATTGAACACGAGACAATACTCTTCCGGGCAAAAACGGACATTAATAATGATCAGCGCATCCTTAAGGCTTTCCAGTGCACGAGCCCGTTGATGGTAATACTCAATAAACCCATCATCCTGATTTTTTAAATCCGACTTTAATCCCAGTACACCGTGATCCAGCGAATTGTTATATGCCTCTGAAAGTAACAAAAAGACGTTGGATCTATGGGCGTGCAGACCCTCGACTTTAGACAAAATATCCACCAGCTCGAGTACCGGATCGGTAAAGCGCATCTGCTGAGCATTCAGCGAAATACTAATATTAAATGGCAAAGTAGAATACTCGGGCGGAAGAGCCTCACTTGAGTTATCGGGTAAGCAGTTAATAATCGCGATGCTTAAATCATCCTGTTGCTCTTTATGACCACTGTATTCACGTACCTGCTGGATAATATCTTTGGTTGAAATATCAACCTTACAGCGCAGCACATCGATCAGTCGTTGCTCACCGAACAGCTCACCGTCAGGCGCTTCGCTTTCAATAATGCCATCCGTTGCCATCACCAGGCGCGTGCCCACCTCAACTTCAAAGTGCAAGGTATTGCGCTCGAATTCATCCTCATCGAGGATCCCAAGCGACATATGCTGAGATTCTATGGTTTTAAGCACCTGCCCCTGACTGTCTATCAGATAAATGTCGGGAAAGCCCCCCAGCCAGGCTGACAGATTTCGCCCGGAGCTGCTGATCTCTATAATTGCAGCGGCGCAAAACATGTGCCCAGGTAATAAAGTATTCAATGAACTGTTCAGCTCGGCAGCAATGTCATTCACCGCCATGCCTTTTTGAACCATGGTATAAAAAATCTTTGATGCCGGGAGCGCGCCGACCGCAGCAGCCAGGCCATGACCAGTGAAATCTCCCAGCAGACAATAAAACCCGCCTATAGGACTTTTTGCCATCAAAAACATATCACCGTTGAACATCGAGGCCGGAGACAGGTGGTAATCACACAAGTCAGCAAAGTCCTGCTGACCGGACAAAGCATTACGAAAGATATGCTCTACAATTTCGTGTTCGCGCTCAATCTGGTTGTAGTGATACTCAAGCTGCTTTTTTTGTTCGTGGGCTTCTTTACTGAGTTTTCGCGTGCGGGCATGGGCACGGATCTTTGCAGAAAGTACGATCCGATCAAAGGGTTTGTGGATAAAATCATCGCCACCAACATGCAGACACTTCTCAAAACTAGCGTGGTCTTCCAGGGCCGTGATAAAAATCACGGGTAAATACACATCACCGGCATGCTCTTTAATTTTGGGGGCGGTTTCAAAGCCATCCATAACTGGCATCATGACATCCAATAAGACAATGTCGACATCGTGCTGAGAAAGCACTTCCAGGGCTTCCTGGCCATTGTTTGCCACCAGCACATCGTAATGTTGGTGTTCAAGCATGGTTTGTAGCAACCGACAATTGAGTGGCTGGTCATCCACAACCAAAATTAACATGCACGAGTCCCTCGTGAATTAGTCGATATCGAATTTCTTATCGAAGCGTGAAATCTGTAAAATCTTCTTCAGTTGAGGTCGGCAATTACTGATCTGGATGCTAGATACCGAGTCGCCTAAGGTTTTTTTCATATTAAGCAACATACCTAATGCGGAACTATCCATATAATCGGTGTCACGCAGATCAACAACCACTTTCTCCGTTTGGCTGCCTACTTCGGCATAGGCCTGACGAAAAGACTGGACCAGGTTAAAATCAAACTTTCCTTTGATTTGAATCGTTAAAGTTTTTCCGTCCGCTGAAGCATTTTTGCTCAGGCTCATTGCAAGCTCCTACTTTGGTTGAATTTTGGTATCCATGATGTTGTTTTAAATATAAACCGATAAGTGGAATTAGCCAAAAAATTATCTCTCTTCAAAACGCTTTTTGTTACCATGACGAGCGTGAGTTATAAACAGGAGAGTCAAAATGTCAGAGAGTCGTTTGGTGTATTCCACCGAGTCAGGCCGGATCAAACACGCCGAAACCCCGGCTGAGCCAGAAGTAAAATTGTTTAAAGACGGCGCAGTGCGTATTGAGCGACAAACGAAAGGTCGTAAGGGAAAAGGTGTCATGCTGGTTGTTGGCATAGACCCGGCTGAACATGATCTGAAGAAACTGGCAAAAACACTGAAAAGTAAGATGGGTCAGGGTGGCGCACTCAAAGACGGTGTGATTGAGATCCAGGGTGACGACCGCAATAAACTTAAAGCGCTGCTCGAAGCGCAGGGTTTTAAAGTTAAAATCGCCGGTGGCTGATCCAGGTCTCTGACAAAGTCAGCTATCAGTGCGCCACAGCAGGCCTACTTGGCCTGCCCAATGTCCGGATGCTGGCTTTGCATTAAAATCTCATGTTCAGTCAGGGGCGCGCTGTAATAGTAACCCTGTACAATAAAGCAGTTATTTCTTTGTAAAAATGCCACCTGCTCCTCGGTCTCTACCCCTTCTGCAATGACCTTCATACTCAGCTTTTGCGCCATCGCGATGATTGCCGCTGTGATTTCCATATCATTGGAATCCTCAGGGATATCTTTGACAAAGGAGCGATCGACTTTTAGCACATCGACCGGAAAACGCTTGAGGTAGCTTAAAGACGAATAGCCTGTACCAAAGTCGTCTATAGACAAGGACACACCAAGCTTCTTCATTTCCAGTAGTTGCTCTATGGCCGCTTCAACATCGCCCATTAACATGCTCTCTGTCAGCTCTAAATGCAGCATCTGGGGAGACAGGCCGGTTTCTTTTAGCGTCGTGGCAATGTGTTCGATTAATTCGACGTCTTTAAACTGGCGTGCCGACAAGTTGACAGAAATATCCGCAGCCCGCCCACTGCGGCGCAAACGGGCTGAGAACTGGCAGGCTTCACGCAGTACCCAGGCACCCAGTTCAACTATCATGCCGGTCGCCTCAGCGATAGGAATAAACTTAGTTGGCGCAATAAAGCCCTTTTCAGGGTGATACCAGCGCACCAGCGCCTCATAGCCGACAACCTGCTCTGTGGTGCTGTCTATCTGAGGCTGATAGCGCAGGCTAAACTGCCCTTCTTTGATGGCCTGACGCAGCTCGTTTTCAATATATAACCGCTCGTTAGCAGCTGCATCCAACTCCTGCGAGTAGAAGTGGAAGGTATTTCGCCCTTTTGCTTTGGCTTCGTACATGGCCAGGTCGGCATGCTTCAGGAGTTGCTCTTCTTCTTTGCTATCAAACGGGGCCAGGGTAATACCAATACTGGCGCTGACAATCACTTCGTTATTACCAAGACGAATGGGCTTTGCCAGTGTGCGCTGGATTGTGTAGGCCACATCCATGGCGTTTTCCCGGCTTTCGATACCACTGAGCAGCACAGCAAACTCATCGCCGCCCAGGCGCGCGATGGTGTCTTCTGCGCGCAGTCGCTGTTTGAGTCTGTCTGCCACTTCAACCAGTAAACGGTCGCCAGCATCATGACCCAAGGTGTCATTGATCCGCTTGAATTCATCGAGATCAAAATAAAACAGGGCAAAAGCATAGTGTCCGCGCTCGGCCAGCGCCATCGACTTGCGTAGCTGCATGCGAAAGAAGGTGCGATTGGCAAGCCCAGTCAGGGTGTCAAAATAAGCCAGCTCCTCCATTTTGCGCTGGCTTTCTTTCACAAAGGAAATATCCTGAGCCGACGCAACATAACTGGATATCCGCCCCCCGTCTTCGCGAATGGGAGAAATACTGAGGCTGACCCAGATCTGCTCATTCGACACGCCCTGAAGCAGCGTATCGCCACGCCAGTAATTGCGACTGCGCAAGTCAAAATCAATGTCATCTATAATAATGGCCATTTCTTTTGACACGATAGCCAACAAGGGGGAGCCGATAAAATGTGCCTCATTGTAGCCGGTCATCTCTAGCATTTTGGGGTTCACATACTCTATCTTAAACCTGTCGTTGGTAATGATGACCCCAGTACCAGAAAACTCTACCGCCTTGCCAAGCCGGTTGGCCTGCTTTTGCGCCGATTCTTTTTCAGATACCCGGGTATTCAAACCCTGGATCAGTTTGCGGGTTTCACCACTCATATCATTGATTGAAGCGTTCAGTACACCTAACTCATCATTTGCATCTGGCAGTTCGGGATGGTCAAGCTGACCTTTGCCGAAAGAAATCAAGGCATCCGCAGCGTAATTGAGACGCTTAAGGATCAAGTGATAAATCACCTGATGCAGCAGTAAAGACACAAACAAACCATAGATAATAAACAGACCAGAGAACTTCCATTTTAAATCGTTGAGTGCAAATAGCGCGGTATCTCGTTGTTTGTAATACCCAATGTACCAATCCAGCTCCGTCAGATGGACAACGTTCGCCAAATACGATGCCTGGTTATAACCGAACTCACTTTGTAAGCTAGGGAGGTTAACCTGCAAGGTGCGCTCAATCATTTGTTTAAAAGCCTGAGGCAACGATGATTTATCTGCCAGCTCATTGTTATGCGCCAGGATCCCCATGGTTGGTGCAGATAGCACGCGCCCCTGCTTATCAAACACGATATACGCCAGCTCTTCGCTGGCCTCCGGTAAGTGTCTCAGCAGTACATCCAGTTCCAGATCACTGCCAGTAAACCCTTGATAGGTGTCGTCTACGTATACAGGAACCAGCACACTGACAACCCATTTACTCCAGACCTCATCGTAGTGGATCCCGGACCACAACGCCTGACGCGTCGGGTTAAGTTCTTCACGCAGCAGAGGCAGTGCATGGGTGCTGAAATGATTGCCTCCCTTACCCTCTACCAGCAAGGAGTTTGGCGGCGAGATACGCACAAAATCGTCTGTGGTATACAAGTAAAAATTGAAAAAATCCTGCAACAACAAAGGGGACAGAGAATTCCACACATATTCAGATTCAGTGAGCAGAGTTTGAGTTTGCTCATTCAGGTTCTTGGCGGGCAGGTAAGCGGCTGAAATGCCATTCGCTGCAATGCTATTAATACGCTCGTCGGTATGGTTAAGCTGTACCTGATGTTGTGTCGCCGTGTCTCCAGATTGCTCTGTAAACAAAGCGCGACTGACCACCATATTGGCCTGTTGAGCCAGCTTTTTCTTTGAGGTCAGAAATTCAGAGAAATGCATCAAGGTTTGTTCACTTTGCACTCTCAGCTTATGAAACTCTTCATAAACCAGCTGCCTTTCTTCGGTTTTCAGCAGCAAAGCGGCTGCGATGGCGCCGGCCATCAAACATACAACGGCAGTGAGCAGCGGGAGCTTGACACTGAGCGAGTTAAAACCAAAGCGAGACACAGGTCGTCGATAGCCCACGATAAACCTTTTAGCTAGTTACAGTTTTTTCATAATAAGTGCGCAGAATATACCAGATCATGGGGAACCTCGCCAAACACTTTGCCAGATATGTCAACATTCGGGCTTGTATAGTTAAAATGATCTGTGCTAATAATAGCGTTAATTAGATTAAGCACCACAAATTAGACAGATTTATGACTTTAAACGCACGCAACTATTTTTTCTTTTTTAGCTTCTTTAGGTGAAGAGGCTTAACTGTTTGCGTGTAAAAGTTCAGATAGCTAAGCCTCCCACACTGGGAGGTTTTTTTTTGGCAAAATGGGAGTGAGGACCTATGACACAAGATACTTTGGATGCCCTGCGCAAGGACATCAACGAAATTGACTCAGAGCTGCTGATCCTGCTGGCAAAACGCCGCAGACTGAGTCACAGCGTATTGGAGTATAAGATCACCAACAACAAACCAATCCGAGATGAGGCGCGCGAGCTGGCACTGCTGGAAAAGCTGATCAGCTATGGTAAATCGCTTGGCCTGGATCCTTTCTATATCAATAATGTTTTTCAGGTGATCCTCGAAGACTCGGTATTAAATCAACAAGCACTGCTACAAAAGAGCCTGAACCCGGAGTCGTTAAGCGATACCCATAAAGTGGCTTATCTCGGCGGACAAGGCTCCTATAGCCAGCTTGCCTGCCATAAGTATTTTAGCCGCCGTCCGGGCACCTTAGTTGAGCTTGGCTGTCAGACGTTTTCCGATATCACTCAATCGGTTGAAAAAGGCCAGGCAGACTACGGCATTTTGCCAATAGAAAACACCAGCTCGGGCAGTATCAACGAAGTGTTTGACTTACTACAGCACGCTCAGGTCTCCATTATTGGTGAAGTGACGCACAGTGTTGAGCACTGTTTGCTGGCAAAAGAAGGCACAACACTTAAAGACATCAACAAGATTTTTGCTCACCACCAGCCTTTTGCACAGTGCAGCCGCTTTTTAGAAGGGCTTGGTGACCTAACACAGGAAACCTGTGACTCTACGTCCAGCGCACTAAAACTGGCAGCTGATACGCCAAACAGTGCTGCCATCGGCTCTGCACAGGCCGGTAAAGGATTTGGTCTGGAAGTCCTCAAAACCGGCCTGGCCAATCAGGCAGAAAACCACAGTCGCTTTATTGTGGTTGCGCGTCAGCCGCTGCAGGTATCGACGCAAATTCCAACCAAGACTAGCCTTATCATGGCAACCAAACAAAAAGTCGGTTCACTGGCCGACGCGCTGATGGTGTTTAAAGAGCACAATATCAATATGACCAAGCTGGAGTCACGCCCGGTACCAGGTAATCCGTGGGAAGAAGTGTTTTATGTTGATCTGCAAGCCAATGTCGCAGACAGACTGGTGCAAAGTGCCCTGGAATCTCTGAAAGAGCATACTCAGTATGTGCGCATCCTGGGTTGCTATCAGAGTGAATCTCTGCAGGCTGTAGAAGTGGTATAATACCAATTTCACTTAATACCTGTTCAATTTGAAGGAGCAAATATGCCGCTAACGGTGTTAAAAACTTCTCATTTAGAACAACTAAATAGC
>NZ_PPUZ01000092.1:0-564 GCF_004212645.1 Pseudoalteromonas rubra | reverse complement strand
ACAACAGGCAGCGGCAACGCCCGAGGCAACCGCCCTGGTGTTTCAGGACCAATTCATTAGCTATGAGACACTCAATCTGCGTGCCAATCAGCTGGCGCACTATTTGCTGAGTGAGCAACACGTCACGCCAGAGACGCTGATTGGGGTATGCAGCAGCCGCTCGGTGGAGATGGTGGTGAGCATACTGGCAATACTCAAAGCCGGTGGGGCCTATGTGCCACTGGACCCGGATTATCCGGCCAGTCGCCTGAGCTATATGGCCGCAGACGCGGGCCTTAAGCAGGTGATTGGGTTTGGCAGTGGCCTGGCCGTGGCCGAAGCGCTGATGCGCGAGCAAGCAGGCCACGCCATAGATATTGCGACGCTAGCGCTGGATGACTATCCGCAGCATAACCCGGCGCTGGATGATATTAGTAGCGACAGCCTGGCCTATGTGATTTACACCTCAGGTTCAACCGGTCAGCCCAAGGGGGTTCAGCTTATTCATCAGGGCGCAGTGAACCTGGCTCACAACCAGCAAGCCCGTTTTGGCACTTGTGCCGACAGTAAGGTGCTGCAATTTGC
>NZ_PPUZ01000091.1:0-11192 GCF_004212645.1 Pseudoalteromonas rubra | reverse complement strand
ATGTGACTAAGAGATAGGCTCACTGGCCGGGATGACGGTGCTGTATGTCGATGCGGTGCATATTACTGGCTTTCTGAATAGTCTGCCGGTAGTTCCCGGCTCGCAGGCCGGGATGACGGTAAATACGAAACCTGAGATACTGTTTCCGCACTCATTCTATCCGTTGCAGCTCCATATTACGCTCTTCCCTGTCATCCCGTGCTCGACACGGGATCTGCTCACCGGCGACTCAACAAGATGACCTTACACCGGGCATGAAACCTCACTTACTGCCTGCGGTACTTGTGGTGTTTATTAAAGGTTAACTGTATGGCCTGTGGATGTGGTGCAAATAGCTGGCTTTCAGGATGGTCTGCTGGTAGTTCCCGGCTCGCAGGCAGGATGACGGTGTTGTATGTCGATGCGGTGCATATAACAGGCTCTCTGAATAGCCTGCTAATACTTCCCGGCTCGCTGCCCGCGATTACTGAGTTTTGAGAAGAGGAAGGCAATGTACTGCGTACAGAGCAAAGTATTGTCTATATATACGGAGCGCCATTGTAAAACGCGCACTGAGAATCGTCAGGCTCAGCTTTTTTCTCGCAATGTCTTGATGTGACGACAGATAAAGTAATAACAGGGAGTGTGTTGGAGAGATGCGCGAGTCACTCAAACAACGGAATGACTCTACGAGTATGTTTCTGGCAGCGCTAGACTAATTCAGCTAACAAAATGAGACGATAAAAACATGCGCTGCACCTTTGCTTACATTTGTTCAAACAAGCTGTCGGTACTTAACCCCTCGTGTTGCAGAATGTCTTTTAAGCGACGCAGTGCCTCTACCTGAATTTGACGCACACGCTCACGTGTTAAGCCAATTTCACGACCTACATCTTCCAGCGTTGATGGCTCGTAGCCCAGTAAACCAAAGCGACGTGCCAGGACTTCTCTTTGTTTCGGGTTTAACTCACCTAACCAGTCGACAATATGTCGGTTAATGTCTTTGTTCTGAACTTCGCTTTCCGGCTCATAACCCCGTTCGTCTGCAATAATGTCAAGCAATGCCTTGTCATTATCGCCCCCGATGGGCGTATCCACAGAAGTGATTTTTTCGTTCAGACGCAACATTTTACTGACGTCTTCAACCGGTCTGTCGAGCGATTCTGCAATTTCTTCGGCAGTTGGCTCGTGATCCAACTTTTGCGTCAGCTCACGTGCTGTACGAAGGTACACATTAAGCTCTTTAACCACATGGATAGGTAAACGAATGGTGCGCGTCTGGTTCATAATGGCCCGTTCAATGGTCTGACGGATCCACCAGGTTGCATAAGTAGAAAAGCGGAAACCCCGTTCCGGATCGAACTTCTCAACGGCCCGGATCAGGCCTAAGTTTCCTTCTTCAATCAGGTCAAGCAAGGCCAGTCCGCGATTGTTGTAACGCCGCGCAATTTTTACCACAAGACGCAGGTTACTCTCGATCATACGCTTTCGTGAAGCCTCGCAGCCTCTAAGCGCTTTACGTGCGAAATACACTTCTTCTTCGGCACTGAGCAGTGGCGAAAAGCCAATTTCTCCCAGATACAACTGAGTTGCATCTAAATTCTTAACGCTGTCGTCCTTGGCGAAAAGCTCTTCATCATTTTCAATGTCTTCGAGTAGCTCCGATTTGGGCTCCTCGACTGAAACATCATCAAACTTCTCGTCCAACTCTGGATTTACTTTACTATTCAATTTTGCTGTTTGAGCCATAAGCATCCCCCCAAGCGAATAAGTGACAGTCTTCCATCATTACGTCGATAGGCTATTATTTAGGCAAATACCTACTAGGATTTACGGCCTGTCCGCGATAACGGATCTCGAACCGCAACGCAACAGATGATGCGTCTGTATCTCCCATTTCGGCAATTTTTTGCCCGGCTTTAACTTGCTGCTGCTCTCTTACTAGCAATTTGGAATTGTGAGCGTACGCGCTAAGATAATCATCGGTGTGTTTCAGAATGATTAAATTGCCGTAACCCCGTAATGCGCTCCCTGCGTATACAACAACGCCATTTGCCGCAGCCTTAACAGATGTTCCCTTTTTATTTGTAATCTGAATTCCCTTATAGCCGTTTTCTTTGACAGAAAAACGTCGGGTCACCTTACCAACTGCGGGCCAGCGCCATCGTACCTTATTATTTGACAACTGTTTGGTATGACTGGATTTTTCGCTGGCTTGCTTTTGAACATACTCTCGTTGCTTAGGTCGATCAAGCTCTTTTTTCGGTGTTATGTTATTTTTTTGTTCTTTATTGGTTAATTTTACGGTTTTATTCGGCTGCTTTTTGGACGATTTATACTTCTTTTTCGGATATTCTAATAAGATGAGTTGACCGGGGAAAATGGTGTAAGGAGGCTTAATTTTATTGATTTTGGCAACAGTTCTGACATCCTTATTTGCACTAAAAGCAATAGCAAATAATGTGTCACCTTTTTTAACCTTATATTGATTATTTTTTATTTGAATTTTTTGTTTATAACTGGTCTTACCTTTGGAGAGATTAACAACCGGGGCTGGGGAGTGTGGCGTCGTACACGCGGCCAGAAAATAGCACAATAGCAATAGAGTATTGATGCGCGCCCGATTCATGCCTTGATTACTTTCCGCTTGTTAATTCGACCATCCACTTTAGCATACTCAACTGGATTTTCTCGTCTTTTTTGTCACTTCTAGCTAAGTGCCCCCGGCACCAGGGGCACAAAACGCACCTCGGCCAGTTTGTTTTCAATGAACTGCTGACCTTGTCGCTGGTACAGAGTGAGTACCTGATGTTGTTCACCGACCGGGATCACCATCACGCCGCCATCCGCTAACTGCGCCAGTAAGGCTTGCGGCACCTGCGCTGCCGCCGCTGTCACTATGATGCCATCATACGGGCCTTTAGACGCCCAGCCCTGCCAGCCATCACCATGCTTCATGGCAACATTGTATAAATCCAGCATATGCAAACGGCGCTTGGCCTGCCATTGCAAGGCTTTTATCCGCTCTATGCTGTACACCTCGTCGAACAGCTGGGCCAGCACTGCGGTTTGGTAGCCTGAGCCTGTACCAACCTCCAGGACTTTTTTGCGCACCCCGGCCTGGCGCAGCAGCTCGGTCATTCTCGCCACCACCAGCGGCTGAGAGATAGTCTGCCCCTGGCCAATCGGCAGCGCCGTGTTCTCGTAAGATTTATGCTGCAATACCGTATCAACAAACAGATGCCGGGGCGTGATCTCCAGACAGTTTAATACCTCAGGGTCGCTGATCCCATGGCGACCTAAAGTCGCAACCAGCGCCTCAGCGCTGCGTTTGTAGTTTTTGAGCAATGTGCTTACTCCTGCGCGGCGATCCAGCTTGACAGTGAATCCAGACTTTCATGTGCTGTCATGTCTACTTTCAAAGGCGTAATGGCGGCATACCCCTGCTTCACCGCATAGAAGTCTGTGCCTTCACCAGCATCCAGCTCCTGACCCAATGAACCATACCAGTATACATCTCGATTCCAGGGGTCTAGTTGCCGGGTCATGGTTTCGGCTTTGTGTCTGGCACCCAGGCGAGTGACCTGCATGCCTTTAAGATCAGACAGCGGAATATCCGGCACATTGATATTAATGATCTGATCTTTGGGCAGCGGGTGGCTTTTCAGTGCTTTGATCAGTTTAACCGTGACTGCCGCGGCGGTTTCGTAATGGGCTTCGCGTTTAGAGCACAATGATACGGCAATGGCGGGCAAGCCAAGATGACGCCCTTCTGTGGCCGCCGCCACGGTGCCTGAATAAAGGGTATCATCGCCCAGGTTAGCACCATTATTAATACCCGCCACGACCAAGTCCGGCGCTTCGTCCAGCAGCTGGTTCACGCCCAGGTGTACACAGTCGGTGGGTGTTCCATTCACGCTTATAAAGCCGTTTTCCAGCGGGGTTGCCCGCAATGGGTTCAATAGGGTCAATGAGTTACTTGCGCCGCTGCAATTGCGATCAGGTGCTATCACCACGACTTCTGCAATTTCGCACAAAGCTTGGTAGAGTACTTCAATGCCTTTTGCATGGACTCCGTCATCGTTACTGAGCAGGATCTTCATCTTGATTGCTTCCTTTTTTATCATAATTGCGATGGCTGACATCTTCATGATGCACCAGCTCACGCAGTATCGCGGTGGCGTAGCACCCTTTTGGTAAATCAAAACTAAGCTGAACTGTGGTCGCGTCGAGTGTTTTCACCGTCAGGTTTTCGGGGATCACTCTGAGCGCTCGGCGCTCGTTTTTAAGCCCCAACGCACCCAGCCCCTGCCACCAGTCGGCAAAGGGTTTGAGCCACTCTATCTCAAGCGCAGTGAGACCTTTTTCGCCTTTGCCAAGCAGCGGGGCCGATAACACAATGTCTGCCTCGAGCAGCCGGACTATCAGCTCGTCGCTGATGTCTTCTTCGAAAAACGCGTTGCTGCCACTGAGCATAAAGACTTCGCGATGCCAGGTTTTTGCCAGGCCGTGTTCAGCAACCCGCCTTGAAACCAGCTGATTAAAAATATGCGAGCGCGCAGCCGAAATAACCAGACCTCGTAGTTTTTTATCACGGATCCGCTCACCATCAAACAGCCTTTGCGCCATTTCCAGGTTATAGCCATCATGACCAAAGCGTTGCTCACCAAAATAGTTAGGCACGCCCTGACGCACGGCATTCACTCGTGACAACAGATCCAGCGGTTCACTGACATTACGTAATGTAATGGTAAAACGATTACCCTTATGACACCCGGTGCGTAATTTTCGGTTGTGACGAACCTGCTTTAACACAAACAGGCTGTCGCTGTTGAGCGTGCTGAAATCAAGCTCCTGCTTGATTGGCACCGGGACACTGAACCACTGAGTACACACACCGTGACGGTCTTTCAGTCCGCCGTAGCTGACATCCCTGGGCGCGACGCCGGCAAACTCGGCCAGCTTACGGGCGATAAAAGCGGTGTTTTCGCCTTTTTTAACTATCTGCAGGCAAACGTGTTCACCTTCGCCGGTAAAGTCAATGTCGAGAATTTCATCGACCATAAAGTCTTCCGGCTGAGACTTAAACTCAGCCCGCGCTAAAGGCTCACCGTAAAGGTAATTCAGATCAGATACAGAGGTTTTCACACTAGGCCACCTTCGTCAGCAACACCACGGCATGGCTGGATATGCCCTCTTTGCGCCCTTCAAAGCCCAGTTTTTCAGTGGTGGTGGCTTTAACATTGACCTGGCCGATATCGGCGTTACAGTCTGCCGCCAGGTTGGCGCGCATAGCATCAATGTGCGGACGCATTTTTGGTGCCTGTGCCACAATCGTAACGTCCAGATTACCAAGCTGATAACCCAGTTCGCTGACCTGCTCCATCACCGAGCGCAGCAGGATCCGGCTGTCGATGTTTTCAAACTCAGCGGCGGTATCTGGAAAATGCTTGCCAATGTCGCCCAGTGCCAGTGCCCCGAGTAAGGCATCGCACACGGCATGAATGGCCACGTCACCGTCGGAATGTGCAATAAACCCCTGGCTATAGGGGATCTTTTCGCCACAAATGGTTAGCGGGCCTTCGCCACCGAACTTATGAACATCAAACCCGTGACCTATGCGTATCATAGTGACCTCGCTTTGCTTTGTTGTGACATCAGAAAACTGGCCAGTGCGTAGTCTTCTGGTGTGGTAATTTTAATATTGTCTGAGCGGCCGCTGACTAACCGTACGGGTTGCCCGGCCTGCTCGATGGCAGATGCCTCATCGGTCACCTGTAACTTGTTTTGCCTTGCCTGCTGTAATGCAGTGAGCAGTTGATGATAAGGGAAGAACTGCGGTGTTAACGCTTGCCATAAGGTCTCTCTTGGCACCGTCTCTTCGCTGTGGCTGGTGCCGCGCTTGATGGTATCTTTGACTCTACTCGCCAGGATGCCCCCTTCCTGATGTGTTAAGCATTGCTCAATCAGATTGGTGATATCGCTGACCTCTACCAGCGGGCGCGCAGCATCATGGACCAGCACCCAATCAGGTGGTGTATTTTGCATGGCCAGTAAAGCGTTTAGTACAGAGTCGGCGCGCTCCTGCCCGCCCGTCACCCGGGTAACAGCCAGCGCGCTTAAATCAAGCTCTGCAAAATAGCCATCGGTTTCACTCACCGCGACATAGATTTTATCCAGCTTGGGCACCTTCGCCAGTTTGCTGAGCGTATGCTCAAGCACGGTTTTATCGCCAATTTTCAGGTATTGCTTGGGGTGATTCAGCCCCATTCTGGCCCCTACGCCGGCAGCAGGTACAACCGCTGCAATGGTTATGTTATTCATCATGCTTCTTTGGTAATACGCGGATAAAGGTTTCGTTGGGTTTGATCATCCCCAGCTCATGACGAGCGCGCTCTTCAACCCCTTCTAGACCGAGCTTAAGATCTTCGATATCAGCTTTTAGTAATTTATTGCGCTTTGCCAGGTCGGCATTGGCGGCCTGATGTTTATCGACCGCCGCTTTGATGCGTCTGAAGTCTTCCAGGCCATTATGCCCGAACCACAGATTGTATTGGGTGTATGCACACAGACATAGCAATGCAAGTTGGAAATATCGCATCAGGGCTACCTTAATTGCTTTACAGGATCATGCATTGCCCCAGGCAATGTGCACTACTTGCGTTGTTGTTTTTTCCTGACGTTTGGCCAGTTTATACTGCTCGCCAGTAACATTTCACGTAATCCCAGTGTTCTGGGTGGCAACATTTTATGATATTGCCAGCGGTGACCACAACAGGCAGCCGTCATTAATGCTTTACTGGGTTTGAGTAAATAGCGTGTTGCTGGCAATTGGGCATACTCATCATCACGGTGCGCTTTGCCTGAGTTATCAAACCAACCAAACTGATTGCAATGCCAAAGGCCGTCACGGCTCTGGTCGAGCGTGTCTAAATACAGGCTGGTAATCCCGCCATCAACAACCAGCACCGGCACCACTAACCCGACCGTGGCCTGGTTGGCGTAATAAGCCTGGGTGTGCTCAGCTTGCCACTGAGGGCATTTGCCTTGCTTAGCCAGCCAGCAGCCGTTGTGGCTATCAAGCTCAAGGGGCACTTCGCCAAGCACAATGTGCGTGGCGGCTCGCTCTACGTAATAAGGCAGACTGTTTAAGCGCCTTTGCAACCGCGCCGGGTCGGGCTCTGCCGATAAACCGGGTATTTCACGCGCATAAAAGACATTCGCCAGCTCAGCATACGCCAGCCGGGTTGCTTCATCCTGCCATATCGTGCTTTGTTGCTTAGTGTGACCTGGACCGTTCAAAATGCCTCCTTTACACAGAGGTTATATCACGACCACACGGTTAAATATAGCGCACTAACATGAAAGCCATCGATATCAGGCTGACAAGCACGATTACAGGTTTTTAGGTCGCTTGCCGAGCCTGGCTTCTCCGGATTCACTGAACATCACCGCCGTATCGCGCTTTTTGCCCAGCAGCAGGCTGCCATCGGCCAGAAACATAAAGTTCTGCCAGGTGCGCTTAAATACATCAAACTGGGTTTCGATGATCAGCTCACGCGACATACAAAAGTACACTGTGGTGTTGTCTTCCCAGTTAAGGAAATTACAAATGGTGTCTGGCAGGGTGGCTTCACCCGCTTCCCACGGACCTTCCCAATCCAGGCTTTCATGCCAGTTTTCTTCTTTGCCTGGCCAGTCATGGGGCGTAAAAAAGTCGGGGTGATCCTGCTCACGACTGACCATAGTAGTCCACAGCACCGCAGCACGTTGCTCCGTCATCGGCTTGATCCGAGCCAGATCGGCCTCTTCAATGGGCAAGTCCTGATGACGAAACACCCAGGCTTTCTTGAACGCATCGAGCGCAATATAATTCATGTCAGATACCTATTAATTAAAACCCCGACATTATACCCAATTGGAGCAACGACCGTGAGCAAAGAACTTAAACCCGGCATTTACCAGCATTACAAAGGTCCTAAATATCAGGTGCTGTTTGTCGCCACCCACAGTGAAACCGAAGAAGCTATGGTGGTATACCAGACCTTGTATGGCAACTTTGATCATTGGGTGAGACCGCTCAGCATGTTTTGCGAAACAGTTGAAGTAAATGGCCAGCAACGCCCACGTTTTGCATATCTGGGGGCCGCCGAATGACGCGTATTTGCACTGCCCGACTGCGCTGTGGCACACTGAACCTCTATTACTCATCAGACCAGAGTTAAGAAGTTTATGTTTAAAGGTACCGAGTCTTATATTGCCAGCACAGCGCTGCAACAGGCTGTGAATGCAGCCGTGATCCTGGAAAAGCCACTTTTGATCAAAGGGGAGCCTGGCACGGGTAAAACCCTGCTGGCCGAAGAGCTGGCTAAAAGCCTGGATACAGAGCTCATTCAGTGGCACATCAAATCGACTACCAAAGCGCAGCAAGGCCTGTATGAATACGATGCGGTATCGCGTCTGCGCGACAGCCAGCTGGGCGATGCCCGGGTGCACGATATTGGCAACTACATCATTAAGGGCAAGCTGTGGCAGGCCTTTACTCAGGCAAAGCGCCCCGTCCTGCTGATCGACGAAATCGATAAGGCAGACATTGAGTTCCCCAACGATCTGCTGCTTGAGTTAGACCGCATGGAATTTCACGTGTACGAAACCGGTGAGCAGGTTAAAGCGCAAGTTCGCCCTATTGTGATCATCACCTCTAACAACGAAAAAGAGCTCCCCGATGCATTTTTACGTCGTTGCTTCTTCCACTATATCGACTTCCCGGATAAAGAAGAGATGCAGGCGATCATCGATGTGCACTTCCCGGCGATTAAGCCTCGCTTAGTAAAACAAGCACTGGAAGTGTTTTTTGAATTACGCAGCGTAGCCGGGTTGAAGAAAAAGCCCAGCACCAGTGAGCTGCTTGACTGGCTTAAACTGCTACTGGCAGAAGACATTGACCCCGAAACACTGCAAGACCGCAGCCACAAAGGTGGATTAATGCCCATGTTTGGCGCACTGCTGAAAAATGAGCAGGATGTGACCTTGCTTGAGAAGCTGGCTTTTTTAGGTAAGCGCTGATCATGTTGATCGACTTTTTATTCACGCTCAGGCGCTACGGGGTCAAAGCCAGCCTGCGGGAGCTGCTGGACTGTCTGAATGCGCTCGATAAAGGCGTGTGTTTTGCCGACATCGACGGGTTTTATCATCTGGCCAAAACCATCTTTGTCAAAGATGAAACCCAGTTCGATAAGTTTGACCGCGCCTTTGCCGATTACTTTGAAGGGGTGGAATCTCTGGATCTGTTCAGCCAGTTACAGCAAAACGCCCTGCCACAGGACTGGTTACGCAAAGAGTTTGAAAAGCACCTGAGTGAAGAAGAAAAAGCTAAGCTCAAAGCGCTCGGTGGACTCGATAAGTTACTGGATACTTTAAAGCAGCGGCTCGCCGAGCAGCAAAAACGCCATGCCGGTGGCAACAAATGGGTAGGCACCGGTGGTACCTCACCTTTTGGAGCATACGGTTATAACCCGGAAGGTGTGCGGATTGGCCAGGATGGCAGCCGTCACCGCCGCGCAGTCAAAGTATGGGATAAACGCCAATACCGTAACTTAGATGCCGACAGCGATATCAGTAATCGCACTATCAAGCTGGCGCTTAAGCAGCTGCGTAAATTTGCCCGCAGTGGCGCCAGCGATCAACTCGATCTGAACGAAACCATCCGCGCTACGGCTAAACAAGGCGGTATGCTGGATGTGAAAATGGCCCCTGAGCGGCACAATGCCGTGAACGTTATCATGTTGTTTGATATCGGCGGATCTATGGATGATCATATTCAGATTTGTGAACAACTGTTCAGCGCCGCACACAGCGAGTTTAAACACCTGGAGTTTTTCTACTTTCATAACTGTGTGTACGAGCATGTCTGGCAGGATAACGACAGACTGGATAACACCTTGCTTGATACCCATCAGCTGATCAACCGCTTTGGTCGGGACTATCGACTGATCTTTGTCGGCGATGCCACCATGGGCCCCTATGAAATAGCCTACCCCGGCGGCAGTGTTGAACACTGGAATCAGGAAGCAGGTTCAGTGTGGTTGCAAAGACTCACTCAGCATTTTGATAAAGTCGCCTGGCTCAACCCCCAGCCAAAAACACACTGGCCCTACTACCAGTCGATTGGTCTGATCGATGAGCTGATGGCAGGTCGCATGTTTCCGTTAACTTTAGATGGGCTTAGCGAAGCAATTAAAGAGCTCAGTTAATGAAGTGCAAAGTGCAAAGTACAATGACAGCGAGCAACGCGAGTACATTTACTTTACGCAGGGGCGATGAGAAACCGAAGCAACGCTTCGCAGTTCGAGGAGGTGAGCGCAAGGACCCACATGGATGTGGGGAAGTAGAATAATGCAGGAGCAATTATCGAGATGCGCGATGGGACCCAGCTTAATGGATGAATAGACAACACCGCTCTATCTACAAGCCTCTTTAAATGACAATAAACGCAAAAAGCCTATCTCGTTCGATTCGATCTTTTCTTGTTTGAAGTCTGATAATGATTGTCGAATTTCAGTGCAACCCATACTAACGGTGTGGCCTGTTAGAAGATCCCGCATCAAGTGCGGGATGACGGTAGTATGGGCTGTAAGAGTCGAAATATAAGCGACTTCTTAAAAAGCACTCGTTCTATAAAGAGTCTGAACAAACAGTACTTTTAACCCATTCCAGCAGCGACTCAATATTGGTCCAATTCTGATCCGCCTCTAACAACTCCGCAGTCATCCCGCACGCGATGCGGGATCTGTTTAAACCATTTTCTCGGTGTTGAGTATGTTTGTTCCGGCGCATTTGTCATACGAGCGGTGTGGATTTCCAGCAGCTACAGCATTTTAAATCACACATAGCAAAAAACCCGCTGCATTTCTGCAACGGGTTTGACGTACATGGAAGTACTTTACTCCAAACGCAAAAAAGCCCGACTCTTTCGAATCGGGCTTTGATGTACAAGGAGGTACGAATGTCGATGATATTCATGGATGAATTAAGTGCAAAGTACAATGACAGCGAGCAACGCGAGTACATTTACTTTGCGCAAGGTGAAATAAGCTGTACTAGCTCAGACTTGACCTGACAGTTACCCGTTTTTCAATCGGTGACTGTCAGCCTAGATTTGGGCTAAATTCTTTTCAACCCAGATCGATTTTCCATCTAATAATGTTTCAAGC
>NZ_PPUZ01000090.1:0-6954 GCF_004212645.1 Pseudoalteromonas rubra | reverse complement strand
GTTATCGACCATATTTTCTCGCCTCGAAATAGAACACTTAATTAAGCAAGTTGGTATAAAACAAAATGAGCCGTCAACCTCGTTTTGTTGATAATGATTATCAGTTAGATCTAATCAGGTGTCAACACCTATTTGAATTAATTCTCATTTACATTTTGGGGTGTGTTCAAGCGCCTGAGCGGTGAATTTCAGGCATAAAAAAAGCCCCGAGCAGGGCTTTTTGTGTTCATATCTACCGTCACCGATATGAGCAATGTAGCAAGTAAAATAGTAAGTTGGTTGCCAGTATCGTGCATTAAGGGGCGTTAATACCAGACACCCGCAACCTGTGCAGTTATCGTGCGCATCACGTGTTTCAGGGTCGAGAAACAAACTTAGTACCGTCACAAAGTGAGCCGTCAATCTCGCTTTGTTGAGATTGATTATCAGTTAGATCTTTGTGCCTGTCAATTTATTTTCGCAAATAATTCTCATTTAGTTTAAATCACACTAATCAAGCCAGGATCTGCTGGTGTAATACAGCCCGCAGCTTTGCCATATAGATACGTGTGCGGGAGGCGCAGTAACAGGGTTTCAGTTACCTGGGTGAGCCTGGCGGGGCAATGGTTCGGTGCTTAGAAATGAAAAAAGCCCTGAGGAGGGCTTTTTGGGATCATATCTACCGTCACCGATATGAGCAATGTAGCAAGTAAAATATAAGGCGGTTGTTGAGCCACACCAAGGGGCGTCAATGCAGCTCATTAACAACCAGTGCAGTTATCGTGCGCAACACGTGTTTCAGGGTCGAGAAACAATGAGAGTAACAAAATGAACCGTCAAGCCACTTTGTTGAGATTGATTATCAATTAGATTTGAGTGTCTGTCAACTTCTTTTTGAAAATAATTCTCATTTGTTTTTCTGGTTTTTTTGATGCTGCGATGTTTTATTTGTTATCAGTAGGTGTTTTTTTTGTTGTTAGTTACGTTTTTTTAAGGTAGCGTTTATCTGGTTTAGGTACGCTTCCTAAGCGGTATAAAATCGAAAAGGAAATTTTAAAGGAATAAATATGAAAAAATTATTAACATTAATAGGTGTTATCTTAGTAGCTTCGACCGCATTCGAAGGTGAGGCTTATGAGCGTGTTTACGATCCCTACATGTACTTTATGTCTCAAGGGAAAGAAGTAAAAGTAAAGTTCTTGACTACAAATCGTGGCACTGAAGCAAGGACTATGAGCTTGCAAGCATCGTGTAATCAAGAGTGCTCCAGTTCTTGGTTTACCCGTAGATTATTGGAGGACTTTGTTAAAGCGTCACAAACAAACGCTTTTTATACAAGGTACTATATTGAGCAGGAGCCGTGTTCTAACCCATGGGATGGATGTATTCCGCATAAGGCTCCTATTGAATTAGAGAACAGTGTACAAGAAGGGCCTGAAGAGCAGGTTGATATAAATGCTTCTGGAACGCGTCGCTACTACACCACGACTCCAAATAATAGGGATAAAAATTTCGCTGATCAAATCGTTGACGGTGCAGCGAGTGCTATAGGATCGACAGTTGGGAGCGCTGTTGCAGGTTCTATAATAACTCTTACAGGTAACCCTTCTAGCTCAATACCAAGTATTGTTATTTTAGGTGAAAAAAAGGGTTCAAGAGGCCAAGTTGTGCCAACGGTCGCGTGTAAATTTAACGGCACTTATTGTGCTCCATATGACGCGTATCAATTTGTCTACGACTCTAGCCTTGGTGGGACGCTCACAGTGCATTATGATGTTGATAAATCTAGTGAAAAATCAAGGCAGCAAGAGTTTGATATGGAAACGTTACTTTCTAAAATGTCTTGGATGTGTACGACGACTTACACTGGGACTTTACCTAGGCTTACTGCTCAGAAAACTTGTTATGCAAAGTAGTGGGTGAATTCGCCCGGCGCGAGCCGGGCATATTTAATGCCGGTACAGTTGCAGCAGCATTTTGTGCACGTAACACTGACAGGCGAGTACCAGAGTGAATAAAGACGTGTGCCTTAATGTACTTGCAACCAGTAATAGTAGCTGGTGGCATCGTGAATATCGACGCGTTGCTGCGCGGCTTCCGGCTTGGTAATGACTCGGTGAAAATGCGCCGGGTTCTGCCAGGTGTTGCTGACATCCCCGGCCAGTTTCACCGAAAATCTGGGCGAGGCTAGTGCCCGTTCCATTGCGGTTGCATTCAATATAGAAGTACTGTTATCCCGCTCATAAGCCATAATCTAAGTACCATTCAACACCTCACTCAGCGCCGCAAAAAGGCCACGAACTGAACTGGCCAGTCAATTTTGTCTGGATGGAAACACTTGTCGTGAGTACCAGCATTGTAACGAGAAAAATATGATCTTTAGACATTACTAGGCTCCTTATTGATTGTTTTACAGCCGACAGATGTGTCAGACATATTCCATGGTGGATACTCGATCCCAGTGCCAAATTGCCGTATAACTAACCTTAAATAACAAAAAATAAACAGGATATTTATGCTGAGTTTGCTTGGCTTAATCGGTGCTTTGGCATTGCTGATTGGCCTGACCCTGCGCGGGGTCAACTTGTTTATCGCTGCGCCTTTGTGTGCACTCATTGTCGCGCTGACCAGTGATATTGCTCTTTTTAATGCCACTACAGGACAACCCTTTGTGTCTCTATATATGGCCGGGTTTGCCGGGTTTTTGCAAGCCTGGTTTTTAATGTTTCTGCTGGGTTCCCTGTTTGGCAAGTTTATGGAAGACAGCGGGGCGGCTGATGCCATTGCCCACTATGTGATTGGTAAAATTGGTATGAAATACGCGGTGCTGGCCGTGGTGCTGGCCTGTGCTCTGCTAACCTACGGGGGTGTCAGCGTGTTTATCGTCGCCTTTTCTGTTTATCCCATGGCTTTGAGCCTGTTTAAGGACGCCAATCTGCCCCGGCGCTTTATCCCTGCGGTGCTGGCATTTGGCTCGGTGACCTTTACCATGACCTCGGCAGGCTCGCCCGAAATCCAAAACTGGATCCCCATCAAATACCTGGGCACCTCGCCGTATGCCGCCTGGCAGGAGAGCCTGGTGGTCGCTATATTTATGGCGGGACTGGGCTACTTCTTACTGAGCTGGATGATCCGCCGGGCAGTGGCCAGCGGTGAGTGTTTTGTGGCGCGAGACAACGACCCTGAGCAGATCCAGCGTGCCTTGCCGCACCCGATCACCGGCTTGCTGCCCTTGCTGGTGGTCTTGATCTTGTCGTTTACCCTGCACAGTACACTTCAACAAAACGCTTTGATCGTTGCCTTATTGGGCGGGGTGTTGACGATCTTGGTAATTAATTTTAAGCACTTTCATAATCTCTCTCAGGCGGTCAATTTAGGCACCACCGGGGCACTGGTGGCCATCGGCAATACCGCAGCTGTGGTGGGGTTTGGTGCGGTGGCCAAAGGCACGCCCGCGTTTAATGAGGCCGTTGCTTTGATGACCAGCATTCCCGGCAATGAGTTACTTGGCGCCGCGATTGCGGTGAGCGTGATTGCGGCACTGACAGGGTCGGCATCGGGCGGGCAGGCCATTGCTTTACCTCTGGTTGCTCCGCATTATCTGGATTTGGGTGTGGACGCCAGCCAGCTTCACCGGGTTGTGGCGATCAGCTCCGGCGCGCTGGATACCTTGCCGCACAATGGTTATGTTGTGACCACAGTGCGGGCAATCTGTGGAGAGAAACATCAGGATGCCTACTGGCCGCTGGCGGTACTGACCGTGTGCGTACCGTTACTGGGTGTTGCGCTGATCCTGGGATTATTTATCTGGTTTTAACCAGCGCTCGGTGCTTGTGGCGGGGTGAGGAGGTGACGCTGCAAGCTGGCACCTTTTTGCGTGTTCGGGCGGACTGAATTGGCAAACTTGCAGGGCGAGGAGTGGGCTTTCACAGCCTGCAAAAAGGGGGACATGCGTTATCTGACGGCGTTTTGCGCCCCTTAAATACGGCCTAAGCAAAATACATTCCACGATAAACCATTTTTTTCTCAAATTGATTGCATTTTAGACGACGTGAAGGATGATGTTCGCCTAAAGAGGTGATATACTCCCGCCGAATAATTTTTCTACTTTAAATAGAGTAAAACAATGGCAGATTTATCGAAATACAGAAACATTGGTATTTTCGCGCACGTTGATGCGGGTAAGACTACCACCACTGAGCGTATTCTAAAGCTTACTGGTAAAATCCACAAAACGGGTGAAGTACATGACGGTGAGTCTACTACTGACTTCATGGAGCAGGAAGCTGAGCGTGGTATTACAATCCAATCAGCAGCGGTAACGTGTGAGTGGAAAGGCCACCGTTTAAACGTTATCGATACTCCTGGACACGTTGACTTCACAGTTGAAGTATATCGTTCACTGAAAGTACTTGACGGTGGTATCGGTGTATTCTGTGGATCTGGCGGTGTTGAGCCTCAGTCAGAGACTAACTGGCGTTATGCGAACGAGTCAGAAGTTGCTCGTGTTATCTTCGTAAACAAGCTGGACCGTATGGGTGCAGACTTCTACCGCGTAGTTGGTCAGGTTGAGAAAGTACTTGCTGCTAACCCGCTGGTTATGACTCTGCCTATCGGTATCGAAGACGAGTTCTGTGGTGTTGTAGACGTACTTGAAAAGAAAGCGTACGTTTGGGACGAGACTGGTCTTCCAGAAAACTACGAAATCAAAGACGTTCCTGCAGACATGGTTGACAAAGTTGAAGAATACCATGAAATGCTGATCGAAACTGCGGTTGAGCAAGACGACGACCTGATGGAAGCGTACATGGAAGGTGAAATGCCTTCTCTTGAGCAGATCAAAGCATGTATCCGTAAAGGTACTCGTGATCTGGCGTTCTTCCCAACTTACTGTGGTTCTGCGTTCAAAAACAAAGGTATGCAGCTGGTACTAGACGCGGTTGTAGATTACCTACCTGCGCCTACAGAAGTTGACCCTCAGCCTCTGACTGACAAAGACACTGGTGAGCCTACTGGTGAAGTAGCAACTGTTTCTGCTGATGAGCCGCTTAGAGCGCTTGCGTTTAAGATCATGGATGACCGTTTCGGCGCCCTGACCTTTATCCGTATCTACTCTGGTCGCATGAAAAAAGGTGACACAGTACTTAACTCTGCAACTGGTAAAACAGAGCGTATCGGCCGTATGGTTGAGATGCAGGCAGACGAGCGTAACGAACTGACTGAAGCACAAGCGGGTGACATCATCGCGGTTGTAGGCATGAAGAACGTTCAAACTGGTCACACTCTGTGTGATCCTAAGCACGAATGTACACTTGAAGCGATGATCTTCCCTGATCCGGTAATCTCTATCGCGGTAGCACCTAAAGATAAAGGTGGTAACGAGAAGATGGGTATCGCGATTGGTAAGATGGTTGCAGAAGATCCGTCATTCCAGGTTGAAACTGACGAAGATTCAGGCGAAACCATCCTTAAAGGTATGGGTGAACTTCACCTGGACATCAAAGTTGACATCCTTAAGCGTACTTACGGTGTTGAACTAATCGTTGGTCAGCCTCAGGTTGCTTACCGTGAAACTATCACGCAAGAAGTTGAAGATAGCTACACGCACAAGAAGCAGTCTGGTGGTTCTGGTCAGTTCGGTAAGATCGACTACCGCATCAAGCCTGGTGAGCCTAACTCTGGCTTCACGTTCTCTTCAACAGTTGTTGGTGGTAACGTTCCTAAGGAATTCTGGCCAGCAGTTGAGAAAGGCTTCAAGATGATGATGGACGAAGGTGTTCTGGCTGGCTTCCCAGTACTAGACGTTGAAGTTGAGCTGTTCGACGGTGGTTTCCACGCAGTTGACTCATCAGCAATCGCGTTCGAAATCGCAGCGAAAGGCGCATTCCGTCAGTCAATCCCTAAAGCGGGTCCTCAGCTTCTTGAGCCTGTGATGAAGGTTGACGTGTTCACACCAGAAGACAACGTAGGTGACGTAATCGGTGACCTTAACCGTCGTCGTGGTATGATCAAAGACCAGGAAGCTGGCGCAACTGGCGTACGTATCAAAGGTGAAGTACCACTATCTGAAATGTTCGGATACATTGGTCACCTGCGTACTATCACGTCTGGTCGTGGTCAGTTCTCAATGGAATTCTCTCACTACGCACCTTGCCCGGCAAACGTTGCTGACGCAGTAATCGCAGCTGAGAAAGAGAAAAAAGCAGCTAAGTAATTAGTTGACTGATTTCTGAAAAAAGGCCGCACTTGCGGCCTTTTTTAATGCTCCGAGTTTCTCCCACTATTTTTTCATGCCTTTTTAGGGTTCTTTTTGGGTAAAATTATAAATAAATTCATGCCCACATTGGCTCACCAGTTAGCCTTCTCAACTGTTGCTAAAAATTACATAAACGGACTTGATTTAGGAACTTTGCAACTTTATCATTAGAGCACGGAGTCAGTCGATTCCGCTAAACATTGAGTAAAATTGGGAGGTACTCATGAGAACCATAGATTTGGATATCAGCTGGTTTGCCGTCTTAGCCACCGTGTGTGGTATTTCGTTGTGTTATGTGATGATGAACTTAGTGGCCCTGAATGGTGTTGCCTCATCACTTATGGTTCTGTCGCTGGCGAGTGTTGGCTTGATTGTGCTAATGACACTCACCGACAAGCGATTTGTTCATATTGATAAAGCAGGGATTTGTTATCGCACATGGGTGAAAATACGTTATGTGCACGCAGACGAAATATCGTTACTGGAGCTAAAGAAGCTAGGCCCATTGCGGTGTTTAAAGGTCACCCTGAGTAACAACCGCAGGTTATCCTTTCCTTATTGGTCTATTGATGATACCGAGTTGAGTAGAGCAGCTCAGATATTATCAGTGCCAATATCAGAAAAAAACCATCAGGCAAGCGCATGATGGTGTATCCATTCACCGAGTGAATAGATTTATACCAATTTGCGTGATTAAGTGTTCTATTTTGAGGCGAGAA
>NZ_PPUZ01000009.1:0-19296 GCF_004212645.1 Pseudoalteromonas rubra | reverse complement strand
ATGATTTAGGAAACAACGCCGGAAAAATGTGACAAACTTCAAGTAAAGGCGGCCTCAAACGCATTCGAAGCAATGCTTTACTTATTTGACTCACCTGAATGGTCAGGAGTATTATATTAAATTTATTAGAAGGTGAAAATGAACATAAAGCTCAACTATAATGAAGAGGAAAGATTAGTAGAAAATAAAAAGGAAGAAATGAGAAAGAAAGCAGATCACAATAAGTTTGAAACGCTAATTTGTTTTAAGGTAATAATGTTATGCACATTACTTATTCCAATTTTCATCTCTTTTGGTTCAGGATCACTATATGGGAAACTGCTACCGTCCTTTTTATCTCTTTTGGCCGGTGCCATCACTGCTTGGGTTCAGTTGAGAAAGCCACAGGAACTATGGAAAATTTATAGAACCGCTCAGAGGAGGATGGAAACTGAGTTAGAGAAGTATCAATTTGAGATTGGAGATTATGAGTCTGAAGAAAAGCACAAGAATAAGTTACTTGTGGAAAAAGTAATTGAGATAAGTGAGGAAACCCATGAAAAATGGTCCAAGCACTTACCTTCCCCGGGGGAACTTAAAAACACAGTAAGTGCAAAAAATTAATAATTTTTTCATATCAATGAACCATCTTATGCGCAAATCAAAGAAGACGAATACAAGTATGAACTCTGCTTTGACAATAAATTCGGAGAAGAGTATATCTATTTCGTTCGGTTAATAATATTGACCGTTAGGGCGTTGTTTCCTAAATCATTGAACTAATTTAGCCTTGTGTGATCAGATCTCAAAAGCAAACACCGAGACTGAACTTTGAAAGAAAAGCGTATCACTAACTGGCGTGATTACAATAAAGCTCTTATCGCCAGAGGCAACATCCAGCTGTGGTTTTCTGAGGATGCAATTGCGCAGTGGCACAACACGCAACATCACGGCGGCAAAGGGCGAGCTAATCATTTCTCTGAGCTGGCGATTGAGACCTGCCTGACTTTGCGAGCTGCATTTCGCTTGTCTCTTCGAGCTGCACAGGGTTTTGTTTCTTCTCTGATATCTATGATGAAGCTTGATTTGGATACGCCAACTTATAGTTGTTTGTGCAAGCGAAGTGCAGAGCTGGCTGTTCATTACAGACCAAACTCCAATACTTCCGGAGGCATTGATATCGTGGTTGATAGTACAGGTTTGAAGGTATACGGAAACGGCGAGTGGCACGCAAGAAAACACGGCGCAAACAAACGCCGGACATGGCGAAAGCTGCATCTGGCCGTTGATGCAAATACACACCAAATCGTAGGCGCTGAATTGTCTACAATCACCGTAGCTGATTCAGAAGTTCTGGGCGACTTACTCAGACCATTGCGCCGGAAGGTCAGCTCGGTAAAAGCGGATGGCGCTTATGATACCCGAGACTGTTATGCCGAAGTGGCAGCCAAAAAGGCCGACGCAGTGATCCCGCCAAGGTGTAACGCGCAGTTGTGGGAAGATGGACATGCTCGTAACAGCGCGGTTATTTTAAACAAAGCATATGGGTAGCAGTGAGTGGAAAAAGTGTGTGAACTACCATCAACGCTCACTGGCGGAAACAGCAATGTACCGGTATAAACAGCTCATGGGTGACAAGCTGGTCAGTCGTGGATTCAATCAGCAGCACACTGAAGCGATGATCAAAGTGAAAGTGCTCAATAGAATGACTGGGCTAGGTATGCCTGAATATCAGGGAAACAGCTGAAATTGCAGTACTGCATCAGCTATCTGGATTTGATCAACAAGGCCGACCGTTAGTGTTCTCGTTCTGAAACACTAACGGAATTTCTGATTGCAGGAGGGTGTTCATAATTCTGTGTCAGCCTACTGAGCTCAAAGCTCGATGTAGTCATCCAAGCGCCCTGGAAAGTGGATGGCCATCTGCGATAGCGTGAGATTCCAGTTCTGGATAGGATGCGTCCACCGCTCTTGAGCTTTAAGTATACCGGCATAGAGTAGCTTTAGTAAGCTGTTTTCATTGGCAAAACCGCCCTTGGTTTTGGTCAGCTTCCGGAACTGGCGATGTACAGCCTCCACGGCATTTGTCGTGTAAATAGGCGTTCTTACGTAATTTGGGTACTTGAAATATGCGCTGAGTGTCGGCCATTTACAGCGCCATGATTTGATGACCAAAGGGTATTTTTCACCCCACTTGGCTTCCAGTTCGTCCAGCGCGATTTCAGCAGCATTCAGGGTTGCAGCCTTATAAACGCATTTGAGATCCGCCATGAAAGCCTTCTGGTTTTTGGATGCCACGTATTTGAGTGAGTTACGGATCTGGTGAATGATACAGTGCTGGATCTCTGTGTTCGGATAGATGGTTTCAATGGCTTCAGGGAAGCCTTTGAGGCCATCCACGCAGGCAATCAGGATGTCTTTAACACCTCGATTATTAAGGTCGGTCAACACGCTTAGCCAGTGATGGGCACCTTCCTGGTCTGAGAGATAGAGGCCCAAAAGCTCCTTTTTGCCTTCGATGTTGAGAGCCAAAATGGTGTAGATGGCTTTACTGACATAACGTCCGTTTTCTTTGATCTTGTAGTAAATAGCGTCAAGCCAAACAATGGGATATATGGCTTCCAAATCACGTTCACGCCAAGCCTGGAGCTCAGGCAGTAGCTTGTCTGTTACGGCATTAATAGTACCGTTGGAAATAGATATATCGTACATATCGGCGATGTGAGCGCGGATATCCTGGTAGCTGTTACCCAAGACTTAGAGCGCAAGAATCTTGCGCTCTAAGTCTTCGGTCAGATGGGTTTGGTGCTTTTTCACCAACTGCGGCTCGAAGGTGCCAGCTCGGTCACGAGGCGTCTCAAGTTCGAATGCACCAGTGGGCCCTTTGACGGTTTTAGTGGATTTACCGTTCTTACGGTTGGGCTCGGAGCTTTCAGCTAAGTGGTTTTCCAACTCAGCCTTCATTGCGGCTTCAGTGAGCTGTTTTATCAACGGGGTGAGCGCTCCATCTTTACCAGTGAGGTTTTTGCCGTCCTGGAGCGCTTTCAATACAGAATCTAAATCAAATTTTTGTGTAGTCATGGGTCATTTCTCTTTTTGTTTCTTAACTTATCGAAATGACACAGAAAATTGAACACTACCGATTGCAGGACAGCATAAATCCAGCTAAAACGGCTCATTTCACCTTGCGCAAAGGCCGCGCTAAAGCACGACTTTGCACGATATATCCATGAAAAGCGTTCGCAGTGCGGGGGCGCCGAGTCTGCGATGATTATTAATCATCGGTCGCATGAGGTACGAGTGGCAATACGTCCCTGTAGGGGGCTCCCGGCTTTTCATCCATGAAAAGCGTTCGCAGCGCGGGGACGCCGAGTCTGCGATGATTATTAATCATCGGTCGCTTAAGGTACGAGTGGGCACACGTCCATGTGGAGGGCTCCCGGCTTTTCATCCATGAAAAGCGTTCGCAGCGCTGCGATGATTATTAATCATCGGCCGCTGCTCACCCAATCAAGTTGCATGTCCCATTGGTGTTGGTTTTCCTTTTTTAACGGGGCCTGGGAGTCGTCTACTTGTTGCAGTACGTTGCTTGCTTCAACCAGTGTTGCGTCGCGGCCGAACAGGTAGCTTTGCTCTTCCACTATGGTTTTGTAGGCTTTGTTGAGTGCCAGTGCGCGCGCTTTTGACGGGGTGATCAGCTCGTACAGGCTATCTGCCGACTCAACTTTTTCTTTGTCTACCGTGCCGTCTGCTTTAAACCACTTTTGCAGCATTTCGCGGTTCTGGCGGAACTCGTCGCCACCGCCAACGCGGTTCATATAAGTCAGGAACTCGCCGAGTGTTTCGCCTTTGTTGGGTACATCTTTCATTGCTTTGAGGTTAATATAGCCCCAGCCGCGTGCGCCTTCTACTTTGCGGGCAAATGAGAAGGTCTGGTCGTAAGTTGAGCCTATGGTTTTGTGACAGCCATTACAAAATGCCAGCTCCTGCTTATGCTGCGGCCTCAGGTTACCTTGTTTGTCTTCAATGTAACCATTGATGGTCCAGCCAAAGGTGTTGTTGATACCCTGATCGCCCAGATACAGGGTTTGTGGCAGGTTTCCGAATTCTTTTTCTTTTTCTTCGCGATGATATGAAGAGTTTAGTGACTGGCGGGTTTTAAATCTGTGCTTTTTCATGTAGCGCACTTCTTTCATGCGCGGTGCGTTATAAATGCCACCATGTTCGTCCACACCAATGTAACGTACGGTATGCAGGAACTCGGTTTCCTGAGGGTAGAGCATATGCGCCAGCGCATCGGTGGCATCCCCTACATAATGTGATTGCCTGATTATCTCGCTGATTTCACCAAGCTTATTGTCGCCGTTTAAATCCTGGCCAATACGCTGCTCAGAGATTGTAGGAGTGGAGATCTTATCTAAGCCTTTTAGCGTCAGCTCAACCAGGCTCAGGTTTGCCAGATACACATCTTGATTGTACACGCCCCCTTTTGAGCGAAACGCTTCGGGCAAACGGATCATCACATCGCCCGTAGAGCCGTTGGTAGGCCAAAACGTCGATGGGAAGGGCTTGTAGTTAAACGCCACCCAGCCGCTGCCATCTTTGGCAAAGCCCATTTCATCAAAGGCTTTTTCAGGGTAGGCCAGGTTTTCCAGCGGGGTTAGCTCACCGCGCCATTGTTTATCCTGTTTCAGCTTTTCGATAAACGGGGTGTAATTATCCTGATTGATCCACGCCATAATCTCTTTATCTGGCATACCTGCGATCAGCTCTGCCCTGTCAACAAAGAGATTTTTCCAGTGGTTTTTCAGGCCCAAGTCAGAGAATTCATACGCGCCCTGCAAGTTACCATCGCGCATCGCGTTGGGTCTTTCCGGCTCTTGCTGATAAGACTGATGACAGGCATAACAGGGGTTATTTACACCATCGGTTTTGGTGTAACACTGAGGTGGGATCACGGACTCTGGGTTATAGACCTCATCGTGCTCCATGTAAGCAGTTGCGGGAATGTCATCACCGGGTTTGTAAGGTGCAGCTTTATGTGCTGACTGCGAGGCGATTAGTTCGGCAGCTTGATTATGATGTTGTGATTCCTCGCAGCCGGTCAGTGCCAGGCCAGTGAGTACCGCCAGGCCGATTACTTGGTATTTCATTTTTATGACGCCCATTTTTGGATAAAAAAATGCGGTGCCACGAACGGGCACCGCGAGTCTTACAATTACTTAGAGTTAGGATCGTACAACCACAGGGTGTTGTTTTCCTGGATACCGTCTTCACCAATGATGATGCGGCCGTCCTGCATAACAATCACGTTATCAGGCTGAGATAACTGATTGACATCACACTCTTGTGCACCAGTCAGGCTAGAGCGGTGCGTACCACCCATCACCACAGGCTCAATGCGAGTCAGGTTGTAGTTATTATCGATGTGCGCGCGATACACACCACCACAATCTTTAACACGCTCAGAGAGACGAATATCGCCCTTTCCATTAGTCATCGTGTCGTCAATGTCGGCAACACCGATATACATATAAGCCTGCTCAACCACTTCGCCTGGCACTCTGTCCTGACCAGTTACGGCTTCAACTACGCGGTCGTAGTTGATGCTGATCCCTTCCAGCTTGCGCCATTCAGCAGTCGCACCCAATTGTTTGGCCGCCTGGCGAGACTCAAGGAATGCGGCACGGTTATCCATAGGCTTACCTGCTGTAACCAGACCCCCCCCCTCAGCAAGTGTGGGGTAGGTTGCTTTACCGGTTGCCCAGGCTTTTACGTCAGCCACAGACAGGTAACTTGTTTGACCTTGAACAAAGTCTGCGGTACTGATTTCATCGTACTCGGCAATCCAGGCTTCAATTTCGGCATTGGTGCCCGATGCAATTTCAACCCAAGTCACATCAAAGCCAGTCACAGCCGGATCATTCAGGCCCTTGTCCTGAGTCAGCTTCGCACCATAAAGCGTACCTGAGCTCAGGTCTCTGGGTTGATCAGCAACGAACTTGAACAACACACCGCCCGTATCGTCCTGAGACGAGTAAACTGTGCGCTCATCCGGCATAACGACGGAGTTTTCATGCTCGTAACGACCAATAGTGAAGTGCTTAACAACATCTGGCGTATCAGAGAGCGGATTTTGCACTTCAGCAATATAACCGTAGCGGTAAGGGTTAGGGAACTCAGGTGCAACCAGCTCTTTCATTCTTTCTATCTTCACAAAGGCCGGATCATTCCAACTAGCATGTTGAGTGGTGTCAACGTCAGACCTTACAATCCACTCTTCAGACGTCAGTGGCGTGCCCCAGGGAGATACAGAGCCAAAGCAGTTTGCAGCGGTGCCTTTAACGGCATCAAAATCGAGCATCATGGCTTCTTCAATTTTCCACTTGCCTGTGTCGCTCTTGCTCATTTTAAGGCGGCTCATGCCACCCGGGTAAGCTTCCCAGTTAGTAAATAAATAACCTGTATTTTCATCGTCAGCACTTGGGATAAAACCATTGAAGTCCGGGTTATCATTTTCAAGGATTTTGTCACCTGAAGTGATGCCGTAGTGCACACCTAAGCCACCAGCCAGGCCTTTTTCACCCAAGTCCGCATACACATCACCGGTCTGACCCAGGATCTGGTATTGACCAATCGCAGTCACAACTGTTTGTCTCTCAAGCTCTGTCACTGGAACCGGTGAGCTCACAATATTGCGTGGCAACTCGTTGAAATTCACACCCGTTAGTACGCCCACAGTGCCGCCGTCATAAGGGCGCTGATTACCATCTACCAATGTATTCGCATCGCTTGGGTGCTGTACATTGAAGAACAGATCGCCTTGCTCGCTCAGGAACAAACCTGTGACCTCAGCACCTGCTGGCACAGTGGCGATACGGATCAGACCTGAACCACCGTTTTGACCATCTTTACCGGCAACACCGTCAACACCATCTGTACCATTGGTACCGTTCGTGCCACTATTGCCTTGTTCTCCCTGAACACCTTGCTCACCCTGAACACCCTGAGGGCCTTGTTTACCATCATCACCATCACAGGCGGTTAATGCCACTGTGACGGCAGCGGCGATCAACGAATATGCTATGCGCTTCATTAGTTACTCCGAGTTAGTTGCTACAATTGCTACAGTTATTGTTATCAAGCGCACAACAGGTTGGGATGAACCGGTTACAGATACATTGCTTAAACATTAAAGTTTTCAGTCAGTTATAAGTCAGATAAAAGACATCCCAGATAAATCGGTAGTTCCACCCGGTGTAAAGGGGGTTTACAGAACACGCAGTGGTAAAAACAGATATAATGGTCAGAGTATTAGCACGCACTATTTACAGAGATCATGAATTTACCAACTTACGGATTTGGCGCAGAGCAGGGGTTGCTGGCCATTTATGTTGAGCACCCGCCAAAACTCGCAGAATTTCAAAATTTGAATAAAGTCATAGCGTTACAGACAGGAGAGATAGACTACATTAACCAGCAATGCGGCAACGGCTGGCGCAAAGTGTTTAATGTGTATGCTAAATTTGTGGCTGAGCTTAGCCATCCAGATCATGATTTTACTAACCACCCGGAGCAGTACCCAAGCTGGCAGCAATATCGGGATAAACGGCTGTTACAGCAGGGCTGTCAGGAGGCTTTGCTGTTTTCTGTGCCTGATCTGGCAGCAAATCGCTATGACTGGCACATCATAGCGGGCCGCACCTATGGCAAAACGCTACTCAGAGATCATCTTTTTACTAACTCTTTGCACTGGATAGATGAAGAGTTTGCCATCGACCCCGTCAGTAAGTTATTGATTTGCCCGTACTTGGATTATCGCCAGCTTAGTAATATTAAGATCTCAAAGTTGGTGGCGCTAATCCGTGCAGGTGCCAGCTGATTTATTGTCTTACACAAGCTAAGCCACTGAACCCTAAGGCTTTAAAAAACATCTGCGCGGTCGAAAAGCCACTTTCATCCAGCAATTCGGCCAGCCGCATCCGATCGAGTGGGTAAAATTCGTGCTCCAGATTATGGCGCATCCGCTCTTCGCCGATGTGGGTCAGTCCCATCGCGCGGCAGTGCTTTAGCTGAGACTCCCGCTCGAACTGGGTTTCAGGCTTCATCAGGTCAGCCAGTAGCAGCTGCTTACCAGGCTTGAGATTACTATGAATTGACTCCAGTAGTGCCAGCTTAGCGCCATCGTCTGCCACAAAATGCATCACCAGCAGGCACAGCGCTATATCAGCCTGATACTGGCCCGGGCTCAGCGGCCCTGAATGTATGGTCACCCGTGACGACAATCCCAGGTTAGTAAAATTTTGATCTGCGATGGCCAGCATATCGTCCGATACATCCTGCACAATGAATGTCCAGCTCGGGTTACTCTCTGCCAGCTGCAATACTTCTTTGCCCGTACCGGCTCCCACAATCAGGATCTGTGCCTGCTCGGGGAGCAAGGTTTGCAACTGCGCCTGCACCAGTTCATGGAGCAACTGATAACCGGGCACCAGGCGTTCAATGCGGCTGTCGTAATGGGTTGCTTCATCCTGTGTAAAACTGGGCATGGTATGTCCTTATCGTTCGCTGATGGTGACCGACGAATAACCACCGGCCTGTTTTTGTACTTTTATCTGGGTGGCAACCCGCTCGGTCATTTCCGCAACATGAGAGATCACACCCACTTTTCGCCCCTGAGATTGCAAGGCATCAAGTGCATCCAGCGCCACACTGAGGGTTTGCGGATCTAAAGTACCGAACCCTTCGTCGATAAACAAGGAGTTGATCTGCACCTGATTAGAAGACAATGAAGCCAGGCCCAGCGCCAGCGCTAAAGAAACCAGGAACGACTCGCCCCCCGATAAAGTGTTCACACTGCGCTGCTCATCGGCCATATCGCGGTCAATAATGGCGATTTCCAGCGACTGACCAATCACAGTCAGGCGGTAACGCTTGCTCAGGCTGCAAAGATGATGGTTGGCATATTGCAATAAGATCCTGAGCGTCTGGGTCTGCGCCAGGTTGCGCATGGTTTTACCCGTCGCATCGCCCAGCAGGCGGTTTAATAAATGCCAGTGCTCATATTCGGCTTGTTGCGCCTCAAGTGCTTCATACTGCTCTGCCAGATAGGCTTTGTTGTCTTCGTGCTGTTTCAGTAAAGCATTGACGCTGATAAGCTTTGCCTGGCTACCATCACGCTCTTGCTGTAACTGTGCCAGTCGCTCTGTAAGCTGCGCCTGGCTTTGCTCTGTCACAGGCTCGGCGCGCAATGTCTGTAGCTCCTGTTGCAAATGCGCGTGTTTGTTCTGTGCACTGTGTAGCGCTTTGCTCAGAGCATCATGCTCGTCCAGCAGTGTCTGCCACTGGTTTTTATCCCATTGCAGCAGTGCCTCAACCTCGTCTTCTATCATGCTGTCAAACTGAGTTTGCAGCTCCGCCAGCCAGCTCTGATAACGCGCCTGAACCTTCTCAAGTGCTTCTTGTAACTGCTGCTGTGATTGCTGCTTATGGGCCAGCATGAGGGCCTGAGACTCCTGCGCCTGACGCAGCTGGGCCAGGCCCTGCGTCGCCTGAGTTTGCAGGGCTTCAGCCTGTTGTTGTTCATCCAGCAAAGACTGATGCCAGTTGTCTGCGCTGATCTCAAGTGGCTGAATGGCTACCCGCTCACGTGTCAGCGCATCACCTTTGTCGGTCAACGCCTGTCGGGACTGCGCCGCTTTATCGAGCTGCGTCTGCTTATCCTGACATTGCTGGCGTAGCAGCTGAGCTGTATGTTCATCTTCACTGATCTTGTGCTGTAACTGGCTGATCTGTTGCTGTTGTTGCTGTCTGATCTGCACCTGCTCGCCCAGTGTAGTAATGGCCTGTTCAGGTGCTTGCTCAAAGGCGTGCCACCATTGTGGCGCACTGTATAGCAACTTAACCTGAGCCAGTGCCTCTTGTTGCTCCGCCTCCAGCTCCGCTTGTCTGGTTTGCCCATAAGCTTTGGCCTGCTCTGCGCGTTCAAGCTGGCTTTGTAGCTGCTGGTTTTGTTGCTCCAGCTGCTGTATTTCATGCTGGCAAGCTTGCTGTTGCTGCCAAAGCTGTTGCTGTTCTTTGCTCAGCTGGCTGTAGGTTTGCAGCTTTTTATCCAGTTGCTCAAGATGTGCCTGAGGATCGTCGGTGTCGCGCAACTGAGCGGGCAGCTGCGCCAGCGCCTCGGCAATTTGCGTCAGCTTGCGATTAAGCTGCGCTTCGTGTTGCAATGCCGCCTGTAACTGACCGTTGCATTGCTCAGCCTGGCCAACCAGCGCATGATACCGTTGTTGTGTCTGCTCGCGGGCTTGCTCAGCAGCCTGATATTGCGACTCAAAGTCTGCAATCAGCGTTTGCCAGTGGCTGTCGATATGCTCCACACCATAAGGATGTTCCGTCGAGCCACACACCATACATTCCTGTCCGGCAACCAGTTGCGCCCTTAATGTGCTGATGTTGTCACTGGCACGGAACCGCACTTGCTGCAGATTTTCCTGGGTCAGCAATACTCGTTGTCTGGTCAGCTCATCCTGCTGCTCGGTGTCTTTGAGTTGCTGTTGCAGGCTGTGATGCTGATGCCGCAGGCGGTCAATGTGCAGCCGGTGCTCGCCCAGCTCCTGCTGCAACTGGGCACGCTGTGACTGATTTTGTTGCGCCTGCGCCAACTGGGTGCGCTGAAACTGCAATGTTTCATAATCAAGCTCGTTAAGCTCAGATTGAGTGGCACTCAGCCTGGTCTGAATATCTGCCAGCTGCCGGTTCTGCTCCGTTAATCTGGGTTGCAGTGCCTGCTGTGCTTGTTTGTCTTTATCGGCATTAAGCTGTGCCTGGTGTTGTTCTTCCGCCAGCTTATTGAGCTGACCCTGACACGCCTGCCACTGCTTTAATGCACTGCTTATCTGTCCCCATTGCTCGCTCGCTTGCGTCAGCGCAGGGTCGGCCTCACAGGCTTGCTGTAACTGAGCGAGCTGCTGACGTTCGGTGTTCAGCTGAGTATCAAGCGCCTCACTTCGCTGTTGCAACACCTCATGTTGCTCTCGCTGGGCGTTATACTCCGCGCAGCTTTGCGCCAGCAGTTGTTTGTTGGCTTCGCGCTGTTGATCCAGTTCACGCAATGATTGCAGGGCAGGGGTGCACACCTGCAACTGGTTTTTCGCCTCGCTGAGTCGGCCCTGAGCTGCTTGCAACTCACCTTCCGCTGCGCGGATCTGCGGTGCATAATCTTGCTGCTGCAATTGGCCAATATCCAGGTCTAATTGCTTGAGCCGGGCAGTGGTATCGCGTGCCTGAGCCCGGTTGTCAGCAATCACCTCAACGGCTTTTGCACGCCGGGCGCGGTCGAAACCCAGGGCCTGTGCACTCAGGCGCTGTTGACACTGCGTTTGTTCCTGCTCTGCCTGAGCACATTGCTGAGCCAGCTTGTCACAGGCCTGATACCAGTTAATGCCTTGCTCCAGGTGTTTTTCTTCCTCACGGGCCTGTGCGATAGCCGCCGTCAGCTGAGCGGCAGTTTGCTGGTTTTCAGCCAGCGCCTCATCGCTGAGTAAGGTTACATGGTTAAGCGACTGTTTGCGCTGCGCCAGTGCGTCTTGTTTGGCTTTGTGATGCTCAAAAATCGCTTTTCCTATGACACTGAATTTGGCCGTGCCGGTCAGAGTTTCGAGCAGTTGTGCCCGCTCATCACTGTTGGCTTTCAAAAACGCCGCAAATTCATGTTGTGCAAGCAGAACGGCGCGAGAAAACTGCTCAAAGTTCAGGCCCAGCAACTGTTCCAGCAGCTGTTTGGCTTCGGTGGTTTTGCTGGCTAGTACCGTGTCATCAGCAAGGCGCACCACCTGATGCTCCGCTTCTTTGATACGACCATCGAGTTTGTTGCGGGCGCGTCCCACCCGCCAGCTGGCGCGGTATTGGTTGCCATCCTGACCACAAAAAGTGACTTCGGCGCGGCCACTAACACAGCCCCGGCGCAGTAAGTTACGGGGGTCGTTGAGCTTGAGCTCATCGCCATTGAGCATCACTTTGTTTTTTGCATCGGCCTTCAGTCGGGCCGTTTTGCCGTACAGCGCCAGACATATCGCATCCAGCAAGGTACTTTTACCAGCCCCGGTGTCGCCAGTGATGGCAAACAAGCCAGTGTCTTTTAACGGTGGCTGGGTAAAATCAATGTCGGCATCCGCCAGTGACGCCAGGTTTTGCACCTGGATCCCAAGTAATTTCATGCTTCCTGCTCCTGTACACTCGCCAGCACCTGCATCAGGCAATCTTGTAAGGCTTGTGGCACGGCCTGCTCACTGTCTATTTGTGTCCGATATGCCAGTTCCAGCAAACTCACCGGCTCTAGCTTCTCGACCTGGCCCAGGTCTTCAAAATGCGGCTCGTCTGCGGCTTGTTGTGTATTGCTGACACGCTCGATGCCACAAAAATGCACCGGCTTGTCTGTCAGCGCCTGTTCAATCTTGTGACGAAACTGACTATCCGTTTCACTGGCATTGAGCCGCAGCCTCAGATAGGGCGTTGCAGTGTCCTGGTATTGCGACAAATCGAGTTCACTGAGTAAAGTCATTAACTCATCCAGAGTCGCACCACCGCGCTCGGGGAGCAAAATAACTTGCTTGAGGCGGGGAACGTCAAGGGGCTTTACACTACTCAGCGCGTTGTTGGTAAATTCCACCAGCAACACCTGATGGCGATAGTTACGCTCGGAAAACGACATAGGCAGAGGTGTGCCGCAATAGCGAATGGCCTCGCTGCCAGCGACTTTTTGCGCCTTGTGTAAATGCCCAAGCGCAACATAGTCGGGGCGCTCACCAAACACATCCGCCGTAATGGCATCAAACCCGCCAATGGTGATATTGCGCTCTGAATCGCCGGAAATACTACCACCTTTCGCATGTAAGTGGCCCATAGCCAGAACCGGGAATTGCGCATCCAACGCCTGGTAAGCAGCCTGATAAGCACGTGCAACACCACGCTGATAGGCCTGCGGGTCGTCAGCCTGAGCTTCTAGGTCGGCACTGCGTAAAAATGGCATGGCCACAACCTGCAAAGTGCCATTGGCAGTGCTGAGGGTTTTCACCACATCCTGAGGATTGTGCTTATCAAAGCGACCCACAACATGGGTATCAAACTGGCTGAGCAGGGGTTTAGCCGTTTCTATTCGGTTTGCCGAGTCATGATTACCAGCCGTGATCACAATATGCAGATTGGGGTTGTCGGTTTTCGCGCGCCTGATGAAGGCATAGAGCTGCTGCTCAGCCATGGCTGAGGGCGTGGCACTGTGATAAATGTCGCCACTGACAATCAGTACATCGATTTGATGAGAAGTGAGTGTGTTGCACAGCCAGTCGAGAAAAAACTGATGCTCAGCATGACGGCTGTGCTCGTAAAACTGTTGACCCAGATGCCAGTCGGATGTGTGTAAAACCTTCATGCAGCGTTCCTTAACCTTAATGTCGGTTAATATACACTGCTTAGGCGAATAGGTTAATGGCTGAGTTGACGCCAGGCGTAAATCACCACCGGGATCACCAGCAACCACAATGCTCTGAGATAACGGTTATGCCTGCCATGCAAACGCTTCAAGGCCGACTTCTCGTTACATGCGGCCACTTTATCAACATAAAAATAGCCATCATCTAGATACTCTTTACAGTTCTGTTCGTCCGCCGGAATGGCAACGAGTTTCTCATGTTTTTTTAGTATGTAGAAATCCATACTGCTCACCACATTTTAAGCTAAACGGGTACTTAGTACAGAGCAAAACCAACGCCAGTTTTACTCGCCGATTGAAAAGTCCGCGATTTTACTGGGAATTTAGTTTCGATTTCAACCATTGAATTTGGCTTTTTTAATTTATTTGTAAAATAGAGACAATAAATTTGCAAAATGGGAACTTGGCACGAAAATTATTGTTATTTTGACACACAGACTCTGTCATTTTTACACACTCAAAATCTTAGCGCCTTACGTGCTGGCAGTGGCGATGGATCCATTTCATCACATTCATAACCGGTGCACACAATGCAAAAACCTATTGTACTCACTACATACCGATTATTTTAATCTGGATAACAAGCTCAGCAGTAAAATAACAATATTCCAGGGCGATACACGCTATGATAGAAGCCGTAAGCAACCAAGAGGTACCCCATGAAGGATCGGCTGATTGCCGCACTGGCATTAATTTGGGTGAACACAGCCACAGCACACCAGATCAAGGCAGCAATGACGACCGTGCTGATAGACCCTGGCAGTGCGCAACTCGAAGTGATGCACCGATTTCATCTGCACGACACAGAGCATGCCGCTGAAGCACTGTTTGGTGAAGACGCCGACCTGTTTAACAATGAGTCCGACAGAGCGCGCTTTACTCAGTATGTCGTTGGCAACGTGGCGCTGAAGGATGAAGCCGGTAAAACCATCCCGCTAACTTTAGCCAGTGGCAGCATCGACGGGCAATTTTTCTGGGTTATTCAGCGCGCACCTGTGCCCGTCCCACTGAACCGCCTGCAAATGCGTCACGACGCACTCAGAGACATCTGGCCCACTCAGGTCAACATGGTCAATTTCAAAACCCATGACACGGTTCACACTCTGCACTTTAACGGTGACGACAGCTGGCTGTGGGTGAACTTTTCAAAATAACCGGTTACTAGGAACGCATTGTCCGGACAGGTCAGATAGGAAAAAAGAGTAATGATCGCCACCTTTGCTCAGGTGGCGATCTGCTGTTTCAACGCGCTATCTGGCACAGGGCTTTACCTTGTTCAGCCTGCTTGCTGCCACACTCAAGAAACACCTGGCCCTGCGTGTTGTAAAACTGCCCCTGCCATTGGTGGTCTTTTTCCAGTTCAATGGAAATATAACCAAACTCACCCTGGGTATTGCCCTGCGCGCGCTTGCCATCAATCTGGGCACTGAATCCGCTGTTTGCGCCGGTTGAACTCAGGCTCACGCCACTGTTGCCCACCACCAGCTGAGGGGGACGGCCACTGTCCTTACCAAAGGCCAGCGACTGGTAAATATGCATATGCCCGGACAGAGACAAGCTGACCTCGGGCGGTAACTGCTGCGACTGGGTGGTTTTCAGTGCCGTTTGCAGCATATCGGTAATAGAAGGCGTGCCAACCGGCCCGCTTTGCCCCCACAGCGGTCTGTGCGTCATCATCCATAACGGGGTTTTCACTCGCGATGCCACTTGCTGTAAGCGGGAATACTGGTCGCGATACTGGCGTGTGAGGGTCTGTGGCGCACGCGAATCGCAGGCATTGGCCGAATCCATCACCCACAGTGCCAATGAGTCTAGCTCAAGCAAGTAAGGGTCTATCATGACAATATGACCGCTGGCCTCGCTGGGCGGCTGGCTGAACTCGCCCTGATAGGGGCAAGACTGCTGCGCGATACCACCGGGCAAATCAGAGCCAGGCCCAAGGAAATAAAACCAACCCGGGCCTGCGCGACTGCACAATTCATGATTGCCTCTGGCAAATACCCAGGGGGCGCTTGCCAGCAACGACTTAGCCGGGGCGAATAAATCGGCCTGCCAGCTCTGCCAGGTGTCGGGCTTGGGACTGCCGCTGGCATTTTGTGAGTAATAGGTTTCGGTCAATCCACATGAAGGGCCACCATAGCCGCCATCTCCCGCATCATAAGCGTAAATGTCTTTGCTGATACTGCCCGACGTGCCACGGTAGTTAAAGTCGCCCATATGCAGGATCAGCTGCTTGGTTTGCTTTGCCCCCAGCTCTGCCAGCTGAGCAAAGGGCTGCGCTGCACTTGCGCCTTCGCACACCGAACTTTTACAGCCCGAATCGCCAAAGACCTGAATACGCTCAGGAGCCAGCGTGACCGGAGCCAGCTCTATGCCACCGTAGGAGAGCCGATAGCGGGTATCCGGGTTTATCACGGCTTCACAGACCGTCACCGGAAAATTATCTGGATCCGGATTTAATCGCCTGGCCTGCGTTTTTATCGCTTCACCACTTGAGGGCAGCAATTGCGGGCATTGCTGGTCGCTGATATGCGCACCATCGACAATGGCTCTGGCGTAGACTTGCACGCCACCTTTTTGCGTGGGTGCCAGCATAGTATAAGCGGCATAAACGTGTGGATCGTTGGCAGCACTGTCTGCGGTGCCCATGCACCCGGAGAGTAAAACAAACAGAGGGAGAATGTGTTTGCGCATTGTTGTTTCCTTTATTGCGGCTCCATTAGCTTCCTTAGTGTAGACCACAATAAAGCGGTATTTGTATTACCGCTTGTTTCAGTGAGCCCCGCGCGGCACGGTATGATGGGTATAATGTTCAACCAGCTTGTCTATGTCCGGGCGCAGGCGCTTTATCACGCCATTAAAACGCGCCAGCTGCGCTGCGTCGAACAGCCCTTTGCGCAACAAAAAGTGCACCTGATTGTTGTGTACCGGATAGTCCCAGATATGAAAGTTTTTGATCCCCAGTTTGCGGCCCATAAAGCGGCCGAGAATTTCGTCTTCAATAATAAAGTCGACGCGCTTTTTGGCCAGCATTTCGACGCGCTGCGTACTACCCGAGATCCCCACCAGCAAATGTCCAAAATCGGGGTTATCGGCAAGGTTTTTGAGCTCCTCTCCATAGTATGAGCCAATGCTCAGCCCGATCCGATAACCCAGCCGCAGCAATGCTTTTAAGTCCATTGCCATACGCGGCTGGCGCAGGGAGAACAGGCGCATTTTTTCCCACCGGTAAGGGTCAGAAAACACGCCAAGCTCGGCACGCTCCTGCACATAGCTGACCATCAGCAACACATCTACAGCCCCTTTACCCAGCTGATCTAAACTTCGGGCAGACGTGGGCAGGCGTAAAAAGCGCGGGCAAATATTCAGCTCACTAAACACCTTGCGGGCAATCTCTACATCCAGCCCGTACGCCCCGCGTTCATCTACCGCTGTCAGTGGCGGCCAGTCGGCGACAACACCAATTTTAACTTCGCTGGCACACGGCTGCTGCGCCACAGCCTTTGGCCCGTAAAACAAAAACCCCGCAATAAAAAAGCACCACACTCTGAGATACCACCTGACACCAACCACTCTCACCTGCTTATTATCTGACCTTGGTTTTTATAGTTATAGCCATTTTCACGTCAGTTTTAAATCAAAGCAGCCAGTTTGGTCGCAAAGCATGTTCAATGTAATATTTTTGTTATATAAAATTAACACAAACGCGTTTAAATACCGCCCAAAAATGACAATTAGAGTATTTACTTATGAGCCTATCCCGTCGCGATTTCTTTAAAACCAGCCTGATGCTGTCCACCGTTCCCCTCACTCTGGGGCTGAGCGGCTGTACTTTTTCACAAAACCCGTTCAGCCATGGCGTTGCCAGCGGCGACCCATTAGATGACCGGGTGATCTTATGGACACGCATTACTATTCCGCCCGAGGTGCAGGAGCGGGTAGATATGGCCACACTCAGTGTCAAAGTGCTCTGGCAGGTCTCGGAGGATCCGCAGTTTTCTGTACTTGTTGCAGAGGGTTATGAGATCACCGATGGACAACGCGATTTCACCGTTAAGGTTGATGCCAGCGGACTTGCACCCGATACCCGCTATTATTATCGCTTTATCATTGATGAGCTGGATAAGCCCATTACCTCGCCGACAGGGCGCACCAAAACTCTGCCAGCCTATGATGTTAGCCAGGTTAAACTGGCCATGACGTCGTGCTCGCACTTTAGCTATGGGTACTTTAATGTGTATGCCCGTATCGCGGAAATTGACGACCTGGATGCCGTACTGCACCTGGGTGACTACCTGTACGAATACGGTAATAAAGATGTCTACCGCAATCCGTTCCTTTGGAACCGTAAAGTTCAGCCAGCTCATGAAATGGTGACGCTGGAAGACTACCGGATTCGCCATGCCTGTTATAAAACCGACGAAGACTTGCAAACCCTGCATCAGACCCACCCGATGATCTGTATCTGGGATGACCATGAATTTACCAACGACACCTGGTCGGGCGGGGCAGAAAACCACAATGACGGCGAAGGCGACTGGCAAACCCGTAAGGCCGCTGCCATTAAAGCCTATTATGAGTGGATGCCGATCCGTGAACCAAGCGACAACAACCGGGAGCGATCTTATCGCCGCTTCCAGTTTGGATCTTTGCTGGATCTGAATATGCTCGACACCCGTTTGATCGGCCGCGATCAGCAAGTTGAGATCAAAGATCCGGCGCGCCTGGATGAATCACGCACTTTACTGGGCTACGCGCAGGAACAATGGCTGTACGACAACTTGTTTGAGGCCAAGCAAAACGGCGTACAATGGAAGCTGCTGGGCCAGCAGGTACAGATGATGCAAATTCAGATGTTGGGCAAACCTATCAATGGCGATGCCTGGGACGGTTACCCGGCTGCGCGCCATCGTCTGCTTGATTTTATTGAACAAAACCAGATAGATAACGTGGTGTTTTTAACCGGTGATGTACACTCGTCATGGGCCGCAAACATCTGTAAAAACCCCTACGACTGGCACGAATACAACCGCTTCACTCACGAAGGGGCCATTGCAGTAGAGATCGTCACCTCGTCGGTCACGTCACCATCAATTCCGGTGCCGGGCCTGCAACAGTTGGTAGGCGATGTTGGTAAAATCCTGATCCCGGAGAATCCTCACATCCGCTATATCGACCTGGCCAACCGCGGCTTTGTAACCCTGGACATCACTCAGGACGAGCTGAATGCCAGCTGGCACCATGTGCCGTTCGTCGGCTTTAAGAATGATCAGTCGCACATTGGCAAGCGCTTTACCGTTAAGGCTGGCAAAGCCAAGCTGGTTTAATCGCAGCGCAAGTGGCACTTTTGCGCTACCAGGTCGCATCAGTGCCACTTTGTGACCTTATCCGGCTCTGCGGTTGAGTCATATACTACCAAGCGACGCATACTTCATGATCCACCTGCTGGTATGGCAGTGTATTCAAGTAGATCCCGCATCAAGTGCGGGATGACTGGTTGTGTATGTTAGTTTGTGCGCTACTCACTTAATTCCCATGCGCGATAAATGGCGGTTGTATCTTAAGTAAGGCTTTATTAACCCTTTGGCACATTCATATTTTCACTCAATTTTACCCACATATCCGTCATCCCAGCTCTGCGCCCCCGGCCCGATCCGGGAACCACTCACAGCCAAAAGGAGCCTGATTTGACCAAGACTGAAAGCTGCAATGGAAAACTCCATTCAGTCCACAACATAACGCTGCATGCTCGCTCCAGAGCTAGCCTCACCTCCGTCATCCCGACCTCACCTTCGTCATCCCGGCCTTGAGCCTGTCTCTTGATCACATTT
>NZ_PPUZ01000089.1:0-1581 GCF_004212645.1 Pseudoalteromonas rubra | reverse complement strand
CTCCGCCGCTTGTGGCTCATCTTCTTCAAACGCCGGGAAGTCTTCTTCCGCCAGCGCATCATCTGTCAGTGCGTCGTCTGTCAGGTCATCTTCTAGCAGCGTTTCTTCATCTACCGGGGCTGCTTGCTCTGGTGCTTCTTCTGCCTCAGGCTCCGCCGCTTGTGGCTCATCATCCAAGGCCGCCAGCGCGTCCTCTTCGTTAAACTCAGGGAAGTCTTCTTCCGCCAGTGTGTCGTCCGTCAGGTCGTCTTCTAACAGCGTTTCTTCATCTACCGGGGCTGCTTGCTCTGATGCCTCTTCAGTTTCCGGCTCCGCTGCGTGTGGCTCGTCATCCAGCGCTGCCAGCGCGTCGTCTTCATCAAACGCCGGGAAGTCTTCTTCTATCAGTGCGTCGTCTGTCAGGTCATCTTCTAACAGTGTTTCTTCTGATGCGGGTGTTTCGTCCTGTGCTGCATCTTCTGTCTGATCAAATGCAGTAGGCTCACTATCCTGCTCACTGCTGCCTTCTGGTTCAATTTCAAAATCGGGACCATCCAGGTCATCAAAGTCACCACCAAAATCTAATAACTCGTCACCATCCTCATCCAGCTCGTCATCAAGCAGGCTGGACGGTTCTTCCTGTTCTAAACTTTCCGCAAGTGCCCTCTCCGTTTCACTCATGGCAGACTCGGGCTCGGCGTCTAGATTGATTACATCCGCCTCAGATTCGTCCATTTGTAATTCAGGATAACTACTCAGCTCTTCGCTGGGTGTCACCGGGTCAAGCTCGGTCAACACTTCGTCTTCAGACAAATCTATGTCTTCGTCCGCGAGCGGATCATCACCCAGGTCAATCTCAACTTCATTGTCCAGCTCACTGTCCATATCAGCGTCGAAGTCATCGGCTTCGGCTTCGGCTTCGGCTTCCAGCGCTTCAAGCAGCTCATCAACATTTTGCAATTGCGGTGGCGTGTGGGTTTCGCCTTCTTCTGCTGGGTGTACCAGCGCTTCGGCAAATTCGTCGAGTAACTCGTCTTCAGTTTCTGCTAACGCAGGTTCATCCTGTTCTATACTAGGCTCAGCCTCGTCCAAATCCAGCTCAGCAGGCCCTTGTGCTTTATCATGCAGGGACTGAAGATCGGCTTCCTCTTCCAGCATACCATCAAGGTGTCCGGGATCCGTTGAAGAAACAGCCTCGTAATCAGACTCAGGCGCGCCCTCTGAAAGAGCATTGGTATCATCTGGTTCTTCCGCCAGTGGCTCTTCTTCTGGCTCAGCCTCCGGCTCATCTTCTAACAAGCTGTCGATATCGTCCGACTCTTCCGCCAGCAATTCTTCTTCTGGCTCTGCCTCCGGCTCGTCTTCCAACAGGCTGTCGATATCATCTGGCTCTTCCGCCAGCAATTCTTCTTCTGGCTCTGCCTCCGGCTCGTCTTCTAACAGGCTGTCGATATCGTCCGGTTCTTCCGTCAGCAATTCGCCTTCTGGTGCTGCATCCGGTTCATCTTCTAACAGGCTGTCGATATCATCCGGCTCTTCTGCCAGTAGCTCTTCTTCTGGCTCAGCCTCCGGCTCATCTTCTAACAGGCTGTCGATATCATC
>NZ_PPUZ01000088.1:0-5126 GCF_004212645.1 Pseudoalteromonas rubra | reverse complement strand
TGCGGCGAAGATCAGCGCCACGGCTAACTTTTTTGAACTGGGCGGGCACTCGCTGCTGAGCCTGAAACTGGTGGCAAAGCTAAACCAGCTTGGGTATCAGGTGAGCGCAAAAGATGCCATTCGCTGCACCTCGGTGCAACAAATGGCGGTATTACTCGATACGGCGCCCGCATACAATGAAGTGGTTTCATCCAGTCAGATCCCCGCAGGCTGCGAGCGGATCACACCTGAACATCTGGATCTGATCAGCCTGAGTCAGCCACAGATCGACGCGCTGTGTAATCAGTTCGCAGGAGGAGCTGCCAACATACAGGATATTTATCCACTGGCTTCGTTGCAGGAAGGGATTTTGTATCATCACATGTTAGATCCCGACAACGACCCGTATGTATCCTGGTATCTGCTGGCGCTGCAATCTGAGGCACACTTACCTCTGTTATTGCAAGCTATCCAGTCGGTGATCGATGAGCACGATATTCTGCGGACCGGCTTCTGTTGGCAGGGGTTGGATGAACCCGTGCAGGTTGTACTGAGACAGGCACAGCTTGATGTGCACTATCTTGACGTGCCAGACACCGCTGATCCTCAGCAGGTGATGACGGCACATTTGCAAAGCGACAAGCAAAGCTTTGACTTACACCAGGCACCTTTAATGAGAGTCACGGTCGCGCAAACATCTGAACAGTGCATTATTGGCGTGCAGATGCATCACCTGATTGATGACGCCATGTCTTTGTACGCGATTCAAAATCAGCTGCAAGATTATCTTGAGGGCCCTGCGAAGGCGCAGTCGCGGGCGCAGTCGCAATCTGGGTTCCGGGCTGTGATAGCACAACGGCAGCAAACGCAGCTCAAGGATGCGGAAGCCTTTTTTACGCACATGCTGGCTGATGTTGAAGAGCCCAGTTTTCCTTTTGGACTCACAGACGTCACAGGAAAAGGGCTGGGAATGGACGAAACGAGCCTGACGCTTGCGAGCGAGACCAGCCGACAGATCCGCTCTTTGTGTGAGCGTCACCGGGTTAGTCCGGCAGCGTTATTCCACAGCGCCTGGGCAATGGTGCTCGGTGCATGTTGTAACCAGCCTCAGGTGGTCATGGGGACTGTGCTTTCTGGTCGGATGCAGTCTGTGGGTGATGCGCAGATGATCCTCGGAATGCTGATCAACACCTTACCTTTGAAGGTGGATCTGCAACAAAGTGCCAGTCAGGTGATCCAGCAAGTACAGCGCGGTTTAATGGCACTAACCAGTTTTGAACACACGCCTTTGGCCGTTGCGACAGGATGCAGTGCGGTGGCGACTGACACCCCGTTGTTCAGTTCATTGATCAATTATCGTCATGCTCGTGAGCTGCACACACAAGACAATGCACTGAGACTACTGGATAGCTTCGAACGCACTAACTATCCATTTTCTGTTAGCGTAGACGACTTCGTTGAGCAGGGAGATTTTGTCCTCAGTGTGCAGATTGATGAGTCAGTCGGTGCGCGGCGGATAGCGGACTACATGGTGCAGGCCATGCGCTTTTTATTGGCACAATTAGATGCAGACGATGGCAAGCCTGTCGCTGTGGCCGATCTGCTTTCGGCGCCTGAGCGTTCGCAGTTGCTGCAAGCGCAGCGTGTTGAAAACCCCTGGTCAGAACTGATGATCCATCAATTGTTTGAGCATCAGGCTGCACGCAATGGGGCTGCCATCGCAATTGTTGATGGGCAAGCCGAGCTCAGCTACGAGCAACTTAACAGGCAGGCCAATCAGCTGGCCCATTATCTACGCGCTCAGGGCCATGTTGTGACGGACACTATTATTGGCCTGTGTATGGAACGCAGCCCTAACATGTTGATTGCGCTGTTGGCCGTGTTAAAAGCTGGCGGTGCTTATTTACCTTTAGATCCTGACTATCCACAGCAGCGCCTGACGTATATGTTAGAAGATTCTCAGGTCAACCTGGTGTTGTGCTCCAAGGCGTGTACCCAGACACTGGCGGGTTTCACTGGTGACATGGTGCAATTGGACACCCTGCTTGAAGGCGAGGTGCTGCAACAGCACAGTGTGGATAATCTCTCTTACGACCCCAGCATGCAAGCGCCGTCAGCACTGGCATATGCCATGTATACTTCAGGCTCCACCGGGCAGCCTAAAGGAGTGCTGATAGATCACCAAAACCTGACTAATTTTGCGCTGAACTGTGAGACGAACTATGGCCTGACCGGCGCGGATCGCATGTTGCAATTCTCCACCATGAACTTTGACATTTTTGTCGAAGAGTGGATAGCGTCTTTGTGCTTTGGCGCGACCTTAGTGCTGCGCAATGACCAGGTGATGGCGGGCAAGCAAGGGTTTATTGCATTTTGCCAGCAACACGCCATCACAGTGGCCAGCTTGCCCACATCCTTTTGGCATCACCTGCACCTCAATGCATCTGAGTTAGCCGCATTGTCATTGCGAATGATCATCGTGGGGGGAGAAGCACTGGACGTAGCTGGGCTTGAGGTGATTGCTGCTCAACAAGGGCGCTGCGTTCTGATGAACACTTATGGCCCGACTGAAACCACCATTACGGCCACTTCCCTGCGCATTGATCACAGTACAGATCTCACCAGGACAATTACCATTGGTAAGCCGAATCCCAATATGGCCGCCGTGGTACTGGGGCAAAGCGGCCAGCTTTGTCCGCTTGGCGTGGCAGGTGAGCTGCATCTGGGGGGGCGGGGATTAGCTCGGGGTTATCTGGGGCTTGAGCAGGCAAATAAAGAGAAGTTTGTCTTAAACCAGTCTGTTAACGGACTGCCGGCATGGGCATCGAGACTTTATAAAACTGGTGATCTTGTCCGGGTCAATCAGGCGGGTGAGCTGGAGTTTTTGGGTCGCGTTGACGAGCAGGTCAAGATCCGGGGCTTTCGTGTCGAACTGTCAGAAATCGAGCATCGACTCATGGCTCTGGCAGGCGTCGAGCGAGCCCTGGTGCTGGCCAACCAATCACACGGCGCACAGCCCCAACTGGTTGCCTATGTTGAATTTCAACAGCATGAAGCAGCGCCAGACAGTGACCAGTTAAAGCTGCTGTTACTGGCACAGCTACCCAATTATATGGTGCCGTCACACTTTGTGGCGATAACCGACTGGCCTTTGCTGCCGAGCGGAAAAGTAAACCGCAAGGCATTACCTGAGCCCGTTAGCAGCCAGTCAGCAGCACCTTATCAGGCTGCGCGAACAGAAACGGAACAACAGGTGCAGCAGATCTGCGCCGATTTGCTCGAACGGCCTTTTGACACGCTCAGCGTCACAGCCAACTTTTTTGAACTGGGTGGGCACTCGTTGCTGGTGATGCGTCTGGTGACCCGACTCAACGACACTTTCGCGATAAACCTGGCCATTCAGGATTTATATCAGCAAATGACAGTTGCCAATATCAGTCGCCACATCGACGACGTTTTAACTTTGCATGTCAGCGACGCGCGCACGGAACACAGTGCGGCTGTATCCGATTTAGAGGAATTTACCCTATGATGATCCATGAACTATATCGCGCCTTAGTGGCGCAAGGTGCCAGCGCACAGCACCATCAAGGTGAAGTTAAGTTACAACTCCCAAAAACTCTGAATGCGGCGCTAAAACAACAACTGATAGAACGCAAAGATGAGTTAAAACAGTATTTGCTGGGTTTGTATGCCAGTGCGGCTCAGGCGAGTGCAATCACACCAATACCGCGCACCCAGGAACATTACCCTTTGTCATCGGCGCAACAAAGACTGTGGTTTATCGATCAATTGCAGAGCAATACCGTCGAGTACAATATGTCGGCTGCCTTCAGCGTCTGCGGCCAGTTCGATCCGGCGCTGCTGGAACAAACCATGCAGTCCATCGTAGCGCGCCATGAGATACTCCGCACCCGGTATATCGAAGTGGCGGGGGAAGGTAGGCAGATTGTGCAAACAGCACCATCCCGGCTTGTGTGTTTTCATGATCTGAGCCACCTGGATGCGTCGGCACAGCAAGCACAGCTTGAGCGCTTGCAGACAGAAGAGGCCGCTTACAACTTTGATTTAGCCACAGACAGCTTGATCCGGGTGCACTATACGAAGCTTTCCCCGGAGCAGGGTATGTTGATGTTTAACCTGCATCATATCGTCTCGGATGGCTATTCGGTGGCCCTGCTGGTTGAGGAATTTTCACAGACCTACGCGGCCCTGGCTGCGGGGCAGCAACCCGAGTTGGCACCTTTGCCACTGCACTACATTGATTATGCTCAGTGGCAACAAAATGAAGCCCGGACACAGTATCAAACTCAGCTGGATTACTGGCAGCAGCAGCTGGAAAATGCACCTGAAGTACACACTTTACCTTTATCGGGACTGCGAGACGCTCAGCAACATCCGGCGCAAAAATACACTCAGCAATTGCCTCAAACTATGGCCGAAGCGGTTGCCAATAGTGCCGATACCTTCAAGCTCAGCCCCTTTGCGTTTTTACATGCTTTATTATCACTGGTGTTAGCAAGACACAGCCACAGTCAGGATATCGTTATCGGGACTCCAGTTGAGAATCGGCTACACAATGAATTGCAGTCGCTGATGGGCTTTTTTGTTAACACAGTCCCCCTGCGGGTATCGACAGAGTTTGACACCCTGGCGGCATATTTTGAGCACGTTAAAGGCATCAATCAACAGGCACTGGCGAATCAGGCGCTGCCTTTGGAACAGCTGATTGAGGGGCTGCAGATCTCGCGCACTCTGGTACATGCGCCTCTATTTCAGATCCTCCTGACGGTGGAAGGGACCCCCGCTCAGCCTGTCAGCACGCACTTTAGCGTTGCTGATGTACAGTTAACTCAACAAGCCCTGCCAGTAAGCAACAGCAAGTTTGATCTGGATATCAACCTGGTTTTCAATGAGCAGGGACTGGCGTTGAACTGGGTATATGACAGCCAGCTGTTTAACGCCGACTATATTGCCATGCTCAGCGCCCATTTGACTGAACTGATCCGCGCTTTTGTATCGCACGACCCGGCTGCACTCGCGCAGCAGTCGCCACAGCAGGTGGATATGCTGAGCGAACAGGAGCGGCAACAGTTACTATATGATGTACAAAGCGACACGCTGGTTTATGACCCCCAGCTGAGCCT
>NZ_PPUZ01000087.1:0-13602 GCF_004212645.1 Pseudoalteromonas rubra | reverse complement strand
ATCTATTAAACCACTACACTTCATAGTCAATTACCTACTGTCAAATCAAAAACATGATTGTAGATACTCCGTATTTTTATACTCGCCAAATTCGGAACTGAAGGTTCAATTATAGTGCCCAACGCCAATAGAGAAGATGGCTGCACAGGCGGGTTCTGGGAAGGCAGGTTTAACTCACTGGCGTTACTTGATGAAGCCGCCCTGGCTGGCTGCATGGCCTACATTGTTCTGAACCCTATCCGGGCTAAAATGGCCAATACACCAGAAACCTCTGAATTCACCAGTATCAAAAAGCGCATTGAACACGCACAGCGCAGCAAACAGCCAAAGAGCCTTCTGCGCTTTGCTGGCACCCCAGACAAAACATGCCCAAAGGTCTACTCTTTGAGCTTGAATACGATATTGAGCTGATTGAACTGACAGGTCGATGTATTCGTGTAAACAAACGAGGCCACATCTGCGACGCACAGCCTATTCTCGCCGAGTTGCAAATAGAGCCTGAAAACTGGCTAAAACTCACCACTCGATTTACCAAAATGATTACGCTACATACAAGTATCTGTATCACAGAAATACACATGCGTAATCTTCGAATAGCCATAGTGGCACCCCTGACTTTGAAACCTAACTTTTTGTCCGGAAACTTTTGCAGCCAATAGTGCTGAAGTCATAATATCTCCTCCGAGTTCAGTAGGGTTTAATACATAAGCAACTTTCTTGGCTCTATCAGTACAAGACTCAAATCCACCTGATGTATCCTTTACATAAACCCTAACCAAATCAGGACCAAGAGTTATACCTGTAATTTCTGAAGTAACCGAATATGACTCTGCCAATACACTATTTGAAAGAACCATAAATAATATTACCGATAACTTTTTCATTCATTTACCCTTTATTTATAACGCCCGGCTCAGGCGCTACCAACCAGAGCGGGATTTGGTTGTCGCTTGGAGCGGTTTGTTAGAAATTATTTGTTCGAACCATCAGAGCCGGAACACTAAGGTTATAAGCTTTGCAATCATAGCCAGCAGGAAATCTAATGATGACTTTTTTACCCGCCATTTGAGCCGATAAAAGAGCACTGTACATTGCTTGAACTCCTGGATCGCTCGGTGGCCCGATTAGGTGCCAATTTTGGCCTTCTTGGAACACTAAGATACTGTCCCGCTCAATCTGTAAATGTTGCACCTTAGCTTCTGGGCAGTTTGTCGTAGAGTTCGCCACAAAAGGAAGAAAAAGACATAATGCTAGTAAATATTTTTTCACAAATTAAAATCCTAATAAAACACGAATAGCTGACACACATTCCAAAACTTGTCTGCCTCCGGTAACAAGAGCAGGTAAGACTGGGTGATTGAGATGGACGCTCCTAAATCGGCGTCAATGCGCCAAACTGAGAGTGATATTTACAGTTAACAGGAGCATCCATCATGAATCAAGTTAGCACATTATCCATTGACTTGGCTAAAAACGCGTTTCAATTACTCGCTGTGGATAAGCACGGCAAGCCCTGTTTTTCACGCCGGGTGAACCGTCAGAAGCTAAAAGAAACCATTCAAAACATGCCGCCTTGTAAAGTCGTTATGGAAGCCTGTGGCTGCGCACACTACTGGGGAAGAATGTGTATCAAAGCAGGTCATAAAGCACATCTGGTGCCTGCGCAACACGTTACCCCTTTTGTCAGGGGGAATAAAAACGATAAAAATGATTGCCTGGCCGGAAATGACAGAGACGGAAATGACAGACACCCAACCAAAAACTTGTCTGTCATACTCCCCTTGTCTATGCTTTTAACCTGCTCCAAGGATAAGGACGAACCCAATGCCAATGGCACGGAAAAGCCAGGTCAGCTTAGTTGACACAAAATACTACCATTGCATCTCTCGCTGTGTAAGACGTGCCTTTTTATGCGGTGAAGACTCGTTGACAGGCCAATCTTATGAACATCGTCGTGAATGGGTTGAAGAAAAACTATTTCTGCTGACAAGCATTTTCTGCATTGATATTTGCGCTTACGCTGTGATGAGCAATCATACTCACATCGTTTTGTATGTGGACGATAAAAAAGCCAATCGATTGCGTGACAAAGCTATCGTCATACGCTGGCATAAACTGTTTAAGGGAAACTGGCTGACACACAAATTCGTGGAAGGTAACGAACTCACTCCGTCCGAACGCATTATGCTCGACGATATTATCGAGAAATATAGGGAGAGACTTGCGAGCATCAGCTGGTTTATGCGCGTATTGAATGAAGACATTGCCCGCCGTGCCAATAAGGAAGATGGCTGTACAGGCCGATTCTGGGAGGGCAGGTTTAAGTCTCAGGCATTACTCGATGAAGCAGCCCTTGCTGCCTGCATGGCCTACGTTGACCTCAACCCTATCCGGGCCAAAATGGCCGCCACACCCGAAAACTCCGAATTCACCAGTATCAAAAAACGTATTGAACACGCACAGCACGGAAAACAACCCAAAAGCCTTCTGCGCTTTGCTGGCAACCCCAGGCAAAACATGCCCAAAGGTATGCCCTTTGAGCTTGAATACTACATTGAACTGGTTGAGCTAACAGGCCGATGTATTCGTGCAGACAAGCGAGGCCACATCTGCGATGCCCAGCCTATCCTCGCCAGATTGCAAATAGAGCCTGAAAACTGGCTAAAACTCACCACACGATTCACCAAAGTGTTCCACGGTGCAGTCGGCAGGCGCCATGTCTTGACTGAGTTTTGTGGACACCTGCAAAAAAAGCGACGCCCTAATCTTGCTAATTGTGAGCGATTATTGGGGTAGAACAAGCCATTATCTGAATTACATATGATGACTGCCGCGCTCTGGCAGAGCTTAACCGTGCTCAGAAATACCAAATAACTACTGTTTCAGCTGAAGTTGTTCATCCGTACAACCTGACTTCTGAAACTTTTCGCTTTTCTACTTGCTGAAACATTTTTATGCGTCGCCAATGGACCCATAACAGACACAAACAAGGCTGGGTGTCTTTGTTTTTCTTTTGTTTTTCTAACATTGTTTTTCTAACACGCTCGGGGGGAGTACCACATAGCGAGCGCGCTTCCCTTTCCCATGCTCAATGTATAAAGTGTTGCGTTCACTGTCTATATACGCAACTTTTAACTGCAAGGCTTCGCTTATTCGCAAACCACACCCGTAGCACAGCATGATCAGGGTTTTAACTCGCACATGGTCGCAAGCTGCGATCAGCGTTTGGATCTCACCTCTGCTTATATACGCTGGTGCTTTAAATGGTGCCTTTGGCAATGCCACATCCAGTTTCAGTGCGCGCTTAAGAATGTGCTTATACAAAAATGCCAGGCTGTTGATTATCAGACTTTGGCTGGAGCGGGACAATCGTCGAGTTGAAGGGTCTTTAAAGAACTGGTTAAGCTCATCGGCAGATACTGTATCCAGGGGCTTGTTGAAGAAACGGCTGACTTTTTGAAGCGCATCACAGTAGGACTTTTCAGTCTTGCTGGAGTAGCCTCGATAGGCGATTTCCACTCGAACTTGTTCAATTAAGGTATTCATCACTCACCTCGGTTCATCGTCTGGGATTATTCCCAAGGTAAGTGTGACTCAGATGGTGTGGTCCGCTATCTCCGCGTAGCGGCTTAGTTCAACGCCCGCCTAAGGGGCTGGCAACGCATTACCACTAAACTCAAACACAACAGCCGTAACCACTTCGGCTCAATGGGACTGGAAACGCCACGCGTTGACAGTCCCTCTTGAGGCGTTTGTTATGTGTGTTTCATTTTCTTCAGTGATCCTGGAGATCTTTCTCCTAAATTAATAGCTATACTCTCCACATTGACACCTTCATAATCCAGTTTTTTTACGATACGGCATCTTACGCTTTTTAAGTACTCAAGAAGATGCAACACATGTGAAGTATTCACCTTAATATGGCCATTCACATCAATTTCCTGAAGGACAATCGCTCGACCAGATTCAATTAAAGAATCTAGAACTTTGTCTTTCTGCCTGCTCTCTTTAACACAGACAACACCAAGAGCAATATGATTTTCATCAATATCAAAAATTTCGTGATCCAACTTACCAACTAACTTATTTGGATTTCCGCCCTCTCGAACAAACTTAGACACCTCCGGTTTTAGCTTACGGTAGCCTTTTACATTTTCCTCGACCCAGTCCAACGTATCTTTCATATTTTTTCCAACTGAGCTATAAGCTGACCTCTTGATTTCAATAACCCCATGAACACTCTGTTGCGGAACCAGCGCAAAACCTGCCGAATCAAATATCGCCGGTAAAGGAGTAGGACTCCAAATCATAAGATCCAACTGCTTTAAATTCTCTCCAATCTGAGCAGTTCCTATTAGACTTCCTGTAGAACATATATATGGAGCCACAAAGTTTCGAATTAGCTCAGTTACCGTAGATTCTGCATACGCACCAATAACAGCGGGATTGTTAGTGAACTTTGTGATTTCATTGTTAGCGGTAAGTGAATTCACTAGTTGTTCAGTATATGTTTTCCAAAAATAATCACTCATTTGATACCTCAAAACACATAACGCCTCAAACACCGGCATGGTGAAGTTGGCGACTTTTTTGGAACAAAAAAGGTGACAGCTTTGTCATGTCCGCGTGCTTTGACTTGTTAACTGTATGTGGCACGAAAGTCCCTCACTATCTCTTTTGGTACTTGCTTACCACTAAACCTGGCTCTCGCTTGGTTCAATGATTCTCGGTTAGCGCCACCTTCATAGTCTGGGTTCCGGAATTGAACTTCATCATCTTCCCAGCTACACACAGAGCATATTTCCCAGGAGCCACTGACCCAATCGGATAACGTCAAATAGCCGCAACAAGGGCATGCCCTTGGGGTTACTAATACCTCGGTGGGTTTCTTGGTATCTGTTCGTTCGTCGAGGCAAGACCAGAATAACTTTGCATCTTTAAGGTGTTCGCGAACGAAATGATCCCACCCTTTGACTATCAGTTTTCCCGGAGGATTTGACGCTTCATCGTCATTGATGCACTCATCAAAAGCATCCCAGTTCTTACCGTAGTAATCGGGAAATTCTAATGCTTTCGCAAGCAGAGAGTGGATTTCACCAATATCCATCCCCGACTTAATTTCAATTTTCAATTCTGGTGTTCGATACATGATTTACAGTTAACGCTTTAGTATTCATGCGTACGCAGTACGCATAATCGGTTGTTGAACTGGGCCGCTACCTGCACGCCGTATCCGGCTGGTGTGGTTTATGCTATGGGAATTTGCTTTTGATGAGTAACTTCTGTTCTGAACCGTTTGTGACTTAAACCGTTACAACCTGACTCATTCCCTGCCTGAACAACGTTATTTATGCCTATTATTAGACCCACTTTTTTCCCATTTAGCAAGGTGTTGTGATTTCGACACAACATGACTTACTCCCCCTTGCATATTACATTGGCAGAGTCGTTTCACCGCTATATTCATTTAACAGGCAACCACGTCGGGTCGCTATCTCGTTCGCTCTGTTTCTCCTTCTCGCCAGTTATCTTCGCGTCCCTTGCACCTCTCAACCAGCAACACCGACATCAAGTACACTCGCCCGGTTTGGCAACACTTGCACGGCCAGCTTGGTGGACTTGTACAAAGCGCTTCGTCGCTCTCGATTGACTGCCCACTTACTTCAGCGCCATATTGCTTACGTATTGTCACGAGTTTCTTGACTCTGCTGTGTTTGGAAGTGACGGTGTTGTTGGTGAGGTGCGTCAGGAACCTGGCACTGCTGCGCGGTTTCTAAGTAGATCCCAGCTCACACGCGTTTGGGATGATCGAGTTGTTTGTTAAGTTTGTCTTTATCAAGGAACTGCTGTGTGATGTTCAAATAGCTCCCGACTCGTAAGTGTCCGGAATGACGGAGTTGATTTTCAGGTTTGGCTGTAACAAGGCACAACTGTGTAGTGTTCAAGTAGATCCCGGCTCGCACGCGTCCGGGATGACAAGATCTATACTGGAGTAAGAGATCTAATTCAGCGTTAAGCGAAAACCCAAAGCCCGTTCACTTATCCAACCCGTAAAGGGCATCGGCGGTTTTGCGCAGGTCAACTTCGTCGATAAAGTCGTCGCTTAGCGTAAGAATGGCATTGAGGTTGTTTTTAAGCTTTTCCTGGCTGAGGCCATTGGGTTTGAGTGCGGTTTGCAGCAGGTGCAGCGACATATCTGCCAGCAGCAGCTTTTGCTTTTCAGTCCAGTTGTCGTCGCCCTGTTTGGCGCTGTCTTTTAAAATGGCCTGCTCTACTTCGTCGTGCATGCTCCAGCTGAGTTTGAGCAGCTCTCGGCGTGTTTCCTGATCCATGTTTCCCTCCGGTTGTAGGCTTTTTATCTTGGCGGAGGACGGGCGGATGTGCAACGTGCGTTTTGTTATATCTTAGTCGTAGATAGCTTAATTCAGCCCTGTGCAGCCTTTGGGTCTTTAGGATAAAAATGGTCTGGCTGGCGGGCACACAAAGTAAATTCGCGGGTGTTTTTGTAAGGCAGTTTCATAAAGCCTGCCACACCAAAATCCTGAATGCTCATGGCGTATTGCATAATGCGGGTGAGCAGAGTTTTGAACTCCCGCTCTTTGCTGGCATCGAGCAGGCAGTAGTAATGGTGTATTTTAAGGCGGTCGTTGAGCGACTCAAAGATAATACAGCCGGTATGGTGGATCTGGTTGAGCTCAAATACACACTGCACTATTTGCCGCGGTAATTGCAGTTGCTCGTCGGGGTCTTTGCCATCTTCAAAGTAAGAATGGGGGCGCGCAATTTCACTGGTGCCAATGTCCGATACTGTGTATTGCAGCTCAGGCACGTGGTCAAAAATAAATGCTCCAGTGCCGTCGCGCTGAAGTTGTATGGTTTGTCTGGCATCAAACAGGCAGCATTTAAACAAGCCCTTTTGTTCTATTCCCTGCGCCAGCATCACGGTGGCGTTTACGGCATCGGTAAAAGCACTTTGCAAAGACTCGTCGTGCAGTACCAAACTGGACTCCACAAACAAAGAGGCATCTTTCCAGTGAAAACTCAGGCCACCTACCACCGGGTATTTTGCCAGCCGGCTGATGGATGCCAGAAATGCTTTTTCGCTGTCGCCGGTGTCGAACAGGAACTCTTTATAGTAGCGGTCAAGCTGAGCGTCGTTTACGTCCAGCAGTTGCTGATTATGATCGGCGCGGCGCAAAAACTGTTTGCGCGAGCTGTAGACTACCGTATCTGGCTCTTCATCGGTTTCGTTGAACCAGAAGGGAATTTTCGCTTTGCGTGGCGGTGTTTTTAGTTCAGGCAAATACATACGCGCCATGGCCGGCATGTTACGCATAAAGTAATCGCCGGCCTGATCTCGGGTGGCTTTGTCTTTGCTCAACATCGCATCTATCATTCTGGCAAAGGCTTGCGGCAAGCCTAAGCTGGTTGCCGGGATCACGGCGGCACCAAAGCGGCAAGACTGGGCACTGGCCAGCGCGTAAATAGTAGATGCCACGCCCTGCTCGTCAAAGCGTGGTGAGGAGCGTGCACCCGACATTTGCTCATCGCCAATAAAGTACACATCGCCCATCCGGGCATTGGTACTGCTGATATCCGACGACATCAGATCCATAATATTACTGGCAACCGGCTCGCCATGGGCATCCAGCTGGGCATAGACTGAGCTGCCCCAGTCAACCAGTGAGAAGCTGTCTGTTGCTTCATCCCAGACAATATTAGATGGCTTAATATCGCCATGCACCACAGGCTGAGGCGACATGCCATTTTTGCGGTTACGCAAATCAACCAGTACGTTTCTGAGTTTATTGGCCAGGTGCACCAGCTCATGGGGTTTAAAACGACCGCGTTTAAGTGACCATTGCTCCAGATCCTGGCCTTTGGCCCGTGCCATCATCAGGATCCCCTGCTTTTTTGCTCGTTCAAAAGCATAAAACTCGGGGACCATGGGGTTTTTAATCTGCGACAGCATATACGCTTCGTCTTCCAGCCGGTCGCGTACACTCTGGGCCAGGGTAATTCGGGAGAATTTAAACACCCACTCTTTGCCCTGCCCGTCAACCCCGGCAAACACAAACCCAAAGGCGCCGGAGCCTATTACTTCCACATCACGGTAACCCAGTAATGTCAGCTGCTTCTTACAGATGTTGAGCCACTGACGGTGTTTTTTTGCGTCTTTATGAGAGAGCAAATAGACCGACTGCTGTTCATTGATGTAAAAGTTGTGGATCGACTTTTCTGTCATGGGCCTGTCCGTTTACGGGGTTTGTGTCTGCAATGATTATCAAGTTTCAAAGTAAGGCAAAATAATCAAAAAAGGCCGACATAAGCCGACCTTTTTATTTATTGTGCGTGTTAGGCGTTTTCGATTTTCGCCCAGGAGTCACGCAAACCAACCGTCTGGTTGAAGGTCAGTGTATCGCGCTTGTTATCACGACAATAGTAGCCCAGACGCTCAAACTGGAAACCCTGCTCAGGCGCAGCGTCGGCCAGAGACGGCTCAAGCTTAGCACTGGCGATGATCTCCAAAGAGTCTGGGTTCAGCGTAGTCGCAAAGTCTTCTGCCGCAGCCGGGTTTGGCACATTGAACAGACGGTCGTACTGGCGTACTTCAGCCTCGATACAGTGGCTGGCAGAAACCCAGTGGATAACGCCTTTCACTTTACGGCCATCAGCCGGGTTTTTACCTAAGGTATCGGCGTCGTATGTACAGTAAATCGTGGTAATATTGCCCGCATCGTCTTCTTCAACGCGCTCGGCTTTAATCACATAGGCATTACGCAAACGTACTTCTTTACCCAGTACCAGACGCTTGAACTTCTTGTTGGCTTCAACACGGAAATCATCGCGCTCGATGTAGATTTCGCGAGTAAATGGCAACTGACGTGAGCCCATATCCAGCGTTGGATGGTTAGGCGCGTCCAGCATTTCAACCTGCTCGGCATCAAAGTTTTCAATCACGATTTTAACCGGATCCAAAACTGCCATAGCACGCGGTGCGTTTTCGTTCAGGTCGTCACGGATACAGGCTTCCAGCATGCCCATTTCAACCATGTTGTCTTGCTTGGTAATACCAATGCGCTTACAGAATTCACGGATAGACGCAGGGGTATAACCACGACGACGCAATCCGGCAATGGTTGGCATACGCGGATCGTCCCAGCCTTCTACCTGACCGTTCACCACCAGGTCGTTTAGCTTACGCTTTGACATCACGGTGTATTCCAGGTTCAGACGAGAGAACTCGATCTGTTGTGGATGACACTCAATGCTGATGTTGTCCAGTACCCAATCGTACAAACGACGGTTGTCCTGGAACTCCAGCGTACACAGAGAATGGGTGATCCCTTCCAGTGCATCCGAAATACAGTGAGTAAAGTCGTACATTGGATAAATGCACCACTTGTCACCGGTCTGGTGATGGTGAGCAAAACGAATACGATAGATAATAGGGTCGCGCAGCACCATGAATGAGCTGGCCATGTCTATCTTAGCACGCAGTACACACTCGCCTTCTTTGAACTCGCCGTTCTTCATTTTTTCGAACAACGCCAGGTTTTCTTCTGGTGAGGTATCGCGGTACGGGCTGTTTTTACCCGGCTCAGTGAGCGTGCCACGGTATTCACGCGCCTGCTCTGGCGACAGGAAGCACACGTAGGCAAGGCCTTTGTTGATCAGCTCAACCGCATACTCGTATAGCTTGTCGAAATAGTTAGACGAATAGCAGATCTCACCATCCCAGTTAAAGCCCAGCCACTGCACGTCTTCTTTAATTGAGTTAACGTAATCCAGATCTTCTTTTTCCGGGTTCGTATCGTCAAAGCGCAGGTTGCACAGGCCCTGGTAGTCGCGAGCGATGCCAAAGTTCAGGCAAATAGACTTAGCATGGCCAATGTGTAGGTAGCCATTTGGCTCTGGTGGAAAGCGCGTGTGCGTACCAGCATGCTTACCGCTGGCCAAGTCCGCATCAATGATATTTGTTATAAAATTTGTTGGGCGATTTTCTGCTTCCGCCATAGGAACTCATTCCTCTGAAAATTTAGTACCAGTTAACTGAGGCATTATTACAAAAAGTTTGAGCAACGAACAGCGTAAAACTAAGGCGAAAACAGATTTACTTCGCAATTGTGGCAACCTGGGCATAAAACAGCCAAATCAAAGGCAAAAAGACGCGTCATTTTTATGACAAATTTTGTTCTAGCGCAATATATCCGTCACACGCTCGCTCTATCATAGGCGTCAACAACAGAGGTATCGCAAGGAAAAACCTATGGCATCAATGAATCTTCACCGCGTTTATATTCCAACGAACGCACGTAACAACCATTACATTCTGGCTGAGTTTAAACCCAGCGACGCATTCTTCGATTGTTTTGATGATGTAGAAAGCTGCTACCAACGCCTGGCCCGAAAGTTGTTTGCCATCTGCGACGAGCACGAATTATTTAACGTTCACGTCATCGCGAACGACAAGCTACCCATCGTGCGCTATCACGACGAGGCACATAGCCTGCAAACGGATAAGCAGATTTTGTTCTTTTACAATCCAAAATATCACGAAGGCCACAAGATACATTATGAGGCTGATCATAAAGCACGTAAAATTCGCTTATTGTTCCTGGCTACCGGCGATGAGCTGCGCGCCAATGCGGCGAGTTTTCACAGTAAAGTGAAAAAGGCGCTGGACGATCTGAAAGAGCAATACGAGCAGCAAGGCTTGTCTTACAAAGTACGTGATCATCAGCACTTAACTTATGATATTTTCGCTAAGGTGAAAGGCCACAGAGAAAGCTACGGCTATAAACTGCGCAGCTTGTACCCGCGTTATCAGGCGCGTAACTGCACCCTGCCAGAGCAGCACTCGGAGATGAGCTATGTGTCTTTCTCTATCCCAATTACCCGCGCTATCAAGACCGAATATCAAAGCCAGATGCGCCCGGGGGATTACACCCAGTTTTACCGCAGCATTGAAGACAGCTTTTTAACTTTGTGCGATCAGTTACAACTGAGCCATGTCGGCTTGGTTGCCGATGGCCGCCAGCCTCTGGTTCGCAGCAGCCAGATTGATAAATCAGACGCCAATCGTGAGTTACAAAAACTCAGTTTTGATACGTCTGCACCAGATGGCCAGGTACGCTCTATCTGGGATGGTGAACACCTGTGCGACACCATGCACTTTGTGGTGGTTGCCAGCGATAAAGACAAAAAGGACGTGGGTTACGGTAAGTTTATGAACAACGCCGAAACCATGATCCGCCGTTTAACCGGTAAGCTACCAATTAATCCAGAGAAGCAAGACGTCATCGTGCGCTTCTTCCAGCATATCAGCTATCAGGATTAAGTCGCTTGAGCGGGGGTCTGTCCCGCCATCCCACTTTTACGTGGCATAAAAGCCACCTATAAAAAAGGCTCCAGTGGAGCCTTTTCGTATTTAGTTACTTGTGTAATAGCACACACCGTCACACAAACGCATGAATTGTAAGTTGTGATAAATGCGGCTGTTCCACTCATTATTACTATCTTGTCGATAATGAGTATGTTCGCGCATAAACCAATAGCCTTCTTGTTGCTTATAAAGCAGTTTGAAGTTCATCACGTGCTTTTCACCAGCAGCCGACAAACATTCTGCATAGGTCTCAGCATAACACGGAGTGATAAAGCTCATGCTGTTGTCTGCTTCATACTGCCAGCGACCGTTCGGCCCAAACAGCCCGCCGGTGTAAATAATCGCTCTGCCGTCCTCTTGTGGTTCTAACACCGCGTGCCTGAGTTTGTTGTTGAGACGCACATTCTCCACATAGAATGTCTTCATGTAGTCGTTTTGCGTGTATTCACCTTGCTCTGGAAACCCTGAGATGCGTGCGGTATACAGTGGTACTTCTGACTCGTCCAGAAAGCCAGAAACAAACGCATGACGGCCATCATAGAGCCTTGCGTGTTCAACGGTTCTTGCGTAATTAGAAGACTCATAGGTAAGTCTGCGCCCATTGCTGCGTAATGACACATCCACGCTATGCTGCTCGCCCGAAATGCGATCGGTAACATTGTAAACAGCCGACGTGCCAGACGTTATCTCCATAAGTGTATTCACTGCATAGAAACTCCCCCCTGACGAAAGGTTAGCGCCTAGCATAGGATTTAACCCGAAAATAATGTCTCCCTGAGCTACTGCGGGTAAGTCTATCAGCTCTATGCCTCGATAGATCTTATGAGTTGTTCTGGGCGCCAGCACATCAGATAAGCCAGGGTAACGGCCTACGTCGTCCTGCGAAACGGTTACCATGCCGGGAAATTGTATCATCTTAAATTGGTAGGTGTATTCCATTGCAACAAAATCACCTTTCGCTGCTACGATTTTTGCACCGGTGACCTGAGGTTCAAACTGGATGCTAACTAACTCTTTTGTGTCTGCATTTTCAAACATCAATACCAGAGGACGATCAGAGTTTTGTACATTGGGGCTTTCACTTTGCACATCATAATGCTCACCATCGTATTTGGCTGAGTGATAAAAGGATACCTGTTGCAGATAGTCCTGATAACCTACTGTCAAAAAGCCTGAGACAACACTGGTTTTGTCTTTATCTGTGTAAAGTTTGCTGACATAGAAATCATCTGCCAACAGGTCTTCACTATAGTATTCATAATCAAGAGACTTTACATCGCCCTTCTCAAGTGTGACGAAGTCAAACTCTTGTTCATTGATATGAATTTTTGCCGCTATTTTGTTATCTTGTTTGGCAACTACTTCAATCGGTAAGAGCTGCTGACGGCTGCAGTGCACGATACACTCTACTTCACGCGTGATAAGTTCAATGTCGTCCGGGTTGCGCCATTCAAACGCAAAACTGTCTTTTTGATAATGGCCCAGGCCTTGTTTATCATCACCGAAGTAAAACAGTACATCACCTGATTGACTCGACCAGGTGCCCGCTAAGTCTTGGTCTGAAACAGTCAAGTTCTCTTCAGGGTAGAATTTTGGGTCTTCGTTAACTGCAATGGTAATAGTTTGCTTTGAGCTACCTGTTGCGTCAGACAAGGTGAGCTCTATCTTATAATCAGCGACTTCAAAAATTGAAGGATTAGCGACCAATGACAATGCATTGTCTTCGTGTTTTAGTGTTAACCAGGCTGGTGTGTTTGCCGCCTCAACACTAATAGCATCACCCTCTTTGTCGTTCAGCTCAAACGTTTTAGTACTTTGTGTATTTGCTGAAATTGACCAGTTTGCTTCTCCAACCAGAACCGGCGCCGAATTATTATTTATTTTCTGATCGCTACTGTTATCTGACTCAGATGACCCGCCACCACAACCTGCAAGCACAGCGACGGCGAGAGAACATAGTAAAAACCTCATACTTCTTCCTTTAAATAATATAGAAAACCTCGCTTGGTAAACAAATATCACGACAAACCTCTTTAAGCTCACCTCTTTGCGCTGGCGAATATTTCCGCTTTTTGGAAATTACAGAAATCGACCACCTTAGGTGCTTATACCAATTTGCTTAATTAAGTGTTCTATTTTGAGGCGAGAAAATATGGTCGATAACAAGGCAAAAATTTTGTTATTTAGTTGTTCTAAATGAGAAATTTTTAACGCCG
>NZ_PPUZ01000086.1:0-1121 GCF_004212645.1 Pseudoalteromonas rubra | reverse complement strand
GGGCACTCTTTGTTGGCGGTGCGTCTGATTGCGCGGATCCGCGAACAATTGGGCCGCGAGCTGACCATTAAACAGTTGTTTGACCAGCCAAGCATCAAGGCACTGGCAGATGAATTGAGCCGCCAGGAGACAACGCCGGCGCGCCCGTCAATCATCTCGCATGGCCCCAACAGTCGCGCCCCGTTATCCTTTTCTCAGCAGCGGCTGTGGTTTATTGACCAGCTGCAATCCGGGGTTTCGACCAATTACAACCTGCCTATGGTACTGCGTTTGCACGGCCCGTTTGAGCCAGGATGTGCGGAGCAGGCGCTCAGCTACATGATTGCACGGCATGAAATTTTGCGCACCGTATATCATTATGACGGACAAGAGGTGGAGCAGGTGATCCAGGCTGAAGCGGCGTTTACTATCGAGCGCATAGACTTGCAGGGGTTGTCGGCGCAGGCGCAACAAGCGGCCTGCGAAGAGGCCATTGAACGGACGGTATCGCAGGCCTTTGACTTGAGTTGTGATATTCCCATTCGGGCAACCTGGGTGGCACTGAGCCCACAACAAGGGGTGCTGATTTTTAATATGCACCATATCGCCTCGGACGGCTGGTCGATGGGGGTACTGGCCGAGGAATTTAGTCAGTTATATCGTCAGGCCTGTGCGGGTGAGCCACTGATGCTGGCGCCTCTGGACATTCAGTATGGTGACTATGCGCGCTGGCAGCGCACCTATTTACAAGGCCCGGTGCTGGATACCCAGCTGAACTACTGGCTGGCGCATCTGGCAGAAGTGCCGCCGGTTCATGGCCTGGCACTGGACAGACCCAGGGGTCAGCAAGCGAGTGAGGGGGCGCTGTTTAGCCAGTCACTGGACAGTGAACTGGCCGAGCAGCTCAGAGGACTGTGTCAGCGTCTGGCCATCACACCGTTTATGCTGCTGCATGGCATCCTTAGCCTGGTATTGGCAAGGCACAGTGGCAGTCACGATATAGTGGTGGGCACCCCGGTGGCAAACCGCTTGCAGGCGCAGCTTGCTCCGCTGATAGGCTTTTTTGTGAATACCCTGGTGTTGCGGGTGAATACCGCGGGACACACAGATATTCAGTCCTATCTGGCGCATATCAAGGACGT
>NZ_PPUZ01000085.1:0-48556 GCF_004212645.1 Pseudoalteromonas rubra | reverse complement strand
CCGTCAAATTGAACAGGTATTTAGTGAAATTGGTATTATAATAAAGCCCTCTCTTTTACGCGAAATTAGTATAAACTATTGGGCCTTAAGTAACAGCCGTCAGGAGTCGTTAAGATGAGCGAAGAGTATATTGTTATTCCCCCCACCACCAAAGTATGGTGCCCGGAAAAAGGCGAAGGCTGGACACTGACCGGGATCACCGGTATTGAAGAAAACACCTCGGTGATGTTCAGCGGCGTGCGCTACACCATCCCGGCAAAGACCATTGTCGAAGAACTACTGCCAAATTATCAGGCGCGCGAAAAAGAGCAAGCCTGATCCTGCACTTCTCCACGGTAATGAGCCCAAGTAACTATTAATACCGGGCTCATTCCCTACTCTTTGTTGTACTCTTGTAGTCTGGCCGGATAAATTCCCACACAGCAACCGGTACTTTTACCAGCATTACGAGTCCTGGCCAAAGAGTATAATGACTATTTATTCTTTCACCCAACCTACACTCAGCACATAGCGGCTCCCTTGTGTGATTTTGCTCACTGCATGAGCTTCTATGTCGGGCCGGAACAGTTTAACCCTTGTCCAGTTTACAAGGGTATTTTGGCAGATAAACTCTCCACCTTGTTTGGCGTGTTTGAGGATAATATTGAGCCGGTAATGTTTGCCAGCGTCGACCTGATCCACATGCTGTTTAATTTCACTGCCAACCGGGAAGTGGATCAGGTAGCAGTCGAATTTAATGGGCCAGATTGCGCCGCATAACAGCATTTTATCGTAGCCCGAGTCTTGTCTTCCCGCTTCCCAGCGCCATAGTTTGTTTAACATACCTGCACTCACTCAACGTCCTGCGCAGTTTGAGTGTTGATCCTACGCGTTAGTCGATTTTAAAATTGTCCATAGTGCGTTGCAGTGTATCACTGTTTAATTTCATGTCATCAAAGAGTTTTTGCAGCGCTTTTGAGGTTTTAAGCTCTTCGTTCGCTGCATCTAGTACCGCAGTAGTGTTGCTGGAAATATCCTGTGCAACCACGGATTGCTCCTGTGCCGCGGTGGCCACCGAGGTAGTTAACTGCTCTACATGATTACTGTGATCGCTCACCTGCATTGAGACCTGACGGGTTTGCTCAACCTCACTCATAATGCTGCTGGCCAGGCCGGTGTTTTCCTTGATGGCACTGACAACGTTACGGCTGATATCATTGAGACTGAGCAGTAAGGTGGAGATCTGCTCTGACGAGCCTTTGCTGTTATTGGCAAGTCCTCTCACTTCGTCAGCGACTACCGCAAACCCCCTGCCATGCTCACCGGCCCTGGCCGCTTCAATAGCAGCATTCAGCGCCAGTAAGTTGGTCTGATCGGCCACGCTGCGGATAGAGTCCAGTATGGTGTTGATTTCTTCTACCTGCTTCTCCATGTTCAACGCCATTTCATTGACCTGCTCCATGTTTTGCGACAGCACATTCATGGCATCCAGGTTACGTTGATTGTCCTCCAGTAGCTTTTTTGATTCGTCATTAAGCTGATCGCTGGCTGTTAACGTATCTGAGGCGGCTTTGGCGATGTCTTCACTGGTAGCAGCCATTTGCTCTATTGCGGCCGCAATATTGGTTGCCAGGCTTTGAGTGCGCTGCGCATCTTCGGTAACATGACTGGCCGCTTTTTCCATCTGATTACCCAGCTTAGTACCCACATTAATAGACTTAGCTAGCCCCACCAGCAGGTCCTTAAAAGCATACACAGTGTTATGGATAGACTCCGAAATTTTACCCAGCTCGTCACTGGTTTTTAATCTCACATCCAGGGTCAGGTCGCCATTATTGGCCACTTTGGTCAAAATGCCGGTCAGCTCGTTCAACTCGTCCCGCAATGACGTAAACAAATGGGTATTAATGACTGTAATAAATAGCATAAAGATCAAAAATAACACGAACAGCCAGATCATTTGCTCGATAAGATCGGCCTGATAGGCTTCACTGATAATACGCGTGTGTTCCCATTGCTTATCGAGCAAGGCTTTTACATCCTGAATTTGCCCGGTTGCCTGAGCAAACCACTGGCTGCTGTCTGGCAGTTGCGAAAAATCAATATTATCGGCAGTCGAGACCGTCGTAATCACCCGGTCCAGAGTTTGTGCGCGACTGTCTGACATGATCTGCTTATAGGTGTTCAGTGTGTCATCAGTCAGGGCGGTTTCTAGCTGCTCTTTGAGTAACGTCAGTTGCTGCTGATAATAGGCAAGGTCACGCTTAGTGGCTTCATCGACAGATTGCCTGGCCAGTACGCCATTTACTTTACCCCGCAACTGCCCTTTGCGCTCTTTGCTCTGCGCCATGAGAAAAGCGATAGACAAATTAGATGCCAACTCCCGGTTAGTCACATAGGCCTGCATCCGCATTGCCGTACTCAGTGTGAGCTGATTGACATGGCTGTAGTAATTGAAGGCATTCTTGCCTTGTTGCTGATCCACCTCGCGGCGCAGTGCATCTTTTTCTCGCAGTAAGGTGAACAAGTTTGGCAACCACTGTTGTACCTTTTTATCTTCTTTAAATTCACCGCGATATAAGTCTTCCAGTGCTGCAACCGAGGCATCGGCTTTTATCCGCTGTGCGGCAACGGCCTGACGGGTTTGTCCATTCGGGTTACCCAAAAAGCCCGCCGTTAAACCGCGCTCAACGGCATGATGGTGCGCTACTTTTTCCATCGCATCCAGCAAACCTATATAGGCAATGTCCTTTTTAGTGGCCTCAATATCCTGCCAGTACTGAAAAACCACTTTGCTAAGCAGAATAAGAATAAAAATGAGTAAGGCGGTAGAGCTGATAATGGATAGTTGTATGATAGAAAAGCGCTTTAGCAGATTCATGATTTCTCCGGTGATCACTTAATGACGCCAATCTGATACACCATGACTGGCTATCCTTATTGATACTAAAGATAGTCAAAAATCTGCAAAATCAACAATAACTCTACTTCGACCTTAGTTGGGTGGTCTTAGCGTGGCGGGCTAGGAGTGGCAGGCTTTTGCCTGAGTGATCTCCTAATCAACCTGTGTCACTCTGGGGTAACGTTCACAAGACAGTTCATGATAAATATCATCCAGATACTTCGCCAGCTCCCCGTCATCAAGCTCAGGCGGGATCACCACATCGTACACACGTGCTCGGATCCCTGTATCTGAGTCAATAAACAACTGCCATTGTGCTCCAATACGACTCACGGACATGCGCTTGCCAAATACGTTAAACCTGAGTGTCATGCATGCTCCTTAAAACAATAATAGGTACGCTCAGACACAGTTTTCATTAATTTAATGAGAAAGTCGATGAGCTAATTAAATTGTTTTTCATAAAAATGAGGGTTGGCGACGGTCACTGTCAGCTTAGTAATTTGGGTAAGCAGTATTTGTTTGGTTGTACCATGAACATTTAATTGAATACACTCATTTTTTTGCTCATCGCGGCACAAGTCCACAGCAACACCCGTGAGCTCCTCGCCATTTCGCAGGCTTAGTGTAATCGGGTAGTGAAACATGCAAACAATTTCAAAGTAATCATAATCACTGCAACTGATCATAGTGCTGGTTTCCGAGGTTATGATAGGTAGTGTGGCTCGTGTTAAGCACGCAAACAGCACTTAACCCGGGCCAAGTTGAGTGCTGTCTGCGTAAACCAATTAAGCTTTGGCGCTGTGCTGAAGACCCAGTAAATCAAGCAATGCACTGTGGATCTGCAGTTTGGGCGTGCCCTCACTGTATGGCGCAACACCAAGCAAAGGGGCTTTTAATCGCTGTTTTAAGGTCTCCAGATTGGCGTCGTATTCCTGCATGGCAGGGTCTACCTGATTGGCCACCCAGCCAACACAGTTTAGTCCGGCGGCGGCTATGGCCTGCTCGGTCAAAAATGCATGGTTCAGACAGCCAAGCTTCATACCCACAACCAGGATCACGGGCAATTCTTCATGCTTAATCCAGTCATACAAAAACTGAGTATCGTTTATCGGTAATGCCCAGCCACCGGCGCCTTCTACCAGCGTATACTCTGCGCCTAACGTGCTCAGTTCCTGATACTTTTCACTTAAAGCTTCGCAGCTGATGGCTACACCTGCACGCTGGGCTGCAATGTGCGGCGCAATGGGCGGTTCAAAGCAAAACGGATTGATCTGCTCGTATTTACCATGCACAGACGCCGCTTCCATCAGGCTTAGTGCATCTTCATTAACCAGCTGACCAAAGGCTTCTTCGGCACCTGCCGCCAGGGGTTTAAAGCCCACCGCTTTTTTTCCCCGCTGGGCCAATAGTTTTAGCAGCAAAGAAGACACATGGGTCTTGCCGACTTCGGTGTCTGTGCCGGTGATAAAAAATGCACTCATAATTTAGTTAGCTCCATAAACGCAACCTGATAACTTAACTGGGCACGGCCATTGGTAAGTGGATATCCTGCCAGTAATTTACGATATTGTGTCTTGCCCAGCAAACCACGACGCTGGCCTTCATGTTGCAACTGGTTAGCACCAATAGCTTTCACAGATTTAAAAGCAGCCTGCGCAGTTGCAAAGGTTTCTTTAAGGCACATCAGATGGGCATCATCGAGCGCAAACCCAGCCTCTTCACCATAGGCAAGCAGACTGTCGAAGGACGTAAACCGATTAACATGACAGTGCGCATCAACATTCTGCCAGGCCTGCTGTATTTCGCACAGAGAGCCGTCGGCAACAACACTCAGATAGGCTTTACCGCCGGGTTTTAATATTCGATTCAGCGCCTTAAACAAAGCCGGATGATCCTGACTCCATTGCATAGCAAAGTTGCTGAAAATGGCATCTACACAGTTATCTGCCAGCGGCAAATTGTCCATATCCGCACAGACTTTAAAAGCACCCTGAGGCCCCTGCTCTAACATACCGGCACTGAGGTCCAATGCCACCAGATGAGCGCAGCGTTTACTTAGCGCGTCATAGTGCTGCATGGGGCCGGCGCCCAGATCTAATAAGGTTGTACTGGGTTGAGTGATTTTCCTGAGCAGGATCTCCGCCGCTTGTTGCTGGACATTGGCATGCTGTACATAAACCTGAGACGCACGAGAAAAACGTGAAGCGACCTGCGCTTTAACAGACGCACTCATATCGCCTCCTTAAGTGCATTAAGTAACGCATCTATATCTTGTGTTGTATGCGCCGCAGTCAGTGTCACACGCAGCCGGGCTGCGTTTTGTGGCACCGTCGGTGGGCGAATGGCAGTAAGCCAAATGCCCCGCTCTTTGAGCTGCTGTTGCGCCGCCAGAGCATTGTCTGCTGAGCCCAGCACAATAGGCTGAATGGCTGTGTCTGAGGGCATCACTGCAATACCTAATTGCGCAGCGGATTGCGTAAAATAGGCAATATTATCTTTTAATGCCGCTCTTTGTGACACTGCACCGCGTAACTGAGCAAACTGGCTGAGAGCGATGTCGGTCAGCATGGGCGACATCGCGGTGGAGTAAATATATTCGCGGCTAAACTGGAGCAGATACTGCTGAACCCGTTCACTGCATAACACTGCAGCCCCCTGACAGGCCATGGCTTTACCAAAGGTGATCACCAAAAGTTCTGGTTTTACGCCACGTTCAATACTGCCCAGCCCGTTGTCGCCTACCACGCCCAGTGCGTGGGCGTCATCGACCATCAGCCAGGCGTTATGGGTTTTTGCAAGCTGCGCAATATCAGCTAAAGGCGCACAGTCCCCGTCCATCGAGAACACGCCTTCCGTCACAATCAGTTTGTGTTTTGCTTTGGATTTTTCTAGCCGGGCGCGTAAATGGCCCACATCGTTGTGGTTGAATCGGGTCAGTTTGGCCTGACTATGCAACGCACCATCGAGCAGGCTTGCATGGTTGAGTTTATCCTGAAACAGCTCTGACTCGCGCCCAACCGCCGGATCGTTAAATAACGCCTGAAGTACACTGGTATTGGCTGCAAAGCCACTTGCGAACAGCAATGCGCTTTCGTAACCAAAAGCTTCACACAACTGTGATTCAAACGCCGCATGCACTGACTGAAACCCGGTCACCAGTGCCGAACTGCGACTGCCTGGTTGGCCGGTCAGATTCAGAGGTTGGTCGGCCAGAGCCAGATAATCGTTACTGGCAAAGTTGAGGTAACGCTTACCATCCACTTCAATTTCACGGGCAGAGACCTTGTCAATGCACTGACGATGGCGCAGCAAAGAGGCAGCAGCTCTGCTACTCAGAGCTGCACCGATGAACTCAAAGGCCATTTAGTTGGCTTCGTAGAACAGTTCAGAAGTGGCTTTGTCTGCAATGGCAGAATTCAGAGACGCTTCATAGGCTTCGTCTGAATAATCCTGACGCTTCTCCGGTTGCATACCGAGTTTTCTTAGCAGGTTCATGTCTGCGTCGGCTTCCGGGTTTTCTGTGGTTAACAGCTTGTCACCGTAGAAAATCGAGTTTGCACCAGCAAAGAAGCACATCGACTGCATCTGCTCGTTCATGGCGGTACGACCCGCAGACAAACGTACATAGCTATACGGCATCATAATACGTGCGACAGCAATGGTGCGAATAAACTCAAAGTGGTCGAGATCTTCTACGTCTTCAAGTGGTGTGCCCGCTACTTTAACCAGCATGTTAATTGGCACACTTTCCGGTTGTTTTGGCAAGTTAGCCAGCTGCATCAGCAGACCATAACGGTCAGATGCTTGCTCACCCATACCAACAATACCACCGGAACAGACTTTCATACCCGCATCACGGACATGATCGAGTGTATCCAGACGATCCTGATAAGTCCGCGTGGTGATGATCTGCTCGTAGTACTCGGGCGATGTATCCAGGTTGTGGTTGTAATAATCTAAGCCCGCTTCTCTGAGTGCATGGGCTTTATCATTATCAAGCTTGCCCAGCGTCATACAGGTCTCCAGACCCAGCTCTCTGACTTCGCGCACCATTTTCTCGATATAAGGCATGTCGCGGTCTTTCGGATCAGACCAGGCAGCCCCCATACAAAACCGTGTTGCGCCTTTTTCTTTGGCCACTTTGGCCTGAGCCACGACTTTTTCTACTTCCATCAGACGTTCACGCTCCAGGTCGGTTTTATAATGACCCGATTGGGGGCAGTACTTACAGTCTTCCGGACACGCACCGGTTTTTATAGATAAAAGTGTAGAGATCTGTACTTCATTGGGATTAAAGTTTTTTCTGTGAATGCTCGCAGCATGAAACAACAGATCATTGAAAGGCATTTCAAATAGTGCTTTGACTTCTTTATGCGTCCAATCGTGACGTACTGTGCCCAATTCCATAATTATTCTCTTCTTTTGACTGACATTTTTTAGTCAGTTGTTATGACGGTGATTGGCTTAGTCTACTTCTTGCTTTACCATTGTCAACACGGACCACTTAAGCAAGGTTTACAAGTGAGCAATAATAACGCAATTGATTTAGCCTTTGATAAAGCGCATATCTGGCACCCCTATACCTCCATGCTGGATCCCCTGCCCGTTTACCCGGCAAGCCATACCCAGGACAACCGTATCCACCTGGAAACGGGCGAAGAATTAATTGATGGTATGGCATCCTGGTGGAGCGCCATTCATGGCTATAACCACCCCGACATTGTCACTGCAATTACTGAGCAAGCAGGCAAGATGAGTCATGTAATGTTTGGCGGACTGACCCATGCACCAGCGGTTGAGTTGTGTAAAAAGTTGGTTGCCATGACCCCGGCTCCCCTCAATAAAGTGTTTCTGGCAGACAGCGGTTCGGTTAGCGTTGAAGTAGCGATTAAAATGGCTCTGCAGTACTGGCTAAGCCAGGGTCATACACGCAAAACGAAACTGATGACAGCGCAAAAAGGCTATCATGGCGACACCTTTGCCGCCATGAGTGTGTGCGATCCGGTGAATTCTATGCATAGCATGTATCAGGGCTTTCTGCCGGAGCATATTTTTGTGCCAGCCCCATCCGGGCACTTCCATGAGCAGGCATGTGAACAAGAGCTTGCGCAACTTGAAGCGTCATTTGCAGCCCATCATCAGGAAGTTGCCGCGTTTATCATTGAACCCATAGTGCAAAACGCCGGCGGGATGAACTTCTATCACCCAAATTACCTGAAAAAACTCCGCACACTGTGCGACCAATATGATGTTTTGCTGATCCTCGATGAGATAGCGACCGGCTTTGGCCGTACCGGAAAATTATTTGCCTGTGAGCACGCCGACATTAGCCCGGATATTCTGTGCCTGGGTAAAGCCCTGACCGGTGGCACCATGACACTCTCGGCAACGCTCACCACAGATGAGATAGCCATTGGGATCAGTCAGGGCGAAGCCAAAGTACTGATGCATGGCCCTACCTTTATGGGTAACCCGCTGGCCTGCGCTGCTGCGAATGCAAGCCTGACCCTGTTGCAAACGAATGCCTGGCAAGAGCAGGTCCAACGCCTGGCAAACAGTTTAACGTTGCTCGAGCGTTGTAGAGCACTGGACGCGGTGCAGGATGTCAGAGTGCTGGGCGCAATCGGGGTGGTTGAAGTAAACCGCACCATAGATGTGGCAAAGATACAGCGCTTTTTTATTGAAAAAGGCTTGTGGATCCGCCCGTTTGGCAGGCTGATCTATCTGATGCCCCCATATATCACACCGGATGAAGATATCGCGCAACTGGCTGATGGGATTTATGACGCCATCGCACAGAACGCGTACTAGTTTCACTCAGCACAACTAAAAAGTGCGACAATAAAAGCAAAATTGGCACTTTTTTTGCCAATTTTGCAATTATTTAAGATATTTCATCGTTTGTACCTGAAATCATTTCACGGCTTTGTTAGACTAGGCGACTTTGATTGTAAATTTCGAAATAGAGTTGAGAATCGAGTAACTATGCAACAAACCGTCAAATTGCAGCCAGCTGAAGCTTATCAGCCACCGCGCTTTACTGTTTATCAACACCGTCAGATTGATAAAATTGAGCAACTTGAAAAACTGCCTGAGCACCTGCGCTTTCAGATGAAGGTGGTTGCAAACGTTTTCCCTTTCCGCGTGAACAACTATGTTATTGATGAACTGATTGACTGGGACAAAGTACCTAACGACCCCGTTTTTCAGCTTACTTTCCCACAGCGTGGCATGCTGGACGATGAGTCGTACGAAGAAATGGCCGCACTGCTTAAACGTGAGCACACGCCAGAAGAAGTTTTTGAGCTATCGACAAAGCTAAGACAAAAGCTTAATCCGCATCCAGCCGGTCAGATGGACAAAAACGTCCCCACCTTTGACGGTGAGCGCGTTGAAGGTATTCAGCACAAATACAAAGAAACCGTGCTGTTCTTCCCGGCACAGGGCCAGTACTGTCACTCTTACTGTACTTTCTGTTTCCGCTGGGCTCAATTCGTTGGTAAAGCAACCCGCTTTAACAACAATGATGAAGATCTGCTACACAGCTATCTGGAAGAGCACACAGAAGTGACCGATCTGCTTATGACAGGCGGTGATCCTATGGTTATGCGTACTGTTAAGCTACGTAAATACCTGGAAGCACTGAAAGAGCCGCGCTTTGATCATATTCGTACTATTCGTATCGGTACTAAGTCTCTGACTTTCTGGCCATTCCGTTATGTGACCGATCCGGATGCGCAAGACTTGTTAGCCCTGCTAAAAGAGCTGGTCGACGCCGGTAAGCACGTGTCTATTATGGCGCACGTTAATCACAAGCAAGAGCTACGCACTGACATTGCCAAAGAAGCGATTAAATTGCTGCGCAAGACTGGTGTACAGATCCGTACTCAGGCGCCTTTGCTTAACCACCTCAACACCGACCCTAAAATGTGGTCTGAGATGTGGAAAGAGCAAACACAAATGGGCATGATCCCTTATTACATGTTCATTGAGCGTGATACAGGTGCAAAGCGTTACTTTGAATTGCCGCTTTACAAGACCTGGGAAATCTTTCGCGATGCCTATAAAGAGGTATCGGGTGTGAGCCGCACAGTACGTGGACCTTCCATGAGTGCCGGACCGGGTAAGGTTGAAGTCTCTGGTGTGACAGAAATCAACGGCGAAAAAGTGTTTGTATTACGCTTTATTCAGGCCCGTAACCCGGATTGGGTGCAAAGACCTTTCTTTGCCAAATATGATGAAGAAGCGACCTGGCTGGATGGCCTTAAGCCAGCATTTGGCGAGGAAAAATTCTTCTGGCAGGACGAATACGAAGCCATGTAAAGGTTCAAGTTACAAGAAAGCCGACAACATTGTCGGCTTTTTCTTTTCAGATAATCGCTTATTGCAACTACCACTCAAACATATAGGCCATTTTACTGATGGTTCTCAGTGCCACACCATGCGTGTTACGTTTGGCATATAAGTGCTGCATTGACTTATCTTTCACTTCGCCGACTATCACTTCTTTGACCTGATACCCCATCGCCTGTGCTGCACTGGTGTATGCAACAAACTCCCAGCGCTTGATATTGGTGTTATCAGCTATCACCAGCGGGATCCCCTCAGCCAGCGCATTGATAAAGCGTGCCAGGTTCAGATTATGGTATTCCGGCAGTCTGAACTTTTCAAAATGATATTCGCCCTGCTCATTATGAAAGTAATCATCGGTAGAGCAAATGATGAATTGCGTTTCGTCACCTGCGACCAGCTCGTCTGCCAGTGCGTAAGCGTAATGTGTTTTCCCAGAGCCAGGTAATCCCCGTAATATAAATGCCTGTTTCATCTATTGAACGACTTATATCCAGTTTTTCTTAGTAGTAGGCAGATATAATGCCATAAATTTTGCATTTAAGTAATTCATCAGGCAAATGGGCGCGCTTTTTTAGTGCCTGCCCTTCAACCTGGTCGCACTTTTCCACAACATAACGTCATATTGGGCAAATATCAGTCAATAGTTTTGCACTGACCGCGGCCAAGTGCAAAAAAGCCCAAAGAAATTACCCTGCACCCGCATTTGATGGTTTTTTTATGCGTCTATCGCAGGTAAGATACGACATAGCTGACTGCGCAAAAAGCGTGGTCATGGCAGTGAGTTAAACAACACACGCAACAGACTAATTATAAATAATCATTTTGGAGTAAAGATGAGCCACACAGCGATAACGGAGCTACTAGCAGGCACCGTTGCGGTAGACAGCCAGGTTACTGTAAAAGGCTGGATCCGTACACGACGCGATTCAAAAGCGGGTATTTCATTCCTAGCCGTCCATGACGGTTCTTGTTTCGATCCTATTCAAGCCGTAGTCCCTAATTCGCTTAATAATTATGAAGAAGTGACTCGTCTTACCGCTGGCTGCTCTGTGGCCGTGACTGGTGTTCTGGTAGCCTCTGAAGGTCAGGGCCAGGCTTTTGAAATTCAGGCTAACAAAGTAGAAGTACTGGGCTGGGTTGAGAATCCGGATACCTACCCGATGGCAGCAAAGCGTCACAGCATCGAATATCTGCGTGAGCATGCACACCTGCGTCCACGCACGAACGTTATTGGCGCGGTTACTCGCGTTCGTAACTGTTTGTCGCAAGCTATCCACCGTTTCTTCCACGAAAGAGGCTATATGTGGATCAGCACCCCTATCATCACAGCAAGTGACTGTGAAGGTGCGGGCGAAATGTTTCGTGTTTCTACATTAGATATGCAAAACCTGCCGCGCACAGACAAGGGCGACATTGATTACAGCGAAGACTTTTTTGGCAAAGAAGCTTTTCTGACCGTATCTGGTCAGCTGAACGGCGAAACGTATGCCAGCGCCATGTCAAAAATCTATACGTTTGGCCCAACATTCCGCGCTGAAAACTCGAATACCTCGCGTCACCTAGCGGAGTTCTGGATGGTTGAGCCGGAAGTTGCGTTTGCTGATCTGGACGATATTGCGGCCCTTGCCGAAGACATGCTGAAATATGCCTTTAAAGCTGTATTGGAAGAGCGCCGTGACGACATGGAGTTCTTTGCACAACGCATCGAAAAACAGGCAATCACACGTCTTGAGTCCTTTATCGACAAAGACTTCGCACAGGTTGATTATACCGATGCGATCGAGATCCTGAAAAACTGTGGTAAGAAGTTTGAATTCCCGGTTGACTGGGGCGTAGATCTGCAATCAGAGCACGAGCGTTACCTGGCAGAAGAGCACTTTAATGCGCCGGTTGTTATCAAAAACTACCCGCGTGACATCAAAGCTTTCTACATGCGCCAGAACGAAGACGGTAAAACCGTTGCCGCAATGGACGTTGTTGCACCGGGCATTGGTGAGATCATCGGTGGCTCTCAGCGTGAAGAGCGTCTGGATGTGCTTGATAAGCGTCTGGAAGAAATGGGGCTGGATAAAGAAGACTACAGCTGGTACCGCGACCTGCGTAAATACGGCACAGTGCCACACTCAGGCTTCGGTCTGGGCTTTGAGCGCCTGGTTGCTTATGTAACCGGTATGGGCAACGTCCGTGACGTTATCGCCTTCCCGCGCACCAAAGGTAGTGCAACTTACTAATCTAATATAGTTTAGTTTTGAAAAGCCCCGTTTTGGGGCTTTTTTTATGCCTGGCAGGCTTATTGATCAGCGACGTAATTCTGGCACGCGCCCAATTCGGTGTATCTGTGCGCATGCCCTGCGGTCATAGGTGCAACCCCATGCAAAGGCCCCCCATTAACCCGCCAGTTTTTTCCAGCAAAGCTCACGACGTCCCCTGTGTGATACACACTCGGGTAAGCTTGCCAGGACTCGGCGCAAGGCTGGCATTTAGGTAGAACTTCCCCAATGGCATCCAGCAACTTATTCTCACCGCGCGCATCCTGATGCAGCTCCCAGATAAAAATGCCCGGATAACCATTGTCGGCAACAAACTGTGACTTGGTACGCACCAGCTCCGGAGTCTCCCAAAAATGCAGGTAGTTATCCAGCTCATAATAACCCGCGTTGTAATCTACGCCGAGTCCGTCAACAAAGGTTTCGACAATGTCTCGCGCCGTATAAGTCATAACAGGACCACTCACCCCGTCTGGGAAGGACTTATTGTAAAAAGGAATACCTAAGCTGGTTTTGCTCACGTCATACTTAGTGATCATGCTCTGGCTCCATTGGGCGGGATTAACCAAGCCATCGTGGATGTAAGACCAGGCGGCATGATGGTTTTTCGGTGAGCCACCCCAGCCACCGGTATAGTCATAAGCCATGAAGCGTATGTAATCGGCATGCTCATCTAAGTCTGGATGGAAATTGATCCCCGACCAGCCACCGGCCTGGACATCAACACTCACCTCCAGGTACGCAGGTAATGCAGCTCTCAAGTCTTTAACCAGATCCAATAGGTAGCCACTCTCAACAGGGTTTGGCTGGTTGTATGTGCTCCAGTCTTCCCAGTCGACATCAATACCGTCTAACTTGTGTAGCTCTGCATAAGCAACCAGGCTTTTTACCAGGTTGGCCCGTGCCTGCTCATCCATAGACAGAAAGTCGACGCTGGCACCGCCTACTGAGATCATGACGCCTGTGTTATTGGCATGGGCGTGTGCTACAATGTCATCAATATAGCGATCAGCTTCAAGCGTGTTTAGGGTGCCATCAGCATTAGGATAGGCGAATGCCACAATAATATGTGTGAGTTTATCGGTAGCCAGCTCCTGAACATCCAGTTGACCACCCGCGGGGTGATCCCAGGTAGAATAAAAGCCTTCAACTCGTGGACAGAAAGCCTCTTGTGCCCACGCAGACTGCATTGACAGGCCGGATATAGCCACCGCTAAAGTAAGACAGATTTTCTTAAACATAACGCGCTCCATGTTGTATAAATATTAAACACAACAAATATCACGTTAACAAAAAATTTAAAATTGAAGATTTATAATAATGGAGAAGAATAGCGAAGCACTGAAGGGATAAAAGTAAAGGCCGCTTACGTTAAACGGCCTCTGGTGTTAGATTATAGTACTTCTAACAGCTCAACATCGAAGATCAATGTTGAGAAAGGTGCGATTGATGCACCAGCACCACGCTCACCGTAGGCAAGGTCATGTGGTACATACAGACGCCATTTAGAGCCAGCTGGCATAAGCTGTAGTGCTTCAGTCCAGCCTTTGATAACGCCATTTACTGGGAATTCGGCAGGCTGACCACGCTCGTAAGAGCTGTCGAATACGTTACCGTTGATCAGAGTACCGTGGTAATGAACACGAACAGTTGAATCTGCTGCAGGTTTGTCGCCTTCACCTGTTTCGATCACTTCGTACTGCAGACCAGACTCAGTTACTGTGATTTCAGCGCGCTTGGCATTTTCTTCCAGGAATGCAGTGCCTTCAGCAGCCAGTACTTTAGCTTCTTCTTCACGACGCTGTTGAATTTCTGCATTGATTTTTTCGAATGCAGCCTGGATCTCAGGGATCTCGACACGGAATGCTTCACCGGCGTAGGCATCTTTCATACCTTCAAATACCGAGTTCAGGTTCAAACCTTCAAACGGGTTAGACTTAAGCTGCTCACCCATTTGCAAACCAATACCATAACTTGCCTTTTCAGCATCTGTGTTGAATAAATCTGACATATTAGATCCACTTATTTATCAGTTTAAAAGAAGCGGCAGTGTATCACAGCACACAGATGACTAACAGGGAGGCGGATAACTTTATAGAAACAGCAGGTTTGGCGGAAGTGTGCAGGCAGCCTGGCTGCCCGCGAATCTTGTGAGTGGCTTGCGCCTATTGCGTTTTGCTGTAACTTTTCTGTTTGAACTCTCTGACGATGAAAGTGGCAAACGGCAAACTGAGCGTCAAACCTATGATTAATTCGTTACTGTACCCTGCCAGGCGCTCAGTAAAATAACAGCCGAAGCCAACGACGCCAAACATAGCAATGACAACACTGGCTACCATAGGAAATAGCTTTTCGTACTTAGTGATGATGTGTCCGACAAGCAAGTTGAATATGAAAGTGTAGAGCAAGGTGATACCGATACTGGGATACGCCTGCCCGTCAATTGCCAATACCAAAGCAGCTTGCAGGCCACTCAAATAAAAGAAACTGAAAATCACCCATAACGAACTATGAATAACAACTTGCTTAGTCATCACTGCCTCCGAACGAAAAAAACCGCCGTATAGGCGGTTTTGGGAATGAGGTGGCGGAGAGATAGGGATTTGAACCCTAGATACGCTATTAACGTATGCCGGTTTTCAAGACCGGTGCTTTCAACCACTCAGCCATCTCTCCGTTGTTGGCGCGCATTTTATGGTGACGAGGAAAGAAAGTAAAGCCCTAATTCAGTTTTTTGCAAAACTCTTTACCTGAGTGGACAAACTTTAAACGACTCTGTGCTCACATATTAGCGCAACACTAGTAATACTGTTTGGGTCTTCTTGCAACCCAGGCTCCAATGATGCTCAGCACGATGCACACCACAACCACCAACGCCATATCAATGATCCCCTGCTTAGGGTCCATCGCTGGGTAAAGATGCTCTAACAATACTGGGATAACAGACATGACGGCAACGCAACTGAGTACTTTAAACGCCCGGCTAAAATCAAACCGTCGACTGTAATTCATCCAGCTAGTTAACACGAGTAAGAAACACGCTGGTGATACGAGTGCTAACCAAGCCTCACTGATATGCGACAGTATAACACCCGTTGAAATACATCCTAATACACCCCAGACAATCCAGGTCCACCAATTCTCCCGCTCTTTTAAAAATAGATTGCCCATGACTATTCTTCTTATAATTGTGTTCCGAGACTGCTAAGCTTTAGCCTAACAAACAATCAGGTCACAAAACAACCGTAGAGCGAATAATTCCAGGGCCAAGTTCCTATTTTAATTACTGAGCACCAAGTTATAGCCGTCGACATCTCAGCTCAGCTCAGCTCAGCTCAGCTCAACAATAATGGCTACCCCTTGAGGGCAAAACAATAGAGGTATGTACAAGCCTACTCGCCAATGTCCTCATTCCACAGATCGGGGCGAGATTTGATAAACTCATCCATCATCGTGATGCACTCAGGATCCTGGCGGACATCTAACTCTACGCCATGTTCACGAAGTAACGCTTCATTGCCCATAAAGTTTTTGTTTTCCCCTATCACTACTTTCGGTATACCGTAAAGCATGACAGTTCCTGAGCACATTGGGCAAGGCGACAATGTGGTATATAATATACACTCTTTATATACCGCAGCACTCAAACGGCCTGCATTTTCCAAAGCATCCATTTCACCATGTAGCACTGTGCTGCCTTTCTGAACTCTCTGGTTATGCCCACGGCCGATTATTTCTCCTTTGTGGACCAGTACAGATCCAATCGGGATCCCGCCTTCATCAAGCCCCTTTTTCGCTTCGTCGATCGCCGCGGTTAAAAACTTATCCATGGTTGCACTCCTGATATTGATTACTGCATATTGAAGACCCTGTATCCTCAATCGCGTTCAAACTAGCACGCAATTGAGGACAAAATAAGAATAATCTAATTAGGGCGAATATGCTGCTAACGGCAGTAAATTAATGGCTCAGCGCTGCGCCTGATATCTGTACTGCTGGTTAAGTTGCTGGGCCTGTATATCGTCGATGACCCCTTGCTTGTTTAAAACGGCAATAATTGAACCGGGCTTTCGAGCGAGCTCCCCTGCTATCCTGTCAATCTCTGTATTGCCTTTATACAGTTCTATAACCTGCGCTATATCTGTGTCCGACCAGGGTAAACCATAATTTTTAGGCAATCCTTTCTCGAGATTTTCCTGCTGCTTTTGCGCCTGGGTTTTCTTTACTTTTTTCGCTTTCGGCTGCCACTGTAACGACTGGAAAAGCGCCCTGATCACATCAGGGTGGTTATAGGGCGAGTGTGCGGGCAGGATCTCTCCAGTGATGGGGTCAATGCCATTAGCCAGGCCATGCACTATGCTGGCCACTTGTTGTTGGTCCATATCTGCTCCTTGATTGAAATAACAATAATATAAACTTCCTGTAACAATATTAGTGTAGCAGGCTAATAGATATTGGGTCGTTTTTTCTAATCTTTATTGAATAACCAGCTCAATGTGGGCTCAGGGTTGATAGCAATTTGCCTATTCAGCGCGTGCTTTAGAAGCGATAACATATACTCAATAACACCGCTCAGGCGCCTTGCTATCGCTGAAGCATCGACATATAAATTGAAGTGATATTAAGTGATATTAATATAAGATAGGAAGTGCGATAGTCGCCCTAACCCAATGGGTTAGCACAACAAGACCAGCTACCTGAAGTTAGCCGGTCTGAAAAGTGGTGTTCGGTTTAGGTTTAAAGACCTTTAATTGACTCGTTGATGGCGCTCAGGGCCTGAACAGGATCGACAGCCTGAGTGATAGGTCTGCCAACTACCAGATAGTCACTACCCGACTTTATTGCCAGCTCTGGCGTCATGATACGCTTCTGATCTCCGGCATCACTCCCGGCAGGACGGATCCCCGGTGTGACCAAACAAAAGTCGTCGCCTAACTCAGCTTTAAGGTATTGTGCTTCCTGAGCAGAGCATACAACACCATCCAGCCCGGACTCTTTTGCCAGCTTTGCTAAGTAAAGCACCTGTTCTTGCGGTGTTTTGTCTACGCCCAGCTTGCTGAGCTGTGCCTGATCCATACTGGTCAAAACTGTAACCGCAATCAACAACGGAGCTTTATCACCGTACGCTTCAAGTGCCTGCTTAGCTTTGCTCATCATCTCAGTGCCGCCACTGGCGTGCACGTTGACCATCCATACACCCAACTCAGCCGCAGCTGTGACTGCCTTTGCAACTGTGTTTGGAATGTCGTGAAACTTTAAATCTAGGAATACATCAAACCCTTTATCAATCAGCTTAGAGACAAACTGAGGGCCAAAGTAGGTGAACATTTCCTTTCCGACCTTGAGTCGACATTCATTCGGAGAAAGCTGGGATACAAACGCCAGCGCAGCAGCTTCATTGTCGTAATCCAGTGCGATTAGCACCTTTTTTATTTCAGTGTTTGACATAGTTGACCTATTTCGCCTTGTAAAATGTCGATATTTTAATACCCGTCCACACCCTGACTTGGCAAAATTGATTCCCAAGACTTACAGGAGGGACATAACCAATAGAGTTTGTGGCTGGTAAAGCCACAATTTCGACACTGGTAATCTGGCTTAGTTGCAACATAAGCAGATACCAGGTTGTCTACTTCATTTAATACGGACTGAAACTTATCCTGCTTAGTGGCCAGTAGCTTGAGCAGAAAACTGAATCCCCGAATAGAAGGCTCACGTTTCAGGCTGTCAGTAAGGTAAGCAACCGCCTGCTGAGTATGCCCCGCTTCAACCAGCCCCTCGCAGTGTTTTATTTTTACCAGTACACCACTGGTTTTTAGCAAGTCATTGACCAGCGCATGAAACTCATGCTCGATATTAAGGCGCTGGTAACACACCTGCAGATCTTGCAGTACAAGCGGGATGGCACACGGAAACTGAGATACCAATTTACGCCAGTAATAAATGGCTTTCACGTTATCTTCTTTACCAAGCGCATCATGCCCTAATTCATAGAGGGGCCTGATCGTCGTTTTGGGCAGCTTAAGCGCACGCTCTAGGTAATCGGTGAAATGATCTGTACTTTGATTTTCTGAAGCCTGATACTCCAGCGCGGCTTCACAGTAAAAATTAGCAATGGCGGCGCAGTAAACTTGTTCGGTAAAGAGTTCTGCGTGGCTTTCGTACATGCTCACGCCTTTTTGCCACTCCCGGGTTTGCGAATACAGCTGAATAATAGGGATCAAGGCCTCTTCATAGTCAGCCTTAACCAGCTCGACCAGGTGTTCTTCAGCGCTGTCTAGTAAACCAGCCATAATGTAATCTTCTGCGAGTGCCAGTTTACAAGACTGAATGACCTGAATGTCCAGGCTGGGCTGTTTTAGAAGTAATTCATGAATACGGATGGCTCGGTCGAGCTCACCTCTTTTGCGGAATAAGGTGGCGAGTATGAGGTAGTGCTCGACAGAATCAGCACTAACCTCTAATAATTTTATCAGGTGCTCAAGGCCCTGATCTTCTTCTCTATCTAAAAGAAACTTTAATCCTTTGCTGTACTCCGAGGTAATTTTTCGGTTTTGTTCATGGGCTTGATTCTTGGCGCTATTTTTTCCCATAACATAGCCATAGGCGGCTGCGACTGGAAGCAATAGGAAAAGTAGTTCAATCATTTACGGCTGTGCGCTGTGTCGATTGATTAACTCTCTGCTGCTGGCGAATTTGCCTTTTTAACTGCGTTATTTTGCCAATGCCCAACAACAACCCTAATACCAAACCAAATACCACACATAGGCTCATTAAGCTGGCCAACGGCACTTCTGAACTGGCAATGATATAGTCGACTTTTACCAACGCTGGGTTTTGTGTTCCCAGCACAAAAGCGATTACCACCAGTATCAAAAAGAGTCCTTTTCTAACTACCTGGATCAAGCTTTACCTCTATAATCAGCTTTCTAGACTGGCATTGACGCGATCGCGAAGCTCTTTACCAGGCTTAAAATGAGGTACGTACTTTCCATCCAGCTCAACCGTTTCACCAGTTTTAGGGTTACGGCCCGTACGGGGTGAACGATAGTGGAGTGAAAAGCTGCCAAAGCCGCGGATTTCGATGCGATCCGAGCTTGAAAGTGACCCTGCCATTTGCTCTAAAATCTCTTTTACCGCATTTTCAACGTCTTTGACTGGAACGTGAATATGTTGCTCAGCAAGTTTTTCGATTAGTTCTGACTTTGTCATAGCGTTTCCTTTAGATAAAAAAGAAGGGCAAAAGTGCCCTTCTATTCAAGACTGAATATTAGTCTTTTTGAGCGTTTTTGAAAGCCGCAGCCATTGCATTTTCAAATGCTGGCTCTTCTTTCTTCAGCTTCTCAAGCGCTTCTTTCTCTTCAGCTTCGAAGATAGCTTTAACAGATAGGCTGATAGTACGGTTCTTACGATCAACACCTACAAATTTAGCTTCAATTTCGTCGCCTGCAGAAACAACGCTAGTTGCGTCTTCGATGCGCTCTTGTGCGATGTCAGCAACACGGATGTAGCCTTCAACGCCTTCGATAAGCTCAACAGTTGCGCCTTTCGCGTCAACGTCTGTCACTTTACCTTTAACAATAGCACCTTTTTTGTTTGCGTCTAGGTAGTTATTGAAAGGATCAGCTTCGATTTGCTTAACGCCTAGTGAGATACGCTCACGCTCTGGGTCAACCTGAAGAACGATTGCAGAGATCTCGTCGCCTTTCTTGTATTCACGTACAGCTTCTTCGCCAGGCGTGTTCCAAGAAATGTCAGACAGGTGTACAAGACCGTCGATACCACCGTCAAGACCGATGAAGATACCGAAATCAGTGATAGACTTGATCTTACCAGTAACTTGATCGCCTTTGTTCTGTAGACGAGCAAATTCCTGCCAAGGGTTAGCTTTACACTGCTTAAGACCAAGAGAAATACGACGACGCTCTTCGTCGATTTCAAGAACCATAACTTCAACAGTGTCACCTAGTGAAACAACTTTTGAAGGGTGGATGTTCTTGTTAGTCCAGTCCATTTCAGATACGTGTACCAGACCTTCTACGCCTTCTTCGATTTCAACGAAACAACCGTAGTCAGTTAGGTTAGTAACACGACCAGTTAGCTTAGCGCCTTCTGGGTAACGACCAGCGATAGCTGCCCAAGGATCTTCGCCAAGTTGCTTAAGACCTAGAGAAACACGTGTCTTCTCTTTGTCGAACTTAAGTACTTTAACTGCGATCTCGTCACCAACATTTACGATTTCGCTTGGGTGCTTAACGCGCTTCCAAGCCATGTCAGTGATGTGAAGTAGGCCGTCAACACCGCCCAGATCTACGAACGCACCGTAGTCTGTCAGGTTCTTAACGATACCTTTAACTTCTTGACCTTCAACAAGGTTAGCCAGCAGCTCTTCACGCTCTTGTGAGTTTTCAGACTCGATAACAGCACGACGAGAAACAACAACGTTGTTACGCTTCTGGTCAAGCTTGATTACTTTGAATTCAAGCTCTTTACCTTCAAGGTGTGTTGTGTCACGTACTGGACGAACGTCAACAAGTGAACCAGGTAGGAATGCACGGATTGAATCAACTTCAACTGTGAAACCACCTTTAACTTTACCGTTGATGACACCAACAACAGTTTCTTGTTCTTCACAAGCTTTCTCAAGGCGGATCCAAGCTTCGTGACGCTTCGCTTTCTCACGAGAAAGGATAGTTTCACCGAAACCATCTTCGATAGCGTCTAGTGCAACATCTACTTCGTCGCCAACAGCAACTTCTAGTTCACCAGCAGCATTTTTGAATTGCTCTGCAGGGATTGCACTTTCAGACTTAAGGCCAGCATCAACAAGAACGATGTTGTTCTCGATTGAGATAACTGTACCTTTTACGATAGAGCCTTGCTCTGCTTCAAAACCCTTTAGGCTTTCTTCAAATAACTGCGCAAAATTTTCTGACATACTAAATACGTCTCATAAATAAACATTCCAATTAGCAACCATGCTGCATGGGGTGGTTAATATAACGTCAGCTTCCTGCCAACGCAGTAAAAAATCTAGCTTGATGCGGGCAACTTGCCTGCGGCAATCGCCTCTTGAACCAAAGTGATGACTTTCGTAAACACTTGTTCTGCATTTAATTCTGTTGTATCGACCACGATAGCATCGTCCGCTGGCACCAAAGGCGCGACTTTGCGGTTCATATCGCGATCATCACGAGCTTCAATCTCGCTTAAAAGACCATCTAGTGTAACATCCAGGCCTTTATCCTTCAACTCCAGATAGCGACGCTTTGCACGCTCTTGTGCGCTGGCAGTTAAATAAATTTTCAACTCCGCTTTGGGAAAAACGACCGTCCCCATATCTCTACCATCGGCAATCAGACCATTCTCACTTCGAAACGCTCTTTGACGACGCAGTAGCGCTTCACGAACCCGAGGTAACGCAGCAATTTTAGACGCTGCTGCGCCCACTTCTTCATTGCGGATCGTATGTGTTACATCTTCACCTTCAAGGATCACTTTAATTTTTTTTGTAACGCCATCAATTGGAAACTGAACGTCCAAATTCGCGGCAAGCGGCACTAAGCCCTCTTCGTTATCGAGTGCAATATGATGATGAATAGCGGCCAAAGACAATACGCGATAAATAGCGCCACTATCCAAAACGTCCCAATCGAGCTTCTCAGCTAACAAACGACAAACCGTTCCTTTACCCGAGCCGCTTGGACCGTCCACGGTGATTACTGGCATGACAGCCTGCATTTAAACCTCCCGAAATGCACACCAAAAATTAACGCCGGTATTATACGCAAGTTTGCTGAATAGATCCTTATTGACATGTAACTTTTTGTTTGATTTTAAATTTACGACAGCGCATTGGCGGGAATATGGGGCCAGGCAGGCAGTCAATAATTGAAGCTGACTGCCCAAAGCCGGTTAAACTTGTGTGTTCAGGACAACAGATATAACCGGACAGGTATTACTGACTTACTGAAGATAACACCTCAAAATAAGTCGGGAAAGTTTTCGCCGTACAGCCAGGGTCATTGATGATCACATCGACACCACCAACGGCAACCATGGAAAAACACATGGCGATACGGTGGTCATTGTAGGTATCTATCTGTGCCAAATTAAACGTCTCCGGTGGCGTGATTTCGATGAAATCGTGCCCTTCAGTGACTTCAGCACCGACTTTCCTGAGTTCAGTTGCCATAGCATACAGGCGATCGGTTTCTTTAACGCGCCAGTTATAAATATTACGAATAGCGGTTTTGCCTGTGGCAAACAAAGCCACAGTTGCCAGCGTCATGGCAGCATCCGGTATGGCGTTTGCGTCAATGTCGACTCCATTCAGCTCGCCTTTGCGGACAACCAGCTTTTCATCATGCCAATCAATCACAGCGCCCACCTGCTCCATCACCCTGGCAAAACCAATGTCACCCTGCACGCTCTTGCGTCCAACACCATTGATTTCTATCTCACCACCTGCGATGGCAGCGGCGGCAATAAAGTAAGAAGCAGAGGATGCATCCCCTTCTACCATAATGGTGCCGGGAGAGGTATAACCTTGCTGACCTTTAACATGAAACACCTGATAATTATCATGGCTGACTGTGACACCAAACTGTGCCATCACGCCCAATGTAATATCAATATAGGGTTTTGAAACCAGCTCCCCTTTTATCCTTATTGTGGTGTCTTTGACAAACAAAGGAGCAGCCATCAGTAATGCCGTCAGAAACTGACTTGATATGCTGCCATCAATTTCAACTTCACCCCCTTCAATTGCATGGCCATTGATCTGTAGCGGAGGGTAGTCTTTATTCTTCAAATATTGGATATCCGCCCCCAGCGCATGTAAGGCATCCACCAAATGGCCGATGGGTCGCTCTTCCATACGTGGCTCGCCGATCAGCGTAAATTGGCCCTGACTGGCTGCTAACACAGCTGTCAGCGGCCTGAACGCGGTACCGGCATTGCCCAAAAATAAGGCTTCTGAAGGCGTTTTGAAATGCCCGCCTTGTCCATAAACGCGAGCTGAGGTTTTATCTTCATTGAGCTCTACTTCTACACCCATCTGTGCAAGTGCCTGAAGCATGTGATGAATATCATCACTGTCGAGCAGATTATTCACTTGTGTAACGCCGTCACACAACGCAGCCAGCAGTAGCACTCTGTTTGACAAGCTCTTTGAGCCTGGCAAGGTAACACTGCCATTAACTTTTTCTATGGCGTTTAACCTCAGTTGTTCCATTAGCTATTCTCCTGCGCAAATTTTTCCATAAATGCGATCAGTGCTTTGATGCCTTCAATGGGCATCGCGTTGTAAATGCTCGCACGCATACCGCCAACGAAACGGTGACCTTCCAGTGCTATCAGGCCATGCTCCTGCGCCTGTGCCAGAAATTGCTCATTCAAAGACTCATCGTGCAACCAAAATGGGACATTCATCAGTGAACGACAATGCTTGGCTACCTTATTAAGGTAGAAAGAAGAACTATCGATGTAATCGTACAGCAGCGCGGCTTTTTCTTTATTGTGTGCTTCCATCGCCTTAACGCCGCCAATGGACTCCAGGTATTTGAATACCTCGGCGGCCAGGTACCAGGCAAACGTCGGTGGCGTGTTGTACATGCTTTGCTGTTGCGCTTCGATTGCGTAATCTAAAATAGCCGGTCTCGGTAAACCTTTACGCTCAAGCAGCGTTTTGCGCACAATCGCTATGCTTAAACCCGACGGACCAATGTTTTTCTGAGCACCAGCGTAAATCAAATCAAAATCATCTACGTTCATCTCACGTGACAGAATGTTGGACGACATATCCGCGACGATTGGCGCCGTCGGATGCTTTGGCACCTCAAATAACTCAATCCCGTCGATGGTTTCATTCGGGCAGTAATGAATGTATGCGGCGTTGTCAGGTAGTGCCCACTGAGAAACAGGTAATACGTCGAACACGCCATCCTGATCACAGCGAATATCGATAGACTCAACCTGAGTGAACTTTTGACCTTCTTTGGTCGCACCACAAGACCAGATCCCATTTTCGATATATACCCCAGGTGCATCGTCCTGGTGCAGGTTAAGGGGGACCGCTGCAAAATGGCCGCGACCACCACCGTGCATAAACAGCACCTCGAATTCATCCGAAATATTCATCAGACGACGCAGGCTTGCTTCGCATTCACGCGCCAGTTCTAAAAACGGTGCCGAACGGTGGCTGATCTCCATCACAGAGACCCCCAGATTTTGCCAGTTAGTAAATTCTTGTTGAGCTTTTTTCATAACAGCAGGTGGCAACATCGCCGGGCCCGCACAAAAGTTATAAACGCGCATAGTTTCCTCATTCCAGTTTTTATACTGCCACAGGCAGTGTGCTTAATTATTTTTGTGAACGCACAGGGTGTGATGCCCATACGCTCAAATGATGTGTGTCGAAATAATAAAAAAGCGGCCTAAGCCGCTTTTTTGTCTTGAACCAGATTACTCCGGTGCCTGCTCATCAGTGTCAGGCGTTTCAACAAGCTCTGCTTCCCCTTCCAGGGTGTCGTCGATTTCGATCTCTTCGATACGTTGTAAACCAACTACCTGCTCGTCGTCAACCGTTCTGATCAGAATAACGCCCTGAGTATTACGCCCAACGGTCGATACTTCGTTCACTCGGGTACGTACCAGTGTGCCTCGGTTCGAAATCAGCATGATCTCATCGTTGTCCTGAACCTGAACAGCACCTACTACACGGCCGTTACGTTCAGTGACCTTAATTGAAACCACCCCTTGCGTTGCACGGCTCTTAGCTGGGTACTCTTCAAGCGGCGTACGCTTACCATAACCATTTTCGGTAACAGTCAGAATCGCACCATCGTTCTTAGGGACAATCAGTGAAACCACTTTAACGTCATCCGGCATCTTAATACCGCGTACACCGGTCGCAGTGCGACCCATTGGACGCAATGCCAGCATTTCTTCACCCGTTTGGGGGTCAATCTTCACTTCGCCAGTGTCGGAGTCGCGCAGCTTCTCGTTAAAGCGCACAACTTTACCGTGGTCGGTAAACAGCATAATGTCGTTAGTGCCATCTGTGATATCCGCACCGATCAGGCTATCACCATCATTGAGGTTGATGGCAATAATACCGCTTGCACGCTGGCGGCTGTATGCAGTTAATGGCGTCTTCTTCACCACACCATTGGCCGTGGCCATCAGGACAAATTTATCGTCTTCATATTGCTTAACCGGCAATATCGTGGTGATACGCTCATCCGCTTCCAGCGGCAGTAAGTTAACAATCGGCTTACCACGCGCGGCACGTGAAGCCAGTGGCAACTGGTACACTTTCAACCAGTAAAGACGACCCGAGGTCGAGAAGCACAAAATTGTATCGTGGGTGTTGGCTACCAGCAGACGCTCAATGAAGTCTTCATCCTTCATCTTAGTTGCGGCTTTACCTTTACCACCGCGGCGCTGCGCTTCGTAATCAGACAGAGGCTGATATTTCACATAGCCTTCGTGAGACAGGGTCACGACCACATCTTCTTCGTTGATCAGATCTTCCAGGCTAATGTCGTGCGCCGCTGCAGAAATCTCAGTACGACGCTCATCGCCATAGTTTTCTTTAATTTCCGCCAGCTCGTCACGGATCACTTCCATCAGACGATCAGGTGAAGACAAAATCAACAACAGCTCTGCGATTAAATCCAGTAGCTCCTGATATTCGCCCAGGATCTTTTCATGCTCAAGACCTGTTAGCTTGTGTAAGCGTAAATCAAGAATCGCCTGAGCCTGTTGCTCTGACAGGTAGTACTGACCATCACGGATCCCCAGCTCAGCATCAAGCCAGTCTGGGCGCGCCACATTCTCTTCGCCAGCACGCTCCAGCATAGAGCGTACTGAACCCAGCTCCCAAGGGCGCGCTGTCAGTGCAGCTTTGGCTTCTGCCGGTGTCGGTGACTTACGGATAAGCTCGATAATTGGGTCGATATTCGCCAGCGCAATCGCCAGACCTTCAAGCGTGTGCGCACGGTCACGTGCTTTACGCAAGTCATAAACAGTGCGACGCGTTACCACTTCACGGCGGTGAACGATAAAGGCTTCGAGCATTTCTTTAAGGTTGAAACACTTAGGCTGATTGTTATCCAGCGCAACCATGTTGATACCAAACACAGTTTGTAGCTGAGTTTGGGCATACAGGTTGTTCAGAACAACTTCGCCCACTTCACCACGTTTGATCTCAATAACGATACGCATACCGTCTTTGTCAGATTCGTCACGCAGTGCGCTGATCCCTTCTACCTTTTTGTCTTTAACCAGCTCGGCGATTTTCTCAATCAAACGCGCTTTGTTAACCTGGTATGGGATTTCATTGACGATGATGGTTTCTTTACCGGTTTTCTCATCAGTTTCGATTTCAGCGCGGGCACGAATATAAACTTTACCACGGCCGGTTTTATAGGCCTGCTCGATGCCTTTTTTGCCATTAATGATAGCTGCGGTCGGGAAATCCGGACCCGGAATATAATCAATCAGCTCATCGATGGTGATATCCGGGTTTTGGATCACAGCCAGGCAGCCGTTGATCACTTCAGTCAGGTTGTGAGGCGGAATGTTTGTCGCCATACCAACCGCGATACCAGACGAACCGTTCACCAACAGGTTAGGTACTTTTGTTGGTAACACATCAGGAATTTGTTCTGTGCCATCGTAGTTTGGCACGTAATCAACGGTTTCTTTTTCCAGGTCCGCCAACAGCTCGTGAGACATTTTTGCCATACGCACTTCGGTATAACGCATTGCCGCTGCCGAGTCACCATCGACTGAACCGAAGTTACCCTGGCCATCTACCAGCATGTAACGCAGTGAAAACGGTTGTGCCATACGAACAATAGTATCGTAAACCGCACTGTCACCGTGCGGGTGGTATTTACCGATCACGTCGCCCACAACACGGGCCGATTTTTTATAAGGTTTGTTCCAGTCGTTACGCAACTCGTTCATTGCGAATAACACGCGACGGTGTACAGGTTTCAGGCCATCCCGGACGTCCGGTAACGCACGTCCAACGATAACGCTCATCGCGTAATCAAGGTAGGAATTTTTCAATTCGTCTTCGATATTGACCGGGAGGATTTCATTGGCAAGATCAGTCATTTAATACCACTTTCCTTCAGAGTCTTTCCCTTTTGTGTCACACTATGGACATCAAAAGGCTCAATTATTATTAGTTCGACTGGGGATACTATCATAGTTTCTGGGTTAATGCAGTGGCTAAATGACTCGGAAATTTCATCCAATACCGATAGAATGCCCTCAGTTCAACGAGGAAGTTTTTTATGACCGAACATCAAAATGTAGATTTAAGTGAAATTGCCAAATTTGAAGAGATAGCCGAGCGCTGGTGGGACCGCGATGGTGAATTTAAACCTTTACATGACATCAACCCGTTACGATTAGACTTTATCAATGACCGTTGTGGTGGCTTATTTGACAAAAAAGTACTGGATGTGGGCTGTGGCGGCGGCATTCTGACAGAAAGCATGGCCAAAATGGGTGCCAAAGCACACGGTATTGACCTCGGCCAGGAGCCGCTCAATGTAGCCAAATTGCACGCGCTTGAAGCCGGAGTCTCAATTGACTATCGCAAAGTATCAGCCGAAGAGTTCGCAGCGCACCATAGTGAACAATTTGATGTCGTCACTTGCATGGAAATGCTTGAGCATGTGCCCGACCCGGCTTCTATTGTTGCCGCAGTGGCAAAAGCAGCCAAGCCCGGCGCCGATGTGTTTTTCTCCACTCTGAATAAGACCCACAAAGCCTTTTTGCTGGCCGTTATTGCCGCTGAGCGTGTACTTAAGATGGTGCCACCAGGTACCCATGACCACAATAAGTTCATTCGCCCTTCTACTTTAATTGGCTGGGCCGAAGCCGAAGGGCTGAAGGTACGACGCGCTGCAGGGATCAACTACAACCCCTTTGGTAAAACCTTTACGCTGAGCGATGACGTCAGTGTGAATTACCTCCTTCACTTCGAGAAACTCGCATGACACAGGCTGTAATTTTTGACCTCGATGGCACCTTGCTCGATACCCGTGATGACCTGGGCGCCGCACTTAATGATGTATTGCAAAGACATGGCATGGCGCAAGTCGCCCCTGCTGTTTATAGTCCCGCTATCTCAAATGGTGTGAAAGCGCTATTGGAAGTTGGCTTTGGTGATAAACTCTGTGAATTCGACTTCGAAACGCTCAAGCAGGAAGTGCTCGACTACTATGCACAGAATCTGGCGGTTCACTCACACTGTTTTACAGGGGTTGAGTCTTTACTAGAGGCTCTTGCGCAGAAAGGGATCAAAACGGGCATCATGACCAACAAGCCAACTTTTCTGACTCTGCCTTTGCTGGCACAGATAGAGGCACTGAGTGACATTGAGGTCGTTGTCTGTGGCGATACCTTAAGCGTTGCCAAACCACACCCAGAACCTTTGCTACTCGTCGCCGAGAAATTGGGCGTGGATCCCGAGCACTGTATTTATGTGGGGGACGCTGCACGCGATATTACCGCGGCCAAAGCGGCGGGTATGCGCTCAGCGGCTGCCTTATGGGGATTCATTCCATCCCTTAAAGAGGCACAAAGCTGGTCTGCGGATCTGGATCTTACTAACCCAGAATCGCTATTTTCTCATATTTAGTGCCTTAAATAATAAAACACCACTATATGTTGTGTTTTATACTATATTGAGAACAAACTTGCGCAGAAAAAAAACAGTCGCGCAGTTTGCGAAAATTTCTTAAAAAAAGCGAAAAATCGACTGACGTGAGTTGATTTTTTTTTGCTTACTGCGATGTTGGATAGCAGAAGGTTAGTATTCACTAACATAAAAATATTATCCCTATGTTATCCACAATCCACAGAAAGTTGTTCTATTGCAAAATGGCGATAACCCCACTATCTTGTGATCCTCTTTCTAGCGGACACCATATATAGTGGTGAAATGCTAAGCAATTATGAATATGCGATGACAATTACCGCATTCCGGGGGAATACAGGCGTAGCTATGAACCAACAATTATCTGTCAGTAAACGTAACGGCCGTAAAGAGCCGCTTGATTTAGATAAAATTCATCGAGTGATAAACTGGGCTGCCGAAGGCCTGAATAATGTGTCGGTTTCTCAGGTAGAGCTTAAGTCTCACATTCAGTTTTATGATGGTATTCGCACAGAAGACATTCATGAGACTATCATCAAAGCAGCTGCCGATCTGATCTCAAAAGATACACCAGACTACCAATATCTTGCGGCGCGTCTTGCTGTATTCCATTTGCGTAAGAAGGCCTATGGCCAGTTTGAGCCGCCTCACCTATACGACCACGTTACTAAATTGGTTGAAGACAAGCGCTACGATGCCGGTCTGTTGACCGATTATACCCGCGAAGAATATGAGCAACTAAACGACTTCCTGGATCATGACCGTGATATGTCGTTCAGTTATGCTGCGGTCAAACAGCTGGAAGGTAAATACCTGGTTCAGAACCGCGTTACCGGCGAAATCTACGAAAGTGCACAGTTTTTGTATATTCTGGTTGCAGCCAGCCTGTTCTCTGATTATCCAAAAGAAACGCGCCTTGACTACATCAAACGTTTTTACGATGCGGTGTCTCAGTTCAAGATCTCGTTACCGACGCCTATTATGTCGGGCGTACGTACACCAACACGCCAGTTCAGCTCGTGTGTATTAATCGAAACGGCAGATAGCCTGGATTCAATTAACGCCACCTCATCTGCCATCGTAAAATACGTCAGTCAGCGTGCCGGGATCGGTGTTAATGCAGGTCGAATTCGTGCGCTGGGCAGCCCTATTCGCAATGGCGAAGCATTCCACACAGGTTGTATTCCTTTTTATAAACACTTCCAGACAGCTGTAAAGAGCTGCTCTCAGGGTGGCGTTCGTGGCGGAGCAGCAACGCTGTTTTACCCGCTTTGGCACCTGGAAGTTGAAAACCTGCTGGTGCTGAAGAATAACCGTGGTGTTGAAGAAAACCGGGTAAGACACCTTGATTACGGTGTACAGTTCAACAAAACCATGTACACACGTCTGATCAAAGATGATTACATCACCCTATTCAGTCCGTCAGATGTACCAGGCCTGTATGATGCCTTCTTTGAAGATCAGGACAAGTTTGAGCGCCTGTACGTACAGTACGAGCAGGACGAGTCAATCCGTAAGAAACGCATTAAAGCACTTGAGCTGTTTTCTATGTTTGCGCAGGAGCGTGCCAGCACAGGCCGTATCTATCTGCAAAACGTAGACCACTGCAACACGCACAGCCCGTTTGATGCCAAAGTTGCGCCTATCCGCCAGTCTAACCTGTGTCTGGAAATTGCGTTGCCGACTAAGCCACTGAGTCATGTTAATGACGAAGAAGGTGAAATTGCACTGTGTACCCTGTCTGCGTTTAACCTTGGCGCCATCAGCAGCTTGGATGAACTTGAAGAGCTTGCTGAGCTGGCTGTTCGTGCGCTGGACAACTTGCTGGACTTCCAGGACTACCCTGTCCCTGCGGCAAAAAATGCCACGATGGGCCGCCGTACACTGGGTATTGGTGTCATTAACTTTGCCTACTACCTGGCTAAGAATGGCGTGAAATATTCAGATGGCAGTGCCAACGGCCTGACGCACAGAACGTTTGAAGCCATCCAGTATTACCTGATGAAAGCGTCTAACAAGCTGGCTCAGGAACGTGGTGCATGTCCTAAATTTAATGAAACAACTTACGCTAAAGGCATTATGCCAATCGATACCTACAAAAAAGATGTCGACACTATCTGTAGTGAGCCACTGCACCTGGACTGGGATGCACTGCGTCAGGACATCATGCAATACGGTATGCGTAATTCAACCTTGTCTGCACTGATGCCGTCAGAGACCTCTTCTCAGATCTCAAACGCAACCAATGGTATTGAACCACCGCGTGGTCACATTAGCGTTAAGGCCAGTAAAGATGGTATCCTTAAACAAGTCGTGCCTGAGTACGAGCGATTGAAGAATAACTACGAGCTATTATGGGATATCCCGTCAAACGATGGTTATCTGGGTCTGGTAGGTATTATGCAAAAATTTGTAGACCAAACAATTTCTGCCAACACCAACTATGATCCGACTAAGTTTGAAGGCGGTAAAGTACCAATGAAGCTGTTGCTCAAAGATCTGCTTACTGCATATAAACTGGGCGTAAAAACCCTGTATTACCACAACACCCGTGACGGTGCATCGGACGCTCAGGACGAAATGAAGCCTGAGGCTGAAGACGATGATTGTGCAGGCGGCGCTTGTAAAATCTAATCTTGGTTAGCGGGTAATTTACCCGCTCTTTTTTGGTGTCGAGAATTATCTATGTCGTATTCTACGTTTAACAGAACCCACAATGATCAATTACAGGAACCGATGTTTTTCGGTCAGTCTGTTAATGTGTCCCGTTATGATCAGCAAAAATACCCTATTTTTGAAAAACTGATCGAAAAACAACTGTCTTTTTTCTGGCGCCCTGAAGAAGTCGATGTCAGCAAAGACAGATTGGACTTCCAGGCACTACCGGAGCACGAAAAGCACATCTTCCTGAGTAACCTGAAGTATCAAACTCTGTTAGACAGTGTCCAGGGGCGCTCTCCAAACGTGGCTTTGTTGCCAATCGTATCGATCCCTGAACTGGAAACCTGGATTGAAACCTGGGCATTCAGTGAAACCATTCACAGTCGCTCATACACTCACATTATTCGTAATGTGACTAAATCGCCTGAGCTTATCTTCGATGATATCGTTGAGAACGACAAGATCAGTGAGCGTGCAGAGGCCGTGACTAAGCACTATGATGAGTTAATCGAGAAGGTTTCTCTGTACAATCTGTACGGTGAAGGTAAGCACGAAATCAACGGCAAGACAGTGCACATTAACCTGTTTGAGCTGAAAAAAATGCTTTATCTGTGCATTATGTCGGTGAACATTCTGGAAGCCATTCGCTTTTATGTCAGCTTTGCCTGTTCATTTGCGTTCGCTGAGCGTGAGCTGATGGAAGGTAATGCTAAAATCATCAAGCTGATCGCCCGCGATGAAGCACTGCACTTGTCTGGTACTCAGCACATTCTGAACATTATGCAAGACGGCAAAGACGATCCAGAAATGGCCATCGTTGCTGCGCAATGTCAGGAACAGGCAATTCAGATGTTTGTTGAAGCCGCAGAGCAGGAAAAGGAATGGGCGGAATACCTGTTCAAAGATGGATCTATGATTGGTCTGAATAAAGACATCCTGTGTCAGTATGTTGAATACATTACCAATGTCCGCATGACCGCGGTAGGTTTGCCAGCGCAATTTGAAAGTAACAGCAACCCTATCCCCTGGATCAATGCCTGGCTGGTGTCTGATAATGTTCAGGTTGCTCCACAAGAAGCCGAGATTAGTTCATATCTGGTTGGTCAGATTGACTCAGAAGTCGATGCCTCAGACTTTGGTGATTTTGACCTGTAATGACAGACAGGCCAGTCAAAAAAATCTTTCTTGACCCAGATAAGGAGCCGCTGCTACATGCGGCTCACTCCCCTTCACTCCTTGCAACACTAGAAGTGAATCAAGTTGAGGTTGCCTATCAATGCCGGGAGGGGTTTTGTGGTGCTTGCCGTGCCAAGCTTTGCCGGGGAAAGATAGCCTACAACCAGGAACCACTCGCGTTTGTGCGTGACGGAGAAATTTTGCTCTGTTGCAGCAAACCCGTGACCGATGTGATCATTAAACTAGTGTAGTTTAATGATCTCACTTTGATAGTAATCCGCTTTATCACTGACGCTTATCACGCCATTATCAATAATCACATCCCAGTGCAGACTGCGCGACAGTGCCCCAGCCAGCTGACTCACAAAGTCCGACGATAAAGAAAAAATACGGATGTCCTGCATCGCTATCAGATGGGGGGAAAGTTCCTTGTACCAGGCGTCTGCGTCGGCCACCAGACAAACCACTTTATTGGCATGCTTACGGTACTTTTGCAGTTCACTCAGGCTGGGCTCACCAACATACAGTGCAACGTCTATTTGCCCGTGTGCATTTTCAAGCCAAACGTCGGGCTGGTTTTTCTCTCTCACGCCCAGCCAGTGCACGTTATCCAGGTACGATAAGCCACAGAAACCGATTAGCTTCAACACAAAGTGCTCCAGCGTTTCGGCTTTTTGCAACGCTGCAGTGAACACTTCCTGATGATGCGCATGATGAAACAAGTCTGCAATATTCATCCGCACTTTAAAAACAAAGAGATCAGCCATGATATGTGTACCTGAACCTATTACTTTAACTATATGAAGCCGTCAAAATAATGCAAACTTAAAGAGATAGTATAACATCATTGAAACCGCAATAATGCAGTGTTATATTATTGCAAGTATAAACAATCCAGAATGAGTGTTATGTTTAAGCAGTCTTTAATCACATTTGCCATTACCAGCGCAATTTTTTCCTCTCAAGCCTCTGCCGCACAACTGAAAGGTAAAGTGCTGGATACCAACAATCAACCTGTTCCTAATGCCACCGTACATTTACACGGTAAGTCACAGTCCGTGAAAACCGATATTAACGGTCAGTTTAGCATTAATGTCGATCAGGATTCACAGCTGCATGTCAGCAAAGACAACTTTATCAATGAGCGCATTGACGTATCTCCCGATTCACCTTACGTGACCGTGAAGCTGGCACCTAGCTCAGTTGAAAGCGTTGTTGTGTATGCCTCTGCGCTGCACAAGAGTAACATCGAAATGGCATCACCTGTGGCCGTACTCGGTGGTGATGAACTGAAAAACAGTGCCAAGCCTACGCTTGGTGAAACACTAAAACAACTGCCAGGTATTAACGCCAGCTATTTTGGACCAGTTTCCTCTAGCCCGATCATTCGTGGCTTAGATGGTCCGCGCGTTAAGATCACCCAAAATGGTCTGGACAGCAGTGATGCTTCTCGTGTTGGTCCTGACCATGCGAATACCAATGACTCTCTGGCAGCACAGCAAATTGAAGTACTACGTGGCCCTGCTACTTTGCTGTATGGCTCAGGCGCCATTGGTGGTGTTGTTAATGTGGTAGATAACCGTATCCCAACTGATGTCATTGAGGGTGTTCAGGGCGCAGCTGAATTCAGCCACGACACTAACTCAAACACTAATACGGTTGCTGCTTTATTTGAAGCCGGTAACAATGGTTTCAACTTCCACTTTGATGGCGTAACACGTAAAGGCGGCGACTATGACACACCGCTCTTTGCTCTGCCGGGCGAAGACCATGAAGATCATGACCACGATGAAGCGCATCATGATGAGCATGAGGAACATGGTCACGACGAGCATGCAGAAGAAGAACATGGTGAAGAGTCACATGGCGAGACTGAATACGCAGAGCGTGTAGCTAATACCTTCATCGACTCTGAGCAATTTAATATTGGTACCAGCTTCGTTGGCGATCACCTGACTGTTGGCTTATCTTACGGTCGCATTGAAACAGACTATGGCATCCCTGCCCACTCTCATGAACATCACGACCATGGCGACGAGCATGACCACGACGATCATGCGCATGACGACCATAATGACCATAGCGAAGACGAGCACGATCATGCACATGGCGCAGAAGAAGAATCAGTCTTCGCGCGTGTTAAACAAGACAGATGGCAGGCGCTATTTACCTATGCGATGCACAACAACTGGATTGAGTCTATTCAGGTACGAGCAGGTTTTACCGATTATGAACATGCCGAAATTGAGCATGGTGCGGTAGGTACGCGCTTTAGCAACGAAACCACTGAGCTCAGAACCAATATCGAGCATAGATTGGGCGAGTGGCACGGTATTATCGGCTATCACTTCTCTGACAGTGACTACGCCGCTGAGGGCGCGGAAGCGTTCACCCCTGCGACTAACACAAAAACACATGCATTCTACGTGCTTGAAGAGCGCCGTTTTGGTGATGTGACGTTAGAGCTGGGTGCCCGTGTTGAAGACTTCGCATTGTCTAGTAACTTTACGTCAGGCCACGATGATCATGATGACCACGGTCACGATGAGCATGATCACGAGCATGAAGGTCATGACGATGAGCACATGGCCGAGGTGATCGACTATACGCTGGATACCACAAACTTCAGTGCCTCAATTGGTGCGGTATATGATTATACTGAAGGCCACAATGTTGCCGTTAACCTGTCTCGCTCTGAGCGTGCACCTCTGACTGCCGAGCTGCTGTCAAACGGCCTGCATATTGCCACTTCTACATACGAGCTGGGGCTTGGTTACCACATTGAAGGCGATGAAGTACACTTTGAGCCAGAAAATATCGAACAGGAAAGATCGACGAACCTGGATATCAGCTTTAGACGCTTTATTGGCGACTTTGGTTACACAGTAAACTTTTTCTACAATGATGTTTCAAATTACTATTACCAGCGTAACACGGGTTATATGTACACAGGCGAGCACGGAGTAGAGCTGGCTGATCACCATCACGATGGCGCATTACCTGTGTATCAGTTCGAAAGTGCCGATGCTGAACTATACGGCTTTGAATTTGATGCCCACTATCAAATTGATGCCCGTAATCGCATCAAGGTGTTTGGTGATCACCTGAGAGCTGAGCTTGATTCTGGCGAATACTTGCCTCGTATTCCAGCTAACAAGCTGGGTACAAGCTACCGTTTTGAACTGGAAGATTTCGCCGCTGAGCTGAGCGCCATACATTATATGACGCAGGACAAGTTAGCACAGTCAGAAACTAAGACCGACAGCTATACTTTACTTAATGCCAGCTTCAGTTATGACTTCAGCGTGTCCGGCGTTGACCTTGTTGGTTATGTGAATGTCGACAACATCACAGATGAACTTGGCTTTGTACACAGCTCGTTTATCAAAGAGCAGGCGCCACTGCCAGGTCGTAACTTCAAACTAGGTGTTCGTGGTTACTTCTAAGTTTGTAGGCCCTGTTTATCTTACACGCTAATAGCAAAAGACAAACAGTTCCTATCTGAGCCCAATGCCGCCTTCTGGCGGCATTTTCTTTTCTACCTCAAACACACCTGCGTATTATAACTTAGTGAAAAAGTCTTCAGGCTGATGTCTGACAGGTTTAGTGCACTGCACCGTTGGTGTGCCCAGATACAGATAACCAACGATTTCATCTTGCTCATTCAGCCCAAGCTGGCGTTTAACTGAGCTGCTTTGTGCGAAGTAACCCGTTCTCCAGACACCCGAAAGGCCCTGCGCAAAAGCTGCCTGCTGCATCGCCAAAACGCTACAAGCCGCACTTTCGATTTGCTCAATTCTGGGCACTTTAGGGTGCTCCATAAAAGGAGAAACGGCAATGATCAGCATGGGCGCGCGCTCAGGCAATGATTTGGCACGGTCGATGATACGCTGCTCTTGTTGCTCCTCAACGGCAGCCTGATAGAAAATCTCGCCCAGCTTCTCTCTGCCCTGCTCCTCTACCACAAAAAAGCGCCATGGCTTAAGCCCGCCATGATCCGGCACCTTAAGGGCGGCTTTTTGTATTACTTCAAGCTGTCTGGCATCGGGTCCCGGGAAAGACAAGTTGCTGTCGGATTGTCGCGTCAATAATAGTTCTATGGCATCCATTTGTAATTCCTAAAAATTCTGTTCGCTCATTATTCTAACGCGACACAGTCCTAAAAGTTTAGTACCTGTCTCTAAAAATCGCTTAGGGCAGATAACGCGGATCGGGTTCAAGCAATTTGCGAACCCAATGATCCACACTAAAAAAGCGCCCGCCACCGGTAAAAAACAGGCTTATCAGCATCGCAAAGTAAATGGCCGCGAACTCAATGCCATTGTTCAGGATCACAGGGTGACCGTATTCATAAAGGTACTCCGGCAGTCCATTAGCTTCTACTATTTCTTTGATCCGGGACAGCCGCTCTGCCACCTCTGTACTGGCTTGCAGACTCTGCTCGGCAGCATCACTGCCCAGCCAGGCAAATACCTGCGCCGCGCTGGTGTCAGGATTGCTTGGTGCGACCGAAAACCAGCCATTATGCCAGTGCACCTGAGTGGCTGCGACAAACATAGTCACGGCAAGTGGCACAGACACCAGACGCGTAGCCAGGCCAATTAGTAACAACCAGCCCCCTAAGAACTCGGTCCAGCCAGCCAGAAATGCCAGCAGATCCGGAGCCGGTAAGCCCAGTCCCCACTGCGCGTTACCAAACCAGGCAACTACGTTTTCATCGGCCAGCAAACGCTGCCACCAATCGAGTTCGCTGTTGGCCAGGTTGAGTTTACTAAACCCGGCGATGATCATCACAGGTGCTAGGATCAGTCTGAACATCAAAGGCGCCAGCCCGTCAAGCAAGGAAAGTTTGTCTATTATTGAGCGATAAAGGGAATAGAGTGATTTAAGCATAAATAAAGTCTGTTATAACGATTGTTATAGAGTGTAGACCTTAAATCACCGTTTTTTATTGCAAAGATTGTTGTTTAAGCTGATACAAGACACGAGTATTGTTCCGATATGACATACCCGCGTCTTGTTTGAAGTGGATTAACTAGATTTTTCTGGCAACCTGCAGCGCTTCATAGATAGCACGCTTGGCGTCAATGGCCGCTGCTAGTTTAGCGCCACCGATGACGTGTTGATTGGCAGGCATAGCATCTTTATTGAATAAGGCATCATTAGAGGTTTGTCCAATGCAGGCAACCACAGTGTCGACATCCAGAACACGTTCTTTCTCCCCTTGCTTAATCAGCAAGCCCTTGCTGTCGAATGAGATATATTCACACTCAGCTATTTGCTCTACGTTATGATGCTTCGCAACGGCACGGTGGATCCAGCCTGTTGTCTTACCCAGGTTGCTGCCAAAGCGCCCTTCACTGCGTTTAAGCATGTACAGTTTTTTCCCCGTTGCTGTATCTGATGGCTGGCATTCAATCCCCCATTGTGCTTTAAACTCATCGATACTCTGATCAGCCTGCTCAGCGAGAAAAGCAACCATGTCGAAACCAATACCACCGGCACCCAGAATCGCGATTTTGTCTCCCAGCTCAACTTCTTTGCGGATCACTTCATCGTAAGCAAAAACACGTTTGCCATCACCGCAAGTAATTTTAGACTGTCTGGGACTCACACCCGTTGCAAAGACAATATCGTCATAAGACTGAGCCATAGACGACTCATACTCGCAACCAAGCTTCATGGTCACGCCCAGACGTGCAACTTCCTTCAGGAAGTAATTTAGGGTGTATTTAAAGTCTTCTTTCCCGGGTATGCGCATTGCCAGGTTGAACTGACCACCAGCATGTTCGTTCTTATCAATCAGTGTAACTTTGTGGCCTTTCTTTGCCAGATAGCAGCTGGCAGACAGACCAGCAGGCCCGGCGCCCACAACCAGCACCTGCTTAGGGCTGTTGGTGCGCGTCAGCGGATAATCCAGCTCATAGCCGGCCTGGGGGTTAACCAAACAAGTTGCTCGCTTGCCTTTAAACACATGGTCCAGACAGCCCTGGTTACACCCGATACAAATATTAATTTGCTCGCTCTGGTTTTGTGCATACTTGTTGAAAAACTCAGGATCGGCGAGTAAAGGACGCGCCATGGAAATAAGGTCAGCCTCACCCTGATTGAGAATATCATTGGCAAGATCAGGCGTATTGATGCGGTTAACTGCAACAACCGGGATATCTACGACGTCCTTCAGGCGTTTTGATGCCTCACGAAACGCGCCGGCAGGTACCATGCTGGCAATCGTTGGAACACGCGCCTCATGCCAGCCTATGCCAGTGTTAAGAATGTCGACGCCGGCTTCTTCCAGTGCCTTGGCCTGCGCTGTGACTTCTTCGGCAGTTGACCCATTGGGGATCAAATCCATCACAGACAAACGAAATACAATGATGAATTTAGCCGAGACTTTTTCTCGCACCGCGCGGACTATCTCAACTGCCAAACGCATGCGATTTTCCAGCGTGCCACCGTATAAGTCCTGACGTTTATTCGTATGTTCAGCCATAAACTCGTTGATCAGATAGCCCTCGGAGCCCATGATTTCAACCCCATCGTACCCTGCTTTTTCTGCCATTCTGGCAGACTTGGCAAAGTCTTTGACGGTATTACGGATCATGCTCAACGACATAGATTTTGGCGTGTATGGGTTGATCGGAGCCTTAATCTCGCTAGGTGCGACATTAAATGGATGATAGGCATAACGCCCGGCATGAAGTAACTGAAGACAGATTTTACCACCGTGTGCGTGAACCGCATCCGTGTAGGCGCGGTGCTTGATGATGTCATAGCGGCTGTTGAATGAGGAGGAAATAGGCGTCAGCTTGCCCCGCAAATTCGGGCTGTAACCCCCAGTGATGATCAACCCAACACCACCTTTTGCGCGCTCTTCATAAAAGGCCTTGAGCCGCTTCCTGTTATGCCATCCCTCTTCCAGGCCCGTGTGCATCGAGCCCATGACCAAGCGATTTCGCAAATCTGTATTCTTCAATTGTAATTTTTGTTCTAACATTGCGTGCCCCAATGTAACTGGTCTTACCTGTGAACATTAACGATTTTATATTTTTTCGCAAGCAAAAACCGCGACTAATTTCTGTAAAAGCACCACCTATGATAGAAAAGTGATTGATTTTCACCCCATCGTCGCCATAAAAATACTTAGTTACGTTTTTGTTCTAACGGCGCAGAGGCAACTAAGTTATGATTAAGAATGAGTACATTCCACTAAGACATTCAGAGGTACAGCTTTGAAATTGATCGGTAAATTTTTTCTTGGTATCTGGCACGCATTAAACTTTTCTCGTCGCCTGGTGCTGAACATTTTGTTCTTCTTTTTGATTATCGCAGCAGCGATCGGCATTTTTTCAGCGGAAGAGCAGCCCCAGGTCGCACAGGACAGCATATTACGACTGAACCTGTCAGGCAAACTGGTTGAACAACTGACCTATGTTGACCCGATTGATGCTGCAATGGGTGATGTGTTTGGCAAGCAAGACTTACCCAAAGAAATGCTGGTCGACGATGTCGTTGATACCATCAATACTGCAGCCCGGGACCCGCGTATTAAGGCTTTGTATTTAGATTTACGGCATATGCACTATACCCATCTGGATAAGTTACGTGACGTAGCAGGTGCAATTGAATCTTTTAAAGAGGCAGATAAAAAGGTCTTCGCCCACAGCCCTTATTTCAGCCAGTCTCAGTACTACCTGGCAGCCCACGCCGATGAAATCTCTATGCATCCGTATGGCGGTATTAATATCAGTGGTTATGGCTCTTATCCAATGTACTTTAAAGACGCCCTGGAAAAGCTAAAGGTCACTCAGCACATTTTCCGCGTTGGCACCTACAAATCAGCAGTGGAGCCGTTTATCCGCAATGACATGTCCCCTGCCGCCAAAGAAGCAAACCAACTCTGGCTCGACGCTTTATGGACACAGTATAAACAAGATGTTGCGAGTAAGCGTGGCTTTGATATGACAAACTTTGACGAAACGCTCACGCAATATGTCGATAAAATGGCCTCAGTCACGGGTGACTCAGGGCAGTTTGCCGTTAAGTATGGCTGGGTTGATAAGCTTGAAACCGACCAGGAGTTTAATCAGAAAATGATTGACCTTGTTGGTACTCAGGATGAAGGTAAACGCTTTAAACAAATCGCCTTTGAAGATTATTATGCCACAGTTAACGCGCTCGATTTTGGCCCTAATCCCTTTGTTGAAAAAGTGGCGGTTGTGGTTGCCAAAGGCACCATAGTAGATGGCAAACGCAAGGCCGGCATGATAGGTGGCGACTCTACAGCTGCCCTGTTACGCAAAGCCCGACTTGACGACAAGGTGAAGGCCGTGGTGTTACGAATTGATTCTGGTGGTGGCAGTATGTTTGCTTCTGAGGTCATTCGTAACGAAGTGTTAGCCATTAAAGCAGCGGGCAAACCTGTGATTGCTTCTATGGGCTCCGTCGCGGCTTCTGGTGGTTATTGGATTGCTGCATCAGCCAATGAGATTTGGGCATCGCCCAGCACGATTACAGGCTCAATCGGTGTATTTGGTACCATCTTGACGTTTGAAAACTCACTCAAGGAACTAGGGGTATATTCAGATGGTGTCGCAACCACTGAGCTGAAGTCATCCTCTTTGTCTCGCGGTCTGGACCCTAAATTTGCTCATGTATTGCAAATGGGTGTTGAAGACGCCTATCAGAAATTTATATCTGTGATTGCAGACTCCCGTAACCTGGCACCATCCGACGTCGATAATGTCGCACAAGGGCGTGTATGGCTTGCCACTCAGGCACATGAGTTTGGCCTCATCGATGAGCTCGGTACTAAGCAGCAGGCCATTGAAGCCGCAGCTAAAATGGCAAACCTTGAACATTACGAAGTCTATACTGTTGAACAAACTCTGTCTGAAAAAGAGCAGCTGATCCAGGATATCTTCGGCTCAGCGGCCATACAATCATTACTGGCTGTTGCTGATGAACCAAAAGAGCCTCTTAACTCGGTTGCTCATGCGGGACTCAACCAGCTTTTCCAGCAGGTGCAACAGAGCGCTGCGATGATCACCCAGTTTAATGACCCCAACAACATCTACACGCTGTGTACCACCTGCGTTGTGGGCGAATAAGGAATGTCTTACTGATTTGACTGCATTGTGATGCTGCAGTTGATATAATTAGCCCGGATCAGGATCCGGGCTTTTTTTTAGGTAGCAGAATGAAAAGAAAAAAAATCTATATCGCCTACACAGGCGGCACAATTGGTATGAAACAATCCAGCCGGGGATATGTGCCCGTCGCTGGTTATTTGACAGAAACAGTCAAAAGTAATGCAGAATTTACCCGAGAAGAAATGCCCCTGTTCGACATTCATGAATACTGCCCGTTGATTGATTCGTCGGATATGTCGCCGCAGCACTGGCAGCTAATAGCCGATGATATAAAAAGCAAATACGAAGAATACGATGGATTTGTTGTACTTCATGGCACGGATACCATGGCCTACACGGCATCAGCACTCTCTTTTATGTTCGAGAACCTGACCAAACCCGTGATCATTACCGGCTCACAAATTCCTTTGTCTCAGCTTCGCTCAGACGGCCAGGTTAATTTGCTTAATGCGATGTATCTTGCTGCAAATTACCCCATTGCTGAGGTGAGCCTGTTTTTCAATAACAAGTTGTTCCGAGGTAACCGGGCCATCAAAGCACACGCCGACGGGTTTGATGCCTTTGCCTCGCCTAACATGGCCCCGTTAGCCCAGGCAGGCATTAATATTCAATTGCTTGAAGGCCAGCTAAGCCCATACGTTGATCAGGCGCTGCGCGTTACACCAATCGCCTCACAGCCTATCGCTGTGCTGCACCTGTATCCAGGGATCAGCAGCGCTATGGTGGCAAATGTATTACAAAGCGATATCAAAGCGCTTATTCTGCTCAGCTTTGGGGTCGGTAATGCCCCGCAACAGGAGGATATACTTAGCGCGCTTAAAGCAGCCTCAGATAAAGGCGTGGTCATTGTCAACTTAACCCAATGTATTCAGGGCCAGGTGAATATGGGTGGCTATGCAACCGGAAACGCCTTACTGAACTGTGGCGTGATCAGCGGCTACGATATGACGCTGGAAGCCTGTTTAACCAAATTACACTACCTATTCAGTCAGGACCTGGAATTAGAAACTGTGCGCCATCTGATGCAGGATAATCTGCGCGGCGAACTGACACGTTAATCTTTTTCCTTACCAAAAAAAGCCCGGGCTTTGTGCACCGGGCTTTTTTGTTGTAACTCAGAGATTATCTAACTTTCGCATCAATTTCCGTGAGGTCAGTCAGGTGGCACGACTCGCCACTGTGTGTTTTGATACCATGTTCGCCAAAGTAGTCACGTTGCGCCTGTACTAAATGGCCATTGCTCGGCGTACTCAGCGTTGCGATGTAGGTTTGTGTTGATGTGAGTACAGGGAATGCCAATCCGCTTTGGATAGCCTGGCCTGCAATTTTACGCAATGCGTTCGCCGGGCCTTCCAGGGTGTCTAAAAACTCAACGCCCTTAGCAATATCATCCAGGTAATCAGCTCTGATGATACACCCAGCGCGCCAAGTCTGAAGCGTTTTATCAAGGTCGACTTTCCACTGATGCGATCTGGAGGCACCTTTGATCAGCGCCAGGCCCTGGCGGTAGCAAAGCAAGCTGGCAAAATAGAACGCATCTTTCAGCTCATCCAGATCTAAGTCAACACTGTTGGTTGCACGCTGCGCATAGGTCATCTCTTTCGCAGCAGGCGTGTCTATGGTGTTGGTTAGATGCCTGGCTTGTACGGCAGCAACCAAAGACGGTACGGCAATACCGAGCTCAAGAGCATTTTGCGCCGTCCACAGACCGGTTCCTTTAGCGCCCACCTTATTATCAATAAGATCAACCACAGCTTCGCTGTTGTCACTTTCCAGACTGAGAATATGGCTGGATATCGCCAGCAGATAGCTGTTAAGCGGCCCTTCTGACCAGCTTTTAAATACCTCGGAAACTTGTGCAGGTGTGCGCCCAGTGCCAATACGCAACAATTGATACATTTCTGCGATAAGTTGCATCAACGCATATTCAATCCCGTTATGCACCATTTTAACAAAATGGCCACTGGCAGACTGGCCAACACGTGCGAAGCAAGATTCGCCATTATGCGTTGCAGCAACTTTTTCAAACCAAGGGATTAAGCGCTCCCAGCCACCTTCTGAACCACTGGCCATCATGGCAGGTCCATGTCTTGCACCTTCAGCACCGCCTGAAATACCCATAGTGGCGAATTCGAATTTATTCTGGTACTTCAGTTTGCGGGCAATACCGTCTTTATAGTTGCTGTTACCACAATCAACAATGATATCGCCCTTTTCTACGCCTGCTTCAATTAAGTCCTGACACACTTTATCTACCAGCTCACCAGCCGGAACTAAAAGTAACACAGACCTTGGCGTATCTAACCTTTTCACCATGTCAGCAAGATCGGAAACTATGTGAAGGCGCTCGGCAATGCCCAATGATTGCGCACAACTCAACAGCTCTGCGCCCGCATCCGGGTTTTTATCATAGGCAACTAATGTCATGCCCTGTTCTATCAAATTTAGCGCGAGGTTTTTCCCCATCACACCCAAACCAACTAATGCAACTTGCATTAAGTTTCCTCCTCGGTAACAAATTCTATAATCTATCGGTAACGCCCGTCATTATACCCCAGCTGTGTGGGATATAAAGCGCTCAGCTTACCTCACTGATCCCGCCTATCTGGTTGTAAAACAAACAACTTTTGATAAGTGTGGCATCTCACCGACAAAAAGTCGTGATTGACGACACCTGACACCGGTGTCATAATCAGTTCATATAGATGATATAATTTAATTTGCATGTTAAAAAGGGCTATAAGATATTTCTTTCTTAAAACCCAGCAAGTTATCTGGATCAAGTCACCGAGACAAGCCAACAGGAGAACCTGATGCTTAGACGCACAAAAATCGTAGCAACGTTAGGGCCAGCTACAGATAGAGATAATAACTTAGAAAAAATCATTCGCGCAGGTGCAAACGTTGTCCGTTTGAACTTTTCCCATGGTGTAGCGCAGGATCACAAAGATCGCGCGGAGGCTGTGAGAGAGATCGCTAAAAAATTAAATAAACATGTCGCGATTCTGGCTGATTTACAGGGCCCTAAAATTCGCGTTTCAACTTTCAAAGATGGCAAAGTCGACCTGGCTGTCGGTGCCAAATTTACACTGGATGCCGATCTCGATAAGGGTCAGGGCACCATTGAATCTGTTGGTATTGATTATAAAGAATTACCAAACGACGTTAAATCAGGTGATTTATTGCTACTGAACGACGGTCTGATCCAGCTGACAGTAGATAGCGTTGCAGGTAATAAAGTGCACTGTACTGTGACTGTGGGTGGTATTCTGTCGAACAATAAAGGGATCAACCGACTGGGTGGTGGTTTGACTGCCCCGGCATTTACCGACAAAGACAAAGAAGATTTGCTGACGGCAACAGAAATTGGCGTTGACTACATCGCAGTCTCTTTCCCACGCAGTGGAGACGACATGCGCTACGTGCGCGCTCTTGCCGAACAAGCTGGCTCAGACGCACAGTTATTGGCTAAAATTGAGCGTGCAGAAGCTGTTGAGTCGGTCGAAGCGATTGACGACATCGTCTTGGCCTCTGATGCGGTTATGGTTGCTCGTGGTGACCTGGGCGTTGAAATTGGCGATGCCGCATTAGTCGGAAAGCAAAAACAAATCATCAGCCGCGCGCGCTCACTGAACAGAACTGTGATCACGGCGACGCAAATGATGGAATCTATGATAGATAACCCAATGCCAACCCGTGCTGAAGTGATGGACGTAGCCAATGCAGTACTGGACGGTACAGATGCGGTGATGCTATCGGCAGAGACGGCTGCCGGGGATTATCCAGAAGAAACGGTCGCCACCATGGCGCGTGTTTGTCTGGGTGCTGAATCTCAGCCACAAACCCACATCTCAAAACACCGCCTGGATAGCATGTTTACCGACACCTCAGAGACGCTAGCCTTGTCGGCTATGTACGCGGCCAACCACCTGACGTCGGTCAAAGCCATCGTGGCACTGACGGAGTCGGGTAACACAGCCAAGTTGATGTCGAGAATTAGCTCTGGCTTGCCGATCTACTCACTTTCACGACATGCCAGAACATTAGGCCAGACGGCGCTTTATCGAGGCGTTTATCCGGTTTATTTTGACTCTACTAAATGTAGTGAAGAATCCACCGTTCGCGATGCGCTAAATACGCTGGTCGAAGCAGGTGCGCTGGAACAAGGCGATACGGTGATCCTGACTCACGGTGATGCAATGGAAACCATTGGTGCAACCAATACAATGAAAATTGTCACCGTTTAATAATACCGGTCCGGGTGGCGTCGCTGCCCGGATCATCCTTCCTCATTAACGTACAGTCAATGAATTGACTTAACTTGCCAATGCCGCTTTAACTTTGTCGCGGTAACTCCGGCTCACTTTCAGCTCCTGGCCATTTTCAAGTACCAACAGATACTCTCCACTGCTTTGCGTCACCAGCTTACTGATCTGCTTAGTATTCACAATAGCAGAGCGATGAACACGGACAAACAGTTTTGGGTCCAGCTCCTGCTCTAGTTCTTTCATCGTCTTGCGCAGAATATGCGTTTGCCCATCAGAGCAATGCAAACACATGTAGTCTCCGGCGGCATCGATCCACTGAATTGAGGCAGCTGAAACACGAATGATTTCACCCTGCTCTTTAACAGCAATTGATTCAGGATACTTTTTATCTTCAATCGTATCGCCGGTAGCCAGTTTACGCAGAATTTCTTCGCAGTTATTGCCTGTGATACCGGCAACGAAGCTGGCGAGCTTTTTCTTATGAGCATTGTCTTGTTGTGTTTTCAAATAGCTATGCACTTTTTCAACCGCCTGTTTTAGTCTGTTGTCATCTACGGGCTTTAGGATGTAATCTAAAGCATGAATTTCAAAGGCTTTTACTGCATAATGATCAAAAGCAGTGACAAACACGATGGCTGGCAGCGGCTTAACGCTTTCACTAAGCGCTCTGGCCACTTCAAAGCCATTCATGGTTGGCATTTGAATATCTAAAAATACCAAATCTATTTGCTGATTGGTGCACAGCTCAAGTGCCTGCTCTCCTGAGCTACACAATTCGACAACGTCTATGTCTTCTATCTGCTTTAAGCGCACCGCCAGGCCTTTTCTGGCTAGGGACTCATCATCTACTATTAGCGTTCTGATTTTGCTCATTACTTTACTTCTCAGCCTTTTCAAAAGGAACTCGTATGTTCACCTTCAATCCAGAAGGTGTATTGTGCGCAAGCACAAATGAATAGTTGTTTTCGTATAGCGTTTTTAATCTGTCCTGAGTGTTGGCAATCCCAACGCCCTGCACGTCACTTAACTGACCATTTTCTATGGTTGCACCGGGCCCGTTATCGCCCACCTCTAACAATAGCTCATTGGCAAAAACCTGGGCTCTTATCTCAATTTTGCCACCGCTGGCCATGTGTGCAATAGCATATTTGATCGAGTTTTCGATTAGCGGTTGCAAAATCAAACTGGGAACCAATGCCTGTTGCGCTTCTTCTGTGATATCGAACACCACCTCCAGCCGTTCATCAAAACGGACTTTTTCGATATTCAGATACAGCTTTAACGCATGTAACTCCTGCTCCAGCGGTACTTTTTTGATTGGATCTGTGTTCAGTGTGTAACGTAAGAAGTCACTCAACCTGGAGACCATCTGGTTAGCGTCTTTGTTTTCTTCAACCAGGATTAAGGTCGAGATCGCATTAAGCGTATTGAAAAGAAAATGGGGGTTAAGTTGATAACGCAGCATTTTTAGTTGCGCTTCATGGGCCATAGTGTTGGCTTTCAGGGCCTTTTGCCGCTCACTTTGCAGCAATTGATAGTACTTAATGCCGAAATACAGCCCACTCCAGCACAAAATGATGTACACAGAGTCCAGCCCTTGCTGTAGGTAATAATACCACTCCTCTGGCCGGTAGCCATGACGGTAAATTTCCCACATATTAAACTTTTGCACAACCGACCATAGCGTGCCGGTCAGGTAAGAGGCACTAAAGACCACAAAAATAAGTAATAAGGGCTTGGCATTCCAAACTTTTCGATAAAGGTAACGCAGAGGGACTGTCATCAGACAACCTGCATAGGCGTTGAGCACGATCACGAAAACGTAAATATCGCGCATTTCGAATACTTTTGACCCGATGTAGTTTACTAATGCATAGCCAATCCAGCCTGCAATTTGTAAAACCCAAAAAAATCGCTGTCGATTATCGACCAGAGCTTGCCACTTCAAACGTTTATAACCTCTTAAGACTTAGCCAAATTATATCCTATGGCAAGGCTATTCAACAGCACCAGCGGTCTTGCTTTTCTAACGGTTAAACGCAAATCCGCGCAGTCATACCAATTTCACTTAATACCTGTTCAATTTGAAGGAGCAAATATGACGCTAACGG
>NZ_PPUZ01000084.1:0-12761 GCF_004212645.1 Pseudoalteromonas rubra | reverse complement strand
ATTTTGCTATTTAGTTGTTCTAAATGAGAAATTTTTAACACAGTTAGCGTCATATTTGCTCCGTCAAATTGAACAGGTATTAAGTGAAATTGGTATAATCCTAAATAACTACCTTAATAATTTAAAAAATAAAATAGTATTGAATCAAATCAAGGTGTGCATAGATAATATGTGCTTCAATTCAATCGTTGGGGCAGCCCAGCAATAAATTTGTATACAGATTGCGTTAACAGCAAAACATGTTACCCACAAAAACAGCTCTACATAACATTACCCTCAAAGGACTCTTATATGTTTAAGAAAACTCTACTAACCTGTTGTATCCTTGCTGGCGCTTCTGCACAGGCGTTTAACCTGGCGGAGCTCACAGTGACAGAACAAGGTGTTGCTATTCCCAAAACAGCACAGCAGGTATTAGTTACTGGTGTGGCAAGTTTAAACGATGCCGAGCCTGGCAATGTGATGGTCTCAGACAATGGCGATGGTACTGTGTCGGTACGATTTGCTGAGTGGGATTATCTGGATGGGACTCACCAAGGCGAAACGGTATCCACGCTTACGCTGGATAAAGGTCGTCATGAAATGGCGGATGGTTCAGTTTGGGAAGTCGATAGTATTGTGGTTGGCACTTCACAAAAAGCGTTTCGCTTCACCCAGCAGTTGCCACAGATGCCTTACTTATTTCTGAGCGGCCAAAGTGAGGCCAACCAATCTTCTTATGTCGCACGTGCAACTAACGTCAATCAGTTCGGCTTTAGTGCTTATGTAGAGTACCAGGAGCAGCCGGTTGCGGGTCGTACTACCACGCAGCAGAGCGTTGCATATCTGGCTATCTATGCACCAAATAAAGAAGGGACGCTTGATTCAGGCGAGGCATACAGCATTGATCAAGTCGTTATGGACCACACTGGTGCGGCGTTTAAACAACACGAACTTGTTTTGTCGGAAGAGCAATCCAAAGACACTGAGCTGACACACATTGAGGAAGTGGTTAACGTCCTGACCATCGACGGCCACCTGTTTGCTCAGGACGTGACTTCTTATGGCTCAGACACTGTCAGCATTCGAGCAAACAAAGACGCCATTATCTTACCAAGCCCTTATTACGCCAGCTGTAATGCGTTGCTACAAAATGAACCACAATCTCCATCCGGGTTCTATGTACTTGATCAGGACGGCAACGGCGGTATGCCGGAGTTCACAACATACTGTAATATGGATGAACATGGTGGTGGCTGGACCCTGGTTGGTTTACGTCGAGTGGTCGGTTATGACTATGCAAACAGTAATACGACGCTGGATGGTTGGTTTGAAGCAACGCAAAATATTACCAGTTTTGATGCCAACTACCACCTGACGGATGCACAGTGGGTAAACTACAAAAACAGCATGCAGGAAATGTTAATGGTGATGCCCGCGATTAATAACTACGCCATTGCAGACCTCAGCGTGTTAAACACCGCTAACTGTATTCCACTTCAGGACACACTTGGAGAGAATAAAGACAGAACAGGAGAAGCAAGGTTCCGTCTATTCTGGCATGAGTCATCTGGTTGCTCAGGCAGCGGCAGAGATTACACTATGCTGAATTATGCCAACATTTACAACTTCAACGGCGCGATGTACAAGTCAAGCAATGTCAACGGGTATGCTGCAAGCCAGGTAACCTATATCTACGTCAGGTAACGATAGGCGATAATGTTGGTTGCATCGTTTCTATGGCGCTGCAACCAGCTATACAGGCAGACATAAGCGCTTTGGTATGAATACTATTTGCTGAAGAACGAAAGATTAGCCAGTTAACGTTTTGACTAGTTCTTTTATCCAAACTGGTGCACTGCGCCGAAGAATTAAGCACAGCTGCTCTGTATTGTGTCTGGGTTCATCCGCAACAGACAGTTTTGTCAGCTGCCAGGCTGAGATCATATAGTCAGGCAGATAGGCAATTGCCGCGCCACACCTGACCAACTCACATAAAGCAGCATAATCGTTCAGTACCCACTTTATGTCTCTGTTAAAATTGGCGCTTGGCCAGCCATCACAGCCGATGCCGCGTACTTCGCCACAAAAAGGTGATGCCTCTGGTACAGCAAAGGGGAACCTGGCGAGATCTTCATGTGTCAGATTCACTTTATGCGCAAGTGGGTGAGTATCGCCAACCGCCAGTTCAAGGGTAAGCTGGCCTAATGAATGCACTTCAAGCTCCTCAGTCAGATAGGGCTTAACCAAATGGGTCGTTAATGCAACATCCACCAGACCACGTTTGAGTTTATCAAGTGCTGCGACTTCGAAGTCTGTCTCGTAATTCATTTGGATACCTGACGCGTGCGATCCGATAAGTGTAACCCATTGATACTGTAGGATTGCTGGTGCAGATATACGACAGCAAAACGTATTTTGCTCCGGGCCCAAGATTGACTCTATATTCCTGGTCAGATCCAGTATTTTTATAGCTTCAGGTAACAAACGTGCGCCATTTTCATTCAGGACCAGCTGCTTTCCAATTCGGTCAAATAATAATACGCCTAACGAAGACTCGAGCTTTTTAAGGGATTTTGACAGGGCGCCTGGGGTGGTGTGAAGCTTAATCGCAGCGCTCTGAAGCGTTCGGGCATTGGCAATTGCGATAAAGCGATTTAATTCTACTATTTCCATTTTGGAACTACAGTTGGGTATTTGGAGACGATATGGAACTAAATATACCTTAAACTCAGCAAAAATATGCCGAGAATTTAGGAGTTTTCTTTGTTTAAGTGGTTATTACTGTTTTTGTGCCCTTATGTGGTTGCCCATGAGCATCACACAAGTTTTGGTGTTCATGGCCTGGTTTTGATGCAAGTAGAGCATAAAGTGATAGCCTCTCATTTGCCCACGCCTGCTGGATTACATGCGAGGCAGCTTATATTCGAAGTACAGGTCAGTCAGGATGAGCATAAAAACTTGATAAAGCTGATCAAGTCTGAGCCTTTAGTAACGTTTGCTCCCAACCCATTTGAGTTAGATAAATTGCGCACAGGAGATATCGCAGAACTCACGGGGAATTTGTATCGGGGGCATTTTGAACGCGAAGGGACGCAAGTCAAAGAGGGGCTGAAATTCAAAGTGAATAAGGTAATACTCGATAAACCGATTGTACTGGCTGACAATGGTTACTTTTATATGAGACCGGTTACCTCGAAGTCTTGTTTACTTGTCCATAAAATTGGCAGGCTCCCTAGTTTTGACCAAATTGTTCAGGTCAGCTGTCGTAGTCAATCTAACTTAAGCGCTACAGTAGACAGCGGGCAGAATATCCCCTGGCATGAAGCAACATCGTTACAGTTTAGATTTATCCGTTCACTTTACCTTGAAACTCAGGACTTTTCTGGTGGGTAGGTTTGACTGCTGGTTCTTTGCAAAAAGAACGTGCTTTAAACCAGCCAGGTGCCGCTTTTTCGGCTCGGGCAGGACTTTTAGTGAGGTTTACCTCTAGTTTTACCTTAGGTGCCAGGTAACGCTTAACCAGTCGCTGTAGTTTTTCACTTTCAAGTTGTTCAAATGCAGATAATAGGTTTTCTCTGGTGTCCTGAGACAGTGCTTTACCCAGGTTGGCATCATTGGCACTGACTAGCCAAAGTAGCAACGCCTTTTTAGACCTGTCCGGATATGCGTCAACCAATGTGGAAATGGGGCTGATCAGACGTTGGAAATTAAGCGTATGCCCCTGTATGGCGAATACGAGCAACAGGTTGGTGCCTGCGGTAATATTGCCAGAGCGTTTGTCGCTGGATTGATAGCCAACCAGTGCGTCGCGATAATAAGTTTCGGCTATGTCAACCTTGCCCTCATCCAGCGCAAGTGTGCCCAGATTATTATTTACGTTTGCGAGGGCACGTTCATGATGAAGCCTCAGCGCAATGTCTCGCGCCGATTGATAGGACTGTCGGGCAAGCGTGTAATCATTCATGTGTCTTGAAAGTACAGCCAGGTTGATGAGCAAAGCCATGCGTTTTTTGTCAGTGAGTTCGAGTGCCAGGGCACAGGTATAGAGTGTTTTTGCTTCAGCAAAGTAATCAAGCCGCCTCAAAGCGATACCCATGGCACTTAACATGCTCGCCAGGCGCTTTTTAAAGTAAGCTTGTTCCTGTAAATTGATGAGTGCTTCGAGCTCCGTTTCTATGTTGTTTAGATTATTCGTGGCGATGGCCGAGCGGACTTTAATTAAGTGCCAGCGTACCTGCTGGGGTGGGGTGAGGGTCTTTATCGAATTGATTTGTCTAAGTAAACGGTAGGAATGAGACGGTTCAACAATAATATAATCCTCTGCTTCTCTTAAAATGTCCGCAGATGAACGTTCAGCCGTTTGAGGGTTCGCAAAGCAGTACAGGCTATAACAGATACTAATCAAAAGAAATAACCAAGTGTTTTGCAATGCGTACTCCAAAAAAGCGAGTTGATGGCTAAGACACTCTTTAAGATAGCGCAACAAAGACGAGGCGTCTACGTAATGGGTATTCGCCTCGCGAGCAAGAATTAAAGAAAAGCGTGATCTCTCAAAGCTTTTTCTACGATATTTATGTTAGAGCCAGTAATGACTTTATTCCCAATGATAATTTGAGGTATATCAGCATGCTGCAAACTGTTAAACAGCACTTTGATGCGCTGATCATCAGATTCGATGTCTCTGCTTAGGTAGTCAATATTATGTCGATTAAAGTAGCTTTGCACTTGTTTACAGTATTGGCACCAGTGAGTGGTATATAGAATCACGGGTTTATCAGTGCCTTCATAGTGGGCGGATGTATCCTGTGTTATGACATACGCGTGATAGGATAACTTGGTATAGCCATACTTAAGAGCAACGCCCAGGCATACACCGAAAACGAGCATTGCCATAAATACAGCACTTTGTTTTACTTGTTGTTTCATAATTTTCCTTATTATTTTTATTTGTTCCTGCCTGCAAGCTAGCAAGTCATGTAAAGTTACAAAAAGGTACATATTGTGTCAATTAATTTAATAAACAATCGACGATAATCTTGAAACTAACGATTGCCTGGTTCTCCAGAGTGCATACTATGACCGTTTGGCGCATGTCGTTTGGTCGATAAGAACGTTGTCCAGGTTAACAGTGAGGCAAGAAAAAGCGCCACGCAGGTTGACATTGCGGCGCCAGTAATACCATGGGTAGGGATCAGGAGCCAGTTTAACAGGGCGTCTGTAACGAGTGTCACCATACCGATAATCACAACATATTTTCCTTTTCCCGTATATTGTAGCCAGGTCGAAATAAACGCTGTGACAGCCCAGAAGCAGGAGCCAAGGATAAGGAAGTGTAACGCGTCATTGGCGCTAAAAAAGTCTTCACCGAATAATTGTAATAAGTGTGAGCCTGATAAAAAGAGCCCACATGAGAGTACCAAAACGGTGATAAGCAGGACCTTCTGGCCTTGCCATAATACATCCTCTGCGTGTTCTTCACTTTTTTCCAGTGCCTGCCCCAGCAAGGGAATGAAAAGTGCGATGATACTCACCTGTGCGACAGGGATCATATGGGCTGTTGTGACGGCACCAGCATAATGCCCAACCTCATGCTCCAGAGCCAGCAGTTCAAGCATGTACAAGTCTAATTGTGAAATGGCGATGGTGACTAACATCGCGAGCATCATAGGAATGGACGTAGCCAACAGTTGTGGCGGATTGGTAACCGGCGTTATCCGTGCGAGCGTGAGCAAATTTCTATGTTTCAACACTTTAAACTGCCAGCTGGTAATGATAGCTAAGATCACAATGCCTGCCACGATGACATGCCATAAATGCACTTGCTCTAACAAAGCCGCCAGAGCCAGAACCACCAGGGTTTTTGCTAAAGGGAGTACGATGCGCCAGGGGAAATTGGCATACATCAGCAGTTTTGCGCTTTGTAAAACCCGGCTCAGTATGGCACCCAGCGCGATGAGCGGGATGGCTGCTGAGATCCAAAGCAACGCGTGGTGATCATCCACAGACCAGCTATCGAGATGAATGTAGCCACTTAAATAGGTAATTAAAAAGAGTATAAAAGATAAAGCGAGAGCGATCTTACCAAAAAAAACAACAAAGCCGCCAATTTCACGCGCAGACTTGTTTGCTAGTGGCCTGGCTAAGATTTTAGGCGCAACTCTGTCACCTCCCAGCAATACTAATACGCCACAGATGGTGGCGTAAGCGTAAGCAACCTTGTAATCGCCATACTCTTGCGTCGTGAGTGTGCGGCTCAGGCTCAGGTTGAAGGCATAATCTACCAAAAAGCCAATAATAACGGACACACTGAGCGTGAGTGCGCCTTGTTTCAGATACTTATCTTGTTGCACAGTGTTCAGTTGTTACCTAAATTTTTATGAGTTCCAACCCATTATAGTGCAGTGGGCTAGACGATTAAATTTCACCACATTACAGAGAAAAGGGCGCTTGTGTATCGAGAGCCAGGGCAATGTCAATGCAGCGCAATGCGGCTTGCTTATCTCCCTGCACAAAAGCGGAGGTTGTGGCTCCTTCTTTAAGTAAGCATAATGCGTCAGCCAGCCTATCATTAGGCTGGGGCAAGCTGTTAGTAATAAGGCGCCTTACTGCGACTTTATGGCTGGCACAGCGGTTCATAATTTGTGGATCCAGGGTTGCAGATTCACCAGCTGTATTAATAAAAAAACATCCTCTGAACTGACCGAGCTCGGTTGCACGGTCATTGAACCAGTCATTCAGAGCGTTAAACAACTGCTTGATTAAATCGGCATTGCTTTGCGCATCCGCAAGTTTTTCATTAAGCCACTGCAAGTACCTTTGATCTCTAAGTGATAAGGCAGCGAGGATAAGATCCTCTTTTGAGCCAAAGTGATGATAAAGGGTTTTCTTGGCAACGCCGCTGTGTGCAATGATCTCATTGATACCAACCGTGCCTGTGCCTTTTTGGTAAAACAGCTCCAACGCGCTGTTCAGTAGTAACGCTCGCTTGTCCGACATATCCACCTCCTTTAACTTTTTCACTTATCTTGACATGGGTAGACAGGTTTGTCTACTATAGTGGGTAGAACAATCTGTCTACTTTCAGGAGGTGTTGTGTCAAACTGGACTGTTTCTTTATCTGCGGGTGTCGGTACTATGCTGGCAATTACTGCATTAGCGTTGATTGGGCATCACAATCAGGACTATTGGTTATTGATGGCGGCGTTTGGCGCATCCTGCGTGCTTATCTTTGCCGTGCCAGATAGTCCGCTTGCGAAAGCGCGAAATGTGATTGCGGGTCATTGTCTTACTGCTTTTGTGGGCGTCGTGTTTGCTACTTTTATCCCTATTAATGCACTGTCGTTAGGGATCGCAACGGGGTTGGCTGTGATGCTGATGGTTTTAAGTAAAACGGTACATCCGCCAGCCGGCGCAAATCCACTGTTTATCATGCTAACCGGACAAGGCTGGGCGTTTTTACTATTTCCGGTTTTAACCGGTGCCATTTGCCTGGTACTAATAGGTCGCAGCTATCATCGTATCCGTACACTCTGGTTTGCTTAATTTCTCTTCTTGCGTCAAAAAGGCAAATAATAGTGATTATCAATAACGTTCGTGTATAATGTACAGGGTTGTCTTTTTGCAATAACAGGGAGTGAAAAAAGTGCTTACTTCAATATTGGTTATGCTGCTACTCGCAGGAACCACCGTTATTTACCTCAGTAACAAGAACCAGCGCTGGCTAAAAAAGCAAATTAAAAGTGGCTGGCGCGCCTTGGCCTATCTGTTGTTTTTAGCTGCATTTATGGGCTTCAACACCAGTATGGGCATACCTGTCAGCCTGTTTATTTGCATCATGATCATCATGTTGTCGCTGATGTTTATCCCGTTTTTGGCGTCAATGGGCAGAGGTGGCGAATGAAAAATTACACTCCGATACAAGCTGACTGGCTAAGTAAAACGCTGGCCGGACTGATTGGTGGCGCGCTGCTGAGTTTCTCTATCATTGGCTTGTTTGCGTGGTTTGGCCCCTCCGGGCTTGCTTCTTCTTTAAGTGATACAGAACTGTTGTGGAAGACTCAGTTTAATATGTGGCTAAGTGTACCAATTTGGTTACTGATCTTGAGCTTTACTTATCTGTTTAGAAGTGGTGTTCAGGCTTGGCTTTATCTGCTGTCGGCAAGCGCTGCAGGTTATGCCATTTTAGCAATTTTAAGGGGACTGTTATGAAAGTCAGAGCAGATATTCTGAGAACGTACCAAAGTCTGCACACCTGGACAGGCATTACGTCCAGTTTATTGCTGTTTATCGGCTTCTTTGCGGGTGCTTTGACCATGTTTGCACCTGAAATTGACCGCTGGGCAACGCCCAGCAGGCACCAAATGGCCAGTATTGAAACAGAGCGTTATGATCTACTGCTGGACACGGTATTACAGACACACCCTAAAGCCAGCGATAGTGTGATCTTGCATTTTGATGACGCGCTGTCTCCAGTGAGCTGGTATGAGCAGGGGTCGCCGCGCGGACTCAGGCTGGACGATATACGCTGGCACGGTACGTTAGACGAAAATGATCAGCTGATCACTGAGCTGGTGCCCGTCAACAGTCTGTCTGCATTGCTCGATATGCTGCATCGTACAGCAGGCATTGGCGGCGAAGTAGGCCATACACAGGCGGGCGTTTACGTACTAGGTATTGCTGCGGGCTTGTATTTCCTGGCACTGGTTTCGGGTGTGATTTTTTTACTGCCCACGCTTGTTAAGCGGTTTATGGCCGTACGGGCGCAGGGCGAAAGAAAACGCTTCTGGCTGGATGGTCATAACTTACTGGGCATAGCGAGCTTGCCTTTTCATATAGTTATAGCGTTGACTGTCTGTGTATTTGCTTTTCATGATATCCTGTATGGCACTTTGGCTCAGGTGTATGGCGATAAACCGCTGTTTCCGCGCAACGCACCGTCAAAAGTAGAGCGCAACATTGCTGACTTGCCAAAAGTCAGTGAACTGGTTGCACTGGCTGAGTCTCATGCGCCGGGTTATCAGGTGGCTCAGATAAAGCTCAGTAATCTGAATAAGCCCTCAGCGTTTGCAACTATAGATGTTGTGAATGAAGGAGAAATTGCAAGAGGGGCGCTGAATGACTTTATTTTCATTAATCCCTATACGCTCGAAATCGTCTCCTCCAGTGTGGCTCATCCTGAGCAAACGGTCTGGGCAAGAATTGTGTCGAGCTTCTTTGGGTTACATTTTGGTAGTTATGGCGGCGACCTGGTACGCTGGGCTTACTTTTTAATGGGCCTTGCCGGTGCTTGTTTGTTTTATTCCGGTAATATACTGTGGCTTGAAAAAAGGCGTCAGAAGGGCATACAGCAACGTCGCGCTTATCGTATTATGGGCGCGCTGACGGTGGGTGTTAGCCTGGGGTCGCTGATGGGTATAGCCGCTGTGTTCGCCAGCAACAAATGGCTGACATTGGCGCCTGTGAATATTAATCAGGCATATATGTTTGTTTACTACGCAAGTTTTAGCTGCGTAATGATAAGTGCATTTGTATACGGGCCTGCAAAAACAGCAATTAACAGCTTAAAGATATTAACGTTGTTTTGTGTTTTGATACCAGTGACGTCTATGCTGGCGAGCTTAGTGCCGGCGCTTAGCTTGTGGACGCCAAATAGCCTGGGGGCCTTGATGGTTGAAGTGATAGCATTAGTGTTTGCTACAGTATTCTGGTGGATGTCAGGCTATGTTAAACGCAGAGCGATAGTTAATGAGCCAGGTAGTATCTGGCATCTTGAAACATCAGATGCTTTAACGTCAGAGCTCTCAGTTAAACACAGCTAATGTAATGTGGCAGAACACCGCAAATGTTCTGCCTTCTATTTACACCTCTAAGGAACACATCATACATCAATGTTAATACAATAAAGTCAGCTTATTAGTAAGAACTCGCAGCATATTGTCTTTACAGGAAGTAGGGTCGGACAGACCTTGTATTAACGTCATAAAGTAACAATCCATCATAACCGTTGCCTTTATGTCGTCATACACTTGTTCAGCGAACAGACGTTGTTTAAACAACTCAATCTGATCGGAAAAATAAGCCTGATGCCATAGTAAATCACTCAGTAATGCCTGACTAAACTCTCTGTGCTGCAAGTAAAATGAAAACAGGTGGTCTGCGTAGTGACGTAACTTGAGCCGTGCGGAGTGGTGCTGATCAGCACTGCTTGCTTGTTCAATCACCATATCAATGCGTTGGTGCATAGCAGTTTTGAGAATATCAATTTTATTGGGAAAGTGGCTGAAGACAGTGCCCACCGCAACGCCCGCAGCTGTCGCTATCTGACGAGTAGAGGTATCTTTGTAGCCGTATTCAACAAACAGTTGCCAGCTCTCATCCAGGATCTGCTGCTTGGTTTTTTCACTTTTTTTCATTGGTTTCCAGCCTAACTGTTTTCAGCATTATATCACGATCAGAAGTCGTCTTAACATAGCCCGCCACATTTCACTTGTCATATGCTTGAGTGTAACTAACTGATTAAGAAAGAGTGTTAGCCTTCATCATGTCAATATAAGCACCTGTTTTGTCAATGCCTATTGACAATTGAGCGCGCTCATTTAAAAATATGAGCGCGCTCAATTATATTAAGGAGACGATATGCTGCAGCGATTCATAGGTTATGTTCTGTTTGTTCCATTCATTATTTTTTACAGCTATGTGCTCGGTCCGGTGCTCAAAGCCTTTCTGGTGCCAGGCGGATTGGCGATCCTGTTTTTTATCTTGGGGCCCGAGGCATTTTTGTTTCACTGGCGCAATGCCCGTAACGGCCAGCCAGTGGTTGCCATGACAGACAACATCTCGGGTTAAACTGCTCAAGCAGAAATGTCGATTCGCTTTGAAGCGCCACTTGGGTATAATACGCCTGAAGTTGGCGCATACCCCAAAAAACTGCGCCTAAATCGTTCAATTTAAACTGAGGAATAATTATGACGGTTGGCATCATTATGGGCTCTAAGTCCGATTGGCCTACAATGCAACACGCAGCAGAAATGTTGGATAAGTTCGGTATCGAGTACGAAACAAAAGTTGTTTCTGCGCACCGTACACCTCAATTGCTCGCTGACTACGCATCCTCAGCCGCAGAGCGTGGTATTAAAGTTATTATCGCCGGCGCCGGCGGTGCTGCTCATCTGCCGGGTATGGCCGCAGCGTTTACCAGCTTGCCTGTATTGGGTGTGCCGGTTAAATCAAAAACACTTAATGGGGTAGACTCCTTATTGTCTATCTGTCAGATGCCTAAAGGGGTTGCAGTCGGTACGCTGGCAATTGGAGATGCTGGTGCTGCGAATGCAGGCTTACTGGCTGCCCAAATCCTAGGCTGTCAGCAAATTGAAATTTTTGAAAAGGTTGAAGCCTTCCGCAAGGCGCAAACAGAAACCGTTCTGGCTAACCCTAACCCAGCAGAGTAGTAATGAAAGTATTAGTTTTAGGCGCAGGCCAGTTAGCTCGCATGATGAGCTTGTCGGCCACGCACTTAGATATCCAGGTTTCAGCCTACGATGTTGCCACCCAGCAAGTGATTAATCCGGTTACCTTCGAAGCGCACTCAGCCACGCTTGAGCAAGCCATCGCGGATGTGGATGCGATTACTGCGGAATTTGAACATATTCCGGCTGACGTGTTAGCTGTGTGCCAGCAAACCGGTAAGTTTTATCCCGGCGCAGAAGCCATTTTGACCGGCGGCGACCGCGGCAAAGAAAAAGCACTGCTTGAAAAGGCCCAGGTAGCCTGTGCGCCTTATGCCCTGATCACCGAAAAAACGCATTTTCTCGACGCTATCGGTAAACTCGGTAAACCTCTTGTGGTCAAAACCTGCCAGGCAGGCTACGACGGTAAAGGCCAGTGGCGCGTAAAGCATGACGATGAAGTGGAAGCCATCTGGCAGGAAATGTCTGAATTTCTGGAAGCCGGTACCGAAACCACGCCTCACGCTATTATTGCGGAACAGATGATCCCGTTCGACAGAGAAGTATCTATTATTGGCGTACGAGACCGTAACGGCCAATGCCGCATCTATCCGTTAACTGAAAACCAGCATACCAATGGTGTACTGACGTTGTCTGTTGCGGGTAAGGAAAAATCGACGATTCAGGCTCAGGCGGAAGCGGCTTTCTCGGCCATTGCCAGCGAGCTGGATTATGTTGGCGTACTTGCAATAGAGTTTTTTGATGTCGACGGTTCTTTACTGGTCAATGAAATTGCGCCGCGTGTGCACAATTCTGGCCACTGGACGCAACAAGGTTGTCATGTCAGTCAGTTTGAAAACCATATGCGAGCAGTGACAGGCTTACCTGTAGGTGATACCAGCCTTGTCAGACCAACAGCTATGATCAATGTGCTGGGGCAGGCGAGTATACCTACAGAGGTATTGAGTGTGAGCGGTGTTACCAGCCACTGGTATGGTAAAACGGCCAAACCGGGGCGAAAGATGGGTCATATCAATGTCTCTGCAAATAGCTTACATGAGCTGGGTGAACGCCTTGCTGAACTGGCGGAAATACTCCCGGAAGATGAGTACCCGGGGATTGCCCAAACCAGTCATGCATTGATCCTCAATTAGGGATTGCGACGCCGGGTTTACCCGGCGTCATTTTATCTAATAAACGCGTACGAGCGTTAATACCAATTTGCTTAATTAAGTGTTCTATTTTGAGGCGAGAAAATATGTTCGATAACCAGGCAAAAATTTTGCTATTTAGTTGTTCTAAATGAGAAATTTTTAACACAGTTAGCGTCATATT
>NZ_PPUZ01000083.1:0-263 GCF_004212645.1 Pseudoalteromonas rubra | reverse complement strand
ACTGTGGTAACCCGATTCAGCACATCGTACCCAAAGGTGGTCTCGGTTGCTTCACCAGTCAGGGTGCGGCTGGTCAGGTTCCCCAGCGCATCAAAGGTGTAACTGTGCTGCTGAATATAGCTGTAAGTGCTGCGCGCATCTACGCCCAGTGTTTTGAGGTTGCCACGGTTGTCATAGCCCACCACCATGCTGAAGTAGCCTTTTTTATAGCCGGTAATGCGTCCCGCACTGTCTTCAGACTCTGCAACATAGTAGATTTGTCC
>NZ_PPUZ01000082.1:0-7871 GCF_004212645.1 Pseudoalteromonas rubra | reverse complement strand
GGCCGCCTGGGCATTGAGCTGTGCATAGCTAAGTTGCTCGCTGTCACTGTGTACAGCAATGGCATCCGGTGTCAGGGCTGCCTGCTGCTCGAAGCGCTCAATCAGACCTCGCGGATCATAGACACTGCGCGTTACCGGTAACTGCTGCTGTAACTGGGTAAATTGTACCTTGCTGAGGGGGGTCAGAGACTCAATCGACACCGTAAACCCATCTTCTGTGTCAAGGCAACGGGCATAGTTTTCTAAAATGGTATCCAGATGTGCCATCATAGTAGTGATGCTTTGCTCACTATATATCGCATCATCATACGACCAGCCAATGACCGTCCCCTGCTGAGCGAGCTCAGCATGAATATCAATATCACCACGGATTGTCATGGTCATATCTTCGGGCACATAGGGGGTAAATGTGACGTTTTCCTGAGCCTGTGGATTGCTTGCTAACCCAGTGTCATTGCAGGTCAGCTGAATTTGAAATAATGGTGTATAACTATTAGAGCGAGTAACCTCAAGCTGTTCAACCAGGTGCTCAAACGGCACATCCTGATTTGCCTGCGCTGACAAGTGTACCTGGCGGATGTGTTGTAAATAACTGTCCAGGGACTGCGCTTTAAGCTCCACCCGCAATACCAGTCTATTTAAAAAACACCCTATCAGTTGCGCCACTTCGGCCTGCGAGCGGTTAGCGACCGTGGTGCCGACCACAATATCCCGGCTGGACGAGAACGTATGTAGCAACAACACCAATGCACTGTGCAAACACATAAACGGCGACAACTGATATCGACGGGCAATGGCCACCAACTTCGCCGTCAGCTCAGCACTGAGCATTTGATTACACTTTTTACCGCTGAACTTTTTATTGTCAGGCCTGGGGTAATCCCCCGCCAGGCTATGTAACTCGGGCAACCCCATCAACTGTGTGCGCCAGTATGCCAGCTGGTCCTGATAGTCCTGGGATTTTGCCCAGTTTTGCTGCCAGTGGGCAAAGTCACTGTACTGCACAGTCAAAGGTGGTAATGCTTGTGTGCCACTGTACAAGGTCATAAATTCATTTTTAAGTATATCGAGTGACCAGGCATCGGACGCAATATGGTGCATATTAAACAGCAAAATACCATGAGGCTGATTACCACATGGTGCATCGGTGAGCTTGATATAATGGATATCCAGCAACGCGTCTTGCTGCAGGTCGAATATTTTACCTGCATGTGCCAACGCCAGCGCCTTGACCTTATCTCGCTGTGCGTCGTCACAGAGTGTGCTCAAGTCAGTAAACTGTACCTCATCCGTGACTTGCTCGCGCAACACTGGCTGGGGTCCCTCATCACTGGCTGCATAACCGGTTCTGAGTATTTCATGGCGAGTGATAATTGCACGCAGGGCACCTGTTGCTCGCTCTACGTCAAAGGGCTGATACACCGAATAGGCCATTGGCATGTTGTACTCACTGCCACCACCTTGCAGTTGATTGACAAACCACAGACGCTGCTGAGCAAACGACAGACTATGTTGTTTCTCGTGCGCAGCCACAGGCTGAATGCGTTCAACCTTATCAGTGGGCGCCGATTGGGACAGCGTGGCAATAATGTCTTGCTTGTGCGCGCCAATGAGCGCCTTATGCTCGGCAGTCAGGGCCCCTTTCTGGGCTTTGGCCTTGAGCTTGCCATTATCCAGATAGACCGCGACTCCCTGAGCAACCAGTTCAGCTAATAATTTGTTGATTTCAACCATTCATTCAAGTCCTGTTAGTCGAGACATGCGCCAGAGACTGACTTCATGTTACTTCTGTGGTCACTACATAGTGACTATTTATAACAGAACCGGTGTGGTGATTACTGCCTGTAAGATTTGACAAGGCCTACGACCTGGGACCTCTATTGACAGCCCAAATGAGTGAGATGCAGACGATATAAAACCGGGATTAAGTAAAATAGGTATAAAAAAACGCCATCATGATCTCATGCGTGAGATCATGATGGCGCGATTGCCCTGTGGAACTTTGGCTTATGATGGGGCATGTAACCTGGTGTTAAAACTCGACTTCGTCCAGTTCAGCCTCATTGATTTCACTCAGCTGCATGTCCAGTATTTTTTTATCCAAAAGTGCCGCCAGTTGGTTAATTTGTGCATGCTCAATGGCCTCTTTAATTGACACCGACACCTCGAATGCCTGGTGCAACCGCTGCACCAGCTTCATTAGGCTCAGCGAGTGTCCACCCAGCTCAAAGAAAGACTGCTCCACACTGATGTTCGCACCATCATAGTCCAGTAATTCAGCCCAGATATCCCGTAACTGGCACTCAGTTTTGGTTGTCGGCGCTACCTTGTTGTTGCCTGACAAACCTTCTCCCGGCTGTGGCAACGCCTTTTTATCGATTTTGCCATTGACCGTCAGAGGCCAGTCCTGCATCAGCGTCATTTGCTCAGGTACCATATAAACAGGTAAGAAGGCCGCTGCTGCACGTTTAATGCGATCAATCTCCTGAGCATGGCGCTGCTCTTCTACACTGTGTTCAAGCTTGAGATAGGCATGAAGCACCTGCGTACCCTGGCTTTGTCTGGCAATTACCACCGCACTGTCAACATTATCAATACTGCTCAGCTGATGGGTAACTTCACCCAGTTCAATCCTGAAGCCGCGGATCTGTACCTGATCATCCACACGGCCAATAAACTGAATTTTGCCATCCCTTTGACAGCGTGCCAGATCGCCGGTTTTATACAGTTTGCCGCACCCTGTATCGGCACCGTAAGGATTGTCGATAAAGCGCTCAGCACTGAGCGCCTCACGCCCCAGGTAGCCTGCTGCAAGGCCGGCACCCGTAACATACATTTCACCGACGACACCCACAGGCACAGGTTGCAACTGTGCATCAAGTATATAAATGGCCTGGTCCACCAATGCGCTGCCAATATGGATCTGAGCTATCTCATCGCGTGCAATAGGCGCAAAGGTCACATGCACTGTGGTTTCGGTAATGCCATACATGTTGATCAACTCAGCCTGGGCATTTGCCGGGTGCTGACACCAGCTTTGCAGATGTTGCGTTTGCAACGCTTCACCGCCAAACACCACATAGCGCAGTGCCGGTAGACTGATATCGTGCGTAACCACATACTCAGCAAACACCCCAAAGGCGCTCGGGGTCTGGTTTAAAACACTGAGCTGATGCTGCTGACATAACTCAACAAACGCTGCGGTATCGCGGGTTTGCTGATGCGTTGGGATCAACAGCTTGCCACCTTGGCTAAGCGCTCCCCAGATCTCCCAGACACTAAAGTCAAATGCATAGGAATGGAATAGACACCAGGTATCCTGATTGCTAAAGGAAAAATCCTCCGCTGCACTGGCAAATAAGCGCGCCATATTGCGATGCGTCTGTACCACACCTTTCGGTGCCCCGGTCGAACCGGAGGTATAAATCACATAGGCAGGGTCATCCAGTGATATTTCAGGCAATGAACTTAGCGCCGCGATATCTTCGACCAATAACGCACTGGTATCCAGCGTGATGACCTGACAAGCTGGAGCATCCAGCGCCGCTTCGCATCCTGGCTGCGCCAGACACAAAGCAATGTTTGCATCATTGATAATATAATTCAGTCGCTCTGGTGGGCTGTTCGGGTCTAGCGGGACATAAGCGCCACCGGCCTTCAGAATTGCCAGGATCCCCACTACGGTTTCAATTGAGCGCCCAACGCACAAGCCGATCAGGTCGCCTTGCTGTATACCCCTGTCTGTAACCAGCGACGCTGCCAGCCTGTTCGTCATCCTTTGTAGCTCAGCATAACTGACCTGCTGCTCGTCCATCACCAAAGCGGTACGCTCAGGCGTAACAAGGGCATGGCGGTCAAACTGCGCAACCATATTGCAAAGCTGCATATCCGCAAAGGTCACTTTCGGTGGGGCCAGCAGTGTTTGCACCTCTTCTGGCTGCATGATTTCCATGCTCCCAAGCGATGCAACGGCTTCAAGTGATAGCAGGCTGCGTAGCGCGGTATTAAAGTGTGCTAACAACTGGGTCATATCGGTACGGTCATATTGATGGCCATGGAAACTGAGGCGCAAACTCAACACGCCCTGTAAAGAAGCCGTCAGCGCAACCGGATAGTTTGTATATTCAATCGACGCCGCATTTTGTACCTGTAACTGGCTTGCTCCCTCCTGCCCGGTCTGCGCGCCGGTTTCATGTAAATCCGCCGGGAAGTTCTCAAACACAAACAGGCTGTCGAACATCGCGCCCTGTATACCATGATTACCACAACTTAAAATTTCCGGCAAAGGCAGATAACCATGTTGTTCACGCTGACTGTGCGCCCTGTGCAGCTGCTGAAGCTGACTGCCAATACTGGCCTGATGATCCAGCTGCACTCTGACCGGTACCGTGTTGATAAACAAACCGATCATTTGTTCCACATTGGCCACTTCCGGCGGTCGGCCAGAGAGTGTGGTGCCAAAGCAGACATCCGATTGCCCACTATAGCGGTGCAGTGTATACGCCCATGCCAGCTGCAACACAGCATTGGCGGTAACCTGATGACGCTGAGCAAATTGGCTCAACTGCCCGGTCAACTGTTCATCGGACGTCCATTTAACTTCTTCATAACGTGGTAAATCACAGGTCGCGGCAGGCAATTGCAATTGAGTCGGAGCGCTCACCCCTGCCAGTTCTGCATGCCAGAACGTACGTGCCTCTTCTCTGTCTTGGTTACATAGCCATTGAATATAGTCCTCATAGTTCGCCGCAGGTGGTAAGGTCAGTGACTGTCCAGCCGTCAGACTCTGATAATACCCCAGCACTTCAGAGAACAAGGTTGCCTGACACCAGCCATCGGTTAAGACATGATGATGCGCCCAAATAAGCTGTGCTTTGTGCCCGCTCAGGCGCACCAGTGTCAGACTCATCAACGGTGCCAGGTCGAAGGAAAAGCCTTTCGCCTTAATAGAATGATGCAGCTCACTGAGTTGTGACCTAAGTTGTTCAGCCGGAACCTGCTGCCAGTCGAGCACGTCCATTTCTATCAGTGCGTTATGATGTACGACCTGATGAATATCCGCATCATCGAACACACTAAAACTGGTACGCAAAATAGCATGTCGCGCTATTACCTTTTGCCATGCCTGTTGCATGGCCGATGCATCCACATCACCCGCCACATCGAAATGGGTCAGCGTTGTGTAGAGGCTGGCATCTTGCTGCAATAAATCATGGTAGATCATCCCCTGCTGCATGGGCGTAGCGACATATACCCTTTCAATGTCCGTGTACTGAGCTTGTAATGTATCCAGCTGGGCTTGTTGTAATGTCGCAGCCGGGAAATCCTCTACAATCAGGGTATGACACTGAGCCCCTGCTTTAGCTTGCGCAACCAGCTGAAGCAACACAGCCTTAAACTGGGCTGCCAGTGCCTCAATTTGCCCCTCTTTATAACTTGGCATCGCAAAGCTCAAATCGAATCTCAGCTGATTGTCCTGGCTTTGGCCATTGACCATGAGGTGATGTAAATCGGCCACCTCTGCTGCAGACTCTGCCCCCCGAGACTCTTGTGCCATGGCCAGACGCCCCTGTGACCCCGCAACATTGTCCAATTTACCCAGATAGTTAAATACAATTGCCTGATCGGCACTGCGCGCATCCAGGGCACAAATTTCGGGATCCTGACGGATATATTTCAACAAGCCATAGCCCAGACCATGCATCGGCAGCTGTTGTAAGGTCTGTTTGACCGACTTAACCGTTGCGACCAGCTCCTGTTGCTGACCTCCGAGGACCAGGGGATAGAGGTTGGTAAACCAGCCCATAGTCTGAGTTACATCCAGCCCCTCAAACAGGGCCTCTTCGCGACCATGACTTTCCATATCAATGCGCAACAAAGGTCTGGCAAAAGTCGTCTGATAAGCCAGTAAGAAGGCACTGAGCATCAGGGTATCCACATTACTGTGGAAGACCTGCTGACAGTCTGCCAGTAACACCCGGGTATCCGATTCGTCCAAAGAGAAAGACACATTCTGCCATTGCTCGGCCACAACATTGTGCGATGGCTGAGCCGGGAACAGCGACAGCCTGTCACGCCAGTATGCTCGTTGTGAGGTCAGTGCCTCAGAATGCGCCAGAGCATTAACTGCTTCACCCCAGGCCTGATATGAACTGGTCTTTTCAGCCAACTGAATAGCCTGGCCGGTTTCAATTGCCTGCAGCGCAGTTTCCAGATCCTGTAACAGGATCCGCCAGGATACCCCATCCACGACCAAGTGGTGAATGGTAATAAACAGCCGCGCAGGTTTGTCCTCACCGGCATAAAAATACACAAATTTGCACAACGGACCATGTTCTATATCCAACTGTTTTTGCAGGGCATCACACTGACGCTCAACCTCTGCGCTAAACGCACTATCCGTCAGCGTACTTAAATCCACAACCTGATGCATGCTGCCAATCTGAGCATCACTCAAAGGTGCAAACCGGGCAACCTCCGAAAATCTCAGCCGTAATGCATCGTGACGCTCAACGAGTGCATTGACCAGCTCAGCAAAATAGCTTGCCAGGTTGGCAGGCGCACTCAGCAGCAATGACTGATTGTAGTGGCTCGGCGTAGCGCGGTTGGCCTCAAAAAAGCGTTGCTGAATTGGCAGTAATGGCATCTCACCTGTGACCGCATCCTGCTGTGCATTGATGCGGGTACTGAATTCAACATGTTCGCTCAGGGTAGCGATCGTCGGGGTCGCAAACAACTGTTTCACATTCAGATGTAAGCCTTGTTGTCTAGCCCGCCCAACCATCTGAATGGCAATAATAGAGTCCCCCCCAAGCGTAAAGAAGTTATCTTGTATCCCGACCTGCTCAATGCCCAGCAAATCCTGCCAAATATCACATAAAGTGGCTTCAGTGCTGTTTCTGGGTGCGCAATAGTCATTTTGCAGCAATGCCTTGTCAGGCTCAGGGAGCGCCTTTTTATTGATTTTGCCATTCGCCGTCAGTGGCCACTCTTTGATGATCACTGCCAGCTTGGGCACCATGTAGTCAGGTACTGACGCTGCAAGCTGTGCCAACGTCGCACTGATAAAGTCACCCTGAACGTCGTCTTTAACGGTCTCGACTGGCTGTATATAGGCAACCAGATCATGGCCAGACGCACCTTTTTTGGCCAGTACAACAGCCGAATCTATGCCCGCCAACTGACTCAGCCGCTGGGCAATTTCCCCCAGCTCAACGCGAAAACCGCGGATCTTAATCTGATCATCGGCGCGGCCCACAAAGGCCAGGTTGCCATCGGCCAGATAGCGAACTAAGTCGCCGGTGCGGTACAAGCGCCTGCTGCTGCCTGCCACCTCCGGGTCATAAAATGGATTGTCAACAAAGCGCTCGGCGGTCAGCTCGCTTTGATTCAGATAGCCCCGCGCCAAACCGTCACCACCCACATACAGCTCACCTAAGCTGCCGTGAGGTAAGAGGTTTTGTTGCTTATCCAACACATAAGTCTGAACATTGCACAACGGTGTGCCGATATGCACGATGTCATTGGTAATTTCACCTACTGTGGCACACACAGAGGTCTCCGACGGACCATAGGCATTATAAAATGGATAATGGGCGCGCCAGCGGGCCACCACTGCCTCTTCACAGGCCTCACCTGCCACAATTAAACATTGCAGTGCCAGGTCCGTCTGCAAGGCCATGGTGGATAACAGCGCTGGCGGTAAAGTCGCATGAGTGATCTGCTGCGTTTTTAGCAACGCTGACAGCTGCTCCACGTCCGTACGCTGTGACTCGTCGGCAATCACCAGGGCCGCACCGCAGCTCAGGGCCATGAGCCACTCCCAGGTCGCCGCATCAAAACTGATCGAAGCAAATTGCAGCACCTTACTG
>NZ_PPUZ01000081.1:0-25063 GCF_004212645.1 Pseudoalteromonas rubra | reverse complement strand
TGATTTAGGAAACAACGCCGTATATTTCTCCCAATGGTTTTCTTATTTCCCTTCGGAAGTCTACGGTTCTGTTGAGATTGTACTGAAGTTTGCTTAGTTCAGCAGATACTGCAAGTGCTCGTTGATGTGGTGTCAAAAGGCTGGAAAGAACGACGAATTCATCTGTTTTAAAGTTGGCTCGGAATAGGCTGACTATGTAATAAGCAAGTTCAGTTATTTGATGGTTTTCTGCAGCGACTTCTTTAACCCTCTCCATAACGCCAATTGGTTTTTTATGCTCCTGCCTATATATTCTAGGGAAGTGGTTTTTATTTATTCTTATTGTGTTTCTTTCTATCGTGACATATCCATTGGTCATGGATTCTAGGTATTCTGTTATACTGTTCAATCCACCTTTTGGTAAGTACTTATCTACAAGGCTCTCACCATTGCTTTTTAAGTCGGTTATATTGGAAACAACTGCTCCGTATAGGTAGAAAGAGAGGTGGAATTTTGAAACTTCTTCTTCACCTTCAATGTCTGAAAAATTTAAAAAATCCTTCTTTGTCGATGCTCTAAATAGTAAAACCAGAATTTTTTGAAACTCAACTTTGCCATAAGTCCATTTGTTTAGTTCTTGAGATATTATAAAAATATATGTGCAAATTAGAATTCTTTCCCTTGGGCCAATAATCACCTCTTCTCCATGTCTCAATGCTCTATAGTATACTGCGTTTTTATACTTTTTTCCTTGGTTTTCTTCTTGAACTCCAGTTATTGGTACGGCTATTCCACAATCAATCATGCGATCCACATTTTTATGGAAATAATATTCTTTATTTTCTAGGTTTTTAGGTAGAATGCTTTTTAGTGCAGGAAATGAAATTCCTTTATTTAGTCGGTTTAAAGTGGACTTTGTTTCATCTTCTTTCATTAGGTTTAGAATTGAGTCATCTTCCTGGTAAACCTTTTTTGCTAGCTCAACTTCATACTTTTCATAAAGGTTTTCAAAGGGCTGCTGCAGTAGAAACTTTATTTTATCTTGGCATAAGTGGTTTCTTTCTGTTCCATTCGGTAAAGATATGGAAGATGACGGGAGTGGAATTACCTTTTCATGTTTTTCATTTCCTTTTAGAGGCCTATCTACGTTCTCTGCTATATAGTCTATAGTCTGCAAAATGCTAGGAGGAAAAAGGAAAGCTGTATCATTTATGTTTCTTTGTATAGAGATAACTTTATCTTCTGGAAGTGCAGTGTTTATCTGTTTTTCAAATAGCTTGAGAAGATGTAAAGAGCAGATGTACTGTATGATAAGAAGCTTTCCTTTCGTTGAGCTGACTCCTTTAATAAAGTTCTCACATGGATCTTTTATTCTTGAGTGCAAGTTTTGAAATAGCTTTTCAATATCACTTTTATACATTGGAGGGAATAGGAAAATAGGAACTGCTGTACAATATATTACCATCCCCTCAATTCTACAGTGAAGCCTAATCTTCAGCATGTAATCAGGGGTTATAGTTAAACCTAGTTTGTGCTCAATGAGTTTTTTTTTCTCTTTGCCAGGTATATAAGAAATGGTGAAAACATTTTTGTTAACATGATAAACTGTTGTATCAATAAATTTCCATCCATCTATTTTTACTAAGGCTGAACGTGAAGAAACTCCAACTTTAAATGCTTCACTAATAGCGAAGTCGCTGATATAAGGGTGAGCGGAAGCGATAAAACTACGTACAATTTGAGAGCTGAGCATTGTACATTTCTGATTCTTAAGAGAGGTTCTTGATGGGTGAACATGATCGTCAAAAAGGCATGTGCCTGAATCTAGCTTAAATTTTGAACGCTCTTCAGCAGTATCCTCATTTACAGCTACAACATGAATTTCGACAGACTTAACACAGTGTTTTTGATAAAGCTGATTAGTGACTGTTAGTAAAGTTGTACCTTTTATTATTAAATCATCGACAAGAATCACTCTCTTGTTCGATAGCCAAGATGGGTTGTAGTCTAATACGCGCGAGGATGTAACAGGGCAACTAGGCTTAACTAAGCCCAACTTGTCAAGCATAGAGTATAAGCAAACAGCTTTCCTTGCCATTAAAATCATCACATCACCATCTTTGGACGCTTCATTTAACTGAGCTGCGAATTGTTTGATTCTTTTATAAAATAATGGGTCTGTGAATTGACTAGAAAATGCTTCTTCTAGCGTTTCTGCTTTATTTTCCATAATACTCTTTTATTCCCCTGCTTGTGAGGTTTTTAACATAAATTAAACTTAATATAAACCATATGGTTCCTCAAAGGTCAAGTTTTGCGTTAGTGAAACGTTTGGCTGTCAAAGCTTTGATGGTGTAACTGCACGCCTTCGTTAACTGAAAAGGCTTGATAAAAGATACGATAATAGTGAGGTGAAGCAACCCCGTCGCAAGTTTTGCTCAATTTAAAAATGTATTTATAACAATAGTCTACGTGGCTTTTCGTGGGGCGCGGGATCTCGCTGATCCTGGATATGGCTATCTGGATAATGTCTGCAGTTGTATACTCTTTGATTTTGTCTATCATGTGGTTTTGAGCGAACGAAAAATGACTTGGTTGATTCGATTAGGGATTGGTGGCGCAGTATTGGCTATCTGGCGCGACTAAGTGTTGTTTTGCAGGTATATTTAACAGCATGGTACTCGCCCAGCGGTAACTGAAGGCTATGAGTAATCGATCGATGGTGATTAAGTCTGATTTGACTACATAAAGCAGATGCTAGCGGCCTTAAAAAGTGGCTGTTTAGCCACCTAAAAGAATTGTGTGGATGTAGATGTCCTCGGTAAATGAAGGAAATGAAATGGAATGACAAAAGCAATAAAAACAATTCCTTATACCTTTTTTAGCTTGATTTCTCTGGGAGCACAGGCGAAAGCTGACTGCACAACCAGTTGCCAGCTGAGCAAAGTAAACCAGTATTTTGATGCGCTGGATACAGTCTCGTATAAAGGCTCTACTGTTGCAGATATTGATGCCCTGATTAGCCTGATGCACGACGAGGTTAAATATGAGCATATTGAGTATCAGGCTAATTTTGATAAGCCCGCCTGGCGACGCGCTTTTTTACGCAACCTTGAAAGCGGCCGCTACGATAGTGCAACCAGCCGTGAGATCCGGGTACTACGTACGATCCCGGGTAAAAGCCACATTGCTGTGGAGTATGCCTATGGCGTTAACCAGGCTGATGGTAGCTGGCAACAGCAAGAGCCGATGCTGGCTGTATTTGGTTTTAAAGATGGCAAAATTAGCCTGATCAGAGAGCTGTGGTAGTGATAAGCGGCGTATCCGGAATGACGGATACGCCTGTTGCATGTTTATTACGTCAGATAATCAAAAATCATAACTGATCCCGACATACGCCGTACGCGGCATGCCAGGTTGGATACGGGTTCGGCCAAAGCGCTCCTCGTTTTGCAGCGCATAGGTTTTGTCGGTGAGGTTGGCTATCCGGGCGTGGAGTTTTACGCGCTTATTGAGCCGGTAGTTGGCCTTGAGGTTAAACACTGTATAACCCGAGTAAGTATCGGTATTTTCAACGCTCAGGTAGTAGTCGCCAATGCTTTTGGCTTCCGCAGTTAGCCTGAGTCCCTTGATGGCCTGGCTGTGGTAGTTGAGCCGGAAGTTGGCAACATATTCCGGTGCCATATGCAGGCTGTTACCCGACAAATCTTGTTCCATCGACTCGCCCGTCTCGCGGTGAACCCGCCCTTCATCACGAATATAATGACGGAATTCATGAGCAGACTGGCTGTATGCCAGCGCGGCAGAAAATGCGCGGTTAAACTGGTAGTTCAGGCCAAGCTCAAAGCCTTTATGTCTGACACTGGAAGCATTAACCCGGTAGGAGGCACCCAGATCACTAAATGCCGTAACAATGGCGTCGTCCACATCCATCAGGTAGTAGGCCAGTTCAATCGATAACGCATCCAGATTGGCCTTGTAGCCCAGCTCATAAGTATCGGACGTTTCTTCTTTCAGGCTGCCCAGCTGTGCACTGCTTTGGCGACTTTTGAGATGATACATTTCAGGCGCCGTGGGTAATCGCATTGCATTGGCGAAGCGTGCGTAAACACTGGAGTGTGCGTTAAGCAGATAGTTCAGGCTCAGCTTAGGGCTGAGGTGGCTAAAGGTGTCTTTACGCGAGGCGATGGAGCGATTGCCAAAGCCATCGTCTTTGTATTTCACCAGTGCATTATCAAACTCGTATTCACTGTGGTCAAACCGTGCGCCCAGCGTGTAGCTGAGTGCATCGCTAAAATAGCCGATATGCTGGATGTAAGGTGATACGCTTTTGAAGGTGGTGGTGTCGTCGTAGAACACATGCCCCTGTGGGTAAGTCGCCGCTCCGCGCCCTGTGGTGATGCGGGTGGTGGGTTGAAACGAATAGGTGTCTCCGGACGTATGCTCCAGATCAACACCTAATGTCGTTTGAGCACTGTTTTGGTGAGACCAGCTGGCCAGTGCCAGCAGGCCGAATGTGGTGACTTCTGTTTCTTCTACCGGGAAATTGGGCTGCCAGGTGGCAAGGTGCTCTAATGTGCGATGCCTCGCATAAGGAATGAGGGACACGTTCAGGTTTTTGTCTTCATACCGGTATTCAGTGCTGAGTCGCATATAATCCGTGGTTCTGCGCGGATCCAGATTAATCACTTCTTCGGGCAGGCCTGACTGAGAGGGATCCTGCTCAAACTGCTCAATGCTCAGCGTGGTAAGAATTTGCTGATCAAGGGATGAGGCGATCAGTGAGGTTGTCAGGCTTTGTTTGTCGTCCAGCTGATATTCATGGCGTACATCCAGCTCGGCTTTCTCAACAGCGTTGTGGTCTCGCCAGCCGTCGCTATCCAGGTAGGCCGCCGATACGCGCAATCCACCCTGGTTATCATCCAGCCATGTCGTGCTGCCATTTATCCTTGAATAGCCATGCTCACCCAGCGTCAGGCCGAGCGTGTTTTTATCTGCGCTGACCGGTTTTGACAGTACATTGACTGTGGCTGCAACAGCGCCTGCGCCATGCAGGCTGGTCCCTGCACCACGGAGCACTTCAAGGCGCGACAAACCAATGTTACTGGTGGTCCACCACAGCGCGTTATGGGTATAAAACGCGGCGGATTGCAGTGGGATATTATCCTGTAAATATAAGGTGTAGCCGTCAAAGTTAATCGGCATGCGCACGGCTGCGTTGTGCCCTTGTCCACCCGATAGCTGATTGATCAAAACTCCCGGTATGGTTTGCAATGACTCGGAGATATGCTGCGCATTGTCGTCAGCAATGGTTTGCTCGGATACCTGACCCACACTCAGTGCCAGATCGGTATTGGCTTTGGCTGTACGGGTTGATGTAACCGTGATTTTTTCTATCTGGTCGATACCTGCTGTGTCAGCAGCAACCTGTGCTGAATACGCCTGTAGCAAAGCAAACGTTAACGCAGAAACAGTCAAACCGGGTTTCATGAAGACCTCTTTTTTCGTTCAGGAAGCAGGATGATAATCCTGCCACGCAAAAATGTACAAATTATGCGGTCGGTATACGGTGGTGGCTTATATCGTGATCTTTGCTGAGAGAATAAATCAATTTGGGTACATTGGTAAAATATGTGTTAACTTTCAAGGGTTGACGATGACTTATTGGTGGTGAGCTATGCCCCATACGCCCAATTTTGAAGATATACGCTACTTTATCGAAGTGGCCGGTACGAGAAATTTATCTCGCGCTTCTGAACGCCTGGGGATCACCCAGCCCAGTGTCAGCGCCGCGATGAAACGACTGGAACAGAGTTTTGGTACCGACCTGCTGGTACGGCACAAAAATGGTGTGGCATTGACCAAAGCGGGTGAAGTATTGCAAGAACAGGGACAGCGTTTTATGACTGACTGGAGCCAGCTGAAGTCGAACGTCTACCAGGCAAACGGTGAAATGGCCGGAACCTTCACTCTGGGTTGCCACCCTTCCGTGGCACTCTATACATTGCCTCACATACTTGGGCCTTTAAACACTAAGTACCCTGGTTTGATATTCAATCTGGTCCATGACTTGTCAAGGAAAGTGACAGAGCAAGTGATCAGTAATGAAATCGACTTTGCATTGGTCATCAATCCCGTCAGACACCCTGAGCTGGTGATCCACAGTTTGTTATTTGATAATGTGACACTCTGGTGTGCGCAATCCACGGATGTTACAGAGCGCGAAGCACTGCCTTTGTATTGTGACCCGAATCTCAAACAAACACAGCAATTGCTTAAGTCCCTGCCCGACTTTTCTCATCATCAGATTGCGTCTAACAACCTGGAAGTGATCTCTGCCCTGGTTGCCAGTGGGCTGGGTTTGGGGATTTTACCTGAGCGCGTTGCCAGGCGCGCACCGGCGCCCCTGACAACATATAGTACAAAAATAAAGCCTGTTCCGGATGAGCTGTGCTTTATTTATCGGGCTGATAAGCAAAATCATGCGGTCAGTTCACAGTTACATCGCGAGATTAAACAGCTGCTATCTGATTAGCGCTTATCTTGTCTGTGGCGTTATATTTGGTCACAGTCAATGGCACTGACAACGGCATGTACATCCGGGTTATTTGACAGTTTTTCAAACAGTTCGCCAAAGGTTTCGCCACCTTTGGTGCGTATGGTAACAACCGTGCCATAGTATTGAGTTGTCAGGTCGAATGTATAAGTCATCCCGGCGCGTGTTTGTGTGCCCGGGCTCAGCTCCGTAGACCCTTCTGTGTTGGGGTAGTAATTATCGACGACCAGGTTATCGGCCAGGATTTGATAATTATCGGTATAGCTGTTGCGTCTGTTGAGGGCAATGCCTATTCCACAGTTGCCACCATGCATTTGCGGGTACACTACAAAAAGCTCGGCTGTGTTGGCGTTGTTTTGCAAGGTTGTAAAGTTGCCGCTTCGTTTTATCCAGTCGCCTGCATCTGCGAGTGCTGAAGACGCGGCGACCAGCGTAGTTAAAGACACAGCGCGCAGGGTGTGTTGGATGGTGCTATTCATTGTATAACTCCTGTTTTGTTAGCTCCCCAACTTTAAAAAAGCGAGGCAAATTAATAAAATAGAAGTTATCAATCTGTGTGATAGGCAAACCCAATAGCATCCATGCGTGACTAGTGATTGTGTAACTCACCGGCCAGTTGCTGTGCCTGCGTGATTTCATCCAGCGTCATGCGTTGTTCCAGGTAGTTTCTGGTCCACTCAACGCGACTATATACCTCGCTGTCCTGGCGGGTTTGCAAAAAATAATGACTGTATGCCAGCGCCTGAATATAGTTTTGTCCGCCTGTGTCAGGGTCCAGGTACTGATAGCCACGGATCAACTGTAAGGTCGCTTTCTCCCCTCCCAGCAAAGCGACTTGTTCAGTCACCTGATATTTTTGTGCCGTGAATGCTTTCATGCGAGCAACCTGCTCATCTCTGGTGAGTGTGCTGAAATTCAGTGCCTGATGCACTTCTGCCGGGGCTAGTCGCCATAGTGTATCGGCTGCTTTATCAGAGCCCATTTTGGCTGCATTTATTAGCTTCTGTACATAGTTTTCATCGCGGCTGGTGTTGTTCAGACAGCGTTGATATCTGGTTTTCATGGTTTCGATTATCTCGTGCACTTCATCGCGAGATAATGCCTCTTCAAGCCATTGATTGAATGCTTGGTCGTTACGCGGAACGTTGCGACACTGGCGTATTTTCATGGCTTGTTTAAACTGTGTTTCAGCTGACTTGGCCTGCACCTGCTCGGGTTGCTGGTGTGTCGTGCTGACCATTTTATTCTTCAGGTCCGGATGCTGAACGTGTGTGACAATGGAATCTGCACCTTTGATATTCTCGGTGTCATTCTGCTCTTTTGGGTAAAAGAGCTGTGCACAAATAAAAAGACACAGGCCTGTCAGTATGCCAATAAGAGTACTACGCATAAAAAGGGTACCTGTTGATTAAAGGTGCCGCTTCATGGAGGCGGCGCCCGAGATTAAAATCCGTTTTTAAGAGTCTGGTCCCGGTCCACCACTTTGCCTTGATGGATCACGGCGTGAATTTTTTGGGTATTCTGAATATCCTCTATCGGCGAGGCATCGAGGATCACAAAGCTGCCTGAGCACCGGTTTGCAGTGTGTTATCAATGCCTAAAAAGGAGCCCGAGCGTGTGGTAGCAGCGGCCAGTGCTTGCCAGTTTGTCATGCCAGCCTGAGTGAATTTCAATATTTCTCTGTGCACAGAGTAACCCTGAATAGTGCCGTAGTTACCGGCGTCAGTGCCCACTAAAACGGTAACACCGGCTTTGACCAGTGCGGCCAGGTTAGCGGTTCTTTGCGCATCCTGTTTGCGCCATTTGGCCTCCCGGTCACCCCACTTCTTCATGGTTTCTTCGCTCTGGTAACCTGCAATGATGGCTGGGGTGGTCATGGCTTGCAGCAGCTCTGGGGCGATCACTGTCTTGTCGAACAGAAAATCCGTCAAATCGGTGTGAACTGTCATGGTGGGGATCACCACCATCTTTGCATTGGCTATTTTATCTGCCAGCCCTGTTGGGATGGGGGTACCGGGAATGTGTGTAAAGGCAGTGGCGCCTACTTCGAGGGCATCTCTGACCTCCTGCCAGGTTTTAAGGTGAACAATGGTCTTGATCCCCAACTGCTTACTTTGCTGGACGATGGCTGCAAAGGTGGCCTTATCAATGGAAGGTTGATCGTCACTGGGCTGATATACCACTTTAATCACGTCCGGCTTGGCTTTAGCCAGGCTTTGCACCTGAGTGATTGCCTCTTCAGGGGTCGACATAGTGCGTGTTTTCAGGCCGTACTCTGTACAGTGGCCTTTTGGTGCGGTCAGACAAGATAAGCTGCTGTAAATATCGGCACCTAAAAATGCGCCGGCTCTTTGTTGTTGCCGCGCGTTTATAAGGCCTTGCTCGTGGCCAAATAAGTCTACAAAACCTGTCACACCTGCATACAGCACGCGTTGAGCGATTTTTTCAGTACCGGCAAAGTCTGATTTGGCATGGGGTGCCCGATTGCCAAACGCATGAACATGCATGTCGATCAGCCCTGGAATGAGCCAGCGATTATTTAGATCCAGAGTCTGACCTTTAAAGTTGGCTGGTGGCGCAGAGTATTCAGCGGCTATCTTGCCTTCTTTTACCAGCACCGCACCGCGGCGGATCGTTTGCTGGTCGACATCGACAATCTGCACCTGAGTGAGCAGCAGTGCGTCTGGTGAAGCGGCTGGCGTTTCACTCGCAGGACTGAACTGTGCCACCGAAAGCATGGTGAGTGCGGCTGAGAGCTTTGTTATTTTTGTTTTCATTAGCTGGTTCCTTGAGCTGGGCGTGTTTTGAAATTGCCTTATTTTCAAGCCCTTAGTTTGCCTATATAAACACATTAGTGCAATGCAAAGAGCTCTAGGCTGCAGATTGTAAAGGGGGTTTACGCCAAAGTCAGCGCGTTCCCGGGCCAGCATAATGCGCTTATCTCACGTTTTCTTGTAGTGGATGAAAAACATGAATATTTAACTGTTTTATATACAGTATTTTGTGATTTACTGTGCGTCTATGATTGCCGATGAGCCGGTATTTTACGAAAAATTGGGATACCGATTGGTTGCCCCAAAGAGCCAGGGTATGACCAAGAAGTTGCAGTCTCAAAAATAAGTTAAGGGTGACTATAAAGCGATGAAAGCCGAGGGGGTTCAGTTTGTGCGTGAACCCGCGACACAAGACTATGGCACGGTAGCCGTATTTGAGGACGTGTATGGAAATTTGTGGGATCTTATCCAGTACAGCGATGACCACCTGATGTCTCGCAGGGGCTGCTAGCATCCATAGTCACATGGCGAGGCCGGGGTGAGCAACAGATACTTACTGATGAATTTTCCTAAATAGAGTACACTCAAGCACTTATCCAGTGTCATATCTTTTGGGGTCATATAACAATGATAAAAGTGGATTACGCTCAGTATACTCTGGCAGAACTCGAGGAAGCTAAGCTGCAAACAACCCCCGATTCGCAAAATTACCCTGCCCTGATGGCAGAGCTTAGTGCCCGACAGGCAAAGACAAGCTCGTGCGAACAACAGCAGGAAAATTCGGTATTTAATAGTGCCGAAATGCGGGTGAAATTTATAGGGTACATGCAGTTACTGGCTGTGCTGGTGATGACGGTTGGCCTGTTTGTTGGCCCCTTTGTGTCGTGGTGGTCACTCATTACCCTGCCCTTTATCATGCTCAGTGCGGCGGCGGGTTACACCGCTATCAGTGAGCAGGTAAGGTGGTACTGGCTATCCATACTGAATCAGGGGTTACAGATTGTTAGCTTCTCTTTTGGGGGATTTAACTATAAATATACAGGGCTGGGCGCGATCCAAATTGGCCTTACCTGGCTAAAAGAGTTCGAGCTGTCTTTTGGCATTTTGCTCTCTTCGACGGTTCGCGTTACGGGGCATTCAGACGCGCTTGCAGAGAATGCTGTTCACATCGATGTGCTTGCTTTGGTGTTTATTGTTGCTCTGCTCACCCTGAAAAAGCGTCAGCCATAGCCCTGTTTCAAGTTCTAACGTGGCCGCTCGGCCACGCTCTAACCGTCCTCTTTATATCTAAATAGTCTTTCTTATTCTTATTGTGAATATGTGATAATATATCTTAATTGTGTTGTGTGAGCTGTTGCCAGTAAACATTGTGGTGTACGCAGCTTGTTGATTAAGAAAGGTAAATAGATGTTATTTGAGTTAGAAACCTATACCCGCCACGCTAAGTGGCTGGGCCTGGCCGCCATTGGTGTCTCTGTGCTTGCCTGGACGGTGGAGTTAATGGGCGCCGTTTATGTTTGTCCGTACTGCCGTGTACAGCGTACTGTGATTGGCCTGCTCGGCCTGATTTTATTCTCGGGGGCGGCACGCCACTGGCTGGGTAAGTATGCCGCGCTGGTCATGGGATTCTTTGGCGCAGTTGTGGCCGCCAATCAGCACTTTATGGGCTGGAAAAAGATTTCGGCTGGTAAGTTTGCATTCAATGATACTCTGATCATTGACCCTTTCCTGCTGTCGGGCCTGGCAATGACGGCAATAATAGGCTTAGTCTGGTTAGTCACCCGGCAAGAAAAGTGATTGTGTCTGGCGTCATTGTGTTTACTATGAATCGCAGTAATGTGATTTGACCGAATGTGCTGGCACAGCTGTTAAGGTGTCAGCATGTTTGCTTTTAGGAGACACGATGCAGTATGACATGTACATTGTAGATGCCTTTACCCAGGCACAATTTAAAGGCAATTCAGCTGCGGTGGTCCCGGTTACGCAATGGCCAAAAGACGCAACAATGCAGCACATCGCGGCTGAAAACAACCTCTCCGAAACTGCTTTTATCCGCTCGGTAGAGAGCGCTCAGGGCGACCACTTTGAGATCCGCTGGTTTTCTCCGCTGACAGAAATTGATTTTTGTGGTCATGCGACGCTCGCGGCGTCGTTTGTGATTTTTAATCACTTAGGCGTGCAGGGAGAAATTACCTTTGTCACTCGTGAGGTGGGCCGGTTAACGGTTAATCAGCTGACCGATCAGCGGATTGAGATGAGTTTTCCCAATCAAAAACCTGAGCCCATCGCCGAGGTCCCCGACGCTTTACTGCAGGGGTTGTCTGAGCAGCCTGTACAGGTGCTCAAGAATCGACAAGCTTACTTTGCGGTGTTTGATAACGCGGCGGTGGTTGAACAGCTGACTTACCACAGCGATGTACTTAAACAACTCGCCCCGTTTGACGTGGTGGTAACCGCGCCTTCAGAACAATACGATTTCATTTCCCGCTATTTCTGGCCAGCCAACGGCGGCGATGAAGATCCGGTAACCGGTTCCATTCACGCTGGATTGACTCCTTACTGGGCTGAGCGCCTCGGTCGCAATGAACTGGTGGCCTACCAGGCGTCGCAGCGCGGTGGGGTGTTGCATTGTCAGGTGGGGGAAGAGCGAGTGCTGGTTTCCGGGTTTGGTGTGTTGTATTTGCAGGGTACGATTTTTATCGCGGATTAAGCAAAGCCCGAAACGTCGCGCTTCGGGCTTTGTTGTTTTTAAGCCGGTTTTTCATCCTTAATAACAGCGACCAGCAATGCCGGTAAAAAGGTCAGGCTGAGCAGCGTTGAAACCAGAATACCGCTGAGTACGATAATACCTACCCCACGGTACAATTCTGTGCCCTCTCCGGGGATCAGCACCAGAGGCGCCAGACCAAAAATGGTGGTGGTGGTTGACATCAGTATTGGTCGTAGGCGTTTTGCCACAGCCTGCTGAACGGCTTCTTTGACCTTTAACCCCTGCTCCATCACGTAACGGCGAGTCTGATCCACAATCAGGATTGGGTTATTAACCACAGTACCCAGTAGGATCAAAAAGCCCAGCATAGTGATCATGTCAAACGGCTGATGGAAGGCACTGAGCCCCATTGCCGATAAGGCACTGTTGATGCCATTCACGGTCACCAGCCCTAGCAAACCACCGGCCATACCCAGCGGCACGGTTGCCAGAATAAACAACGGGTAACGCCAGTGGGTAAAAATCGCCACCAACAGCAGGTAGCTCAGCACCAGTGCTATCACAAAGTTGCCAGACAGCGACGACTTAGTGGCCTCCAGCTGATCTGCCGCGCCACTGATGTTGACCTTAATGCCCTGGGCAATTTTGCCTTGCTGCCAGAGATTAGGTAACAGCTGCTGACGGACTATCTGCTCGGCCGTTTCCAGTGCAACGTCTCTGGGCGGAATGATATAAACAGTAACCGTTCGGTTACCATCAACGCGGCGCACTGAGTTACTGTTTTTACTTTCAACCAGATCGGCCAGCGCATTGAGCGGCAGTATTTGCCCGTTAGGCGTGATGATAGGCGTGGTAGACAGCTGCTCTATGGTCTGGCGATTGCCTGCGCCACTGAACAGGAACATGTCGATTTTGTCATCGTTCAGGATAAACTCGTCTACGTACGCGCCATCACTCATAGCAGCCACCGCGTAACCGAAATCCCGGTTGTCGAGGTTAAGCTCTGCCAGTCGTGCCCAGCGAGGCTGGATCTCAATCAGTGGCTGGTCGAGTGTCAGCGATCTGGGGTCTGAGTTGATCTGGGGCTTATCAAAAAGCTTATCAGCCTCTGCATACACAGCTTCCGCCGCACTGTACAGATCGGTGATATTCGCACCGGCAATATCGACCGCCACGGCACGTGTTCCGCCATCGTTGCTGGAAATAATTGAACCACGCGCAGAGAATGCACGCATACCTTCATAGCTTCTGAACTTGTCTGTGATGGCATTCATCATCTGATTAATATGCTCCGGCTCGACCGGGGCACTTAAGAACCAGATCCGCCCAACCGACACCGACATGGCATAGTATTCCAGCGGTGGCATATCCGTTTTACCAGCTAAAAAGTCGCTGTTGTCGGCCTGTACATAACCATCAAAATAGGCGCGCAACTCGGTGCCAATCTTCTCCATTTCGGTCAAGTTATAATTGGGCGGCGCTATCATCATAGAGAAGGCTTTGGGTTCCTCCCCTTCCGGCAGGTATTCGGCGGCAGGCATTAACGTCGCAGCCAGGCCCATAATAACCACAATAAACGCGGCACTGGCAATGCGTGCCTGAGTGGTGGTGCGGGTAAACAGCTGTGATAACTTCAGCCAGTAAGTGCCTAGTTCCACTTGACGCTTTTCTTCCAGATCCTGTTTTTTGCCGAAATTAGCCAGCGCTACGGGCACGACAAAAATGGCCACAAGCATAGAGGCGATGATGGCACCAGAAATGGCAATGGCAATATCTGAGTAGAGCTGGCCGGCTTCCTGCTGCACAAATAAAATCGGGGCGAACACCAGGACTGTGGTGGCGGTTGATGCCAGTACTGCGGGCCAGACTTCCTTTACGCCATTGATGGCGGCTAAGCGTCGGCTGACTCCTTCACGTTTGGCCTGAACAATAGACTCCAGTACCACTATGGTGTTATCCACTGTCATGCCGATGGCAAAGGCAACCCCTGCCAGCGAGATCACATTGATGGTGCGGCCAAAGCTCATCAGCGCAAAGAATGCGGCTATGGTACATAACGGGATCCCCATCACGCCAACCAGGGTCGCACGGCCTGAGCGCAGGAAGAAATACATGACCAAAGTGGCCAGCAGTGCGCCCAGCGCCAGGTTGGTCCAGACGTTCTCTAGCGAGCTTTTTACATAGCGCACATCGTCGCTGAGCAGGGTCAGCTCCAGGCCGTTTTGTGCCAGTAATTGTTGATTAATTTCTTCAACCACAGGCAGCATTTGTTCTTTGATATCGAGTACATTTGAGCCGCTTTCGCGACGTACCGACAGGCGTAAAGTGCGCTCCCCGTTTGAATAAGACACGCCGCGTGTTTCGAAGTGATCCAGAGTGACGCTGGCCACATCTTTGAGCAGAACATTGGCGTTGCCATCACGCTTGATGATGAGGTTTTCCAGTTCGTTGAGTTGCTCAAAACGGCCAATCACACGCAACAGGTAGCGGCTTTCACCACTTTCGATATCACCCCCTGAGGTATCACGGTTACGGTCGCGGATCACAGTTCTGACATCGCTCAGGCTAATGCCTCGCTGGGCGAGGCGTGCGGCATCGACCTTGATTTGGATCTGCCGTTGTGCACCACCGCCAATGCCCACCTCAGAGACTCCGGAGACGCTCTCCATACGAGGGCGAATATAATCTTCGGCATAATCTCGCAGCAAGTCCATGTCCAGTTGTAATGGGTTACCCGGCTGGGGTTTTAGCAGGAAAAACATAAAAGCGTTGCTGGAGAATGAGCTGGAAAACAGCCGCGGCTGGTCGACGTTTTCCGGATAAGCGGGCACCTGACTGAGCGCATTGTTGACCCGGATCAGGGCGTCGTTGACCTCAACGCCGAAGGGGAACTCCAGCTCTATGGTGGCCTCGCCCATTTCGGCAAATGAGATCATACGTTGCAGGTTTGGCAAACTGCGCAGGTAGCGCTCCTGTTCAATCAGGATCTCTTTTTCTACATCCTGTGGGGTGGCACCGGGCCAGCCGGTTTGCACCGTAATGGTTCTGACTTCCAGGTCCGGGATCATCTGTACGGGAATGTTCAGCGCTGATACCAGGCCCAAAATGGTGGTGATCAGCACCACCACGGCCACTAAGGTGCCGCGTTTTACCGCTGATTCTATCATTGTAAGTTACCTGCCCTGGCGCTTATCTGAAGTTGTGTGCCTTCCTTTAACAGCTCAATACCGGTGGTGATCACCGGCTCATTTCCTGTCAGGCCGGTCACGGCAACATAGTCTGGTCGTGTAGCAGTGACGGTTACCATCATACGTTTGGCTGTGTTGTTATCGGCAATAAATACGCTGCTACCACCGTCCGGGTGCTGTTTAACTGCCTTTTTAGGGATCCACACAGCCCCATCTTGTGCGCTCAACAGCAGATCGGCCTGGGCCGACATACCTGGAGTAAATTGCGCATGCACCGCCATGGAATCGGTAAAATCTATATGAGCGGTAAAGGTGCGGCTGGACGGGTCGGTCACAGCAACGATGCGACTGATCTGTGCCTTGATGGGCTTAGCTGCATTGATATCGGGCGTAACCATAACAGGCAGGTTGGGCGTTGAGCGCAACAGAGGGAAGTACTCCTGCGGCACATTGACCACAATCCGCAAGTCCGACTCAGCAACCAGGGTAAAGAGTGAATTGCCCGGTGTGACCCACTCGCCCATGTCCACAGTGCGTTGCCCGATGACGCCTGTAAAGGGGGCATACAGTGTGTGACGATTGAGTTTTTCCTGGGCTAAAGCGACCAGAGCGCGTTGTTTTATCAGTTCAGCTTTGGCATTGGCCAGCGCTGCGGTGCGCTCACCAATCAGCGTTTGCGCCACGCTCTGCTTTTTAGACAGGGCTTCCACCTCATCTAACAGTCGCTGGGCTTCATCAACCGAGATTTTTGCCGCCTGAGCACCGGCTCTGGCCTGGGCCAGATTTAATTCGGCCAGTGTGGCGTCGAGTTTGAGTAAAGGCGCCCCTTTGTTGACGGTATCACCGGCATCAACAAGTAGAGTTTGCACCAGACCCGACTCCTGACTGGCCAGCTGTGCATGGTGCCTGGCCTCTACTGAGCCGCTGAGTGTCATCACCCTGGGTTGCTTTGTCGCACTGGGGGTGTAAACCTCAACTTGTGTGGTTTGTGCTGTGCCCGTGTTGCTATAAAACAACACGGTGGTGATCAGCATAACGCTTGCGATAACGCGTGCGGTAATCTGCATATGAGCCTCTAATGATAATAGTTTTCATTTAATTCTATGGATCTTTTGACCATCAAGCATGCGATTTGCGATTAAACATGCGTTTTTTGCTATTTATGGTTTACCAGGTGATCGCTGAACCATCATAACTATAGAATCCGCCGCTATCTGATGCCTGTTTACTCTGGATCAGGTCAATCAGGCTCTGTGCCACAAAATCGGCAGTAAATAGTTTGCCGGGCGGCACGTTTTTTTGAAACGGCACAGACAAGGCGGTGTCTGTGGTGCCCGGATGAAACGCCAGTACACAGCAGTTTGGCAATTTGTAGCGCCATTCAATACTGATGGTTTTGAGCGCCATATTGAGTGCGGCTTTTGCACTACGGTAGCTTATCCACCCACCCAGCTGGTTATCAGAAATACTGCCAATACGTGCAGACAGGGCAACAAAATAAGTCGTCTGTTTGGCCTTGAGTGCTTTGGCAAAGTGTTTAGCCAGCAACAGTGTTGGCAGGGTGTTGGCTTTGAGGTTTTCGTTAAAAAAGTCGGGATCAAATTCCTGAATGGATTTTTCCGGCAGTTTGTCTGGGGTATGCAGCAGCCCTGTTGCATTGATCAGCATATCGATATTTGGCAGTTGTTTTGCTAAAGCGCGAACATCATCTTCCCGGCTTGCGTCAATCTGCACCCAGTGGACATGGTCGAGCTCAATGTTGGGCTTTGTGGTGCGATATGTTGCGTAAATTTGGGCCTTGGGTTGTTCACTGGCAAAACGCTTTACAAGTGCCTGTCCGATGCCGCCTGAGCCGCCTACAATTAAAATGATCACCTGCTTTCCTCTGCTGTGGTTGTGCTTTCATTCTTTTGTTAAACGGGTCATCCGGGCAATTGGATCTGCCGGATGAGATCGGGTTTTTACTAACTTGGCGCTGCGGCATCATCGAATAGTCCCCGAAACGTAACAGATCGCTATTTTACTAACTTAATGAGATTTCGGATCGCGCATTAACTAACTGTATCATCATCCAGATCAAGGTATTACTAACTGAACCCCACTTAGATCATACTTTTACTAACTATAAGGGGGTGATGGCAGACTTTGGCGAAAAGACCGCCATTTTTGACGGTTGTGGCCAGGTTTTGCGCGCAAAAATAACTGGTGGATAGTGCCACTGGGAAGGTTAGATCATATTTTTACTAACTAGATTGTCAGAAGGATCGAAACAGAGATCAGCAATTTACTAACTCTAGCTATGCTCAGATCGTGTTTTTACCAACTGATATGGCTTTTCACCCCTATGAGATCATCATTTTACTAACTTGAGCAAGGTACAGTGCGGCTCAGATCGGGTTTTTTACTAAGGGATGGGTTTATCTGAGTGTAAAATAGGCCGAAAACACGGGGGGATTTATAAGCAACTTGGTAATTTTTTGCTCTGTCGGAGCTCAGGGAATAGTGGGTGATTAATGGTAAGTTTATGATATTAAATATAAAAGTGAGGCTGAAATTAAATCAGCCCCATTTTATAGTCAGTGCGTTTACAGGGTGGATAATACTATTGCAAGTAGCGTTGCTGCAGGAAGTAGGTAAAATAATGATCTCACCCAGCGTGGCCGCAAAGCGAGCATCACCGCCAGTAGCAGCACTGCAAGTGCCATCTGGCCGCAGAACATCAGGCTGCCATAGCCAACAGCCTGGCTGATATTCAGCCCAAGGGTTAGTAAAAGCATGATCCAGGCTGTGATCAGATAGCGCTGACTAAGTGTCTGATCAGGCCGGGTACCAAACACCGCCTTGTAGTGTGGCGTTTTAGCCAGCGCGAACGCCGTAAAGCTGCCCAGGCACAGCAAGGTCGCAATCAGATACATCATGCTGCACGCTCCGTGCGTGCGCGCTGTGGTCCGGTTTGCTGTGCAGGCTGAAGCTTGTTGCTTTGCCAAAAGAACACGGCTGCGGCCAACAAAGCGAGTATATCGAACATGAACAAGGCCCACTGACCTTTGCTTGCGTAACTGATCAAGTTGCCTTGTGTGGTCAGCGCATTACACAGCGGCAACAGCAGCCAGGCCAGTGCATTGACCAGTGCCAGGGTGCGCCAGCCTTGCTGGCTGCGCCATTTGGCGGCGAACAGGGCGGTAGCGGCCCAGGTCAGGAAAAACGCCAGTACTTCCTGATCGGCACGGCCGCTGTGACCGACGGGCAGTAGTCGATTGGCATAAAAGAAAGCCGCGGTAGCCAGCGGCAGTCCCATGATGGCAGCTAGATTAAGAGACTCGACCAGCTTAAGGCCAAAACTGGCTGACTGAGTGGGCTTTTGACGCTCGCGGATCCGTTTGGCCCACATTACGCAACCTGTGGCTATCATAGCGCAGCCCGCCAGACCACAGAGGAAGTATAGCCAGCGTAAGCCCACAGAGGCCAGGCGGCCGGTATGCATGGCAATCATGCCGCCATACAATTGCGCCGCAGCGCTGTCTTCCAGGTGCACTGTGTTCAGCAGCTCGCCCGTTTTACCAGAGTAGAGCCACACGGCCTGCTCGTCTTTAATCTCACTGCGGTTAGCACCGTAGATTTTCATTACCGCCGCTGCATCCTGGGGATGATCTATGATGATGCGCGAAATGGGTTGCTCTGGCCAGTTAGTAAAAAAGTGATCCAGGGATTGCGCGAACGCTGGTGTGCTCAACGTCTCATGACTCTGCTGGGGGCGCTGCCGCTCCGGATAGAATTCTTTTCTGAATTCCTTTACTCCACCTTCATAGACAGTTTGTGCCGGGTAGGGAAAAAGCGTGAATATCAGTGTGATCAAACCGGTATAGGTGATCATCAGGTGAAACGGTAAGGCCAGTACTGAGCTCAGGTTATGGCCGTCCAGCCAGCTGCGGCTGCCTTTGCCAGTTCTGAACTGGAACATATCCTTAAAAATGCGTTTGTGGATCACGATGCCGGAGATCAGCGCAACCAGCATAAACAGGCTCGCCAGACAGACTATCCAGCGCGCGGTTGTGCGGTCTATATAGTGCAGATCAAAGTGCAGCCGGTAAAAGAAACTGCCTCCTTTGGTTTCCCTCGTTGTTATGGGAGCTTTGCTGTCGGCGGCCAGATTATGATTCACCCAGCTGGCTTTTTCTCCTGGCTGGGCATAGGGCAGATGCGAAACACGCAGCAGAGGATTGCGCTCGGACGGCAAACTGATCCACCACCGTGCAGCATCTGGCGCCTCAGTTTTTAAGCGGTTAAAGCCATAATCGAGCAAGTCTTGTTGTGAGCTTTGCACCGTCATGCTGTGTTGATGCAATTCAGGTTTGCTCCATAGAGTAATTTCCTGGCGGAAAAAGCTCAGTGTTCCGGCAAAGAAGACTAGCCATAACAACCAGCAAAACAACAGCCCAACCCAAGTGTGTAGCCAGGTCATGGAACGGAAAAAACTGTCTTTCATTGTTATCCTCTTAAAATCAGGAGCAGCATAAATTGCAATGTAGCAAGCAGCAGTAATCCGCCGCAGAGGAAGCGAAGGGACTTTATTGCAAATACGGCGATAAATATAAGGCAGTGAATGAGCACACTCAGGCACACACTGAATAACACAGCATCAACTTTGGAAACAGGAAGCAGCAAGCTCATCAGGCTGATAGATAGCGCAGTGAGTGCATACCCTCCGAAAATAGCCATTGCAAACCGGGCAACGACATTCAGTCGGTAAGCTGTAAAGTAAGCAAAGTAAGACGATAGCGGCATACTTGTTCTTTGATCAAAAATAGGGAGGCGAATTATCACTGAATCGCGCTATAAATAACAGTAATTATCATTAGCAAATGCGTTAAATATACAAATAATAATGCCAAAAGGAATATCAAATTCCGCTCGGATTGAGCCCTGAATACTTTATGAACTTACTTTGGCCCTCTTTTATTCGAGTGCAGCCTGATATACTGGCAAGGTCCTGTGAGGTTGCGAGGAAATAGTCTTGGATATTATTGAGCGTGTGCGGCAATGTACTGTGTGCCGGGGGAACCTACCTTTTGAGCCCAGGCCCGTGATCCAGGGGCTACCCACAGCAAAAATTCTGATCGCCGGACAGGCACCCAGCCTGAGCGTACAAAAAACGGGTATACCATTTAATGATGCCAGCGGCAGACGACTCAGAGAGTGGTTAGGCGTGACTGAGGATCAGTTTTACGATCCGGCCTTGTTTGCCATTGTTCCTATGGCTTTTTGCTACCCGGGTAAGGGAAAATCTGGCGATTTACCGCCCCCTAAAATCTGTGCTCAGACATGGCGTGCACCGCTGCTGGCGGCATTTGATCAAATTGAATTGACCATTTTGATTGGCCAATATGCGCAAAGCTATCATTTGGCCGATTTTGTGAGTGTGTCGCAGGCGGTGACCGACTGGAAAGCGGGTTTACCCGGGCAAATCGCATTGCCCCACCCCAGTCCGCGTAACCAATTATGGGTACGAAAACGGCCCTGGTTTGAGGCCGAAGTGTTACCCGCATTAAGGGCCAGAGTTCGGGATGTTTTAGGATATCTCGAATAGGCTAAACCCAGTGTTTACAGGCTGCTCGGGTCGCAAATGTAAACTTTTAGAAAATGAATTAACTCATATGGGTTGCTATTTGGTACTGTATAGCTCATAATTTGGCGTGAGTTAGAATTACAAATTTTAACAATTACATTCAAAGGATTTGAACATGTTATATCGAATTTCGGGTTGGTCAGCTATCGTTGTTTCTTTGCTGGCGCTCTACCCAAGCTATCAAACTGGCGCACTGTCCGTTATCGGATTCTACCTTGCTCTATTCGCACTGCTTCTCTCCTCTTTCGCCAGCCATACCGGCAATTTGATTTACTATCGCAGCGTATTTGTCTTTTCTGTGTTAAACGTGTTTTTTGTTAATGACGGCACGTGCGTGATGTTATTGGCCGAGAATAATGACTGGGTGTATATCGGTTCTATGTACGGTATCTTTATTGTTATCAGCAGTATTTGTGGCTTTTTGGTCAACAAAGACAGCTTTTTGATGAATATGGCTCCCAAGGTTAAACGCGTACGGTAACGTATACGGTAACGCATACAATAATATCGCACTACGATGATCAATGCCGTTTGCGAGTTTACAAAGTAAGCGTGGGCTTATACACTTGTGGCGGTTTTTAAAACAGTTTTAGCTGATAATGCAAAATCGCAGGAGCGATAAGTCGTGTTTGTAGTGAATATCACGTACGCCGTTGCGCTGGAAGAAATTGATGCACATTTGCCTGCGCACATTCAGTTTTTGCAGCAGTATTATCAGCAAGGTGTGTTTTTAGCATCCGGCAGAAAGGTCCCCAGAACCGGGGGCATGATTTTCGCTACCGCAAAAAATCAAGCTGAATTAGAAGCCATTCTACATAACGACCCTTTTTACCTCGCCGGACTGGCGAACTACGAGATCACAGAAATTGAAGTAAGCAAGACTGCCAGTGGTTTATCACAACTGCTAACCCTTTGAATCAGCAATGATGTATTGCTGAACAAAACCTATAATTGGGCGTTCATTAGAGCGCGCATTGACGGTGGTATAGCAAAGTGGCCACGCGCCAGTTTTGATGCTTTGATATCAATTCAGCTTACATTCCTTTTACTGCTTTGCATGATATCGCTATGGCTTGTTCTGCCATTCTTATTTTGACTGCGCTTTGGTTACTTTGTCTTAATACCAATTTGCCGCAATCCATCGGATTGCTACAAACGGAGAACATTATGGCCAGACTAAATAACAAAATAGCCCTGATCACAGGCGCTGCACGTGGTATTGGTGCCGCAGTTGCAACTTGCTTTATTGAGCAAGGTGCAACCGTCATTATCACAGATAAAAACACGGAAGCTGCAACACAGCTGTGCGACAAGCTTGGAGAAAATGCCCATTTCCATCCACTGGATGTGTCGCAAGAAACACATTGGCAACAGGCAGAAGCCTTTGTAAAAGCGCAATTTGGTCGGCTTGATATTTTGGTTAACAACGCCGGGATAACGGGGTTTTTGGAAGCAGCCGGTCCGCATGACCCTGAACATCTGGATTTAGAGAGCTGGCATACTGTGCAACGCACCAATAGTGACGGCGTAGCATTAGGCTGCAAATATGGGATCCGGCTAATGAAAGCGTCGGCTGCGGCCAGTATTGTTAATATCTCTTCTCGTTCAGGGCTGGTGGGGATCCCGGCAGCCGCCGCTTACGCTGCGAGTAAAGCGGCCGTGCGCAATCACAGTAAATCAGTTGCTTTGTATTGTGCGCAGCAAAACTACCCGATCCGATGTAACTCAGTACATCCCGGGGCCATTCTCACGCCCATGTGGGATGCCATGTTAGGTGAAGGCGCAGCCCGCGAAGCGGCCATTGCCGGTATTGCGGCCGATATCCCGCTTGGTCACATGGGCAATGCCAGTGATGTCGCTTATGCCGTGTTATATCTGGCTTCCGATGAGTCTGCCTATGTAACGGGTATTGAACTGAACGTAGATGGCGGGATACTGGCGGGCAGCAGCGCAGCGCCTAAATCAAGTTAAGCTAAGTCAAACCAGGCCGGTATATTCAGGATACCGGCTTTTGTCTGGCGAATTAGTTTGCTAAGCTCAAACCAGCAGATGTTGCAATCACAAGGAGTTTGAGCCTATGTATTGGGGTTTAATTGTTGTTTTTATTGTGCTGGCCTTTTGGTTACACAATCGCTATAGCTCGAGTTCTGAGGATTATCCCGCACTGGAAACCGATCCCAATGATCCCTTGCTGCTCCAGGCTGTAGCAGATGCTAAAGCGTCATTAGATGAATTCAAATCCCTGTATCGTCAGTTTCCCAAAGATGCCTTCGTAAAACTCTACTTTGAAAGCGACTGCGGCGTGTCAGAGCATCTTGGCGCGCACGTTGAGGGGATCAAAGGCGATGAACTCAGCGTCTTTTTGGTGACCCCACCTGTGACACATCAGGGCAAGCTGGCGCACAACTACACCTGCCAATTCGATGACATTGAAGATTGGCAGATCACGGATAAGGACGGCAACATTTACGGCGGCTTCACCCAGCGTGCCATGTTTGCCATTGCTGAACGTGAGGGCGTAGAACTGCCCCGCGAATTACAAGAAATGCAGGGCAAGTATGTTTAACTAAGCGAGCTTGGTTTTACACTTCAGATAGTGATGGCAGAGCCAAGTTTATTTTGCTTATCTGCACAGCCGAAGTGACTAAGGCTGCTTGGCAAACGCCCTGAGTTCATCACCTGTCAGGCGATAGATGATCCACTCGTCCTGTGGTTTTGCACCTATGCTGTTGTAAAAATCGATTGCGGGTTTGTTCCAGTCGAGCACCACCCATTCAAAGCGACCACAGTCTTTTTCAATGGCCAGCTGAGCAAGAAATTTCATTAGCGCTTTTCCTGCACCCTGCCCGCGCTGATCCTGGGCAACATACAAATCTTCCAGATACAGGCCATATTTGCCAAGCCAGGTAGAATAATTAAAGAAATACACGGCAAAACCAATGGCCTCGCCATCTTGCTCGCAGATCAGGGCGTGAGCGCGTACATCATCGCCAAACAGTTTTTGTTCGATGTCAGAAACGGTATTAAGCACAGCATCTGGTTCTTTTTCATAGACTGCTAGCTCATTGATAAAATGCAATATAGTGGCTGCATCGCTCTTCTGAGCGTGACGTATGGTAATACTCATCGACAATTTAATTCCTAAAGTTGACATGTTTGTTACCCAGTGTAAGCTCATTTTATTAATGAATAAAGTGCATAGAATGCACTTACTAAATGCATAAAATTAATGAGTAAACTACCAAATCTGGATCTTAACCTGTTAAAACTGTTCGCGGCTTTGTATGAGAATAGCTCGGTGACACAGACCGCCGAGCAGCTTAACCTGAGCCAGTCTGCCTGTAGTCATGCACTGACCCGGCTGCGGGAACGTCTGGGTGATGAGTTGTTTGTGCGGGTCAACAATCGAATGCTGGCGACAGCACATGCGCATCGACTCGCGCAAACTGTGCTACCTGCATTGCAGATGCTGGAACGTGGGTTGCAAGAAGCCAGGCCTTTCGATCCGAGTGAACCACAGACTCTGACGATAGCCACAACGGATTATACCGCCTGGTGCCTACGGCCTTTTATCAGCCAACTTATTGGCAAGTACAAAAATCTGCATGTCCGCTTTGTTCAATTGGAGGAGCGCATTGCAGAGCAGGCACTTGAAGATGGTAGCTTGGATCTGGTGTGTGGCTTTGCCCATCAACAGGAGTTTTCAGAAGGCCTGATGCAGCTCAACTGGTTTGAGGATGCTTACGTGACTGCCCGCTGCCAGTCTCATCCATGTAGACAAGAGCTCACATTGAGCACTTTTGTGGCTTATTCTCATATTTTGATAGCCCCATGGAATGAGCGTCGGGGGGTCGTTGATAAAGCCTTAGCCAAGCTCAAAAAGGTCAGAACCATTGCTGTGGCCACTCCACATGTGCTGGTAGCGCCAACGCTATTACCACAGAGCAATATGTTGCTGACCATGCCCAGGCATTATGCCCTGCAGGTGTGTGACAGGTTAAACCTTCAGTTACAGCCGCCACCGCTTTCGGTACCTAATTATCAGCTTAAACTATACTGGCATCGGACGCGCAAGAACGATCCTAAGATTGGTTGGTTTGTTGCTCAGTTCAGAGATTTCCATCAGCTTGACGATTAATACCAATTTCACTCAATACCTGTTCAATTTGAAGGAGCAAATATGACGCTAACAGCGTTAAAAATCTCTCATTTAGAACAACTAAACAGCAA
>NZ_PPUZ01000080.1:0-75308 GCF_004212645.1 Pseudoalteromonas rubra | reverse complement strand
GATAACCAGGCAAAAATTTTGATGTTTAGTCGTTCTAAATAAGAAATTTTTAACACAGTTAGCGTCGTATTTGATCCGTCAAATGGAACAAGTATTAAGTGAAATTAGTATTAATCAATGGCGGCGATAAAACGGCGCTCTACTTCCTGCCAGTTAATCACCTTGTAAAAGGCTTCAATGTACTCAGGCCTGCGATTTTGATATTTCAGATAATAGGCGTGCTCCCATACATCAAGGCCTAAAATGGGCGTCAGGCCGTCCATCAATGGGCTGTCCTGATTCAGCGAGCTGGTAACCTGCAGACGCTTTTGGGCATCAATGACTAACCATGCCCAGCCACTGCCAAAGCGACTGACAGCTGCCTGGGTAAACTGGCCTTTAAAGGAGTTAAAATCGCCAAAATGTTTGTCAATGGCGTCACAGAGCACACCGGGATGTAATTGCCCGCCTTGCGGCGACATGATCTCCCAAAATAGGGAATGGTTGTTGTGACCGCCGACGTGGTCGCGCACCGCACCGCGTAAAGCGTCGGGTAGATCCTGAATATTGGTCAGCAATTCGATACTGGATTGGTCTGCAAATTCACTGCCCTCAAGCGCGGCATTGGCTTTATTCACATAGGTCTGGTGGTGCAGGGTGTGGTGGATCTCCATGGTTTTACTGTCAATATGCGGCTCTAACGCATCATAGGCGTAAGGTAATTCGGGCAGTGTAAATGCCATACTTCTCTCCTTTGGATTAATGATAAGGGTGTGCTGAATGTGGGGTGTTGAGTACCGAAGTCGCCCAGCTGACCAGATTTTTGTGTGCCTGGTGGTTGGCAATAAAGTGCATTAACTCCGTATGCGTTCTCATCCCGTGGCGCATTGCAATGGATCCAACCTGGGGGTTGGCATGATCGCCGAGCTGGGCCAGCTGCTGGTGTACTGCTATGAGCTGCTCACAGGCTTTGTGTGGCAATGTCATGGCCAGGTAGCAGTCGGCCAGATTATGGGCGGCAACGACGAGGGCCGGGCAGCAATGCATCAGCGCCTCTTCCTGAAGTTGCCGATCATACTGATGCGTAAAGTGCGCGATTAAATTGCTTACCAGATACAGGGCACTTTGATAGTGATCTCTGGCGCGATAGAATGACTGATTTTCAAACGCACAGTTACCCGCGGTGATTGCTTTTTGCCAGGGGGCGAGTGCATGTTCGTATTGATCGGCAGTGCAATTTGGCGCAGTTTCGGATTGCAGCATAGATAGCTCCTCCTGTTGATGGGCAGTGGTTCAACACCACATAATCGGCTTATTACACACATGAAAACACAAATGAAAATAATTGTCATTTATATTTATGAGTTTCTATATTTCTATATTTCTATATTTCTATCTTTCTATCTTGCAGTTAATCGCTGGACACCTGATGGACTAAAGTGAGAGGGGAGCAGAATGGCTTACCTTCTGTGAAGGGGGGAAAATCAGCGCGTGCGGGACACGCGCTGGATAGTTAGGCTTTTAGTGCCAGCACGGCGTCAATATCGGCAGCGCTGTGGCGCTCAGGCAGCTGCTCCCAGGACTCACCAAAGGTGCGGTTAACTACCCGGCCACGTTGTACCGCAGGACGTGCGCCAACTTGCTCAGCCCAGCGCACCAGGTGCTCATACTCGTGCACCTGTAAAAACTCGCCGGCATCGTATAGTTTGCCCAGTGCCAGGTTGCCATACCAGGGCCAGATGGCGATATCGGCAATGGTGTATTGTTCGCCTGCAACATAGGTGTTGTCTGCAAGGTGCTTATTCAGCACATCCATCTGACGTTTGGCTTCCATGGCAAAGCGATTGATGGGGTACTCCTGTTTTTCATCCGCATAAGCATAGAAGTGACCAAATCCGCCGCCGACAAACGGCGCTGAACCTTGTGCCCAGAACAACCAGTTAAAAGTGTTTGTTCTTGGTGAGCCAGGCGAGGGTAATAAGTGGCCAAACTTTTCCGCTAAATAAACCAGGATAGAAGCGGATTCGAAGACTTTGACCTCTGTTTCACCTGATTTATCGACCAGGGCGGGAATTTTTGAGTTTGGATTAACGTCGACAAAGCCAGAAGAGAATTGCTCACCCTCACCAATATTGATTAGGAAAGCATCGTATTCAGCCTCGCTTACTCCAAGTGCCAGCAGTTCTTCCAGCATAATGGTGACCTTTTGGCCGTTTGGTGTTCCAAGCGAGTACAGTTGCAAAGGGTGCGTGCCGACGGGCAGTGCCTGTTCATATCTGGCACCGGATTTCGGGCTATTAATATTGGCCCATTTATTATCGCTACTGGACTGATGTGTCCACACTTTGGGCGGCGTGTAGGGGGTATTACTCATGAGATCTCCTTGAATATCATTGGCACTGACCGGATAAACCTCACCTTAGCGTTAATTATGCCGATCTGCCAGAGGCAAATGGTAAGAACAAGCCCTAAGTAGGGTAACGGTCAGCAGAGTGCCGTTACCCCGCAGCTGGATGTTTATTGCCCCTGATTCATTTCAGTGAGCTTATTACCAACGGGTACTGAAAAGTTGTAGCCATCGAATTTATCCCAGTTGATGGACCAGGTCATCACACCGCCAAAAGCCGGGTAAGGCTGGCTGGGCGCAATGGTGCCGCATTGCGTGCCTTTAGTCAGGCAGTCCAGCGCTGCAATGATATTGGCAATGGGTGCCTGACCTGAATTGGCGGATTGCGGGCCGGATGGCAGGCCAATGGCGACTTGATCATCTCTGAGCGGCATAAAGCGACTGCCATCGGCAAGATCAAACCCTTCAATCAGCATTTTGGCGTGTGCGACCATCATATTGACTGAGCCTTCCGGTGCACTGCCCGGCTCGTAAGGGTTGGGCAGTCCGCCATTGTTATAGAGCTGCACATGCAGTAAGTCCAGGGTGTCTCTGAGCTCGTTGATAAGTGGTATGTATGCGCCCCAAATGCCGGAGTAGGCTATCATACCGCCATGAACGTAAGGATGCTCCGGCGCCATAGTTAAGACCATGTCTCCGCCAATATTCTGCTCTATCTGCTTAATTGCTCTGGGCAGGCGGGCTTGTATCTGAGAACCGTGTAACAGGTTTGAGCCACTTTCAAGGTCGATATCCAGGCCGTCAAATCCCCACTCCTGAATAATGGCCGTGAGGCTGCTGACAAAATTCGCTTCATCGGCATCGGTATTTAAGGTAATGGTACCTTCGGCACCACCCAGGCTGAGTACAAAAATTTTGCCCTGGGCCTGTAGTGCCTGCATATCGGTTTTGAATTTAGCTGGGTCAATAGGTGGGCAGTTAGAGCGAATGTCTTTCTCAAACGGTTTAAAGTGCACAGTGCCGTTAGACGAGCGGTCGTTTTCTGCAAAGGCAATGTCAATGATGTCCCAGGCGTCGGAGATCTGATCCAATGGAATAGGGCATCCGGCCGGATTAACAAAGTTATGCCAGTAGCCTATGAGTTTATGGGTCTTGCCAACCGGTGGGGCAATCACAGTGACAGTGGCCGCCGGGCTGTTTGTGGTATCTCCCGATGTGCTGGTCGCAGTTGCATAGATGCTGAGCTGTCCAAGTGTTGCGGGCGCGTAATTAAACTCATAAGGCGCCTGGGTATCGCTAGCCACTTTTACCCCATTGGCATAAAAATCGACCATAGAGATCTGACCGCTGAGCGCCTGAGCATTAGCTTTGATAGTGATCGCATTACCCAGTACATATTGGGTACCCGAAGTTGGGGCGGTTAAATCAACCACCAAAGGCTGATCTGTCACTGTAACCTGGATGGTTTGCTGGCTCTGATTGCTCTCGTTGTCGGTTGCAACGGCGCTGAGTATAACTGGCCCGGTGTTGCCTGGCGTCCACTCAAAAGTCAGTGCATTTTGCGCGGTGCTGCTAAGTAAGGTTTGATCAGCGTACAAGTCTAACTGCGAAATCGTCCCGTCAGCATCGGAGGCACTGACTGCGATTTGTGTCGGCTGGTTAAGCAGCAAAGTGGCATTGTCATTAGGCTGACTAAAACTGATCTCAGGCGCAATAGCACAGATCCCTAAATCGCTCCAGGCGTCCTGCCAGTGCTGGCCCACACCGGGCTCATAGGCCCACGCGGCACTGGAGCTACACCAGCCCGCGATGTCGCAGCGGTATTTGCGATTATTATGCGCGACCAGTTCACCACTTTGATAGCTTTGACCCGCACGATAAGTGCTCAGGCCCGCACAGCCGCCAGAGCTTGCAGCGCTCACCTGAATGGTCACATTGGCTTCGGCGGTTGCGCCTTTGTCGTCTTGTGCAATGACTCTGAGTTGCTTGCTGCCCGGGCTCACGGTTACAAAATCATGGCGAAAAGGCGGGGTGTTGAGTGTTGTCAGACGCTGCGCATCTCGCCACATTTCGACCTGCACAACCTGGCCATCGGTGTCAGTGACCTCCACTGCAAGGCTAACGGTATCGCCAACTTTAAATGCCTGATTGTTTGTCGGTGTTTCAATGGTGAGAGCCGGAGGGACATTACCGCTGCCATCGCGCACAGTGATGTCAGCCGTTGCGGGTTTACTCAGGTTCCCTTTGGCGTCTGCTGCCACTGCGCTCACCGTGTGCATGCCAAGCTGTGCTGACCAGGTAAGTTGGTAAGGAGGCTGGCTCAGTATACCGACGCTAATGTCGTTGACAAAAAACTCTACCTGGGCAAGATCGCCATCCTGATCACTGGCATTCGCAGAAAAAACAGCGCTGTCATTTTTGTTCAGCACAGCACCGTCTGACGGGCTTAGCAAAGTAACCAATGGGGCGTTGCCGCTGATGCATTGGCCAAGTTGTCGCCATACGTCAAAGGTACCTGAATTATTCGCGGGCAGTTCATTTTGATTGAACCATTTTGCTTCATAGGCTTGCGCCTGAGCACGTACTTGATCCCCTCTGCGGTAAACCGTTGAGCTGGACCATTCGGCGAGGGCGCTACAGTCATAGTTGGCGGTATCGGCCTGAGCCCAGCTGTGTACTGCAATCATTTGCAGCCCAGCGGCACAGCATATCTTCATTAACTTTCTTGTGTTCATAGATCACTCCGTTTTACATGTTGTATGTTTTGTAGACAAAACATTGACAGCATAGAGTGAAAAATGGCCAGGATCAATCTGCTGCGGGTGGCTTCTCTTTGATAGTGACAACCCGCTGCGGGAATGGGATTTCTATATTGGCAGCCTGAATTGCGGCATAAATGGCACCGTTGATTGTCAATTTATGCTCGATGATCTGCGTGGTTGGCACCCAGTAACGATAGCTGATCAGTACGGCACTGTCGCCAAATGCTTCTATCCCAACCTGAGCCTGTGGCGTGTCTGCGACGGCGTCATGATCGGCCAGAATTCGATTAATAATCGCAATGGCCTGCTCGGCGCTGGCACTGTAAGCAATACCTATTTCTCCTTTTACCAGCGAGTGAGCAAAGGAGTTTTGCATAATTTCACCAATGATGTGCTTGTTGGGAATGGTTATCTCGACTTTTTCTTCGTTAACCAGGATGGTGTGGCCCAGTTCAATACTTTTTACCTGACCGCAAACCCCTTTAACAGCTATGGTGTCGCCCACCACAAATGGCCGGGTGGCAATGATGGCCAACCCAGAGCCGTAGTTAGATAACATGCCCTGCACCGCCAGACCGGCACCCAGTGAGGCCGCACCAATTGCCGCCACAAAGGGGGTCACACTGATCCCTATTTTGCCGAGCGCTATAATGGTAAACATAATGATGATCAGGACTTTGACCACATTACTGATGAAGTTTGTCAGCGTAACGTCAATATTGTGCTTGAGCATCAAGGCTTCGGTGGCTTTCGCGAGCTTTTTCGCCAGCCATAAGCCGAGGAGCAGGATCACCAGCGCACCTAATAATTGCATGCTGTAAGTGACCAGGTAATCTCGGATCAGCACGTAGTAATGTTCAATTTGTGCGATTTCTTGTTCTATCACAGTGTGCTCCTGCGTGGCTGTCACGGCAAGTCGTGGCAGCTTATCGGTTGATGATAAAGTGGTTTCTTTCAGTTTAGCTGATTATGCCCTGTAACAAAGTAAAAAGCACCGGCACCCAGCTTGCGGTGATCATGGCACTGATTATCATCGCAGCGGAGGCAAAAGCACCAGCAGCAGGGTGATGTTCCATCGCGGCCGCTGTGCCAATTGCGTGACAGGCCACGCCCAGCGCAATTCCTTTGGCCTGCGGCTGAGTTACGCCGGCTAAACTAAGCAGTGACAAGCCAAAGACGCCGCCCAGCACGCCAATGAGAATCACCATAATGGCGGCAACCTCGGGCAAGCCATTCAGCGAATCCGTGACAATCAATGTAATGGGTGTGGTGACAGACAAAGCCATGAGTGAAGCGCTCAGTGCCGTGGATGCGCCAAACAACTGACAGAGCAAAAACGCCAGCAGGGTTGCACTGGAGATCCCGACAAAGCTGCAGGCACAGATCAAGACAAGATAAGGTCTGATTGAATTGAGTTGCTGGTACAGCGGCAGGGCAAGGGCCACCACAGCAATCTCAAGGAAAAAGCTGATTGGTGTTGTTGCATTGCGATAGTCAATATAATCAACATCGCTTATTAGTAAGCAGGCGCTGATGATCACGATGCATAGCAATACGGGATTCAGTACAGGTGAGCGCCAGCGCTGATTTAGGCGTCGCATGACAAAAAATAACACCAGAGTGACTGAGCAGCCAAGCAACATATTAATCATAGTATCTGCCCTTGCTTGCCAGTTTTCCTGTCAGGAACAGACCGAGTGCCGGTACCAGGATGAGTACACTTACCAGCAGCCAGGCGCTTTGACCAAGTATGTCCAGATAGCTAATCAGTCCGACACCTGCAGGGATAAAAAACACGGCCATATACTTTAAAACTGGTGCGCAAGAGGGCAGTAAGTACTCGCTTTTTATGGTGCCGGCCTGGAGTAAGACAAACAGCAGCACGAGCCCCAGTAACGGGGCAGGCAAACTCAGGGCAAAGGCGGCCGTGGCCAGTCTGGCTGCCCAGAGGCAGCCAATCAGAATCGCAAGGGATGCGATAAATCGCAGAGCTATCATCATAATAGACACGTTTTCGATTAAGCCTGTGGGTATTCTGAGCGCAATCCGTGCGCCTCACAATGCGACCTTATTACCATTTTCTGCGCGGGCGATATGGTTTGGGTGTGTCTGGCTGGCGGCCATTGTGCATAGCAGTGCGGGTATTTTTAGACAGCAGCAGCTTTATCTGAAACCAGGTTTCTTGCCATAACAGCTTACGCTGTGGCGGATGGTAAGCCGTATTGTAAAGGCACTTTATGGCGGCCAGTGCATCCGGCGAAACGTGCGCAAGTTGGTTTAATCGTTGTTGGATATTGGCCAGCGGATCGTCGCAGACCTCTGTCACCAGCCCAAGTTCCTTGGCTCGTTCAGCATCAATACGTTGTGGATTGGAAGCCAGCCAGAGCGCCTGATCGTGATTAACTATGCCAGGCAGCATCACACTGGTACTCATATCCGGACACAGCCCCCAACGGGCTTCCATAATGGCGAACTGAGCATCAGGTGAAACTATACGATAGTCAGCGCCCAAAGCGATGTGCAAGCCGCCACCCAGGCAGTTACCACGCACCAGGGCAAATACCGGCACTGGCAGAGTGCGCCAACCCAGCGCCACCTGTTGTACCAGATTGGCATTTCCGGGCAGCCATTTACCAAGCAGCGAGACGATATTACGGGGTTTTTTCATGACGGCGCCGACATCCAGGCCTGCGCAAAAATGGGCTCCCTGACCCTGGATCACCACAGCGCGTAACTGGCGATCGCGCCTGAGTGTGCGGATGATCTTATCTAGCTGTCTGAACATCTCGTAAGACAGTGCATTTTGCTTTTCGGGCCGGGCCAGGGTGACCCAGGCGATGCCGTCAGTTGTCTCTAACTGGACCATATCTGTTTCCTTTTTTCGCGCATCGTTATTATTCTTGTCGGTTTTCAGGGCTAGCATAGAGTATTTACTTTAACGGTGCCAGTGCTGCTGATGGCACTCAAAGCTGGTCAAATATCGTTTTTCATGTATTTGGACGATATTTTTGCTCAAACTAACTAAAAGCCATAGCCTTGTAAATTTGCAATTTGCTACTATACAACTCAATTTTGACAGACGAGGTGATGTAATGTCTGCACGTTTAAGTTCTATAGAAGAAGTATCACAACAAGCCTATGATATTTTCCTTGAGCTCGCCGCTGATAATCTGACCGCCGAAGACGTTGAGCTGTTCGACAGTCACAGCGAAGAGTTTGGATTTATCGAAGACAGTGTCCCGGATGACAGCTGGCAGTCACTGGTCGCTTATGAACAAGAAGCAGAAGCTGAGCACTTCGTTCAGGTGACTGTGGGGCTGGAGCTCGCTCAGGGTGATACCGTTTTTGCAAAGCTCCTGATTAGCCGCGACCTGGACGCGCCTTTTTGCCACATTATCTGGAAGCAGTAAGAGAAATCAGTGCAGTGAAGTACGCCATTTATTTCCTCTATTGCGCTGGGCTGTTGCTCAGTGCTCGGGCGCTTGCCGTCGATCCATTTGAAGATTTTCATGAGTACGGTGAGTTATCGGACGAAGAGATCCACGCGTTACATGAGGGAGAATTTTTGTACGGTGATGTTGAGCTGGGTGTATTGCTTAATCGGGGCAATACCAGCAATACGGCATTTAAACTTAAAAGTAACCTCTATCAGGATTTTAAGTACTGGCGCAATCAGTTTAAGTTCGATGGGGCATATCGCCGGGAAGTTGATCCGGAAACCAAGATCGAAGATGAAACTGCTTCTCGATATTTCATCTCTGCGCAGGGGAACTATAAAATCGGCGAGAAGAATACCTCGTTGTTTTTATATGGTGACTATGAGCGAGATGAGTTCAATGGTCGCGAGTACACCACCACGTTCGTTGTTGGCTATGGCAAGCGGATTTTTGAAGGGCGTAAGAATACCGTTGACGTCGATCTCGGTCCGGGTTTGTCTATGTATCGACGCGAGGATGAGGTGGAGCTAGAGCCGGGTGAGCAAAGGGTTGAGCGGGGTCACTTGCTACGAGCGGCTTTACAGTGGGAGCGCACCGTATCAAAGCGAACTCGCTTTAATCAGGATATCAGTTATGAAAAGTCTGTATCGGGACTCGGCGCTCGGGTATTTTCCGAAACGGCGCTGATCAGCCAGGTGATGGGCGGGGTTTCAATGAAAGTTGCTTACACCTATCGCTATCATTCCCAACCAGAAGAAGGTAAGGAAAAAGCGGATAGCGAAGTGGGTGTGACACTTGTTTATAGTTTTAATTAGGTTTTGAAGCGGATGTATAAAAACACGCAATGGTCCTGGATAATTTGGGCATTTCTGGGTTGGTTTGCCACCTTTGTTGCTATGGCAATCTATTTGTTAGGCCATAATGCACTGTTGTATGGGTTCATTGGGATTCTGGCTCTGATCGGTTATTTGTTCTACGGGCTCACGCTGGAAGTTGATAAACAACAGCAGACAGTGAGCTGGTGGTTTGGCCCAGGTATCCTGAAGAAAACGGTCAACGTAAATGAGTTACAGTCGTTCGCGGCCGTGACTAACTCATTTCGTCACGGTATTGGAGTGAAGATCACACACGATGGCTGGGTGTACGCGGCACACGGCTTTAAAGCTATAGAATTTGTGCTTGAGGATGGCACGCAATATCGCATTGGTACGAACGACCAGGCTGGTGTACTTGCCGCCCTTGAGGACATAAAAAAAAGCGCCCGATAGGCGCTTTCTAGTGTTTATTGGTGCATTAGTGATGGTGGCCACAGCCGCCTTCACTGTGTACATGGCCATGCTCCAGCTCTTCGGATGTGGCTTCGCGCACGTCGAGAATTTCAACATCAAAGTTTAACGTGATGCCGGCAAGCGGGTGGTTGCCGTCAACGATCACATCGTCACCTTCAATGCCGATCACAATCACGGTTTGCTCACCTTCGTCTGTGGTTGCACGAAATTGCATACCAACTTCAACTTCCATCTCCTCAAACATGCTTTTTGGCACAGCCTGCATCAGATTATCATGACGTTCGCCATAACCATTTTGTGGCTCTACACTGACGCTGAACTTGTCACCCGCTTGTTTGCTCATCAAGGCATCTTCCAGGCCCGAAATCAAATAACCCGTACCAACGATAAACTCCAGAGGTTCATCATCAAAGGTGTTGTCAATGCTGTTGTCATCGTTGTCCAGTACAGCGTAGTGCATTTTTACAACGGTATTCGGGGCAATCTTCATAATATTTCCGCTTAATTGTCTTCTAAAGAATAGGGCAGTGGCTGGATAGTCAGCGCCACGTCCGGGTGTGTTTTACCGCGCAAAACGGATGCGTCGGTTAAATCGTTGGCCATCACTGCCAGCGCATAGTAGTCCTGACTTGTGCTGTCGTAGGCCTGATGGATCACTTTACCGGCCCGGCGCCAGTTATCACCATCCAGTTGTATTTCAAGTTCGGATTCCTGTGGATGCGCTGCAGTCTGGCCCTTGACGATATACAAGGCACGTTTGTTCTTGCCCAGGTAACGCATCCGGGCCACCGTTTCCTGACCAGTATAGCAGCCTTTTTTAAAGCTGATCGCACCGAGTGCCTGCAGGTTCACCATTTGAGGAACATACTCGTCAATGCTGGACTCGCCGAGCTGTGGCTCGCCGGCCAGAATCGAAGCGGCCTCAAACGGGGTCGGATCGGTGTGTAACGCTACGCCTTGTGGCAAGGTGTAGCCGTGCTCTACGATCAGCAGAAGTCGCTGGCTGTCCAGTTGCAGGGCCTTATTATTGCCAGCAAATGTGCAGGCATTGGCCTCCTGAGCGAAGGTGAGCCCGAGCTGCTCGCAAGTGTGTGTCATGTCATCGGTCAGAATACCAATAACCTGATGGTGGGTGATGTCAATATCAACCTTGGCGAAGACGCCATATTTTTTTAACTCACGGCAGGACGCGTCGGTTTCTGCCTGAGAGCCAAGTAGCAGATAGGAGTCGTTTAACTTACTCAGCCTGAGCGTTGCCCATAATTTGCCTTTGGGGCTGCAATGCCCGGCCCACAGGAAGTTATCATCCGTCAGCAGATTGAGATCCTGGGTGACCTGGCCATGCAGGTAACTCAACTTATCGGCGCCGCTTACAGAGATCAATTGTAAACTAAGAGGATATGCATTTGCTTGTGCCATCTTATTGATCCTTGTTGAAGAATTTACCTAATATTACCGTAATTCTCGCAGCTGAGATAGGCGCCAAAGGCAGGATTATTGTTTATTCACCCAGTTAACGTGCATCGCAGGATACGTTATAATCGCTTCGACACGACAAATTTTAGGGGTATGTGGAAATTATGGCTGAGTTGTATTCAAAAGCCCGCACAAAATGGGCATGTCGCCGTGGCATGCTGGAGCTGGATATTTTACTGGAGCCTTTCGTAGACGAAGCGTATGACCAGTTATCTGAGCAGGATAAACTGGTGTTTCAACGTTTACTGGAAGTTGAAGATCCCGATTTGTTTGCCTGGTTTATGGGTCATGAGGCATGTCCTTATCCCGAGCTGGATGCGATGGTAAAGTTCGTTCTTGACCGGGTCCGCGCTTAGCTTTTACTTTACACAAAACACACCAGACCACAAATTCATTGTGGTCTTTTTTTGCTGCCTGGCTTTGGCTCTGATTATCGCAGCGCCAACTCTCTGGTGGTGGCATTGTGGCACCTGCCTGTTGGGTTACTGCTTTGCCAGATACAAGGCTCGCCAATGTTTTATACCATCAGGGCAGCTGGGGTTTTTGCCGGAGCAAGGCTTGGTGCTAGTGTCGGCTTCGCAGCAGCACTGGCAGGGGCAGTTAAAGGCAGCGCACCTGTATTTTCACAGCGCTTTACTGCTGACCGTTAAGACCGAACAGGGCACCCGGCATATTGGCGTGATGCGCCACGCAATGGATGAACAATACTGGCGACAATTATGCCGCCAGGTATTGCAGATGAAATGAGCCCGAACTTCGGGCCCGAACGGCATTAGCGTTTGATTTTGCTGGGTGTAAGCACCGTTGGTGCGGTGGTCTGGGCACTGTCTGGATAGTCCAGTGTATAATGCAGTCCGCGACTTTCTTTTCTGGCCAGCGCGCTGCGAATGATCAGCTCTGCGACTTGCACCAGGTTACGCAGCTCCAGCAGGTTATTGCTGACTCTGAAGTGTGAGTAGTACTCCTGGATTTCCTGTTGCAACAGTTCAACTCGACGCAGTGCACGTTCCAGGCGTTTGGTTGAGCGTACAATGCCAACATAGTCCCACATAAACAGCCTGAGTTCATGCCAGTTGTGGGTGATCACTACTTCCTCATCAGAGTCACTGACCTGGCTTTCGTCCCATTCCGGCAGCTGTGGCGGCAACGGCTGAGTATCCAGTTTGGCGAGAATGTCCTTGGCAGCGGCGTGAGCAAATACAATACATTCAAGTAAAGAGTTACTGGCCATGCGATTGGCACCATGAAGCCCAGTATAGGCGACTTCGCCAATGGCGTACAGATTGCTGATGTCGGTCAGGCCATTGAAGTCCGTCATCACGCCGCCGCAGGTATAATGTGCGGCGGGCACCACCGGGATAGGCTCTTTGGTGATATCCAGGCCCACACTCAAACATTTGGCGTAAATGGTCGGGAAGTGCTCAATAATGAAGTCTTTGTCTTTATGAGAAATATCCAGATACACGCAGTTGGCGCCCAGGCGTTTCATCTCGTAGTCGATGGCGCGGGCCACCACATCACGGGGCGCTAATTCTTCCCGATCATCAAAATCTGGCATAAACCGGGTGCCGTCGGGGCGTCTTAACAAGGCGCCTTCGCCACGCATGGCTTCGGTGATCAAAAAGTTTTGCAGTTCAGGGTGATACAGGCTGGTTGGGTGAAATTGATTAAATTCCATGTTGGCAACGCGACAGCCGGCGCGCCACGCCATAGCAATCCCGTCGCCGCTGGATACGTCCGGGTTAGACGTGTAAAGGTACACTTTACTGGCGCCACCGGTTGCCAGCGCAACAAACTTAGCGGTGACAGTTTCAACCTGATTGGCACGACGGTTGTATACGTACAGGCCATGCACCACCTTTTGCCCTGAAGCGCCATGAGTGATGAGATCAATGGCGTTATACTGTTCCAGCAGCAAAATGTTGGGGTGTTCCTGAACACGTTCAATCAGAGTCGACTGGACCGCTTTACCTGTGGCATCGGCCGCATGCAGGATACGGCGATGGCTGTGTCCGCCTTCACGTGTCAGGTGAAAACGTTCCTTTCCTTTGCTGTCGAATTCCATATCGAATGGCACGCCCTGCTCAATTAACCATTTCAGGCACTGCTTAGCGTTAGACGCTGTATAATGTACGGCTTCTCGGTCGCATAGTCCTGCACCTGCTGCAAGAGTATCTTCCACATGCGATTCTATGCTGTCATTTTTCTTATCAAACACCGCAGCAATGCCGCCTTGTGCGTACAAGGTTGAGCCTTCACGCAGGTCACCTTTACTGAGTACCGTGACGCGACAGGTGTTGGCCAGCGACAGGGCCAGGCTTAGCCCGGCTGCGCCGCTACCGACGATAATGACATCTGTTTGGTGCTGAACTTGTTCTTTCATGTTAGTGGGTCTTAGCTAATTAAACCTGATATTCTGTGTGTTGTGATAAATCTGCTATGCTTAGCGCAATGTTGCCGCACGCTGATTTATCTGACACCGAATACATTTATGACGTGACAATACGCGGTATTTTAAAAAAAATATCAAAAAAACAGAACTTTTTATTCAGCACTAAGTCAGAGTAGCTGTAAAAGATGGCAACAATGCGCGACAATGTGTGTGAAAAACAAGTAATAACAAAGAGGAGTACCGGCTCGAATGAGCGAGCAGGATTTAGATTTAGAGATAGTTCGGCGTGTTCAGCAAGGAGATAAAAATGCGTTCAATTTGTTGGTTGCCAAATATCAGAACAAAGTTGCAGCATTGATCTCGCGTTACGTGTCCAATTCGGGCGACGTGGCCGATGTGGCACAAGAAGCGTTTATTAAGGCGTATCGAGCTTTACCCAATTTTCGGGGAGACAGTGCATTTTATACCTGGCTGTACCGTATTGCTGTTAATTGCTCGAAGAATTATCTGGTGGCACAAGGGCGTAAACCGCCAGCGAACGACGTTGATGCAGAGGAAGCCGAATTTTACGATGGCGCAGAACAGCTCAGGTCAAACGCGTCTCCGGAAAGCTTGTTGCTTAGCGATGAGATCAAAGCAGTGATTTTCAAGACCATTGAATCGCTACCAGATGATCTTAAAACGGCAATCACGCTACGTGAGATTGAGGGCATGAGTTATGAAGAAATAGCCGTAGTGATGGATTGTCCGGTAGGCACCGTTCGTTCCCGGATCTTCAGAGCGCGTGAAGCCATTGACAATAATATTAACCCACTCATAGGTAATAGTAGATGACGCAATCAAACTTTAATGTCAAAGACGGGCAAGTTACATCCAGTATTCTCGATGCCGAGCAGGCACTGGATAACGCCAGTCAGGCACAGTTCGATGCAGACAAGTTTGCCCGCTATGCGCTGATAGGCGATGCAATGCGTAGCCAGCAAAATCAGGCACCTTGCATAGATATCACCGCCAGCATAGCGGATGCGCTAGCCGATGAAGCCACTTATGGCGAACAGGTATCACAACAGGAACCACAAAAAGCCCCTCAGGAAAATAAGGTTGTTACCTTGTCGAACTGGCGTAAGCCTCTGGCCCAGGTTGCGATTGCAGCCAGTGTGTCTTTGGTGGCGGTGTTGGGTGTGAGCAATTATAGCCCGCAGGAACAAGCCAATGGCGACTTTCCTGTGTTACAATCGACCCCGGTAACCGGTTCGGTGTCGCCAGTGAGCCTGTCTTCAGAGCCTGCACTGGAAAGTGCTGAAAAAGGTTTAAGAGAGTTGCAACAGCAACGTATTGGTGCACTGGTACTTGAGCATCAGCGCCAGTCCAGAATGGCACATGCACTGGCTCAACAGGCACAGCAAGAAAAAGAGGAACAAGCAAAGTAGATGAAGTGGCTTGCGTTATTACTGGGAGTGGGCCTGAGTGCCCAGGTTGTTGCCAGCGAAATCATTAATGCAAAACAGCTGCTCACTGATATGTCTTCTGCCATTCAGGAGCGTAACTTTGATGCATCATTTGTGGTGGTGAAAGGCAAGGGGATGGAACCGTACCGCTGGATCCACGGCAAGGTGGACAACAGTGAACTGGAAATTCTCAGCCGACAAAACGGTGCTGGCCTGGAAGTGGTGCGCGTCGATAACAAAGTTACCTACTTCGAGCCACAAACCCAACCTTATTCTATCGAAACCGATGCCATAGCCGGCCCCATTCCGGAAATTTTGTTTGGCGAAGTGGGCAGCCTGGCGAACAGCTATGATTTTGTGCTCGGTGGCAAAGAGCGTATTGCCGACAGAGCCGCGCAGCTTGTGCGTTTAGTATCTAAAGATGAACATAAATACAATTACTGGCTGTGGATTGATATTCAATCTGCGCTGTTGCTTAAAGCCGCCTATGTCACCCAGCAAGGTGAAGTGCTGGAGCAGTTGCAGCTCACCCACATCAGCGTGACTGAGCAACCGGCGCCACCGCTGATTGAGTTAAGCAGTAAAGATTTTCCTATGCCTTTGGCGTCCCTTGCGCCGGCAGAAAGCGCGCAAAAATTGCAAAACAACTGGCGTATTGGCTGGTTGCCAGAAGGTTTTAAACTACTCAAGTCGGACCGTCACAAGCTTGACTTGAACAATGAACTGGCGGATTACTTCTTATTTTCCGATGGCCTGGTGGAGTTTTCAGTGTTCGTGCAAAGACCCTTGTCGGGGCAAAGAGCCAGCGGCGCGCTCAGTTCTGGCGCGACCACAGTGTATGTCCACAACTCCGGTGCATTTGACGTTTCTGTGGTTGGCAAGATCCCAACGATGACGGCCAAGGCAATCGCTGAGTCGGTGACACGGCCACTATGATAGAACAAACGCTTACCGTCTCGCGGGTTGAACGCGATACTGTCTGGCTTGTTGCTGAAGACAAGCCGGCGTGTGCCGGCTGCAATGGCAGATGCGGTTCACAGATCTTCAGCAAGCTGTTTGGCAGCAACAAAAAGGCCTTGCCCATAGTGTGTGAGGAATCCGTTCAGGTTGGACAAAAAATGACCCTGGCACTGGATGATAGTAAAGTCGTTGAAAATGCGCTTTGGGTCTATTTGTTACCGCTGGCAATGGCGTTTTTTGCCATGTTTGTTGCTCACCTGATGCTGGGGGTGTCTGAACCCTGGCAGATCCTGGCCGCTACATTGGGTGGCCTGACAGGCTTTCAAATCGCAAAACAACGCACAAAAGCGCTGCGTCATGACATCAAAGTGATAAAAATTTATCCAATTAGCCTTCCCCTAACGCAAATAGATGGTGATTGCGCCAAATAAATTGTAAAATCGGCGTTTAATCTCTATTTGTGAAAAACAGAAGTTTAGAATCCAGTATATGAAGCACATCCGTAACTTTTCAATTATTGCCCATATAGACCACGGGAAATCGACCCTTTCGGACCGCTTAATCCAGGTATGCGGCGGCTTAACAGATCGCGAGATGCAGCAGCAGGTGCTGGATTCGATGGACCTTGAGCGAGAGCGTGGGATCACCATCAAAGCGCAGAGCGTGACACTGAACTACAAAGCCAATGATGGCGAGACGTATCAGCTTAACTTTATCGACACACCGGGACACGTTGACTTCAGCTACGAAGTATCACGTTCACTGGCTGCCTGTGAAGGTGCTTTGCTGGTTGTCGATGCCGGTCAGGGCGTAGAAGCTCAGACCCTGGCAAACTGCTACACCGCGATTGAAATGGACCTGGAGGTTCTGCCGGTGTTGAACAAAATCGACTTACCGCAGGCCGATCCTTTGCGCGTTGCAGAAGAGATTGAAGAAATCGTCGGCATCGAAGCGCTTGAAGCGGTGCAGTGTAGTGCCAAAACCGGTATCGGCATCGACGAGGTACTGGAAATGATTGTGCGCGACGTGCCGCCACCAGTAGGTGAGCCGGAGCAGCCACTGCAGGCCCTGATCATCGATTCCTGGTTTGACTCGTACCAGGGCGTTGTGTCTTTGGTGCGTATTAAGCACGGTGAGCTGCGTCGTGGAGATAAGATTAAGATTATGTCGACAGATCAGACGCACATTGCTGATAAAGTCGGTATTTTCACCCCGAAACAAACCGAAACTGGCGTATTGAAAACCGGTGAAGTAGGCTTCGTGATTGCCGGTATCAAAGACATTCATGGTGCGCCGGTGGGGGATACGATCACCCTGACAAAAGAGCCTGCAAAAGAGCGTCTGCCAGGCTTTAAGCGTGTTAAACCTCAGGTTTATGCGGGTATGTTCCCTATTTCGTCAGATGATTACGAGAACTTCCGTGATGCACTGAACAAGCTGAGCCTCAATGATGCGTCTTTGTTCTTCGAGCCGGAGAACTCGACTGCACTGGGCTTTGGTTTCCGTTGTGGCTTCCTGGGTATGCTCCACATGGAAATCATTCAGGAACGCCTTGAACGTGAATACGATATGGATCTGATCACAACGGCACCGACGGTAGTGTACGAAGTGGAAACCAAAGATGGTGTTATCCAGATTGATAACCCGTCTGATCTGCCACCGGTTAACGACATCATTGAAATTCGCGAGCCGATTGTAGAGGCCAATATTCTGGTGCCTCAGGAATACCTGGGCAATGTCATTACGTTGTGTGTTGAAAAGCGCGGCGTACAGACCAAAATGAGCTATCACGGTAAACAGGTTGCGGTCACTTATGAGTTGCCTATGGCCGAAGTAGTAATGGACTTCTTTGATAAACTGAAGTCAACCAGCCGTGGTTTTGCGTCACTAGATTACAACTTCAAACGTTTCCAGACGTCTGATATGGTCCGTGTGGATATCCTGATCAATGGCGATCGAGTCGATGCACTGGCCATTATTGCCCACCGTGACAACTCGCAAAGCCGCGGACGTCAGCTGGCTGAAGCACTGCGTGAACTGATCCCGCGTCAGATGTTTGATATCGCGATTCAGGCGGCGATCGGTAACCACGTGATTGCACGAAGCACTGTTAAACAGTTACGTAAAAACGTCATCGCGAAGTGTTATGGTGGTGACGTCAGTCGTAAGAAGAAACTACTGCAAAAGCAAAAAGAAGGTAAGAAGCGTATGAAGCAGCTGGGCAACGTTGAGGTGCCGCAGGATGCTTTCCTTGCGATTCTTAAAGTAGGTAAGTAACAGGAATTATTATGGCAGGTTATTTTTCAGTATTTTTGGTGTTATTGACGCTCGGCTCGGGCTTGATATGGCTAATCGATCATTTGCTTTACGCGCCTAAGCGTAAGGAGCGTATCGCATTAGCACAAGGCGCGTCTGAGCAGCCGCTTGATGAGGAAACCATTGAGCAGATAGCACCTGTGCCTGCCATCACTGAAAGCGCAAAATCCATCTTTCCGATGATTGCTGCGATCACAGTGTTCCGCTCATTTATTTTTGAACCCTTCCAGATACCCTCTGGTTCAATGATGCCAACGCTGCTTGACGGCGATTTTATCCTGGTACAAAAATACGCGTATGGCATCAAGGACCCGGTCTGGCGCAGCCAGTTGGTTGAAGTGGACGACCCGCAGCGAGGCGACATCGCAGTATTTAAGTTCCCGCTTGATGAGCGCATTGACTTCATCAAGCGCATCATCGGCCTGCCTGGCGACCGTATCGTGTATCGCGATCGTCAGCTTTATATAAAGCCACATTGCAATGAAGGTGAACAGCAGCGCGATGGACTGGCATGTGGAGAGTTTAATAAGATTAACCTCGATATCGTCAACCGTGATGAGTTTAAACAAGGTGCGATGCAAATGGTTCGGCTAACCGAAAGCCTGCCCGGTGTGACGCATGATGTACTGGTGACACCTCAGTTGCCTGAACTGACCGAGCGTTATTACCAGCAACCAGGCACTCGACGCGATGAGTGGGTGGTGCCTGAGGGCAGTTATTTTGCCATGGGTGACAACCGTAACAACAGCCAGGACAGCCGTATGTGGGGCTTCGTGCCGAAAGAAAACCTGGTTGGTAAAGCCGTATTTATTTGGATGAGTTTTGATTTTGAAAATGGCCCGGACAGCATTTTGCCTTCCTGGGTTCCAACAGGAGTTCGTTTTGAACGCCTAGGTAATATTCAGTAGCATGAAAAAAAACGTCACAGAATTATATAAGAAAATCGGTTACGAGTTCTCAGATCAAAGCCTGCTTGAGCAGGCTATGACACACCGTAGCCATAAGGGACAGCACAACGAACGCCTGGAGTTTTTAGGCGACTCGATCCTGAGCTTTGTTATTGCAAATGCCCTGTACAAGCAGTTTCCAAAAGCGCGTGAAGGCGATCTTAGCCGCATGCGTTCAACCCTGGTACGTGGTCAGACACTGGCCGAGTTTGGTGTTGAGTTTGGTTTGGGTGATTACCTGAGATTAGGTCCTGGCGAGTTGAAAAGTGGCGGTTATCGTCGCGAGTCAACTTTGGCAGACGCGGTTGAAGCGATTATTGGCGCGGTGTTTTTAGATTCAGACATCGAGACCTGTAAGACGTTGGTTTTAAAATGGTATGACACGCGTTTGGCGGCAATTTCTCCGGGACACAACCAGAAAGATCCGAAAACCTTGTTACAAGAGTACTTGCAGGCACGCAAGTTACCTTTACCCGGTTATACTGTAATTGATACTAAGGGACAGGCGCACAATCAGACCTTCACGGTTGAATGTATTGTGGAAGGGATGGAAAGTATTATCTCAGTAGGCAGCTCACGTCGTAAGGCGGAGCAAAAGGCCGCTGAAAAAGCACTAAAGATTTTAAAGAATGACTCCTAATACCCATTGTGGCATGGTCGCGATTGTCGGGCGGCCCAACGTTGGTAAATCAACGTTACTGAACAAGCTGGTTGAACAAAAGGTCAGCATTACGTCTCGCAAACCGCAAACAACCCGACACCGTATCATGGGGATCCATACCGAGGATAACTACCAGGCGGTGTACGTGGATACACCCGGATTGCATAGCGAAGAAAAACGCGCGATTAACCGTTTGATGAACAGGGCAGCCTCCAGCTCCATCGGTGATGTTGAGTTGGTGATTTTCGTCGTTGAGGGCACTTTGTGGACCAAAGACGATGAAATGGTACTGAACAAGGTCAAAGACAGCGGTCGTCCGGTTTTGGTGGTGATCAATAAAAGCGATCAGGTGAAAGACAAAAGCGAAGCGCTGATGCCGCACCTGCAATGGTTGTCAGGGCAGGGCGACTTTGTCGGGATCATTCCTATTTCGGCCAAACAAAACCGCAATGTGGATATGGTTAAAGCCGAAGTGCACAAGCATCTTCCTGCGTGCGAATTCTTCTTCCCGGATGACTATGTCACAGACCGCTCAATGCGCTTTTTGGCCGCTGAGATTGTGCGCGAGAAACTGATGCGTTTTATGGGCGACGAGTTGCCCTATTCCGTGACCGTTGAAATTGAGCAATTTAAGTGGCTCGACAACGGGGTGTGGCAGATCAATGCATTGATCCTGGTAGAGCGCGAGTCGCAAAAACGCATGGTGATCGGTAATAAGGGTGAAAAGCTCAAAGTCATTGGCCGTGAAGCACGCCGCGATCTCGAAGAGATGCTGGATAATAAAGTGTTCCTCGAATGCTGGGTCAAAGTGAAGTCCGGCTGGGCAGACGATGAGAGGGCACTGCGTAGTCTTGGCTACGGGGAAGACTAATTGAACAATGACTTTCGACAAGCGTATTTGTTGCATCGCCGAGCGCACAGCGACTCACAGGTGATGCTCAATATGCTGGTCGAAGGGGTGGGCCAGTTGATGATGCTGGCTCGCATCAAAGGGCGCCAGGCGCTCAGGCACAACGCACACCTGCAACCCTTCAGCCTGCTGTTAGTACGCTACAGTGGCCGCCACGATTTAAAATATCTGAACGACATCGAATTACATACCCAGCCTTTGGCATTAAAAGGACAGGTGCTCTATTGCGGCTTTTACCTCAATGAGCTGAGTGCGCGGGTTATTCCCGTCAATGAGCCACTCGAATCAATGTTCTCGCTTTACCACCAACATTTATCTCAGCTACACGCCCTTAGTGACAGCGTCAGTAGGCAGCAGTTTGAGCTGACCTTGCGCAGCTTTGAGTTTCAGCTATTAGAGCAGCTGGGGTTTGGCGTCGAATTTGACTGTGACGCCGATGGTGAGATGATTGTAGAAAATGCGTATTATCAATATACCCGAGAGCTGGGGTTTGTCCGCACGGATGACAGGCATATTGGCTTTTCGGGCCGGGTACTTCACCAGATTGCTCAGCATGATTTTTCTGACGATCAGGTCAGGCGTCAGGCGAAAGGCTTAAGCAGATACTTACTCAGGCCATTACTTGGCCATAAACCGCTGAAAAGCAGAGAGCTATTTCAATCAAGGTAATAACAATGAAAGAGATATTATTGGGCGTAAACGTCGACCATATTGCCACATTGCGCCAGGCAAGAGGCACCAGCTATCCGGATCCGGCCCATGCTGCGGCTGTGGCTGAACATGCCGGCGCTGATGGCATCACTATCCATTTGCGTGAAGATCGTCGTCACATTCAGGATCGGGATGTGTATGTGATGGCCAAAACCATTCAGACACGCATGAACCTGGAAATTGCAGTCACCGATGAAATGCTGGATATCGCCTGTGAGGTTAAGCCTGAATATGTTTGCCTGGTACCGGAGAAGCGTGAAGAGCTGACTACAGAAGGTGGTCTGGACGTGATTGCGAATAAAGATAAGATCACACAGGCTGTGACGCGTCTGGCCGATGCGGGCATTAAGGTATCTTTGTTCATCGACGCGGATCCTAAGCAAATTGACGCTGCGAAAGACACGGGCGCGCCGTATATCGAGATCCATACCGGTGCCTATGCTGACGCCGAGTCAGACGCAGACATGCATGCAGAGCTGGAGCGGATCCGCAGTGGTGTTAAATATGCGCATGGTTTGGGTATTGTTGTTAACGCAGGGCATGGTCTGCATTATCATAACGTCAAACCCATTGCTGAAATGCCAGAAATTTATGAACTGAACATTGGCCATGCGATCATTGCCAGAGCCGCCATTGACGGGCTTGAGAAAGCAGTAAGAGACATGAAACGTTTAATGCTGGATGCTCGCAGCTAACGTTTTGACGCGAAGAATGTAAAAAAGGGGCTCAATACAGCCCCTTTTTTGTTACTGGGCAGCCAGATAGTCAATCACGACCTGGTGATGCTCTTTGGTCTTAAACTTATTGAATACGTGTTTAACGGTGCCATCCTGGCCAATCAGAAAGCTGATGCGGTGGATCCCGTCATATTCTTTACCCATGAACTTTTTCAGTCCCCAGACACCAAAAGCATCGGCAATGGCGTGATCTTCATCAGACAACAAGTCAAAGTTCAGCTCTTTTTTGGTTTCGAAGTTTTTTAATTTCTTAACCGGATCCGGGCTGATTCCAACCGCCACAGTATTAAACTGGGCCAATTGTTCTTTATGGTCTCTGAGCTGTTCAGCCTGGACCGTACAACCCGGTGTCAGCGCTTTTGGATAGAAATACACCAGCACCTGGTTTGATTCCAGCAGTGTGCTGAGTGAAATGCTTTCACCATCTTGATTTTGTAGAGTAAATTGCGGGGCCTGAGCGCCTGCTTGTAGCGTATTCATAGGATGCTCCTTAACGAATGCGTCGAAAAATATAATCCAGATTTAGTGAGTTTGAGAGATGCTCGAACTGTATTTTAAATGCGTCGGCATCTACTTCAATGGGAATGTTAACCTCGATTTCACAGCGCATATGCAATGCGTCATTTTCTTCATAGGTATCAGATTTTAATGAACTAATACTGATATTTTGCTCTGCAAAAAAGCGTGTCACTTTACTCAGAGTACCAGGCGCATCGAGTCCATTGTACTCCAGGGTATAGCCGGCACTGAACTCGTTTTGTTGATGGCTGGCTGTACGCTTCATCATGGTCAGTAAGCCCAGCTCCATGCCTTTGGTCGGCAAGGTATGCTCAACACGGCTAATTGCCGCCATGTCGCCTGACAACAACATAATGAAAGTGAATTCGTTACCGAGTATCGCAATGCGGCTGTCGATAATGTTGCAATTACATTCACTGACCAGCTTAGTCAGTTCACTGACGATCCCCGAGCGATCTTCTCCGATTGCGGTCAAAACCAATTGTTGGTTGGCAAATGTGGTCATTTAAGAACACCTTATACGCTGAGAATAGGGTAATGCCTGATGGCAAGTTTTAGATGTATAGCCGTAAATACTAACATAACTTAGTAACTTGGGATACTGGCAGAGGGTTTTGGTGGCTCAGATATTGCGTCGCGCAGGCTCACATCTTGTGTTTACAGGGCGAGGCAAGTAACATAGGGCAAATTTTGCAAGTTGTTTAGGCTCGCCGGACGCAGATAAAAAGTTGTTCCGGCAGTGAACCAAATCGGCAATCCCCACTCATATAATGACGATATTCGTTTACCGTAAATAAATATAACAGGGTTTGCTAAGGAGTTTTATTCGTGCAGTATTGGGTTCCAAAAGCACTGACTTTAGGTGTTTTACTTGGTTTAACGGGATGTAGTGTATTTCCAAATGATGCACATCACAGCAAAAACTACCGCGTTAATGAAGGAATTAACGTGCCTAGCGGGCTTGAGCAGCCATATCAGGATCCGAAGTACAAGATGGCGGTAGCTGTTTATGACAACAACTCGGATAGTGACAATAAGCTGTACCGACCGCCTCAGCAAGTACTGACCCTGGCGCAGGGGAGTTGGGCTGAGAGCAAAGACAAAATCGCCCGAGTTTATTTTGATAAAAACGATGGCATCGAAGATTTATCTGCTTTTATCTGGGAGTCTGTGGATGGCGTGTTGGTTAATCATAATACCGGCATTGTTAAGGACGCCCGTCAGGAAGGTACAATAGAAACCGACTGGTACTCACTGATCAGAAAAGATGAGGGCTGGCTGTGGGAAGATATCGTTGAGGTTTCACGTCAACGTTTCGCCTTTACAGTGGAGCAAAAAGAGCACCAGCGTACCGCGTCTTTGAGCGCCAAACTGCTAGACTATCAAAGTGATGAACAGCCGCTGACCGACACTTTGAAACAGCAGTTAGAAGTGCGCGCGCTGAATGAAGTGATCGCAGAATTTGACTATCGCTACAGACTGCTGGCCGTTGAGTTACGTAAGCAACAGGGGCTATTGTCCTTGCAAGGTGGCTTTGATCAGGATGGTAATGCTGCCATGCTGACGCTGGTCGAAAAGAGTGCCGTGATGGATCGCCTGTCGAATTTCCTGGAGCGAGTTAACTTTACGGTTATTCGCTTAGACAGAGATCTCGATCAGGTGAAAATACGTTACGAAGCACCGGATCAAAGTGTCTGGGATTCTATCTGGGGCGAGGAAGCCACAGTACTGCCGTTAGCTGACGGTGATTATATCGTCAAAGTATCGACAACGGACGATGGTCAAACGGCATTGACCTGGTTGGACAGTGAGGAACAGGTGCTGGATGCACAGACTATGGAGCTGTTGTTGCAATCTCTATTAGAGGTGCTTCGCAGTCGAGGTCTGCAAATATAATATTTTAAATAAATCAAAATATTAAAATAAAAACAATGAGTTGAAGTAACATGAAAAAGAGCCTTACGCTCTTTTTCTTTTTAGTGGGTAATCATATGATGTCAGAATCTACGGGTTCAGCGTCGCCAAACTGGCGCACGCTATTTGCGTTTCTCGTGCCTTCCCTGATTGGGGTGTTTTTATTTATGACACCTGTGGCAATCGGTGAGGCAATGACCATTCCTATTGCGGTAATGGCCAAAACATTACAGAGCTGGATAGCCCCCTTTGCACATGCCATGATAGTAACCATAGTGTGTATCACCGGGGTGATGAGTGCATTTGTTGCACTGACGAAGCCCAGACAGCTGCTAAAGAATCATTTGTTCCGGCATTTATTTGCTGTGAGTCCCATCTGGCTGGCAACTCGCCTGGCAGGTATGCTGTTTATTCTGATGACTTACTTTAAGGTCGGTCCCGAAGCAATTCATTCCTCGGAGACGGGCGCACTGGTGCTGAATGATCTATTACCTGTGTTGTTTTCTGTGTTTGTCTTAGCCGGTCTGTTACTGCCTTTGTTACTTAACTTTGGTTTACTTGAGCTGGTTGGTACTTTGCTGACCAAAGTAATGCGGCCATTGTTCGGTGTACCCGGCCGAAGTGCTGTGAATTGCGTCGCGTCGTGGCTCGGAGACGGTAGCGTGGGTATCTTGATGACCTCTCGCCAATATGAAGACAAACACTACACGCAAAGAGAAGCGGCCATCATTGGCACGACTTTCTCGGCAGTGTCGATCACTTTCTGTCTGGTGGTGATTGGCCAGGTGAAACTGGAGCACTTGTTTGCCCCATTTTATTTGACCGTGTGCGCCGCGGGGATTGCCGCCGCCATTATCGTGCCACGTTTACCCCCGCTTCGCTGGAAGAAAGACTGCTATGTTGATGGCAGTGCTGCCAACCCAGGTGCCGAGCTGGTGCCAGAGGGAAAAACACTGTTTGGCCATGCGCTGGATGTAGCACTGGCAAAAGCAGAGAAAGCGCCAGGCGTTAGAGGAACATTGAAAGAAGGCGTGCACAATGCGTTGGATATGGTGTTTGCGGTATTGCCTGTGGTTATGGCAGTCGGCACGTTTGCACTGATAATCGCTGAACATACGCCGGTGTTCCAGTTCCTCGGTAAGCCGTTTGTTCCCTACCTTGAGTTGCTTCAGGTGCCAGAAGCGGCCAAAGCGGCTGAAACCATCGTGGTTGGATTCGCAGATATGTTTATTCCGTCTATTCTGGCGGCAGGAAACATTGAGAGTGACGTTACCCGTTTTATAGTGGCGGCGCTGAGTGTGACCCAATTGATTTATATGTCAGAAGTCGGTGCGTTACTACTGGGCAGTAAGATCCCTGTTAACTTGTTTGAGCTGTTCTGTATCTTTATCTTGCGTACTCTGGTGACATTGCCGGTGATTGCGCTGATGGCTCATTGGTTGGTGGGCTAACCAAACGGAGCGGGGCTGGTGTGAAAGCCAGCCCTACTTATCTTCTTTTTCTTCTTGTTCGGCTTCAGGTTCTGGCTTGGTTTGTTTATCGAGCTTGCCCTTCACATCAAAGCGGGTCATATATTTTAACAGCATAATATTACTGATGATGAACCCAAGCACCATCACAATAATCAGTATCACGTGCCAGGTTGGTAAAGTATTTTCCATCTTGACTTGCTCCCTATCACAGGGCCTTCATTGGACGTTCACTTCTATTGTATATCTTAAGTCTTCACTATCTCAAGTTTAGCGCTTTGTGAATTGCTGCATCGAAAAGTCTGGTCATTCAGAAAATGCTCAATTTTTGAATAAGAACAGAGAGATAAGAGGCCTCGAGGGAGTGATACCAGTCCACTACAATGCCGTGGTACGTTTGCGTGCCATGTTTTTGTATCTATATTGGTTAAATGAGATGGATTCTTGAGATCAGCAGCAGCTTTTTTAAGATGCAATTGGTATCATTCCGCTAACAGCACTGCGACACTATCAAGGGCACTTAGCGCGTGATATGACAAATAAGGTGGTTAATTCTTTAATGGAGCATGTTTTAATTTGGCCGGCTCAATATCCTCTGCTACTCAAAGGGTTGGTTGAACATAATGGGGCGTTTATCCTGGATGCACTCGAGTCTTGGCCAGAGTGCGAAACGGTCACAGATCAGCAGGGGGTACGCTCGTCGGTTCTACCTCCACTGATGTATATTTTGTGGCTTAAACCGCTTGAGCCATTTGAATCTTGTTGTTATCAGCATATTGACGACTATGACGAAGCACATCAGAGTTACTGTGATGAATTGTTGGCACATATTGCCGATGCAGGAATAAGCCAGGATGAGCTGATCGCTAAGCTGCTCGGGGTGTTTGCCCAGTATGCGGATATAAAAGCGCAGCTGGCTTATCACAGTGAGGTATCCCCTGCGACACTGCTGCTCAATAAGTCCTACACGTGTGCCATACAGGTACTTCTGCAGCATGGTTTAACACTCACAGCACAAGAAGCTTGTGATTTATGGTGCGCTGCGGATGAAGACACCCGCCAACACGTAAGTGCTTTACTCAAAGCGGCTTTACAAGATAGCGTCGCCACCTTGAATCTGGCGGTAGAGCGCCTGCAAAGTGATGAAGCCTATGTTGGGCTGTTGCAGCTTCTATGCGATGGTGATGAGGTTGAGCGTTTGCTGGATCAGGCATTGTTGGCGCATGTGATGTCCAAGACTGCCAAGCAATCTGTGGCCCTGAAGCTCATTGAACAAGGTGCGAGTGGGCAAAGTAAAGACAAGAATGGAAAGTCGGCGATGATGTGGCTGGTAGAGCAAGGCTTTGTCAGTGCTGTCCAGGCATTAAAAGAGCACCATGAACAACAACAGTCTCTTGATGATTTGGGGCGTAACCTGATGCATTATGCAGTGTGCTCTAATTCAACTGCCATGCTCGAATTAGTTGAATCGATGGAAGTTGACCCAAGACTTGCGGATGTGAATGGCATGACGCCTTATCGTCTGGCAAATCAGGCACAGGCGGTTGCGGCAAAGAAGTTTCTGGAAGCGCGAGGGATCATTGAACTATCGTTCGCTGCCAAGTACGAAAAAGTGGCCCGGGTGTATAGTCTATACGCTTTAGTGGCGCTTTTGATGCCCGTACAACTGAGCTTCTTTTTTAATGAGTCACACAGTAATAAGCTGTCTGCCACCATTATGATATCAAGCCTGACGCTGCTATTTTTTGCCCTGGCACGCTGGCAAAAGCGCAGCCCGCTATACCCTCAGGATGCATCTCCCTGGAGTCTGATCGGTGTGAATGTATTGGCGTGGCTGAGTATGTCACTGCAATTCTTGTTTAGTATTGTTGTTTTGATTGCGGTAGTGGGAAGCTAAAAAGCAGAGCTTTGGCTCTGCTTTTATGAGTCGGGTATTGCTGTTTATTCACTCAGCGGGGTGTTGAATTCTGCCGGCTTATCAAAGTCTCCTGAAATATCATTCAGTGTATCTTCTTTGAAATAAACCACCAATTCCCGGCGTTGCTCTGAGTCTCGGCCCAGATTGAACACATAAGAGTAATGCCAGATTTCGCTGTTAAACGCGTCTTTAGCAACAGGCGTGCCCAATACATATAAAACTTGCTCTTTTGTCATAGCAATTCTGAGCTTATCGACATCGGATTGCTCCAGGAAGTTACCCTGAGGCACATTTATCCGGTATACCCAGCTGGAACAGGCAGACAGTAATGTCGTCGCAAGAATAATACTAAGCCAAACAAAAAGGCGCTTTTTTAACTGCATGTATGTGTATCCTTATTTTTGGTTGTATGAATGATACAGAATGGATAAAGAAGGTAAAGTAGAATTATTGGTAAGTTTGGACTGTTCGCCGTTAAAATAGTTCCATCCATGGTAGTGAGTAGTCAAAGCGATGAGTAAAACTGAGCAACTCTGGCACTTGTATATAGTAGAAAACCGGTTTGGTCATTGGTATACCGGGATCACCAATGATGTCGCGCGTCGTTTCGCAGATCATACCGCCGGCAAAGGGGCCAAAAATTTGCGCGGCAAGGGGCCGCTCAAGCTCGTTTACACCCTGGCTGTGGGAGATAAGCGCGCGGCAGCACGGTTAGAGTGGCGCTTTAAGCGCTTATCCAAGTCGCGTAAAGTTGCCTTGGTTCAGGGCGCTGCGGCTACTGATAATGCGGATATAAAAGCATTAATATGCTCTGAAACCTGAGCGAGTTTAGGCAGGTCGACTTTATCAAATTGATCTTTGTGGGTGTGATGAAATGGGTCAATACCAATACCAAAATAGGCAAATGGGATCCCGACTTTGTGAAAAGCATAATGGTCGCTTGCTCTGAGCCAGTCTACTCTGGGTGTGTCCAAACGCCGTGCCATACTGGCGGCTGAGGTGTAGATAAAAGCACGGATCTGGTTGTCAAATGCCGGCCCGATAGCCTGAGTAAAGGCATTTGCCTGTTTGGAGGCAAGCACATAGAGCCGGTTTTTACCGCTCACCGCGAGCATATCCAGATTAATGTTAAGCGCTACCTGATCCGAGTTTAATGTGGCTGCGAAAAAGTGTGCCCCATACAGGCCTTTCTCTTCTGCATCGGTAGCGACAAAAATGATTTCACGATGTCGCTGCTGCGTGGCCAGGCGCTGTGCAATATCCAGCATGACCACCACGCCTGAGGCATTGTCGTTGGCACCTGGATAATAACGCGATCCCCGGCTGCCAAGGTGGTCGTAATGAGCGCTGATCACCAGCGATTTGTCGCAGACTTGTACATTACAGGGTAAAGTGGCGACAACATTGTGGCCATACCCCAGTTTTCCCAGACCCTGACGAAAGCGAAAAGATTGATAGTAAGTCTCAAGGCCAGCCTCAGTGAAGCGTGCGTGAATATAACGTGCGCTCGCGTTCAACTCTATATCACCGGATCCTCTGCCTGCATGTTCTGGGCTAGTCAGGACTTTAAGGTCGGTTGCCAGTTGCGTGCTAGCCTGTGCGACTGTGATTATAAAACACAGCCACACCAAGTTAATTTTTAGCCACAGCACTGAGCCACTCCAGTTTGTTACGGTAACGTTTTTTATCATGGTTGAAGCTGGCGTGACTCAGTGCCCGGTTAAGAAACGTTCTGCTCAGTTCCAGGTCGCCCTGAACATAGTAGACTTTAGCGAGGCCAAAATAACCCTCATGGATCGATGCTGATAACTTGTTTGCGGTACGATAATGCTTCAATGCTTTATCATAGTTTTCATTTTCAAACGCCTCATCCCCGAGCGCAATCTGATAATAGGGGTTATCCTTGCGCAGGGCATGAAGTTGCGTTCTGATCTCCTCAGCCTTTTCGGGCCGGTCTGTTAATTCATAGAGCAGCGCCAGATTGCCAAGCGCTGTTTTATTTTCATCGTTTATCAATAGCGCCTGTTGATACAGTGATTCGGCCTGCTGAGTGTGATCGTTAATACGATAGAGGACTGCCAGGTTACCCCAGGCTGCGGAGTAGAGCGGATCAATGTCTATGGCTGCCCTGAAGTAACTGTAGGCCATATCCATTTCCTGATTGATCATATGCATCGCGCCTTTATTACTGTAAAACATGGCGGTGATGCGCTCTTTACTGATCTTAGAGGTGGCGAACTTCTGCTGCCGACTGTTGGGGTCAAAGTCTATGACAACCCGTGCCGGGCGGGTATATAGCACCTCGCGATTATCGCTGTTTTTTCGGGCACCGGAATTGGTCTGAGTGACTACCAAATTCACATGTCCGGTCAGCAAGCTGTAGCCTTTGGTTTGTGCCCAGTACTCTGGAATATGTACACGCTGAAATTGACCTTTAAAACCGAGATAGTCCGATAAACTATAAGCGAGGATCGACAGCGACAGACAATTGGCATTGAGATCATAAAATGCCGCAGCGGCACTTAGGTTGGCACCTCGCATATAAGACAGGCTCGAATCGCCATTTTTGACTAGAAACTGGAGTAGCTGTTCTGCGACTTTAATATTGGAGCCGTTGTGCCGGTCCAGATAGCGGTCAAGCGTCGCCCGAATATTGGCATCCAGCGCAAAAATTTCGTCTTGTGTCTCAACGTTATGTTGGCTGAAAGGGGCATTGTCCAACAGTAACATGTTGACTTGTGGTTCTACCTTGGTTGATTCACAGCCGCTGAGTAACAAGGTTGAGATGGCCAGCAAAAGGCAGAAATAGCGACGGGCAAAACGAGCATAGGATAACATAAGGGCGTTCCTGAATTTTACAGCTTTCTTTCAGTGTAGCTATTTTGGCCTGTTAAGGAAGCAAAAATTGTTACAATCCGTTGCAATAAACGGGCGCTGAGGTAGGTCAGAAAGCTTGGCGAGCAGGGCGGCAGGAGGTGCGTATCAGGCTGATTTGAATATCAAAGTAAGCGGCCACATACGAGTGACCGCCCATGTAATCTAAAAGCTGGCAACCAGTTTGTCGAGCGCTTTGGCTGAATTAGCCAGCTGCTGGATTGCCTGTTCGGTGTCAAGCTGTTCACTCATAACGGCGTCACTGATCACGCTGATCTGCTCAATGCTGCGTCCCACATCGGCTACCACGTTGCTTTGCTGCTCCGTAGCAGTGGCAATCAAGGTTGTCATATCATTGATTTGATCGGCGGTTTCTGTGATGGTGTTCATTAACTCCACAGACGTTTGCATATTCGTGACACTCTGTTGTGCTTGATCGGATGACTGTGCAATCTGAGTCACAATGGAATCCGATGCCGCGGTAAGCTCCTGAATCGTCGCCTGAATTTCGTCCGTTGACTGAGACGTCCTGCTTGCCAGTGCCCTGACTTCGTCGGCAACCACGGCAAAGCCGCGACCATGCTCTCCTGCGCGGGCTGATTCAATGGCGGCGTTAAGTGCCAGCAGATTGGTTTGCTCAGAAATCCCCCGGATCACATCTAAAATACTGGCGATGGATTGAGTTTTACTGGCTAAAGTGGCCACCTGATCTGCCATTTGCTGAATATCTAATGCCAGCTGATGCAACGTTGACTGGCTTTGCTGCACGCAGCTGTGGCTGTGTTTGGTGTGCTCGCGGCTCTCGTCGGTGAGCTTGGCGGTATTATTGGCACTACCGGCAATCTCCTGCACGGTCGCGGCCATCTGATTTATCGCTGCGGCCACAGAGAGCGTCTGAGATTTTTGTTCATCCAGTGACAATGAGTTCTTCTTTGCCTGCGCAAAGACATGCTCGCTGGCAATACGTATGTCACTGCTTTCTTTGGCAACATTGCAGATGGCGGCTTCGATTTTTTCGATAAACTGATTAAAGCCCTGGCCCAGCGCCTGCAGCTCAGGTTGCTCCGCATTGGGCACCCGGTAATTAAGTTTTGCATCGCCATTGCCCAGCTGACGGAACACATCAGCCATTTTTAGCAAAGGTGCGCTAAGACTGCGCGCCATGAGCATACTGGCAATGCACACAGCCGCAACGACTGCCAATGACCAGATCACGATTTGCCATTGCAAAGAAGAAACCTGAGCGAATACTTCCGCTTTAGGGACCTGTGCAATGACCAGCAGATCGGTGCCTGCAATTGGGCTGGCGGCCACCAAAGAAGGGATGCCGTCGGCTTCAAGATCCAAAACAACAAAGTCGCGGCTAGTGCGCAGCTGGCTGGCCGCTTGTGAGCCATATAAATCAAGCAGCTTTGTTTTAGCTACTTTATTTGCATCAGGGTGAAGCTGGACAATCCCTTGTGCTTTTTCAACAACGAATACAAAGCCGCTTTGCTCAATAGTCATATTGGCCAGCATGGTTTGCATGGCATCAATACTTTTCGCCAGGCCCGCTAAGCCAATGCCATTCGTTTGTTGATGATTGACGAACATTTTCACGTCTCCAGGTGCTTCCTGGTAGATGCTGATTGAGTATTCCTCAGCGCTTTGCGTGAACTGGAAAAACCAGCCATCCTGTTGCTGATTGAGCACGCGCAAGAACCCGTTTTGGTTCCAGTATTGTCGTGTTTCTCTGTTTGCCCAGGAGGCGGTAACCAGGGCGTATTGATTTTGCACGCGTGCCAGCTCGCTGAGCAATACTTGCTCATCCAGCTGACCTTTGTTGACTGCATCGAGCAGAAATTGGTTGCTCGAAAGCTGTTTTGCAGCACTCTTTAACTGGCCAATTTGCTGACTAATCGATTTGTTGATGCTCTCAACCTTGCTGGGCAATTCAGAGCCCAGCATGCGGGTTTCGATCATAGACTTAGCCTGATAGGTTGAAATAAAGCCAATCAGACAAGCGACAACAACAGCGATTAGGCTGCCCAGTAGAGTAATTCGTTGTGTAATTGTTAAACCAGTGTTATGCATTAAACTCACTACTTCTAGATCCCGTGTGTCATAATTTTAGCATGGTCAATAATTAACACCTATAGGTATAAAGTCACTGTCATAATAGTGTCATGTTTTTAATAGTAAAAAAGCCCACTGCATAGCAGGTGGGCCTTGGTTTCTAACAAGCGAACTAAAATGGCAAAGAATGGAGAATAGCGAGTGCTCAACTGCGCTATCCTGCTATTTTTCAATTGCTTAGATTATTTTCTTCATGGCAGACATATAGCCACGCAGGGTATTGCCAACCACTTCAACCGGGTGATTACGGATAGCGGCATTGACGTTGATCAGTGCCTGGTTATCTACTTCATTAGAGCTGTCGGGTAACCCTTCACCAATGACATCTGTACCGATTTTTTCCATAAATGGCTTCAGTAACGGCAAACAGGCATGGTTGTACAAGTAGCAACCGTATTCCGCCGTGTCTGAAATAGTGCGGTTCATTTCAAATAGCTTTTTACGTGCTATGGTATTGGCAATCAAAGGCGTTTCATGCAAAGACTCATAGTAGGCGGATTCCTCAATGATGCCCGCGGCGGTCATGGTTTCAAACGCCAACTCTACACCTGCTTTGACCATGGCAACCATCAAAATGCCATTGTCAAAAAATTCCTGCTCGGCAATCTCTTGCTCACAGTTGGGCTGTTTTTCAAACGCGGTTTCAGCAGTTTCGGCACGCCAGCTAAGTAACTTAGCATCATCTTCATGCCAGTCGGCCATCATGCCCTGTGAAAACTCGCCACTGATGATGTCGTCCATATGCTTGTTGTAAAGCGGACGCATAATGGTCTTGAGCTCTTCGCTCAATTCAAATGCCTTGATTTTTGCCGGGTTAGACAGGCGGTCCATCATATTGGTGATACCACCATGCTTGAGTGCTTCGGTGATCACTTCCCAGCCATATTGGATCAGCTTGGAGGCATAACCCGGCTCTACGCCTTGTTCGACCATTTTATCGAAGCACAGTAATGAGCCGGTTTGTAACATGCCGCACAGTATGGTCTGCTCACCCATAAGATCAGATTTAACTTCGGCGATGAATGAAGAGTGAAGTACGCCGGCTCGGTGGCCACCCGTGCCTGCGGCATAGGCTTTTGCCTGTGCAAGACCATGGCCTTGCGGATCATTTTCGGGGTGTACCGCAATCAGCGTTGGTACGCCAAAACCGCGTTTGTACTCTTCGCGCACCTCAGTGCCCGGGCACTTAGGGGCAACCATGATGACGGTGATGTCCTCACGTACCTGCATGCCTTCTTCGACAATATTGAAGCCGTGTGAATAGGCCAGTGTCGCACCTTGTTTCATTAGCGGCATCACCGCTTCAACAACCGCCGAGTGTTGTTTATCTGGGGTCAGGTTCAGCACCAGATCAGCCTGCGGGATCAGGGTTTCGTAGGTGCCGACTTCAAAGCCATTGTCACTGGCATTCAAAAACGATTGGCGCTTCTCGTCAATGGCTGACTGACGCAGCGCATAGCTCACATCCAGGCCTGAATCACGTAAGTTCAGGCCCTGGTTCAGACCCTGAGCGCCACAGCCGATGATCACCAGCTTTTTACCAAGCAGGACGTTCACGCCGTCCGCAAATTCTTTAGGGTCCATGAAATGGCACTGAGCCAGCTGGGCCAGTTGCTCGCGCAGCGGCAATGAGTTGAAATAGTTCGCCATGATTTATCCTGTCTGATTGGTCTGAATAAGAGATAGGTTCTAGACTAGTGATAAGTTTAAGTTGCGTAAAATGATATATTTAAACTATTGTATTTCACATTATGAAATATACTGAGTAACTACAGGATGGACCACAAACAACTAAAGTACTTTCTGGCGCTGGCGGACACGCTGCATTTTTCTCGCGCCAGTGAGCGCTGCTACATTAGCCCGCCAACGCTAAGCCGTCAGATCAAGCAGCTGGAAGAGGAGGTCGGGGCGCCGCTATTTATTCGTGATAATCGCAGTGTCGCTCTGACACCACAAGGGCAGGCGTTTATTCAGTATGCACAGGCGACACTGGCAAGCTGGCGTCAGTTTAAAAGCGAGTGCCTGGATGAAGACAAGCCGCTGAGCGGCGAGCTGAGCCTGTTTTGCTCTGTCACCGCTTCCTATAGCTTTATTTATGACCTGTTTGCACGGTATCGTCAGGACTTTCCGCAGGTTGAACTGAATTTGTTGACCGGCGACCCAGCCAACTCTATCGCACAGGTGCAAGGAGAGGTGGTTGATGTGGCCGTGGCCGTTCGGCCTCGCAATCTGCCACAGGGTCTGGAGTATCTCAGTATTGGCCGCTCAAGGCTGCTGTTTATTGCCCCGACAATGAAATGCCCGTTGAGTGACTTACTGGCGCAGCATCGCGGCGAGTTGCCCTGGCACCAGGTGCCTTTTATTGTGCCGGAACATGGTGTTCTGAAAGAGCGCCTGGATGTGTTTTTCAAGAAAAAAGCGCTGCAACCCAAAATCTATGCGCATGTGTCGGGTCATGAAGCCATGGTGGCGCTGACCAGTTTGGGTTTTGGTGTTGCCTATGTCCCTGAAGTGGTGTTAGAGCAAAGTCCCTTTAGAAACCAGGTACAGACACTGGGGTTGCAAAGCGAAGAAATAGAAATTGGTCTGGTATGTAAGAAGAAGCGCCTTCAGGACCCTGTGGTCAGTGCTTTATTTCGGGTTGCCGCACGTTTGTTTGCTGCGTAAAGCGTTTGTTCAGCTAAGTCCACTAGACTAGCCGCATAAATAGTTCGAACGAGGCTTTTTCGTGTCAACGGTATTAATCGCACAAGATGAAAAAGGACACAGCATCGCACCTTTTGAGGCACTGCAACAGCATGGCTTTACCATGCGGTTTATCAATATTCATGAGGCAACCAGTAAAGAGTATCCGGCTCAGCAGGTAGATAGCATAATAATTGGTCAGGCGCTGGCAACCAGTGCTCAGTACGACACCATCAACACACTCAAAAGCTGCTTCGACGCGCCTCTGATGGTTTCTCTGGACGAGGACAATGAAGACCTGCAAAGTCTCATGCTGGAGCTGGGCGCCGATGATGTGATTCCAAGTATGGCTAAACCCCGGTTATGGCGAGCCCGGCTTGACGCTTTAGTACGTAAGCGCCCATCTCTTTTGGCAGCCAGGTCTGACAGCCCAACCGAGCTGCACTTTGGTCAGCTATACCTGAACCTGAACGAGCGCAGTGTGTCACTGGCCCAGCAACCGGTTAGTTTGACCAGTCATGAGTTTGAGTTGTTGTGGTTGCTGGCTTCGCGTGCGCCTGAGGTCGTCAGTCGCGAAGAAATCTACAAAAAGGTCGTCGGGCAGCATTATCAGGCTAACAGCCGCACCGTAGATGTGCGTGTTTCATGCTTGCGCAGAAAGCTGGGGGATACGGCAGTGGGCGCAGAAAAAATTAAAACGGTTTGGCGTAAAGGTTATTTGTTTGTAAAAGATGCCTGGTTAACCCTTGAGTAAAGTCACATATTGGCGAAATTTCCACAATGGATAGTTCCAATTATTCGAACTATCCATTCGTTCTCGATTGTACATAGCCAACTCCTGGCGGTGTCTGCTTATCCTTAAAGAGATATTATAGTTCATATATATCATATTGTTATGTGAATTTTTCCAACATCCAAGTCATATCCTGCCGTATCTCAAAGCGGATAAATCTGCGTATTCCTTGATCTAAATCGTGCATTTAGCAACGTAAATAGAATTGATTGCTATTTAAAGCGGTGTATACTTAACGCGACTAAGAATAATTTTTAACATTGCTTTATTAAGGAATGCTCAATGATTTTCAAAAAATCTCTGCTAGCTACTTCTATTTTAGTTGCCACTTTAGGTCTGACTGCCTGTGGCGGTTCAAGCTCAAATGACAACAATGTTCAGACCCCGGATCCGACCACACCAACCACACCCACGAATGCAGCGCCTACCGCTGTAACTTTGAAGAGTAAGGATGCAGACGCAACCGAAGTCACAGTGACTGAAAACATGGTTGCGGTGGAGATTGGCACTTTATCAGTGACTGACAGCGACGACGAGAAGCACACAATCACAGTTTCTGATGAGCGTTTCGAAATAAAAGAAGGCGGCATTCTTGCACTTAAAGCTGACCATTACCTGGATTATGAGCAAGAACAATCGGTAACTGTAACTGTAACTGTGACTGATAGCGGCGAAAATGAGAAGAGCTTTGACGTAACGTTTAAGGTTATTGATGTAGAAATGGACTACGACTTCATCAGCCGTTTTGAGGAAGGCAAATCGAGTGTTGCTTACTCAGGTCAGATTGCCCGCCATGTGTTGATCAAAGAGCTATTTAACTATATTAAGAGCGACGAGTTTGTGACTGTCTCGCAAAAAGGCAAAGATGCCATTTTAACAGAGCTCAATAAGTTTTATGCGGTTTCTGAAGAAAATTATGAAAGTGTTTGGGAAAGCCGCCCACTGACGGTTACCACTGCAGAACCAACTGCTAAGCAGACTACCTTGTACGCGATTTCATCTTCGCACAAAAACCTGAGCGGTAAAGTTGCGGGTAACGACGCAAAAGGCCAGTACAAAGGTACTTGGTCTAAGGCAGAAGACTTTGCAGGGTGGGACGTTGAAGTACCTGAAGGTAATACAACGCCGGTACCTGAGTTAGTCGTTGAACAATTGTTTGCAATGTTGGCCGAAAATGCCGCATTGGTCAATAATGGTGCAGCATTCGCGCCGGGTGAAGACCAAATCGATACAGTGTATGTCACACCAACCGGTGTTGATTTGAATCAGATGATCCAAAAGTTCTTGTACGGTGCTTTGGCTTTCTCTCAGTCGGCCGATGATTACCTAGATTACGATACAGAAGGTAAAGGCCTGCTGACCGACAATACGGTAGCGGTTGAAGGTAAAGCTTACACCAACCTTGAGCACCAGTGGGACGAAGGCTTCGGTTACTTTGGTGCAGCGCGTAACTACATGAGCTACTCGGATGACGAGATTGCCGGTAAAGGCGGCCGTGACGGTTTCAGTGCGGGCTATAACGACGCCAATGGCGATGGCAAAATCGACTTCAATTCAGAGTACAACTTTGGTAACTCGACCAACGCCGCCAAGCGTGACCGTGGTACTGTAGACAATGCTAAGCCAACTGACCTCACCAAAGAAGCATTTGAAGCATTCTACAACGGCCGTAAGTTGATTAACTCAACTGAGGGTGCACTGAGCGATGCGCAAATGGAAACGCTGAAAGGCCATGCGAAAGCGGCATTACTGGCGTGGGAAAAAGCCATTGCTGCTACGGTTGTACACTACATCAACGACACAACAAAAGACTTGCAAACACTGAAGGCAGGTGTGACTGCGGGTGAGTACAAAGCATCAGACTTCGCGACTCTGGCTAAGCACTGGTCAGAAATGAAAGGCTTTGCACTGAACTTCCAGTTTAACCGTCACTCGCCTTTCTACGCCGAGGGCAATGTCGGTCAGTTTGAAAAAATGCATGAGCTGATGGGTACACAACCTGTGATCGAGCCAAATGACGTTGATGCTTACATTGAGAAGCTGGATCAGGCGCGTGATATCCTTCAGGCTGTTTACGAATTTGATGCAGAGAATGTTGCTAACTGGTAAGTTATAACGATTCACCGAACTGTCAAAAGGTTAGCAATGTTTGCTAGCCTTTTGCGTATCTAGACTATTCATTTGAGGCAAATAATGAGAATACACCCCAGACCTATTTTACTGGCAACGGCCATTGGTTTGGCATTAAGCGGATGTGGCGAAAGTACCTCCAGCTCTGCGGGCCCGGGATATAATCAGGGGACGCCGGTGGTAGAGCCCACGACGTTCGATCAGAAAAAGCTGGTTGCTAACCTGACCGACAATGTGTTTACCCCCACGTTCCAGCAGTTTGCAGACAAAGCCAGCGCACAGCCGGCGATAGTGAAAGCCTATTGCGACCTCGAAAGTACATTTGATCCAACCTTGCAGGACGAAGCGGCCAAAGCGGCACGAGATGAAGCGAAGCTTGCTGCGCAAAATGGCTGGAAAGAAGCGATGGTGAGCTGGCAACATGCTGAACTAATGATTGTCGGTCCATTGCTGGCCGATGACAAAGCATTGCGCAAAGATATCTATTCCTGGCCGGATACCAACTACTGTAATGTCGATCAGGATGTGGCTTATTTTGCACAGGGCGACATCAATGGCGTGCCTTACGACATCAGCAAACGCAGCGATAAACGTCGTGGTTTGGATGCTCTGGAGTACTTGCTGTTCAATAACGATTTAAATCACAGCTGCTCAGCTGCGGCTAGTGGCGACATCCTGGCACGGTGGAATACGCTTGATGAGCAGCAACGACGCACAATGCGTTGTCAGTATGCGGTCGCGGTGTCGACTGATCTAAAAGAAACCTCAGAACGCTTGATGTTCGAGTGGGCGGGCGAGCAAGGCTATGCGGCTAAGCTTAAAAATGCCGGTGAGGCAGGCAGTGAATTTAGCACGGTCACCGAGGCCGTTAACCTGATCTCCGATGCCTTATTCTATATGACGGAAGAGCTGAAAGATTACAAACTGGCAACGCCACTGGGCTTGTTTGCGAACCAGTGCGGCACTGAGGTGTGCCCGCAGGCAGTCGAATCACAGTTTGCCAAACACTCTTTAGAGAATATCCAGGCTAACATTGCTGCCTTTGAGCAAATTTTCCTGGGCCAGGGCACAGACAGTGAAGACACCACCGGATTTGATGATTTCCTTGATGAACAGGATGCCAGCCAGACCAAAGAAATCATGTTGCAGGGGATAGCTGATGCCAAAGCTGCGACAGAGGCACTCAATGGCAGCTTGCAGCAAGCCTTGGAAGAGGACACTGCCGGGGTGACAAACACCCATGCTAAGGTCAAAGATGTGACCGATCAGCTTAAGAATGACTTTATCCAAAAACTGGCTCTGGAACTTCCAAAAACATCGGCAGGTGACAATGACTAAAGGGTTCATGATGAAACGATCTGTGTTGGCCATGGCTGTGGCGCTTGCTGCGCCTCAGTCACTGGCAAATGATGATGCAAAAAATGACGACATGGAGCACATTCAGATCCTGAGTCATTACGATAAACTACGTACTGAGGCAGGCTCTGCAACACTGCTTAGCGAAGAGCAGCTGGCTGAATTTGAGTACGACGATATTCACCGTATTTTAGCTTCTGTGCCGGGCGTCAATATCCGTGAGGAAGATGGCTATGGCCTTCGTCCTAACATTGGCTTTCGTGGTGTTACCCCGGAGCGGAGTAAGAAAATTACCATTATGGAAGATGGTGTACTGATTGGCCCGGCGCCTTATTCAGCACCCGCAGCCTATTATTTTCCGGTAACAACCCGTATGACGGCCGTTGAAGTATTCAAAGGGCCGGCGGCGATTAAGCATGGTCCTCAGTCTGTTGCCGGGGCGCTGAACCTGGTTACGCGTGCTGTCCCTGAGTTTTCTGAAGGTGCCATTGACTTGGCAACGGGCAGTGATGGCTACAGCAAAGCGCATGCTTACTTCGGCTCAGTGGTTAACAACGTTGGCTTCTTGCTCGAAGGCGTGAATCTGCAAGCGGATGGGTTTAAAGACCTGGATGGTGGTGCAGATACCGGGTTTGAGAAAAATGACTTGCTGGCCAAGTTTAACTACAAACTACAGCAAGGTGAGTTTGAGCACACCTTTGGGCTTAAGCTCAGTTATGCGGATGAGCTGTCCAATGAAACGTATCTGGGCCTGACTGATGCAGACTTCGATGCCACACCTTATCGTCGTTATGCCGCGTCTCAGCCCGACAATATGGACACTAAGCACACCCAGGTGATGTTTTCTCATCACCTCAAGTTTCAGGACGTAAGCCTGACTTCCCGGGTGTATCGTAATGACTATGAACGTGCCTGGCTCAAGCTTGATGGCTTGACCAACACGGATGCGACTTTATCTGAGATCCTGGCCAACCCGGAAGATGAGCAATATCAACGTCTGTATCAGGTGATCAGTGGCACGGCAGACTCTATTGCTGATAATGGTCGTCCGAACTATCTGTCGATGGGTACTAATGATCGTGAGTATTTCTCGCAAGGGATCCAGGTAGATGGCTCTGCGAAGTTTCAACTGGGAGGCCTCGACAATACCTTGTCGTTCGGCGTGCGCTTCCATGAAGATGAGATTGAGCGTAAGCACTTCAAAGAAACTTACGGGATGAGAGACGGCAGTGCCTTTAACCTTGGACTGGATAAGGTTTATACCTCTCAGAATACCGAAAATACCCAAGCCTGGTCTGTTTACCTTGAAGACAAGGTGACAATCGATGCCCTGACTTTGGGCCTGGGTGTGCGTGGCGAGCTGATGGACATGGCCTATCAGAATAATGCGAATGTGGATGACTGGCAGAATAAAACCACGCGCATCTGGCTACCTGGCATGAGTGGTTTTTATCAGTTATCGGAAGATTCAGGTATTTTATTCGGTGTTCATCAGGGGTTCTCTCCGGCATCGCCGCAGCAGTCCGTGGATATCGAAATCGAGAGAAGCACCAACTATGAATTTGGTGGACGCTTTAACGATGGGGTGACCCAGCTTGAAGTTGTCAGCTTCTTTAATGATTACAGCAATCTGAAAGAGAGCTGCGGCCAGTCTAACTGTGGTGCTCTGGAAGTGGGCAGAGAGTTTAACGGCGGTGAAGCACATGTGTACGGACTGGAAGCTCAGTTCAGTCAGCGCTACCCACTGAACCTGCAGATAGATATCCCTTATGGCTTTGTTTACACCTATACCAAAGGTGAATTCAAAAATGACCGATACACGAACTTTGCGCAATGGGGCCATGTGAAAAGCGGCGATGAGCTGCCTTATCTGCCAGAGCATCAGGCCAGCTTTAACATTGGTGTTTCGGCACCGGACTGGCGTGTATCGCTGGCGGTAAAGTATGTGGGTTCTATGTCGGAAGCGGCAGGGCGTAGCTGGGATAGCGGCACAGACGCGAATGCGCCGACTGGTAGCTACAACCTGGTACTTGAGGGCAAAGAAGTGTCGGCGATTACAACCGTTGATCTGTCAGCGGTTTATGAGCTGGGTAAATATGGCCAGGTGTACGCCAAGGTGGATAATCTGCTGGACGAAACGAAGATTGTCAGTCGTCGTCCTTACGGGGCTCGACCGGGCAAACCTCGCCAGTTTTCGCTGGGCTATAAGTATTCATTCTAACTCGAATGAGCCTGTGCCAGATGCACATTCAGCTGTGTATCTGGCATAATTGCGTATACTTACAGGGCCGCTAATCAGCGGCCTTTTTTACAGGAGTCTGTCCATTTTATGGTAGAAACGCTCTGGCAAAGCTTGTCTTCTTTGCCCGGTTACTTACTGGATGCAAATAAACGCATTTACTGGTTGTATTTACTCAGTGCCGTGTTGATGGCAGGCCTGGTCTACAGCAAATTGCACGGCCCTCGTTCACTGAAAGGGTTTTTGGGTTTTCTGTTTCCTCGCGATGTCTGGCTATCAGACAGTGCCAAACTGGACTACGGTTTATTTGTGGTTAACAAGCTGATCAAAGCACTGACCTTTGCGCCTATCGTCCTGACTATGGTGCCAGTTGCGATTGCTGTTTCAGATGCGCTGGAATGGTTATTTGGCGCCCCGTTACATTTGGCCTGGGATGAGTCTGTGGTCATTTTTCTGTTTACTCTGATGCTGTTTCTGGTCGATGATTTTACCCGCTACCTGTTGCATCTGGCGCTACATAAAATTCCATTTTTATGGGAATTCCATAAAGTACACCATTCGGCAAAAGTACTGACGCCGTTTACCATCTACCGCTCTCACCCGGTTGAAAGCTATCTGTATGCATGCAGGATGGCGCTGACTCAGGGAATTGTGGTTGGACTGGGCTATTTTGTCTTTGGCACCGCGCTGAGTATGTTTGATATTTTGGGGGCGAATGCATTTGTCTTTTTGTTTAACATCTGTGGCTCGAATCTGCGCCATTCACATATCTGGCTAAGCTGGGGAGACAAGGTAGAAAACTGGTTTATCAGCCCGGCACAACACCAGATCCACCACAGTGCCGATCCGGCGCATTTTGATACTAACTTAGGGTCAGCGCTGGCTATCTGGGACCGGCTGGGACGCTCACTGATCCGTGCCTCGCAAGTCAGGGACATTGAAATTGGTGTCGGTCGATACGATGCGGGCCATGATAGCTTGAGTGCAATCTATTTGAAGCCGCTGCGAGAAGCGTGGTTGAGTCTATTGCCAAAACGCGCGCATGGAGTAGTGAAGAGAGAGAAATAGGCTGGCGACGGGCATTGCCAGCCTATAAGGGAGAGTAGGCTCCCATAAATTGAAACTTAGTGTACCTGATTTGGTGAGGTGCGATAGAAACCCAACTCATTTAGTTGCTCAATAATGGCTGGGTCGTCTAAGCGGTCAGGCGTTGCCTGATCGCGTAAAAAGTGTTCTTTAGGTACTGCATGCATGTCTAGCATTTTATGAAAAAGTATGTCCCTAATTGTCAACGCTGTCATTCCTGAATCTTGAATAGCATCCAACTGCGCTTGCAATTTTGCGAGCGGGCCCGCGTTTACATCATCCACCGCTGCTGGAAAGTAAGAAGCCGATTTATTTTTTAACATGCGTGCCCTCCCGAATAATATCGTCCCCGCTCAATGTTCCTGATTGAGGGGTATAAGTACCAGATTTAAATTGAGAAAATAGATTAGTGCAACTAACCTACTGAGGTCAGTGTACTTCGAATTGAGGGGCAATTACCAACGATGATGTAAAGCTTTGTAAATCGTGTAGTTACAAAACACCCAGAGTTATGTGCCTGATTTTTAGACGTCTAGATGCAAGTGCATGATGCGGAATTAGAAATAATTCTCAGTACCGCTATTGATACTGAGAATTATTTTTTCGACTATGAAAATAATTTTTCTTTCACGTGTTCTGCGAAGCCGCTACCGGCCTCAAGATAGAAGTTGTAAGTTGAATGTACGCCCAAATCTTCAAGTTCTTTTTGTTGGTCCGGGTAGTTTGCGATGGCGGTGACCTGACCTGAGAAACCGGATGCTTTTAGCTGCTCAAGCGCGTAAATGTTTTGCATGTGCTTGGGCATGGCCAGCATGACCATATCAACATTGGAGTGGTTTACCCGCTGCCAGAAATCGGGGTCAGTTGCATCAGCGAGTAGCACACGGCGATCCAGGCTGATATGCTTTTCAACCACCTCAGGCTTGATGTCGACACCTGCCACGGAGCCAGGGTGGGTGGCGTGTATCGTCTCATAAGCACCGGTACCAATGCGGCCCATGCCAAAGATGACTATCCGCGTGTCGGTCAGGTTAACCGGCAGCTCTTCTTCTAGTCGCTTATCGCTTTCGAACTTGATCAGTAATGGTTCCAGTTTGACATAGATTTCATTCGCCTTTTTATTGAGCGGAGTGGCCAGAACAAATGTAACTGAAACTGCCAGCGCAACTACGGCAAGCCAGTCGGCCGTGATCATGCCACTGCTGGCGGCAACTGCACAGACGATCAGGCCAAACTCACTGTAGTTTGACAGTGTAAAGGCACTGAGCAGGGAGGTCCGGGCACGCAATCTGAACATGTTGGTATACAGATAGTAAATAAACACTTTGACGGGCAACACGACTGCCAGCAACACAGCGATCAGCACAGCTTCAAGAGAGATATTGGCATTGAGACCTATATTCAGGAAAAAACCAACCAATAGAATATCTTTGACGTTGAGCAAAGCCTTCGACAGCTCGCCCGCTTTTTTATGCGGCGCAAATAGCATACCGATGATCAGTGCGCCCAGATCGCCTTTCAGGCCCGCGAATTCGAACCCGTGATAGCCGAGCACCAGTGCAAAGAAAAAGCCAAATAACGGCAACAACTCGCCGTGTTTAGAGCGGTTCAATACCCAGAACAAAAGTGGCCGTAACAAGGGTAAGCCAACCAGCAGGGCAAGTGCCCACAGGTTCGGCGACTTACCTGTGCTGATGGCCAGGAATATGACCGCAAAAATATCCTGCATAACCAGGATCCCGATGGAAATTTTACCATGCAGGCTGGCCATTTCTCCGCGCTCTTCCAGTACTTTGACTGCAAATACGGTGCTGGAAAAACTAAATGCAAAGCCTACCAAGCAAGCACTTTGCCACGACAGGTCGACAAATAAAGGTAAGCCAAATGCGCCTAACATCAGTAATAAAGAGGCAAAAGAGGCAATACTAGTGACTAAGTGCAGGCTCGCGGGTGCCCAAACCTGAGGCTTAATCAGATTGGATACTTTCAGTTTTAAACCAATACTGAATAACAGTAGGGTCACACCTAAATCAGCCAGTTGAGTGAGCAAGTCGGTACTGCTGTGTCCCAACAGGTTAAGCACAAACCCCGCTAACAAAAAGCCAATCAGCGGCGGAAGTTTGAGTTGATAAACAGAAAAGCCACAGGCAAAGGCAACGGCAAAGTACAGTAATTCCATAGTGATTCAGTCAAGTCGTAGGTGATAGCAGTGTAACAAAACAAACTGATTTATAAATGAAAAATTAGTAACCTGAGTGACTAACAAGTGTCATAAAGTGGATGTTTTGTAGTTTATCGTCAACTATTTAACTGATTACCATAAATTTTCGCTGACAAAGCTGAAAAAATGTGGTTAAGATGCGGATAAGGGGACATCCTCGAGAGGAGATAAGATGTTTAAAAAGCTCTTGGCATCCGTAGGTATTGGTGCCGCGAAAGTAGATACAATTTTAGAAACAGAACACCTGCATCCTGGCCAGAAATTCCAGGCGCAGATCGTGGTTCTGGGTGGCGATGTAGAGCAAGAGATCAGTGGCTTAGAGTTAGCACTGATGACGAAAGTGAAGGTCGAGGGCGAAAATGGCGAATACTACGCAAGTCAGGTCATTGAAAAGTGGCGTGTTGGCAGTCAGTTCACCATAGCACCCGGTGAGAAAAAAGTGATCCCATTTGAAGCGCGGTTGCATTCTGAAACACCGATCACGGAAATTAATGCACCGTATAATCACAGTTATGTTTGGCTGGAAACTGGCTTAGATATTGACCTGGCGTTAGATCCAAGCGATAAGGATCTGCTTCATATATATCCCAATGAAGCGGTTAAAAACTGCTTACTGGCCATGGAGAAACTTGGCTTTAGGATGGTTAAAGCAGACGTTGAGCGTGGTTATTTGAAAGCGTCGAATTTTCAGTCAGTCTCTGGCTGTTATCAGGAAATTGAGTATCGTCCTGCCAGTACCTCTTTGTTTGGTCTGCAGGAAGTTGAATTGTCATTTGTCCCGGAAGCACACCGTACCCATGTACTGATTGAGCTCGACAGAGCTTTTCGTGGCGATGGTTATGTCGACCTGACCATTGAGCATGACCACGTTAACCTGTCTCAGTTGTGCGACCAGCTCGAAAGGCTATTCGCCTGATTTATTACTACGCCTCGTCAGAGGCGTACCTTACCCACAGTGATAAACCTCATGCAAGTTAAAACTTTTTATCAGCTGTCACACGACGAGCTCTTCGCTATTTTTCAGACTCGAGTTGCCGTGTTTGTGGTTGAGCAAGCCTGTGCCTACCAGGAAGTGGATGATATCGATAAGGCACCGGACACCCTCCATGTTTTCTCAGCACACGAAGGCGCGCTTCAGGCTTACGCACGTTGCTACAAACCAGACGCCGCTTCCTGCGCAATTGGGCGAGTACTGGTGTCGGCTGAAAGTCGGGGTAAGGGGGTTGCGCAAACCCTGATGACCCGGGCGATAGAGACCTGCCGTAGCCACTACGGACAGCTGCCTATTAAGATTGCCGCACAAACTTACCTTACCCAGTTTTATCAGTCTTTTGGCTTCGAGCCATGCGGTGAGGCGTATCTGGAAGATGGCATTGAACACATAGACATGATCTTGCCTTAGTGAGTTGGTGCAAAGCTTTACGTATTGACTTTGCACCCACTACGCTCGTTAGAGCTGCTTTAGAGCTTCGATGGCACCCTGATAGTCCGGCTCGCTGGCCAGATTGCTAACGAGTTGCTTATACACTACTTTGTGATCTTTATCTAAGATCAGAACTGCTCTGCTTAACAGCCCCATATCTTTGATATAGAGGCCATATTTAGCACCGAAATCACGCCATACCGAATCTGATAGCGTATCAATCTGGTCGATGTTTTCTGTTTTACAAAAGCGCTTTTGGGCAAATGGTAGATCGGCACTGATCGTCAGCATCGCAACACCGGCAAACTCTTTGGCCACTTTTTCGTTAAAGTACTTAGTTTGTAAGCTGCAGATCCCGGTATCCAGGCTTGGCACCACGCTGATCATGACCGGCTTACCCTGATAGTTCGCCAAAGTAACAGGTACAAAATTGCCATCGACCACCTTAAAATCAGGGGCTGTGTCACCCACTCGAATGCCCTGACCCAGCAGGGTTACAGGTTTACCCTGAGCACTGACTTTGCCTGCGTCAACCTGGTTTTCTGGCAGTTCGTTGGCATATGATGGATTAGCCAGCGTCAGTAACGAGGCAGCGAGCAAGGATATGATTCGCATAACGTATTCCCTTTTTAATTTTTTGCAATTCTCGCCAGTGTATTATACTGGAATTATATAACCAACCTTTGCAGTAAATTGGATTGTAAATCGGCCGAGCTTTGATTAACATGTAGTTCCAGTAAATGCTGCTATGTCATAACTATAATTAGAAATTTTTCGACTTCTTACAACAAGTTAGTCGATAAGCGAAGAGAGCTTTTATGTCAACACCTGTCCTGATATGCGATGATTCTAAATTGGCTCGCCGGCAACTGGCGCGGTCATTGCCGGACGACTGGGATATTAAAGTGGAATTTGCTGAGCATGGCCTGGATTGCATTGAAAAGATAAAAGCGGTCTCTCCCGAGATTCTGTTTTTAGACCTGAACATGCCTCACATGGATGGATATGAGGTTTTACAAGCAATAAACGAACAAGGATTGAATGTTTTGACAGTCGTCGTCTCTGGAGATATCCAGCCAAATGCGCACCAAAGAGTTATGGAACTGGGTGCAATAGATTTTATTCGAAAGCCTTGTGATGCGGCAAAACTCGAAGAGATAATCACGCATCATGGGATCAAAGACAAAGCCATTCGGGCTAACCTGGTACATAAGCTCGGTGAGCAACTTGAGCCTGAAATCCGTGATATTTACCAGGAGATCACCAATGTCGCTATGGGGCAGGCGGGTGACTTGCTGGCCCGGTTATTGAATGTCTTCGTAGAATTACCCATCCCCAATGTAAACGTCTTGGAAGTCAATGAGCTGCATATGGCACTGCAAGCCATCGATGCCAGCGCAACCACATCGGGCGTATGCCAGGGCTTTATTGGTGGTGGGGTGTCGGGCGAAGCGCTGCTGTTGCTCAACGACTCAAGTTTTAAAGAAATTGCCTCTTTGATGAGCTATCAGGGCGAGCTGAACCAAAAAGTTGAGCTTGAGTTGCTGATGGACATTAGCAACATTTTGATAGGTGCCATATTGACCGGTCTGTCAAAGCAGCTTGATATGCCATTTAGCCAGGGCCATCCCGTGGTACTGGGTCAGCACTGCGAAGTCTCTGAGCTGGTGAAAGCGAACAAAGCGCGTTGGCAACGTACCTTAGCCATTGAAATTAGTTATGGAATTGAAAATCACGACATCAACTGCGATTTAATGTTGTTGTTTACCGAAGACTCACTTAAAACACTCAAATACAAAGTTGAGTATCTGCTAGAAGATTAGAATTATGCCTGCATCTGATTTTGACATGAATGAGATCCATTGGTTAATGGATATGTTTAACACAGTGGATGTTGGCCTGGTCGTGCTGGACAGGAATTATCGAGTGTGTGTTTGGAATGGGTTTATGGAAAACCATTCAGGGTTATTACCAAGCGCTGTGAAAGACAAAGATGTCTTTGATTTATTTCCCAGCATTGATGAAGCCTGGTTTAAAAGTAAGTCTGAACCTGTTTTCGTGCTGAAAAACCGCTCGTTTACAATCTGGGAGCAGCAGCCCTACATTTTCCGCTTTAAGAATTATCGGCCGATAACAGGCAAAGCAGATTATATGTATCAGAACGCGACTTTTATTCCACTGACGACCGTGACCGGTGAAGTGGCACACATCTGTGTGATCATATACGACGTTACCGACGAAGCCATGAATAAGCTCGAGCTTGAAAAGGTTAATAAAAAGCTGGAAAAAATGAGCCGAACAGACAGCCTGACTAAGCTGGCCAATCGGGGGTACTGGGAGCAAAGCTTAAGAACGGAGTTTAAACGCTTACAGCGCAGTCATGGCAGCAGTAGCTTGCTGATGTTTGACATAGACTTCTTCAAGCGCATCAATGATGCCTATGGCCACAGTGGCGGTGATGAGGCCATTCGCCATATCTCAGATTTGCTGCAAAAGACCCTACGTGAGACAGACGTGGCAGGGCGCTATGGCGGCGAAGAATTTGCGGTCACTTTGGTCGACACTGACGCTGAGGGAGCCAAAGTGTTTGCAGAGAGATTGCGCAGCTTGATTGAAAACTCAGTCATTTATTATGACGACAAAGAGATAAAGCTCACCGTGAGTTTGGGGATTGCCTGTTGCGACGACAATTTCGAAAAGTACGAGCAATGGATAGAAGCAGCGGATATTGCACTGTATCACTCAAAGGAAAATGGCCGTAATGTCGTTACTGTTTACGACCCGTCAATGGCGCACTAGTCTTGACTGACACACACTTGCGTATGCTAAAAAGCCCTTGTTAAAAGGGCTTTTTGCTATAGTGAGTCTTCTTTGTTTTCCTGAGGGCACTGACCCAGCGTTGTGACTGTGCCATCGTCCTGAAGTTCTTCCAGCTTAACCGGGAAGCCCCATAAGCGATACAAATGTTTAAGGACCTCTTTTTTTGAATCAGCAAGGGGAACCTTGTTGTGCGGTACATACCTTAGAGTGAGTGAACGATCTCCTCTGATATCCACGTTGTAGACCTGAATATTTGGCTCATGATTACTGAGATTATAATGTGCCGACAAACTATTCCTGACTTTTTGATAGCCGGATTCATCGTGGATCGCACCGACTTCCAGGTGCGGAGACTTTTCCTCATCAATGATTGTAAAGAGCTTAAAATCACGCATGATCTTTGGCGATAAAAACTGGCTTACAAAACTCTCATCTTTAAAGTTCTCCATGGCAAAGTGCAAGGTATCCAGCCAGTCTTTACCTGCAAATTCAGGAAACCAGTATTTATCTTCTTCAGTGGGGCTTTCACAGATGCGGCGAATATCCACCATCATATTGAAGCCCAGCGCGTAAGGATTAATGCCCGAGTAGAACTTGCTGTTGTAAGGGGGTTGGTAAACGACATTGGTATGACTTTGTAAAAACTCCAGCATAAACGCATCGCTTAATTTACCTTCGTCATAGAGGTGATTCAGAATTGTATAGTGCCAGAATGTTGCCCATCCCTCGTTCATCACCTGGGTTTGTCGTTGGGGGTAAAAATACTGAGATACTTTGCGCACAATACGGATGATTTCACGCTGCCAGGACTCCAGCAGGGGGGCGTTTTTCTCAATAAAATAGAGAATATTTTCCTGAGGTTCAGACGGGAACTTAATGTCTTCACGTTCGTCCTGTTGTTTACCCTTGGGAATGGTCCGCCAAAGTTCGTTAACTTGAGATTGCAAGTAGTCCTCGCGCTCTTTCTGGCGCTTTTGTTCTTCATACATGGAAATCTGTTGCGGGCGTTTGTAACGATCAACACCATAGTTCATCAGCGCATGGCAAGAATCCAGCAGGTTCTCAACCTCGTCTATGCCATATTTTTGTTCACATTTTGCAACATAATTCTTCGCAAAGACCAGGTAATCGATAATTGATGAAGCATCAGTCCAGGCTTTGAACAGGTAATTGCCTTTAAAAAAGGAGTTATGACCGTAACATGCATGCGCCATCACCAACGCCTGCATAGGCATGGTATTTTCTTCCATTAAATAGGCAATACAGGGGTCTGAATTGATCACAATCTCATACGCCAGGCCCATTTGCCCACGTTTGTAGGTTTGCTCAGTCTGAATGAACTTTTTGCCATAAGACCAGTGCGCATAGCCAATGGGCATACCCACGCTGGAGTATGCATCCATCATTTGCTCGGCGGTGATCACTTCAATCTGATTCGGATAGGTATCCAGTCTGTAATGGGCCGCAACGCGGGCAATTTCAGCCTGATACTCTTCAAGCAGGTCGAATGTCCAATCCGGGCCATCATTAAGCGGGTTATATGTCATAGGCACTCCCCCTGTTAAGCTGCGTTTTGTTGTCGGTTTTTCTTAAACAACTCTCTGAATATCGGATAGATATCTTCGACCGACCTAATATGTTGCATGGCAAAGTTATCAAAGGTGTCTGCAATACCTTGGTATTCGCGCCACAAGCTCTGGTGCGCACGAGTGGTGATCTCGATATAGGCGTAGTAACGCACCACTTTCAATAGTTTGTTCGTTAATATGTCTGTGCAGTGTGGTGAATCATCCGCCCAGTTATCACCATCTGACGCTTGTGCAGCATAGATATTCCAGTCTCCCTGAGCATAACGATCGGCAATGATCTCATCCATTAATTTCAATGCACTCGACACTATGGTGCCACCCGTTTCCTGAGAGTAAAAAAACTCCTGCTCATCGACCTCTTTGGCCTGGGTGTGGTGTCGTATATAAACAACTTCGATGTCTTTGTAGGTGCGTGTTAAGAACTGATACAGCAAAATATAGAATCGCTTCGCCATATCTTTAGTCGCCTGATCCATAGAGCCTGACACATCCATCAAGCAAAACATGACGGCCTTGCTGGTGGGGTGCGGGCGCTTTTCGTAATTTCTGAAGCGCAAATCGTAGTTATCTATAAAGGGCACTGCGTCTATTTTACGCTTGAGGTCAGCTATCTCCTGTTCAAGTTGCTGTATCTGCGTTTGCTTAGGTACAGGCTCTTGTAACAGGAGCGCCAGACTTTCTTCCAACTCTTTAAGCTGCTTTCGTTTACTGGCTGTCATGGCAATTCGCCGCGCAACCGAGCCTTTTAAAGAGCGCACTATGTCCAGGTTACTGGGCATACCGTCATTACAAAAGCCGGCACGATGCGTTTTCATTTGTACCAGCTTATCGAGTTGGCTCTTTTGCAGGTTTGGTAATTCAAGATCCTCAAATAAGAGGTCAAGGTATTCATCTTTTGAAATAGAGAAGACAAAATCATCCTGACCTTCACCTTGATCACTTGCATTGCCTTCTCCTGCACCACCGCCCTGGCCAGAAGGCGGACGCTGTATTTTGTCACCCGTCGTGAACTGATCGTTACCAGGGTGAATATGTTCACGATTCCCGCCTTTGCCTTGATGAAAAATCGGCTCACTGATATCCCGCTGTGGTATAGAAATACTCTCTCCGCTGGATATATCAGTGACGCTCCTTTTGTTAATGGCGTCAGAAACGGCTTCCTTGATCTGTTTCTTGTAGCGTCTGATAAAGCGCTGACGATTCAGCGTACTTTTATTCTTGCCATTCAGTCGACGATCGATGAAATGTGCCATAGAAACACCCTCCAACCGCTAATGTTATTGAGATTTTCTCACCCGCAGATACCACTCAGACAGTAAGCGGACTTGTTTTTGGGTGTAGCCTTTTTCCATCATTCGATTGACAAAGTCTTCGTGTTTTTTCTGATCTTCAGCTGAAGTCTTCGCATTGAAAGAGATCACGGGCAGTAGCTCCTCAGTGTTAGAGAACATTTTTTTCTCGATCACGGTTCTGAGCTTTTCATAGCTGGTCCAGACAGGATTTGCACCATTATGATGAGCACGGGCTCTCAATACAAAGTTGACGATTTCATTACGAAAATCTTTGGGGTTCGAAATGCCCGCAGGCTTTTCTATCTTTTCGAGTTCCGCGTTGAGCGCTGCTCTGTCGAATAGTTGACCTGTATCTGGGTCTCGGTATTCCTGATCCTGAATCCAAAAATCGGCATAGGTGACATAGCGGTCGAAGATGTTTTGCCCATACTCTGAGTAGGACTCCAGGTAAGCTGTTTGTAGTTCTTTACCGATAAACTCAACATATTGCGGGATCAGGTAGCCCTTGAGGTGACTCAGGTAGCGCTCCTGCACCTCGGCACTGAATTGCTCGCGCTCAATTTGCTGCTCCAGCACATAAAATAAATGCACCGGGTTCGCTGCAACTTCGGTATGGTCAAAATTGAATACACGTGAGAGTATCTTAAAGGCAAACCGGGTCGACAGACCTGTCATGCCCTCATCGACACCTGCGTAGTCTCGATATTCCTGATACGACTTGGCTTTTGGATCTGTGTCTTTGAGGCTCTCGCCATCATAAACACGCATTTTTGAATAAATGCTGGAGTTTTCCGGCTCCTTAATACGTGACAGGGTTGAGAATTTCGCTAATGTCTCGAGCGTGCCCGGCGCACAAGGTGCCGATCTCAGCTCGCTGTTTTCGATAAGTTTTTTGTAGATTTTCACTTCTTCAGACACGCGCAAACAGTAAGGCACTTTGACAATAAAGACCCGATCTAAAAACGCTTCATTGTTTTTGTTATTCTTAAATGACTGCCACTCTGATTCGTTGGAGTGAGCCAGAATAATGCCATTGAAGGGCAGTGCTGAGATACCCTCAGTACCGTTATAATTTCCTTCCTGTGTGGCAGTTAACAGCGGGTGTAGCACCTTGATGGGTGCTTTAAACATTTCAACAAATTCCATTAACCCCTGGTTAGCCAGACACAACGCACCAGAATAAGAGTAGGCGTCCGGATCGTTTTGGGCATAATGTTCGAGCTTGCGAATGTCGACTTTACCAACCAGCGCCGAGATATCCTGGTTGTTTTCGTCGCCAGGCTCTGTCTTGGCTATCGCTGTTTGGTCCAGAATAGACGGATAACGTTTAACTACCCTAAATTTAGAAATGTCGCCATTATATTCGTGCAGACGCTTGGTTGCCCAAGGCGACATCACAGTTCTTAGATAACGGCTATTAATGCCGTACTCTTTATCCAGTAGCTCTCCATCTTCGAGCGGATTAAACAGACTGAGCGGGTGATCGTTAACCGGCGAGTCTTTAATGGCGTATATAGGCACCTGCTGCATCAGGTATTTGAGTTTTTCTGCAATCGATGACTTACCACCACCCACAGGGCCCAATAAATAGAGCACTTGTTTGTACTCTTCGAGGCCTTGTGCTGCATGTTTCAGATAAGACACGATTTGCTCAATAGCGTCTTCCATGCCATAAAACTCATGAAATGCCGGATAACGTGCAATCACCCGGTTCGAAAAAAGGCGGCTAAGTCGTGCATCTGTGGAAGTATCGACCATTTCGGGTTCACCAATTGCCATCAGCAGGCGCTCCGGCGCGCTCGCATAGGCTGCTTTGTCTTCTTTACATATATCCAAATATTCCGCGATGGTGAACTCTTCTTCTTGGGACGCTTCGTATCTGGACTGGTAATGCTCAAATATACTCATAATGAACTCCAATAACCTGTTGATGATGCGGTCTCTTAATGCAAGGCTACTTAAAGCTTAGTCGGGATATTCAAAAATTGCCTAAAAATTCCAGTAATTTAATGTCTGTTGAGTACAGTGCAATGGCGCACGAATTAGATACCGAATGAGGGTTACGGCGCTTTATTCGAATACTTGGGTAGAAATGGCTAAATTAGGCTGCTAAAGCCGCAAACTCACTATCAAATAGATACTCTACAAGGGAGGTTTTAGCCGTTGTAAATTGATACAAATGAGCAAAGAAATGGCGGGTATATGTGTGTGTTTTGTTGCGCTATCGGTTGCTCAGGATTTTATCAATACAGTAAAAGCCGAGTGAAACCCAGGCATTTCTCAGAGCGATAGTCAGGGTCAAAAGTCGAAAAAAAAGGCGCTACAAAGAGCGCCTTTTTGGATTATCTGATATTAAGCAAGGTTTTCGTTTGCAAAATCCCAGTTAACCAGTGCCCAGAAACCTTTCAGGTAATCTGGACGAACGTTGCGGTAATCGATGTAGTAAGCGTGTTCCCACAGGTCTACTGTGATGATTGGCGTTACACCTTCTTCAGTAAGCGGAGTCGCTGCGTTAGACGTGTTAACGATGTCTAAAGAACCGTCTGCAAGCTGTACCAACCAAGTCCAGCTAGAACCGAAGTTGTTAACTGCTTTGTCGTTGAACGCTTCCTGGAATGCAGCGAATGAGCCCCATTTAGCGTTGATAAGCTCTGCTACTTTACCAGTAGGCTCGCCACCACCATTTGGTGCCAGGCTGTGCCAGTAGAACGTGTGGTTCCAGATCTGTGCTGCGTTGTTGAATACGCCGCCTTCTGAGTTACATACGATTTCTTCTAAAGATTTGTTCTCAAGGTCTGTGCCCTGGATAAGGCCGTTCAGTTTTACAACGTATGTGTTGTGGTGTTTACCGTGGTGGAACTCAAGTGTTTCCTGAGAAATATGCGGCTCAAGCGCGTTGATAGCATAAGGAAGTGACGGTAGTTCAAAAGCCATGTTAATCTCCATTTCGTTGTTAAATTGCCAAAACAATAGAAGCAATCTCTATCTTAGCTTACATTTCTATACGATTTGACGGCATATAGTGATACTATAATTCCTGAGTATTTTACTCAAGTTTTGGCAAACAGCAATGGCAATAGCCAAGACTTGTAGAATGAATGGCTCAGATTGCATTCATTTTGTACCGCCGCACTGTGCTACTGACAGCGGCTGCGCGGCAAAATGGGTGATATGATGAGTTATGCTATCGTCATTTTGAGGTAAATAATGGAAACCATTGAAAAGATTAAACAGCAAATCGCAGAGAATCCGATCATCCTATACATGAAAGGATCGCCCAAGTTACCTAACTGCGGTTTTTCTTCGCAGGCATCTCAAGCGCTGATGGCGTGTGGCGAGCAGTTTGCTTACGTCGATATTTTGCTTAACCCGGACATTCGTGCTGAGCTGCCTCATTATGCTAACTGGCCGACTTTTCCGCAGTTGTGGGTTGAGGGTGAGCTGATCGGTGGATGTGACATTATCATCGAGATGTTCCAAAAGGGTGAGCTGCAGCCATTGATTGCTGAAACTGCCGCGAAATATAAAGAAGACGACGCTGAAAAAGCAGAGTAAGTCTGATATCGCTCGTATTTGGGGCATGTGAGCACCTGGTCACATGCCTTTTTTGTATCTCTCTTCCATGCCTGAGAGCCTTGCCTTTATAGCCATCACACGTTTTTTACCATAGATATTTCCCTCAAGCTTCACGCCATATTTTTAGTTTTGCAACACCGAGTTTACGCACACGTCAAGCGCGTGTGCGGCATAAAATAAGGAATTGCCAAATTCACGGGGTGAATAATGAATATTTATTCACTGCTTGGTCGTTCGTTACGTTTACGTAAACTTCCTCTTTTCTATGTTTTTATTCGCGGTTTTTTGATTTGATACCGGTGTCATTTTGTGGTTTTCTACCTTTAATTGATATTTTTAGAAATGAGAAGACGTGTTCCAAGTACCTTTTTTATGAGAAATATTCATGTGTGTGAATAACTATTCTTTATTGTATTGACTCGAATACTAATCAAGGCTAGCTTTGATTATCTGCCAGTAATTCGTCTGACATTACCTGCTGGCAGTTGTAGCAAGGGGAGGAGTCCATGTTATATGACTCGGCATTAGAAAAAGAAAACTGTGGCTTTGGTCTGATTGCACATACGCAAGGTCAGGCAAGTCATAAGCTGATCCGTACGGCAATTACTGGCCTGGATAGAATGCAGCACCGCGGGGGCATTGCTGCGGATGGAAAAACTGGAGATGGTTGTGGCTTGTTGCTGCAAAAGCCTGACAGCTTTTTCAGGGCAGTGGCGGCCGAAAACGACTGGCACCTTGGTAAAAACTATGCAGTGGGTATGGTATTTCTTAACCAGGACTCGGTACTTGCCACGCAAGCCCGTGACATCATCAACGAAGAATTAGAAAAAGAAACATTAACCCTAGTGGGTTGGCGAAGCGTACCTACCGATCCGAGTATGCTTGGTCCCATTGCAACAGAGCAGTTACCTCAATTTGAACAGGTTTTTGTGTCTGCTCCGGAAGGGTGGCGACCGAAAGACCTCGAACGTCGGTTGTACATTGCGCGCCGCCGTATTGAAAAACGTCTGAGCTCAGATCCTGACTTTTACATTGCCAGTTTGTCCGGTCTGGTTACCATTTATAAAGGCCTGATGATGCCGGCCGATCTGCCAAATTTTTACCTGGATCTGGCGGACATACGCATGACCAGTGCGATTTGCGTTTTTCACCAGCGCTTTTCTACCAATACGCAACCTCGCTGGCCGTTGGCGCAGCCATTTCGCTATCTGGCGCATAACGGCGAGATAAACACCATCACCGGCAACCGACAATGGGCTAAGGCACGGGCTTATAAGTTTGCCTCGCCTTTGCTGCCCGACTTGCAAAGTGCTGCCCCGTTTGTAAACGAAAGTGGGTCTGATTCATCCAGTCTCGACAACATGCTGGAATTATTTCTGGCAGGTGGCATGGATATCTTTAGGGCAATGCGTATGCTGGTGCCGCCTGCGTGGCAGAAAAACCGCGCTATGGATGATGAGCTCAGAGCATTTTACGATTTTAACTCTATGCATATGGAGCCCTGGGATGGTCCGGCGGGCATTGTGATGTCTGATGGCCGGTTTGCGGCTTGTAATCTAGACCGAAATGGCCTGCGTCCGGCGCGTTATGTGATAACGCAGGACGGTTTTATTACCCTGGCTTCCGAGGTGGGGATCTGGGACTATGAGCCGGATGAAGTCATTGAGAAGGGACGTGTCGGGCCTGGCGAACTGCTGGTGGTGGATACATTGCATGGCAAAATCTGGCAATCCGATGAGATTGACGAGGACCTAAAAGCACGTCATCCATACAAAACCTGGCTGGAACAAAATGTTAAGCGCCTAACACCCTTTGAAGCATTGGATGAAGCTGATGCCGGGCAACGCGATTTTGACAGTGAAACTTTACTGACTTATCAAAAGTTATTTGCGTATAGCAACGAAGAAATTGAGCAGGTGATCCGGGTGATGGGCCAGAATGGCCAGGAAGCCACGGGCTCTATGGGTGATGACACCCCGTTTGCTGTATTGTCCGAGGGGATCCGCTCACTCTACGATTACTTTAGACAAAAGTTTGCTCAGGTAACCAACCCGCCTATTGATCCACTTCGTGAGAATCACGTGATGTCACTTGCCACCTGCATCGGTCGCGAGCAGAACGTGTTTAACGAAACGACGGGCCACGCGAAACGCTTACAGTTTGATTCGCCGGTCCTGACCTATTCCGATATTCAGCAGCTGTTAGCGGCAGATGATGATCACTACAGCGTGTGTCGTATTTCGTTGAACTACGATGCGGATACGGAAAGCCTCAAAACGGCCATTGAGCGGATCTGTGATGAAGCGCAGGAAAAAGCCGCATCTGGTTGTGTCATGTTACTGTTAAGTGACCGATATATCAGCCAGGACACCATGCCAGTTCCAGCCGCAATGGCGGTTGGGGCCGTGCAGCAGCGGCTGGTTAATACCAATTTACGCTGCGATTCTAATATCATAGTTGAAACCGGCAGTGCGCGGGATCCGCATCAGTTTGCCGTACTGCTTGGTTTTGGCGCTACCGCTATCTACCCCTACCTGGCCTATGAAACTTTGGTTGCGCTGTGCGACAGCAAAGTCATCGACAAAACTTATCGCGAGGTGACGCTGGCCTATCGCAATGCCATCAACAAAGGTCTGTACAAGATCATGTCTAAGATGGGGATCAGTACAGTTGCTTCTTATCGTTGCTCTATGTTGTTTGAGGCGGTGGGCCTGTCAGACGAAATTGTTGAATTGTGTTTTAAAGGTGTTAGCAGCCGTATTCAGGGGGCTGGATTTGCTGAATTCGAGGCTGATGGTGCGCAGTTACATAAGCTGGCATATAGCAGGCGTAAATTACTGTCCCACGGTGGTTTACTGAAGTTTGTCCACGGCGGCGAGTATCATGCTTATAACCCGGATGTGGTGCAGTCCCTGCAAGTTGCGGTGCGCTCGGGCAAGTATGAGGACTACCAGAAATATGCCGCTCTGGTAAACAATCGTCCAGTCACCAATTTGCGAGATCTTTTAAAACTCAACACACAAGGGCCCGCAATTGACCTGGACGAGGTGGAGCCTGCTACAGAGCTGTATAAACGCTTTGATTCAGCGGCAATGAGTATTGGTGCCTTATCGCCGGAAGCCCATGAAGCATTGGCGATTGCCATGAACCGTCTCGGCGGCTGTTCCAATTCAGGAGAAGGCGGGGAAGACAAATTACGTTTTGGCACGGAGAAAAACTCGCGGATTAAACAAGTGGCGTCGGGTCGCTTTGGTGTAACGCCCCATTATTTGCAAAGTGCTGATGTGATCCAGATAAAAGTCGCACAGGGTGCGAAGCCCGGCGAAGGTGGTCAGTTGCCAGGTGAAAAGGTGACTCCATACATTGCCAAACTCAGATACTCGGTGCCGGGCGTAACGCTCATTTCACCCCCGCCGCACCATGATATCTATTCCATTGAAGACTTGGCGCAGCTGATCTTTGACCTTAAGCAGGTTAATCCCAAGGCGATGATCTCCGTTAAGCTGGTCTCTGAGCCTGGCGTCGGTACCATTGCCACGGGCGTGGCAAAGGCCTACGCAGACTTAATCACTATTGCAGGTTACGATGGTGGCACAGGCGCAAGTCCGCTCACATCCGTTAAGTATGCGGGCAGCCCCTGGGAGCTTGGTCTGGCCGAAACTCAGCAGGCGCTGGTCGAAAATGGCCTGCGTCATCGCATTCGTTTGCAAACGGATGGTGGCCTTAAAACCGGTCTGGACATCATCAAAGCGGCTATTTTGGGTGCAGAAAGCTTTGGCTTTGGCACTGGCCCCATGGTCGCACTCGGTTGTAAATATCTGCGGATCTGTCATCTGAATAACTGTGCTACGGGTGTTGCTACGCAGGATGAGACTCTGCGACAGAAGCACTACCATGGCTTGCCGGAAATGGCGATGAACTATTTCCGTTTTATTGCCCAAGAAGCGCGCGAGATTATGGCGTCTATGGGTATCAGCAAACTGACTGATTTAATTGGCCGAACGGACTTACTTGAGGTACTGGATGGCACAACCGCAAGACAGCAAAAGCTCGATCTTCAACCTTTGTTGGCAAAACCGGCGAACCCGTCGGGCGAAACGCTCTATTGCAGTGCGCCGAACACGTCGCACTATCAGGGTCAACTCAATGAGAGCCTGCTTGAAAAAGCGAAACAGGCGATAGATGACAAAACAGGTACTTCTTTGGTGAGCCGGATCAAAAATACCGACCGCTCTGTGGGTGCCATGTTGTCTGGCTATATTGCCTCTCGTCATGGTAACCAGGGCATGGCCGCAGATCCTGTGGTGATCGAATTACACGGCACTGCCGGGCAGGCGTTCGGAGTGTGGAATGCCGGTGGCCTTGAAATGACACTGGTGGGTGATGCTAACGACTATGTTGGTAAAGGCATGGCGGGCGGAAAACTGGTACTGCGCCCACCGGTAGGCTCGAGTTTTCAGACTCATCAGGCCACCATTGCAGGTAATACCTGCTTGTACGGGGCGACTGGCGGCAAGTTGTATGCCGCAGGGCGCGCTGGTGAGCGCTTCGCAGTGCGCAACTCTGGCGTGCAGGCCACCGTTGAGGGGTTAGGCGATAACGGCTGTGAATACATGACAGGTGGTGTGGTTTGTGTGTTGGGTCAGGTAGGGGTTAACTTTGGCGCCGGTATGACTGGGGGATTTGCCTACGTACTCGACGAGGCCGGTGACTTTGATAAACGTTATAACCCTGAGCTGGTTGAAGTACTGCCTCTGGATGGCTTGGATACCATGCAGGAGCATTTACGAGGCCTGATAGCTGAACACCTGGAGCATACCGCGTCGTGTCGGGCAGAGCAGATCCTGGCGAACTTTGAATTGTATGTGCCTATGTTCAGGCTGATTAAACCAAAATCAAGCGACGTAAAGAGTTTGCTGGGACACCGTGCACGCAGTAGTGCTGAATTACGTGTGCAAGCACAATAGGGGGAAGTATGAGCGAAAATGTCTATCAATTTATCGATGTTCAGCGCATCGACCCGAGAAAGAAGCCAATTACAACACGCAAAAGCTCTTTCGTCGAAATTTATGAGCCCTTTTCAAAGCAGCAGGTGAGCTCTCAGGCCGATCGCTGCCTGGATTGCGGTAACCCCTATTGCGAGTGGAAGTGTCCGGTGCACAATTATATTCCGCAGTGGCTAAAGCTGATCCGTACGGGCAGGATCCTGGAAGCTGCGGAGTTGTCGCACCGGACCAATAGCTTACCAGAAGTGTGTGGTCGGGTTTGTCCGCAAGATCGGCTGTGTGAGGGGTCCTGTACGCTCAATGATGAATTTGGTGCCGTAACCATCGGCAATATTGAGAAATACATCACAGATACAGCGTTTGCCCAGGGCTGGAAGCCTGATATGTCTTATGTCACCTGGACTGATAAAAAGGTCGCGATTATTGGCGCGGGCCCCGCCGGGCTAGGTTGTGCGGATATTTTGGTGCGCAACGGTGTGAAGCCCGTGGTGTTTGATCGAAACCCCGAGATCGGTGGTTTGCTGACATTTGGTATTCCATCATTCAAGTTAGAAAAGTCCGTGATGGAAAAGCGCCGCGAGATATTCACGGAAATGGGAGTTGAATTCCGCCTTAATACAGAGATAGGCACCGACATCAGTATGGACGACTTGCTGTCTCAATACGATGCGGTCTTTATCGGTGTGGGCACTTATCAGTATATGCGGGCCGGACTGGAGAACGAGGATGCAGAGCATGTCTATGATGCCCTGCCGTTTTTGATCGGTAACACCAACCGGGTTATGGGCTACGACGAGAGTAAACAGGCATATATCGATATGGCTGGCAAGCGCGTTGTGGTACTTGGCGGCGGTGATACCGCAATGGACTGCGTGCGGACATCCGTGCGCCAGGGGGCAAAATCGGTAACCTGTGCGTATCGTCGGGATGAAGCCAATATGCCGGGGTCACGCCGGGAAGTTAAGAATGCCAAAGAAGAGGGCGTTAAGTTTAGCTTCAACGTTCAGCCTAAGGGCATTGAACTTGACCAAAATGGTCAGGTTTCAGGCGTTCGTATGGTGCGAACTGAGCTCGGTGAGCCTGATGAAAATGGCCGCAGGCGCGCGCAAGAAGTCGCAGGCTCTGAACACGTGATTGAAGCGGATGCAGTGATCATGGCGTTTGGCTTTAAACCGCATAACCTCGACTGGCTGGCAGCGTATGATGTCGCAATCAACGAGTGGGGCGGTATCATAGCACCGGAAAAAGGCGCATTTACACATCAAACCAGTAATGAAAAAATCTTTGCAGGTGGCGATGCTGTACGTGGCTCTGACTTAGTGGTGACCGCGATTTTTGAAGGTCGCAATGCCGCAGAGGGGATCATGGATTATCTTGGGGTATAAAGCGGTGGAACTGCACTAAGCTTTGGGTGCCCCAAAACAAGCCTACCGTGAACCAGTTGTACTGGCAGGTAGGCTTGCTTGTTGTTAAATAAAAGGTTCTAATTTGCCCGTTATACCCCTTGTACCTCGAGCAGCTCTTTCGCACTGGCGCGTGTGGTGCTGCTTACTTTATCGCCGCCAAGCAAACGGGCGATTTCGTCAATACGTTGTTCCTGAACTAGCGGGAGCATCGATGTAAAGGTTTCACCGTCTTCAACGCGCTTGGACACAAAGAACTGATGGTGGCCACTACAGGCAACCTGAGGCAAGTGAGTCACACAGATCACTTGGGTTGAGTTACCTAGCTGACGCAGCTGTTTACCCACCTGAGAAGCCGTGGGACCGGAGATACCAACATCCACTTCATCGAAGATCAGGGTTGGGGTAGTGACCCGGTTCGCAATAATCACCTGGATTGCCAGGCTGATCCGAGACAGTTCACCACCAGAGGCCACTTTGGCCAGGGCTTGGAGAGGTTGACCGGGGTTAGTCGAAACCAGAAAGTCAATTTGGTCCATGCCCAGTTCATTGGGGCGCCTGTCTTCATGCTGGTTAAGCTGGATAGCAAACTGACCATTTTCCATAGACAGCTCATGCATGCTTTCACTGATCAGCTCATTTAAGGTCAGCGCTGCCTGTGATCGGCTTTCGCTAAGCTGTGCCGCAGAGATTTGATAGGCGTGCAGGGCCTCTGCTATTTCATGCTGCAGATCTTCTATACGCTCGTTGTTGGAACAAATGGATGCCAGCTCTTCATGTAATTGTTGGTGGTGCTGATGCAGCAACTCGGGGCTGATTTGGTGCTTACGCGACAACGCCATGGCCTGAGCCAGTCTATCTTCGACGCTTTGCAGGCGCTCCGGATCTTGCTCAATATTTTCTCCGTAGGCGCGCAGCTCACGACAGCCCTCTTCGAGTTGCACCGCGGCCTCGCCTAATAATTGACTGATCTCCTGTAATTTAGGGTCGTAGTTACTCAATTCAATGAAGGTTTGTACGCTATGCTGAAGCTGGCCTAAAACGGTTTGATCATCTTGCTCAGACAAACACATTAACTCGCGCTGGCAGCTTTCGGCCAGTGTCTGGCTATGACTCAGGCGTGTATGCTCAGTTTCAATTTGCTCATATTCGCCTTCTTCCAGGGCAAACTCATCCAGCTCCTGAACCTGATATTCCAGCAGTTGTTTTTTGGCTGCCTGAGCTTGCTGTTGTTTGATAAGCTCGGCATGCTCCTTCTGTAAGGTATGATAGTGCTGGTACTGAGCACGCACAGCGTGCAGCAGGTTATCGTGCCCGGCGTAGGCATCCAGCAACCGTAGCTGATGTTCAGGCTTCAGCAGTAACTGGTGGGCATGCTGGCCATGAATGGCTATAAGGCGCTGGCCTAATTCCTTGAGCTGGGCAGCGGTCACGGAGTTACCATTGATAAAGCTCTTACTGCGGCCATTTTGCATAACGACACGGCGTAAAATACAGTTTTGCTCTTCATCATCGAGCATCAGGTCGCTGAGAAATTGCTGCGCGTAGGGGAGTTGCCTGATATCAAATTGAGCTGTGATCTCTGCTTTGGCCGCTCCCGGGCGAATGCTGGCAACATCCGCGCGCTCGCCCAGACACAGAGAAAGTGCATCGATCGCAATAGATTTACCCGCACCGGTTTCACCAGTGATGGCTGTCATGCCTGAGCGCCAGTCGATGGTTAATTCGTTGACAATGGCAAAGTTTTTAATTTGCAGACTGATAAGCATGCTGTATATCCAAACAGTACAATTACTGTTAATTTATACAGCATTCTTGGGAAATGCAACTTGAAATTGCGTTTTGTTGTACGCGGCCTGTTTAGAGTGCCGCGGCTTTTTGCTGTTGCATGGAAGGGTCGTTATTCTCTGTTTGCGCTGCGGCGTCTTCCTCGCTCTGCACTGTTTCTTGCGTGTCGGTTTGAGCCGGTGTATCCGGCGTCTGGATCCGCGAGATCAGAGCTGGCAAAATTTCACTGTAAAACGCCTTATTGTAGGCAATACCGGCAGAAGGCAGCTCACTGACAAACATAAACAGCTGATCGGCTAATAGCTCCATGTTGCCATTTTCACGACATTTATTCAGTTCGTTACCAATGGTGGCAAGTAAGTGATCGGTGACACGTTCCAGTGCTTCTAAGTTTTCATCATTATGTGCCTGGACAACAAAAAAATTGCCGACAATGGCATTAAACTGCGGTGCGTGTTTGGGCCGGATCAGCTTATAACTTACAAATTCACTAATTTTACTTTTAAAGTGACTGCTGATCTCTTTCAGGCGTTCATTAAACACCCGTTTTTCGGCTTCGCGTGCTTTTTTGCGGTTATTCTCAATCACCACATAGACCCCTAAAATGGTGATCAATAAGGTGATAGATACGAAAACAACGTAGCTCATGTTGGTTTACTTTTCCCTAAAATAGAAAACAAATTTCACTTATTCTGCTGAACTTGTGGCGCTTAGTAAAGCCTGCTGCCCCAATTTAATTTTTGTCTCAGAACATTGTAGTAGGAATAGCTCTCGGGGTGGATCAAACGGAGCTTTTTTTCTGCTTTTTTAATGACCACTTCATCTCCAGGAAGCAATGCGAGTACTACATGACTGTCGCAACTGACCTGTAAGCTGGCGGTGTTCTCCGGGCTGAGTTTGAGTTTGACCTGTTTACTGGCATCGACCACGAGCGGTCTGCTAGACAGGGTATGTGGAAACATAGGGACCAAAGCCATGGCGTTGAGTTCCGGCGTTAAAATAGGGCCGCCACCGGACAAAGAGTATGCGGTAGAGCCCGTGGGGGTGGTGACTATCAGACCATCTGAGCGTTGCGAAAAGACAAATTGTTCGTCAATAAAGGCTTCAAATTCAATCATGTGGGCAACTTTATCGGCATGCAGCACGGCTTCATTGACGGCTAAGTTGGCACTTTTCAATTCGGCATGACGAAAGACTTCGACTTCCAGCAAAAAGCGCTGCTCGGCAACAAATTTACCACTCAGCACTTGTTCCAGTTCGGCTTCAAAGTCGTCCGGGTCGAGATCGGTTAGAAATCCCAGGTTGCCTCGGTTTACCCCTATGACGGCCACATCAAACCTGGCCAGCACCCGGGCTGCACCCAGCATATTACCATCGCCGCCAACGACTACGGCCAGGTCGCAGCGCTCGCCCAGCGCAACCACATCGAGTATGTGTGAGTCGGGCAGTTCAGCGATTTGTTTGCCAACCCGTTGCTCCACAAAAACTTCATAGCCAAGTGCTTGCAAAAAAGTGTACAGGCGTTGTAATGTCAGGGCTGCGCCATCATGGTTTGGTTTTCCAATCAGGCCGATGGTTTTAAATGGTGCGCTCATTCAGTGAGTTTCCTTGGCAAAATATCTATTGCCAAGATTATCTTAAAATGAATTCGCTTGAAACTCGCAAATTTAACCTTATTTATGATGTTATGAAACTTAGTGCACGTGATAAACAAGTCTTCTCTGCTGTGATGAGTCTTTACTGTAATGGTGAAGGTCATCCCGTGGCCTCGAGTAAGATAGCAAAACTAAAAGGGATGGCGGTGTGCTCAGCCACGGTCCGCAATGCCATGGCACGCCTGGAAAACCAGGGGTTGCTATTTTCGCCGCATACGTCGGCTGGGCGTGTCCCGTCTGATCAGGGGATCAAATACTGGTTACAGGAATATTTTGGACTGGAAGAGATTGCCCCTTACTGGGAACCAGAGCGTGAACAGCTCACAGGCTTTGCCCACACGTTAAGTCAAAAATATCAGGTTTGCTGTATTGTTGGTTTGCCACAGGTGAGTGAGCAGACTATTTTCCGTGTTGAGGTGTTGGATTTTGACCGTAAGCACTGGCTGGTATTACTGATTGACCGCACGGGCCAGTCTAACAACATTCTCATCAATAAGCCTGAGTCTAATTCTGATCCCGTGCGCTATCAGTTTGCAGCCTGGATGAACACGGTGTTTAGTCAGCAAACACTGAAAGAAGGGTTACATCGAATGCGGGCCATGGCGAAAAGTGCGATGGCCGATTGCCGTGGCTCTTTGATGCAGTGGAGCCGAGAGTTAAGCTTACAGCTGGGTACCGACAACAGCATAGTGGTTGGAGAGCGTTATTTGTATAACCGCCTCGAAGGGCACAATGAACTCAATCTGGGTGTGAGCTTTTTGCATCAGGTAGAAGACAGGTTGGCACTCAAGAACGGTTTGTCGGTATTACTGGGCAGTGAGCTGAGCTATCTGAATCTGGAACGGTTTGTGGTATTGAGTGTGCCTTACTTCACGGCCAGCGAGTATCAGAGTCGTTTTTGTGTGATCTGCCCGGCGGATGCGCCGATTGAGGCAATAATCAGCGAATTTACACAAATCCCAAAAAAAGAAGCTTGAATAACGAATTTGAATCCCCATAATTACGGCAGTTGTAAAGAATCGGAGAGAATTTTTCATGTCTGAGCAGACAAAAGCCCAAGAGCAGGAACAAGAGTTAGTGCAAGAAGACGTACAGGAAAATGCGACAGAGCAAGCTGAACAAGCGCAGGAGAGTGCACAAACTGAGCAAGCTGAGTTGAGCCCAGAAGAAGAGATTGCAGGCCTGTATGCAGAACTGGAAGCGGCTAAGCAAACAATCGAAGGTCAAAAAGATAGTGTGATCCGTGCTGCTGCTGACGCCGAGAACGTGCGTCGTCGTGCCGCACAGGACGTAGAAAAAGCACAGAAGTTCGCGCTGGAAAAGTTTTCAAATGAGTTATTACCTGTGGTTGATAACCTGGAGCGTGCAATTGAGTTTGCCGACAAAGAAAACGAAGCGACAAAATCCATTATTGAAGGCATTGAAATGACACTGAAGTCATTCAATGATGCACTGGCTAAGTTTGGTGTTGAAGCTGTAAGCCCTCAGGGTGAGGCCTTCAACCCTGAACTGCACCAGGCGATGTCGATGCAGCCTAGCAACGATGTGTCTCCAAACACTGTACTGGCCGTTATGCAAAAAGGATATACCCTGAACGGTCGTTTACTGCGTCCAGCGATGGTGATGGTGTCTAAAGCAGCAGACTAAGCCTCAGTAATAACGCACTGATTTAAAAGCCCGCAGATAGCGGGCTTTTTTAATGGTGATTTGCATAGGCCCAGCTCACCTTTTAAAATAAAAGATAATTTAGTTTCAGCAGGTACAGGGTGATGAACAAAAAGATTATGGCAGCGGTTGCCATTGCGGTGACGCTTATGGGATGTAAAACGTCCCCGACCGGGCGCACACAGATAGCGCTCTACTCAGAGCAGAAAATGGATGAAATGGGTACAGCCAGTTTTGAGCAAATGAAGCAGGAACAGACGATTGAACAAAACGCAAAAACCAATCGTTATGTGCAGTGTGTTGCTGATGCATTGATAGCGCAGCTACCGGCGCAGTACGCGCAGCAGCAATGGGAAGTGGTGGTCTTCAAGGAGCCCAGTGCCAATGCGTTTGCTTTGCCCGGAGGAAAGATAGGGGTGCACACTGGCCTTTTAAGTGTTGCCAAAGATCAGCACCAGCTGGCAGCTGTAATGGGCCATGAAGTGGGTCATGTTATCGCTCAGCATGCCAATGAGCGGGTCTCACAAAACAGCTTATTGCAAATTGGCTTGCAGGCAGGCAACGTGGCGCTGGAAATGGGCAATGTGCAATACCGTAATGCCATAATGCAGGGACTGGGTTTGGGCGCACAGTACGGCGTTATGTTGCCTTTTAGCCGCAGTCACGAGAGCGAGGCGGATGTCATTGGTCTCGATCTGATGGCCAAAGCCGGGTTTAATCCTCAGGGGGCTGTTGAACTTTGGCAGAATATGGACAAGGCGGGAGGAGAGCGGCCGGCGGAGTTTTTATCAACGCACCCCTCACCTGAAAACCGCATCGCTTTGTTGCAAAGCAAGATGACACAAGCGAATTCAAAGGCTGCGGAGGCCAAGCGTCAGGGGCGCAATCCAGTCTGCAAATAAGCGACTATTGCTGGGCGCTGCTGTGATACAAGTTTGCGCCCAGTCTGTCGAGCACAATAAATAGCCTAAGATCCAGCTCCAGCTGATGGTAATCCGGTTCCATATGACAGCAAAGCTGATAAAACGCTTTGTTATGCTCCAGCTCTTTGAAGTGAGCCAGCTCGTGTACAACCAGCGCCCTTAATACCGCCTCCGGGGCATATTTCAGTTGCTGGGACAGGGCAATTTCATAACGAGTTTTGACTTTTCCGCCGTGCTGTTGACGTGTTTGGCTGTGATGCCCCAACGTTCCCGTCATCAGATCCCGGCCCTTTGCATAGCTTACCTTATGCAGACGAGGTACATTTTTAAGGTACTTGTTTTTATAGCTATTGCAGTAATCATAAAGAGCTTGTGTATTTTGTAGCTGATGACCTTGCGGATATTTACCTTTGAAATACGCTGCAAGTCTATCCGGTTCCAGTAAGGCTTTAATTTGGGACTGCAACGCAGCAGGGTAATGCTGAAAATACTGCAAATAATTCATGATGACGGTAGTAATCCTGATTCGGAAATTTTAAGCTGGTGTACTCAAGATCATAACAGGAATAATAGTAAATGTATCAGGCAAGTTGTTTATGCGGTGCGGTTAAGCTTGCACTGCAGGGTGCCATTTCTAGCATCATCCATTGTCACTGTTCCTTATGTCGCAAGTCGTCTGGCACTGCTTATGCCACCAACGGATTTGTCAATCAAGATGAGTTAAAAGTGATTGCCGGAGAAGAGCATATCCGTCACTACGCGTTTAAACCCGGCAGGTTGCGTCATTTCTGTGGAATTTGTGCATCTCCTTTATACAGCTCTAATCAGGATAACCCCGAAAAACTAAGATTACGGCTGGGTATTTTGGATTGTGACATCACTGAGCGGCCAATGTCACACAACTATGTAACGTCTAAAGCGAACTGGGAAGAGTTGGATGCCGACTTGCCTCGCTTTGAAAGTAAAGAGCCGGGTCGGGAATAATAAGCAGGGCCGTTTCAGGCCCTGCGGCTAAGTGCTTAGTTACCAGTCATCGCACAGCAGTCAGATGCGCGTGAGTTACCACCGCTTTTCTGGAGCTCTGCTCTGCCTGCACCACCGACAGCTCGGGTTGCTTTGGCTGGCAGTGCAGACAGGTCATCAGAAAGTTGTTTTACAGGCTTTTTATTGAGTTTTAACCGCATGGTATTTTCCTTATTGTTGTTTTATTCACCTTCTAACATCCTGTAAAACTTAATATATGTCAAGTGCTTAAATTAATGCCTGCTGCTGTGGTTGGCGCTCTGCCGGAAATGGCTCGAGTACTTGATGCGCAACGCCCAGATCCTGAATAAACTGCCTGGCCAGCAGAGGTGCATCATAATTGTCGGCAGTGTGAAAGAACACATAAGGGGTACGCCCCTCGTTTAGCCAGTCACGAATTTTGTTGAGCCAGGGGGCATAAAAGGTGCGATTTGCAGCCAGGTCTGAGCACCCGACAAAACGCAACATGGGCGCCTGAGCCGTAGCAATCACATTGACGGGAACGCGCGGTTTCTTTTGCTGGGCATCAATAATAGCCGGGGTACTGGGCGGCTCACTAAACAGAGGCCGAGTATCCATAATAATGCGATTCACGCCATTGTGCATCAGCAGCTGGTTAAAGCGCTTTTCAGCGTCGCCTTTGGCAAAAAACGCTCTGTGTCTGACCTCGATACCCAGGGTCAACTCCTTGGGCAATTGTGCGATAAAATCGGCTATCCGGCCAAGATATTGTGGGCCACAGCTGGCTGGCAGTTGCAGCAATACCATTCCCAGTTGTGAAAATAAAGGCGAAAACAGCTCGAGCCATTGCTTGAGTTCTTGCTGACAATGAGTCAACGCCAGTTCGTGAGAGATCTGTTTGGGGATTTTAAAGGTAAAGCGAAAGTCTTCTGGCACCGCCTTTGACCAGGTAGCGATGGTGTCCGGTTTTGGGTTAGCGTAGAAGCTGGTATTGCCCTCAACACTATTAAAGATCTGCGCATATTCGCTCAACATATCCGCGGTTTTGCAGTCACTGCTGAAAAACCGACCTTTCCAGTGTGCAGAGCTCCACTGAGGACACCCCAAATACAGCATGAAATTTGCTCCCTAATTGACTTGAAGAAGAGTCTAACAAAGTCCAGATGGAGAAAAAATCGTAACAGCGAAAGAATCCCGGTTTTGTGGGATGACAAAGCGTGGCAATTTTATATAATTGGCGATTAAATTTATCATTCATTATGCCCTTTAGAGTAAGTAGGCAAATAGGATTATTATGCGCTCAATATACTGCGGAAAATTAAACAAGGACCATGTAGGTCAGGAAGTGGAGCTATGTGGTTGGATCAACAAACGTCGTGATCTGGGTGGCCTGATCTTCATTGATCTGCGAGATCGCGAAGGTTTGGTCCAGGTTGTGTTTGATCCTGAAGTAGATGGCCTGATGGATGTTGCCAACACCTTACGTCAGGAGTTCTGTGTTAAAGTAACGGGTACTGTTCGTGCACGCCCAGAGAGCCAAATCAATCAGGACATGGCAACGGGTGAAGTTGAGATCCTGGGCACAGGCCTGACAATAATAAACCGTGCAGAGCCGTTGCCTCTGGACTTTAATCAGGAAAACTCAGAAGAGCGTCGCCTGACCTACCGTTACCTTGACCTGCGTCGTCTGGAAATGAGCGACCGCATTAAACTGCGCGCAAAAGCATCCAGCTTTGTACGCCGCTTCTTAGACAGCAATGACTTCCTGGATATCGAAACGCCGGTACTAACTAAAGCTACACCAGAAGGTGCACGTGACTATCTGGTGCCGAGTCGTGTACATAAAGGCAGCTTCTACGCATTGCCACAGTCGCCTCAGCTGTTTAAGCAGCTGCTGATGATGTCTGGTTTTGACCGTTACTACCAGATTGTTAAATGTTTCCGTGATGAAGACTTGCGTGCTGATCGCCAGCCTGAATTCACCCAAATCGATTTAGAAACCTCGTTTATGTCATCTGAGCAGGTGCGTGATATCACAGAGCGCTTGATCCGTGAAATGTGGCAGGAACTACTTGACGTTGATCTGGGCCAGTTCCCGGTCATGAGCTACGAAGAAGCCATGCGTCGCTATGGTTCAGACAAGCCGGATTTACGTAACCCGCTGGAGCTGATTGATGTAGCCGACTTGGTTAAGGACGTCGAGTTCAAAGTACTGGCAGGTCCTGCAAACGATGAAAAAGGCCGCGTAGCGGTGCTGACTGTACCGGGTGGTGCATCACTATCTCGTAAGCAAATTGATGAGTACACCAAGTTTGTTGGCATCTATGGCGCAAAAGGCCTGGCCTGGATGAAGGTCAACGATCGGGACGCTGGCCTTGAAGGTATTCAGTCGCCAATTGCTAAGTTCCTGAACGAAGAAGTGATCAAAGGCATTCTTGAACGCACTAACGCACAGACCGGCGACATCATTTTGTTCGGCGCTGACAAGCGCAACGTGGTTAATGAAGCAATGGGTGCACTGCGTCTGAAAGTCGGTCTGGACCTTGAGCTGACCAACCTTGGTCAGTGGGCGCCACTGTGGGTTGTTGACTTCCCAATGTTTGAGGAAGACGACGAAGGTAACCTGCATGCAGTTCACCACCCATTCACGGCACCTAAAGACATTTCAGCATCAGAGTTGGAAGCCAATCCGGCAGGCGCTATTTCAGACGCGTATGACATGGTATTGAACGGCTATGAAGTCGGTGGTGGTTCTGTTCGGATCCACAACAACGATATGCAGCAGGCGGCTTTCCGTATCCTGGGCATTGATGAACAAGAGCAGCAAGATAAGTTTGGCTTCCTGCTGGATGCACTGAAGTACGGTACCCCACCACACGCGGGTCTGGCGTTTGGCCTTGACCGCCTGGTGATGTTGCTGTGTGGCACAGACAACATCCGTGATGTGATTGCGTTCCCGAAAACGACTCAGGCATCATGTCTGATGACCAATGCGCCGAGCGTTGCCAACCCGGATGCACTGAAAGAGCTCGCGGTGACAGTGACAGCACAGCAAAAAGACGCTGAATAAATACAGCAAAAAGAATGAAAAAGCGGCGATTGCGCCGCTTTTTTTTATTCTTCAAATCCTAGGTAACTGGAAATTCATACAGTATTTTGGCATGATAGCGAAAAAACAACGAGAGTATGCGCCTTGGCAGTAATTTTAGGCATAGATCCAGGCTCCAGGCTGACCGGGTATGGTGTAGTTCAGCGCCAGGGCAGTCAGTTTCAGTATCTGGGCAGTGGTTGTATCCGACTTGGCGATAAACCATTTCCACAACGACTGCAGATGATTTATCAGGGTGTTAGCCAGATCATCGAGCAGTTTAATCCGCAGGGGTTTGCCATTGAGCAAGTCTTTATGGCACATAACCCAGATTCTGCTTTAAAACTAGGTCAGGCACGTGGGGCAGCCATCGTTGCTGCCACCATGAAAGAGATTGAGGTGTTTGAGTACTCGGCCCGGCAGGTTAAGCAAGCTGTGGTTGGCACCGGCGGTGCGAATAAGTCGCAGGTTCAGGAAATGGTCAAACGACTATTAAAGCTTCCCGGCACCCCCCAGGCCGATGCCGCCGATGCGCTGGCCATCGCTATCTGTCATGCACATTCAGAGCAAAATCTGATCAAGCTGGCTGGTAATGCGAAAAAAACCGTACGAGGAAGATTGAGGTAATTATGATAGGCAGACTCAAAGGTCTTTTAGTAGAAAAACAGCCACCTGAGATCTTGTTAGAGGTGAGTGGCGTCGGCTATGAAGTGCAAATGCCGATGACGTGTTTTTATGAATTGCCGCAGACGGGTAATGAAGCAACCATCTATACTCATTTTGTGGTGCGTGAGGATGCGCAGTTATTGTTTGGCTTTAATCACAAAACTGAGCGGGCGTTGTTTCGTGAGTTGATCAAGGCCAATGGTGTTGGTCCGAAGCTGGCGCTGGCGATTTTGTCGGGTATGTCGGCGGAGCAGTTTGTTCATTGTGTCAATCAGGGCGATGCGTCTACTTTGGTGAAAATTCCCGGGGTAGGCAAGAAAACCGCTGAGCGTTTGGTACTTGAGATGAAAGACAAACTGAAAAACTTTGGCCATGATCTGCTGACCCCGTTCAGCGATAGTGCCGTGTTAGCGCCTCAGGAAGACCCCACGGTGGCGAATACGCCTGAAGATGATGCGCTGGCAGCACTACTTGCGCTAGGCTATAAACCCGCACAAGCACAAAAAGCCTTGAAAGCGGTGAGCAAACCAGGCATGGATACTGAAGGGCTGATCAAAGAAGCCCTGAGATCTATGATGTAAGAAAGGCTGATTAAGTAATTATGATTGAAGCAGACAGACTCATTGAGCCGGAAGTGCAGGGCAGTGAAGAGGCCGTAGACAGAGCAATACGGCCTAAACTACTGTCAGACTATACCGGCCAGCAGCATGTAAAGCAGCAGATGGAAATCTTCATCGAAGCGGCGCGCAGCCGTGAAGAAGCACTGGACCACCTGCTGATATTCGGCCCGCCGGGGTTAGGTAAAACAACACTGGCCAATATTGTTGCCAATGAGCTGGGTGTGAATATTAAAACCACCTCAGGGCCGGTGCTTGAAAAAGCCGGCGACCTGGCCGCTATGCTGACCAATCTGGAGCAGGGCGATGTGTTGTTTATTGATGAAATACATCGCCTGAGTCCCCAGGTTGAAGAGATCCTCTACCCTGCGATGGAAGATTACCAGCTCGATATTATGATTGGTGAAGGGCCGGCAGCCCGCTCAATCAAGCTGGACTTGCCACCTTTTACGCTGGTGGGGGCAACAACCCGAGCAGGATCACTGACCTCACCGCTGAGAGATCGTTTTGGCATTGTACAACGTCTGGAATTTTATTCTGTGGCTGAGCTGGCATCGATTGTGTCGCGCTCTGCACATTTCTTGAATCTTGAGATCAGTGACGCCGGGGCGGTTGAAGTGGCCAAACGGGCGCGTGGTACACCGCGTATTGCGAACCGTTTGCTCAGACGCGTCCGGGACTTCGCTCAGGTAAAAGGAGATGGCAGTGTCGATGAAGTGATTGCCAGTCAGGCGCTGGATATGGTCGACGTTGACAATTGTGGTTTTGATTACATGGATCGTAAGTACTTGCTTGCAATTATTGAGAAGTTTACCGGGGGGCCGGTTGGGCTGGATAACCTGGCTGCTGCGATTGGTGAAGAGCGCGAGACCATAGAAGATGTGATAGAACCTTATCTGATCCAGCAGGGCTTTATCCAGCGCACTCCCAGAGGGCGAATTGTTTCAGATCGGGCCTATCTGCATTTCGATCTAACGAAACCAAACGACTGATTGACCAGACTTTTCTAAATCCTACCTGGCTGCCAAGAAGCACATCATGTGTTTCTTGGGTCTTTCATTCTGCTGATCCATAACATACCAATTTCACTGAATACCTGTTCAATTTGACGGAGCAAATATG
>NZ_PPUZ01000008.1:0-119670 GCF_004212645.1 Pseudoalteromonas rubra | reverse complement strand
AATATGACGCTAACTGTGTTAAAAATTTCTCATTTAGAACAACTAAATAGCAAAATTTTTGCCTGGTTATCGAACATATTTTCTCGCCTCAAAATAGAACACTTAATTAAGCAAATTGGTATAAAGCGGAGTCGAATATAGCGTGAGTTGCTGTGTGGACAAGTCGCAGGCACAGTAATCTCAGTGTCTGTCCAGAGTTTGATAAAATAATTGCCCCTATTTTCAATAAATTTAAATCACCCTGGATTTAAACTCTCATGCGTTTAACTTCCAGTGACCTCACGCTTTTGGTATGAAAATACCTATATTGTTTTTTTGTGTGAATTAAAGTGCCTTTTCATTGCACTGTAAACTAGGTTATTTGAAATAAATATGCTTGATTTGATGTTTTAGGCCATGTTAAAACATAGTCAATTCATCAACAGGACCAGTGCCCACATGCAAATTATTACGTTGTCACTATTGCTTAACCTCTTACTGCTTAGCTGTAAGAGCGGGGCGTAGTTGCGCGTAAGGGCAGCAACACGATAAACCCCGCACAATGTGCGGGGTTTTTTTATGCTTAAACGAGGACATCAGGTATGCAAGACAAGGTTTGGATATTCGACACGACATTAAGAGATGGAGAGCAGGCGCTTAAAGCCAGTCTGACGGAAGAAGATAAAATTCTGCTCGCGCATACCATTAGTCGTTTAAATGTAGATGTGATGGAGGTTGGTTTCCCGGTCTCAAGCCCGGCGGACTTTCGTGCAGTACAGCGCATTGCCAGAGAAATCAGTGGACCAAGCATTTGCGGCTTGGCCCGTGCCGTCAGTAAAGACATTGAAGCCTGTGGTGAGGCGCTGAGGCCTGCTGAGAAAAGCCGTATTCACACTTTTATCGCCACCAGTCCATTGCACCTGGAGCATAAGCTAAGAATGTCCCTGGATGATGCAACTGAGATGGCGGTGAAATCTATCAAGCTGGCGCGTAATTATACTGATGATGTTGAGTTCTCCTGCGAAGATGCCAGCCGCACGCCATTTGATGATTTGTGTCGTGTTGTTGAGCGAGCCATAGATGCTGGGGCCAGCACCATTAACCTGCCTGATACAGTGGGCTATGTGACACCCGATGAATATGCCGCGATGATCCGCCATATCCGTAATAATGTGCCAAATATAGATAAAGCGCGCCTGAGCGTGCATTGCCATAATGATTTAGGGTTGGCTGTTGCGAACTCCATCGCTGCAGTACAGGCCGGTGCAAGGCAAATCGAATGTACCATTAATGGTATTGGTGAGCGTGCCGGTAACTGTTCATTAGAAGAAGCTGCCATGATCCTGAAAATGCGTGAAGACCATTTACGGGTGGGTTGTGATATTCGCAGCGAAGAAATTTATCGGGCATCACGTCAGGTCGCCAAGATCTGTAATATGCCAGTCCAGCCTAACAAAGCCATCGTCGGCGAAAATGCTTTTGCTCATAGCTCAGGTATTCACCAAGACGGGGTATTAAAGGCGCAAAACACCTATGAAATCATGTCTCCGGAAACCGTGGGCGTGCCAAATAACCAGTTGAATATGACCTCACGCTCCGGCCGCCATGTTATAGAGCATCGCCTGAGTGAGCTGGGTTATCAAAAATCTGATTACGACATGGATTCACTCTACGAGAGCTTCCTGGCGCTGGCCGATCAGAAGGGCACAGTGTACGACTATGACCTGGAAGCGATGATCCATTTTAATCAGATCACCGACAAAGACGATTTTTACCAGCTGCAATTTGTTAATGCTTCGTCCAACTCCCAGTCTATTGCCAGTGCAACCGTGGGGATTGCAATGGGCGAGCAACTAAAACAGGAAGCGGCTACCGGCAACGGTCCGGTGGAAGCGGCATTTCTGGCACTTGAGCGGATCACAGGCAAAGCCGTTGATATTGTTGAGTACAACCTGGATGCCACCGGTCAGGGCGCAAGCTCGCTGGGGCAGGTCGATATGATTGCCAAATATGACGGTCGCCGCTACCACGGTACTGGTTTGGCTGCGGATGTTGTGGAAGCGTCAGTACACGCCATGGTCCACGTTTATAACTTAATTCACCGAGCCGCTAAGGTCTCGAGTCTGAAACAACAAAGGAAAGCAGGATGAGTCAATCAAATTATCAGATAGCCGTATTAGCCGGTGATGGCATTGGACCTGAGGTCATGGCGGCCGCTGAGCTGGTGCTTGATAAAGTCAGTGAAGTGTTTGGTATTTCTCTGGAGCGTCAACATCATGCTATTGGCGGCGCGGCCATTGATGAATATGGTGTTGCGTTGCCTCCTGCGACACTGGCTGCGTGTGAAGCAGCAGATGCCATTTTGTTTGGTTCAGTAGGCGGACCTAAATGGGAGCATTTACCGCCCCAGGAGCAACCTGAACGTGCTTCTTTGCTACCGCTGAGAAAGCACTTCGGGCTGTTTTGTAATCTGCGTCCGGCCCAGCTGTTACCGGCACTCAGTGCAGCTTCCCCGTTACGCGCTGATATCAGCCAACAAGGTTTTGATATCTTGTGTGTTCGCGAGCTAACCGGTGGCATCTATTTTGGTGAAAAAGGCCGCGAGGGGTCGGGGCCTGAGGAAGCAGCGTTTGATACGCAGCGTTACAGTCGCCATGAAATTGAACGCATTGCCCGTTTTGCGTTTGAAGCGGCAAGGCTGCGCAGTAATCGGGTTACCTCGGTCGATAAAGCCAATGTGCTTGCATCGAGCGTGCTCTGGCGCGAGGTGGTGTGTGAGGTAAGTAAAGACTACCCGGATGTGGAACTGGAGCACATCTATATTGATAACGCCGCAATGCAATTGGTTAAACAGCCGGGGCAGTTTGATGTGCTGCTGTGTGACAACTTGTTTGGTGACATCCTGTCGGATGAATGCGCCATGATCACGGGCTCAATGGGTTTGCTACCGTCAGCAAGCCTGAATCAGTCCGGTTTTGGCCTTTATGAGCCGGCAGGCGGATCTGCTCCCGATATTGCAGGAAAAGGTATTGCCAATCCAATCGCACAGATCCTCAGTGCCGCGCTGATGTTGCGTTATTCATTGGCACAGGATGAGGCGGCAAGGCGCATTGAAAAGGCAGTAGCAGAAGCCGTGGCAGCCGGTGTGGGTACGCCGGATATTTACCCGGCAGCTGGTTACACCACGCTAGACGTGGCCCACGCAATTGTCGAGCGAATTTAACCTGATCTCAGATTAACAACAGGATGTAGCAAGTGGCACAAACATTATACGACAAAATCTGGCAGGCGCATGTGGTCGCCAGTATTAACGAGCAAACCGACTTACTGTATATCGACAGGCACCTGGTGCATGAAGTCACTTCGCCTCAGGCGTTTGCTGGCCTGCGTGAAAAGAACCGCACGGTGCGCTGCCCGCATAAGACCTTTGCGACCATGGATCACAATGTGTCGACCAAAAGCCGTTCCATTGATGCGGCGAGTGAAGTCAGCAAGAACCAGCTTCAGGCGTTAGCAAAGAACTGTCAGGAGTTCGGCATTGAACTCTATGATCTGAACTCAGTGAATCAGGGCATAGTGCATGTGATGGGACCGGAGCAGGGGATCACTCTACCTGGCACGACCATCGTGTGTGGCGACAGCCACACCTCAACGCATGGTGCTTTTGGCGCACTGGCCCATGGCATTGGCACCTCTGAAGTGGAGCACGTGCTGGCCACTCAGACACTCCAGCAGAAAAAAGCCAGATCACTGAAAATTGAGATCACCGGCACGCTGCGGCCCACCGTCACGGCCAAGGATCTAATCATGGCCGTGATTGGTAAATTGGGCACGGCCGGTGGCACTGGCTTTGTGGCGGAGTTTTGTGGCACGGCCATCGAGGCCTTGTCGATGGAAGCGCGCATGACTCTGTGTAATATGAGCATTGAGATGGGCGCGAAGGCTGGATTGATCGCCCCGGATCAGACCACTTACGATTATCTGAAAGGCCGTCCTTTCGCACCGCAGGGGAGAGATTTCGATCAGGCTGTGACCTATTGGCAAACCCTGCACTCCGATCCTGATGCCGTCTTCGACAGCGAAGTGATCATCAGCGCCGACGAGATCCAGCCACAGGTGACCTGGGGCACCAGTCCCGAGCAAGTGATCGGGATTGATGAAGCTATTCCGGATCCGGAAACTGAGCCGGATCTGATCAAGGCCGAGGCCATGCGCAGCGCACTGCGTTACATGGGCCTGCGCGCAGGTCAGAAGCTGACGGACGCCAAAGTAGATACGGTGTTCATAGGCTCCTGCACCAATAGTCGTATTGAAGACTTGCGTGCCGCCGCTCAGGTTGTTGCTGGCAAACAGGTTGCCAGCGGCGTTGAAGCTTTGATTGTGCCAGGCTCAGGTCTGGTAAAACAGCAGGCTGAACAAGAGGGCCTGGCGGATATCTTTATAGCGGCAGGCTTTGAATGGCGTGAACCGGGTTGCTCTATGTGTCTGGCAATGAACGACGACCGTCTGGGGATGGGTAAACGCTGCGCATCAACCTCCAACCGCAATTTCGAAGGGCGTCAGGGACGCGGTGGCAGAACCCACTTGGTGAGCCCGGCTATGGCAGCAGCCGCAGCAATTGCGGGTCACTTCACTGATATTCAAGGAGAGCAGGCATGAGTGTTTTTCATTGCGGATTGTTAGCACCACTGGATAAAAATAATGTCGATACCGATCAGATCATTCCTAAGCAATTCTTAACCTCTACCAGCCGGGACGGCTTTGACAAGGCGCTTTTTTACGACTGGCGCTACACAGAACAAGGCGAGCCGGATCCGGATTTTATTCTCAATGCGCCGCAATATCAGGGTGCCAGCGTGTTGCTGACACGGGATAATTTTGGCTGTGGTTCATCGCGGGAGCATGCGCCCTGGGCGCTCAAACAATACGGCTTTACCGTGATCCTGGCACAGAGTTTTGCGGATATCTTTTTTAACAACTGTGGCAATAATCAGATGCTTTGCATTAGCCTGCCAGCGAGCACCCTGGATAGCCTGTTTGGCTTGTGTGAGCGCCAGGCCGATATTCAGATTGAAGTCGATCTGGCAGCTCAGCAACTGCGCAGTGAGCACTTTGCGCCGATTGCATTTGATGTTCGCCCGGACATTAAAGCCCGACTGCTCAGTGGCTTGGATTTTATCGGCGAAACAGAGCAGCTCAATGCCCAGATAGATCAGTTTGAACAGCAGCTTCAGGCGACACGCCCCTGGCAGTAACTGTGTGATCACCGCATTTAATTGGCAAAGGCCGCTAAGTGAATTACGCTGCGGCCTTTATTATTTTTTAGGAACAATGATATGAAACTCGTTTATGCAGCCGCTTTGCTGATCAGTGGCACAGTCATGGCGCGCCCGGCGCCACTAGTGTCTATTCCCACGCATGATGCGTTCTTCGACCAAATCAAGCAACATTGCGGAAAAGCGTATGAAGGCAAAGTGACCGTCGATAATCAAGGGCCCAGTGCGTTCAGCGATGCGCGTCTGATCATGCACGTACGTCGTTGTAACGACCAAGAGCTGCAAATTCCGTTTCATGTTGGCCAAAATGCTTCACGCACCTGGATCATTACCAAGACAGGCAGTGGCCTGAGCCTCAAGCACGACCACCGTCATAAGGATGGCAGTGATGATGAATCGACTATGTATGGCGGCCATACAGTCGATGCGGGGTATGACAATGTGCAGTCTTTTCCTGCGGATCAGTACTCCAAGGAGTTATTTGTAAAGCGCGGTATTCCACAGTCAGTGGGTAACACCTGGCAGATGTACATTTACGATGAGCGCTTTACTTATCGTCTGGTAAGAGAAGGACGTGAGTTCAGAGTTGATTTTGACCTGACTAAACCCGTTCAGGCACCCAAAGCACCCTGGGGTTATCAGGACTGATAGGGTTGCACGGCAGGATTACGCAGCTCAGCAGTTAATACTGAGCTGCGCGATTATTATGGCTTTTTCACGCAGCGCACTTCTACTTGCAGATCGGGCGCATAAGGTCTGGGGTAGGTGGGCAAGCGGTCAAAGTTCTGCACCCCCGCGATCACGACCAATTGCGGCAAGCTACCCTGACAAAGCCGTTGGCTGTGCCTGAGCAAAAACACACTTTGTTGCAAAAAGTGCTGATAAGTATCCGATCTTATCTGTAAATAGTAGTGGTCATCATTATACTTAATCTGTTCATAGTGCACTTTGTGATCAAAGTCATAGAGCTTTTCGACGACGCCATTGGGCGGCGGAGTATAGCTGCTACAGGCACTGGCAAGTAAAGAGAGTGCAACCAATGGCAGGGTGCGTCTTACTTGTTTAATCACCTGAGTTGTCATAAAGCGTAGCTGTGGCATACAAAACCTGTTAATCCATTATCACCTTACTGAAGTGTATCATATTTGGAGGTGCGCTTGTTTGCACAACTGAGAAAGTTCATTAATACGTTGGCCGAGCAGCCACCATCTCAACAAGCTCCCGATTTTACCACGGCCCTGGCTGCATTAATGGTCGAGATTATGCGCGCCGATGGTGAAGTCCATGTCGATGAGTGCCATATGATAGCCCGGCTACTGACCCAGCACAGTGGTATTTCAACACAGGCCAGCGAGCTTATTCGCGATCAGGCTATCGAGATGGTGGATGAAGCGATTGATTTACATCGGTTTGTACGTGTCGTCAACGCGCATACCGGGGAGTTGGAGCGCATAGAAGTAATAGAGCTGCTGTGGCTGGTTGCTTTTGCCGATGGTCGCTTAGACCCTCATGAGGAGCATATGGTCAGAAAAATCGCTGGTCTGCTCTACGTGGCGCACGCTGACTTTATTTCAGCAAAACTCACTGCCTGCCAGCAGCTAAAGCTCACCGACTAGTGGGTGAGCTGAGCCGTCCCCAGTTCCGTTTTGCACGACTGGATGGCTTCTTTGATCAGGAAGTTGACCAGAGTCGGTGAAATACTGTACATCTGGGCAATTTCTTTTTGCTTTAACCGCCCGTCACGATAAAAACTCACCACGTTTTGATGGCGTTTAGACAGCTTAGCAATGGTGTGATTCACCTTCTCAGACAGCTGTGCGTCAATAAAGCGGGTTTCAATGTTAGATTCTTCATCATCAAAGTGCTCGCCATGCACAGACTCCATATCTACCAGGCTTTCCCGGCTCTGTTTGCGCAACATGTCGATGGCGATATTGCGGGCCACCTGATAGCAAAAACTCTTTGAGTTTTTAACCTGGCAATTCTGACAGGCAGACATGCCAGACAGGCGAATAAAGGTATCTTGTAACGCATCCTCAGCGAGATAGGGGCAGCGCAGAATATTATTCAAATAAGCGAGTAGCTTAGCTTCGTTTTCTGCAATGACATTTGACCACTTTTCACACGACTGCGGCACGGTAAGTTCTCCTGGTGTATTTGAATTAGATCCGTTATGGCGAATGATAATAGTTATCACTATTATGTTATTTCCTTTTGTATTTTGCCGTCAAGTAATTTTCTACTCTAATGCGGGCCTTAAATAGGGTCTGTGTGGTGAGCCTTGCTGTCCTGTTTGCATTGACTCACCAGCGGCACCTTAATAGCGGGTGTTGTGGATTGAGCGCATTGGGGTGGTTTTTTGTTTATACCTCGCGTCTAGCAAAAGAAGTCTCTCAGTCTGTTTTCTGGGGGGTTCTGTGTATATCTAAACAAAAGGATTACTATGAAATTATTTACACTGAGTATTGCAGGGCTCGCCATTTTTACGGGCAGCGCACAGGCTGCTCCACTTTTCCCTCCGGCCCTGACCCATGCTCACAGCAATGAAGCCGTTAGCGTAACCCGCACCCAGTTTGGTATAGCGCATGTTAAAGCGCAGAGTTTATATGGGCTGGGTTATGGTAATGCTTATGCTCAGGTGCAAGATCACGGCTGTCTGCTGGCTGACGGCTACCTGCGGCTGCGTGGTGAGCGTGCCCAATACCTTGGTGCACATCGTCACGAAGGAGATAACCATTACCTTATATCGGATATTGGTTATCGTATTTTGGACTTGCCAGGTCGGGCTGCACAGCAATATTCAAGCTTATCAGCAAGCACGCGCGCACTGGCAGAGGGCTTTGCCGCCGGCTATAACCACTACCTTGAGGAGGTTGCTGCGGGCAATGAACAGCTGGGTGAGATCTGTCGCGATGCTCCCTGGGTTAAACCCATCACCGCACAGGACGTGATTGCCAATGTATTGCTGATGGGCGTGCAGGGCAGTGTGGGTCGGTTACTGCCACAGTTAGTGCAGGCCAGGCCGGACAACGGGGCCACGCCAGCACAGCAGGATCGCACTATGGCACTGACACCTGCCGAGCAACTCACACAGGGGTCAAATGGCTGGGCGATTGGTAAAACCCTGAGCCACAATGGCCGGGGTATGGTACTGGCCAACCCACATTTTCCGTTCAATGGTAATTTCCGTTTCTGGACCCATCATGCCACGGTGCCGGGTGAACTGGATGTAATGGGCGCTTCCGTTCTGGGTATGCCCGGCGTGGTCAATATCGGCTTCAACCGTAACCTGGCCTGGACCCACACCTACTCAACGGCACTGCATCATGTATTTTATGAATTGACGCTGGACCCGGACAATCCTCGCCGCTATCGGTATGAAGGACAGTGGCACACTATGCGTGAGCGTGAGATCCAGGTGGCTGTGAAAACGGCAACGGGGATGCAAACGCACACCCACATGGCGTATGCCACACACTTTGGTTTAATGCTCGAAGACGCAGAGCGTTTTCCCTGGCAGGACGGGGTGGCCTATGCGGTCAGTGATGTCAATCTGGATAATTTTTCTGCCATAGATCATTGGCTGTCTTACAACCGGGCCGAGTCAGTTGCACGATTGCGTGCAGCATCCAGACGCTTTAACGGCCTGTCTTTCAATAACACGCTGGCAGCAGATAAATATGGCAACGCCTTCTATACCGATGATTCCAATGTCCCTAACCTTTCAGCGGCTGCGTTGAGCTGGTTACAGACGAACCCCAAATCTGCAGCCATTTTTGCCGCCACAGGCCAGGTGGTGTTGCCAGGTGATCGCGAAGAGATGATTTTCGATGGGGCCGTTGAGCTGGCCGAGGCACCGTCACTCAGCCGTCGTGATTATGTGCAAAATTCCAATGATTCATTCTGGCTGAGTAATGCCTCACAGCCACTGCGCGATGTCTCTCCTTTGTATGGTCAGGTAGATGTACAGCAGTCGGAGCGCAGCCGCTATGCCTATGCATTACTGCGCTCAGGGTCGGGACGAGATGGCCGGTTCAGTCTCGACGAACTTGAGCATATCCTGCTGGGCAACGGCAGTTATTTTGCCAGTGAGCGAGGGGTTATCGCGGGCTTATGTCAGCAGTATGCGGGTCAGCGCTGGGCGTTGAACGACCAGCTGGAGGTCGATGTCGATCCCGTTTGCGGCGCATTTGCACAATGGGATGGACGCTTTGATTTGACATCAAAAGCGGCCCATCTGGCGCGGGAGTTTTTCCGTGTGCTCGACAAGCACGAAGACTTTGCGGTGCCGTTTGACCCCAGATTGCCAACCACCACGCCACACACACTGAAATCGGACCCAGATATTCTGCGAAAACTGCTCCGTGCTGCGGCCGATTTAGCGCACTATGGGTTTGCGCTGGATGCACCATTTGCCGAGATCCAGTATTTGCAAAAAGGCACGGAACGCTTGTCCTGGGCCGGGCCTGAACATCAAAGTGGCGGGTTTAACGTGTTTGCCACCCACAACACGATGGACTTGACCAGCTTTGCGGCTGAGGCATCACCGCCACTGACCAGTGTGGTTGATGGCCGACCCCTGTGGTCCGGACTGCGCGAGGAAGGCTACGGCGTGAACTTTGGCTCCAGCTGGATGATGGTGGTGGGCTTTGATGATAACGGACCGGTTGCTCGCGGCCTGCTGAGTTATTCGCAAAGTGCCAATCGCGACTCAGAGCATTTTAGTGACAGCAGTCGTCACTACAGTGCGCAACGGGGATTAGTTGAATTGCCATTCTACCCCTGGCAGGTGTCCATCAATAAGCTCAGCACCACCAAACTGATCGTGAAAAAAGACTAAAAAACCCGGACTGTCGCGCGTCACTATGCCGACAGTCTGATTTTTGGAGAAAACGATGAGCTTTGATAATGACAATGGCACCTTCAAGGTCCTGGTTAACCATGAAGAACAATACTCACTCTGGCCTAGTTATAAAAGCGTGCCAGGTGGTTGGCAGGATGTGGGTGTCGAAGGTGATAAAGAGACCTGTCTGGCCTACATCAATACGCACTGGACTGATATGCGTCCGTTGAGCCTTCGCCAGGCGATGGATCAGTAAGTTTTCCGGCGTCGCCTGATAAGCCTAGCTGCTGATCAGCGCCAGTGCGGGGCGAACACCCAGCCGCACTGCCTTGCCACACTGCCAGTTTATTCACGGAGTACCCCATGACCGCCACGACGATAATGGATCGCCTTGCCCACCACGCAGCACAACAGCCCGAGCAAACCGCGCTGATCTGCGTAGATAAAAAAGCACATACACGCTTTAGTTTTCAGGCCTTGTATGAACAGAGTTTACAGCTGGCAGGGCATCTGCAGCATCACGTCAGTGCGGGGGATCGCGCCCTGATCCTGATGGATACCGGCATTGAATATGTGACCAGCTTTCTCGCTTGTCAGCACCTGGGGGTGACCGCTATCCCGAGCTTTCCACCCGAGTCGACCAAAGCGCAACACATTGCCCGTACCGTGGGCATTGCCGAAGACGCCAGTGCCCGGCTGGTGCTAACCACCTCTCGTTTTAGTGAAACGGTCGCGGGCATGTGCGAGGCACTGGATGGCATTATTATCCAGGTGGTGGACGAATTAAACACGCCAGCGGCCGATGCGCCTCGCCACCCGGCGCACAGCGACGAAATTGCCTTTTTGCAGTACACCTCGGGCTCAACCGCCAAACCAAAAGGCGTGATGGTCAGCCATGGCAATTTGCTGGCCAATGAAGCGGTGATCACCGAGCGAATGCAAACCACCCAATCCGATGTGATGGTCAGCTGGTTGCCGCTGTTTCATGATATGGGACTGATTGGCGGGCTGTTGCAGCCGATCTACGTTGGTTATCCGTTGGTATTGTGCTCGCCACGATTCTTTATGGAACGCCCGGCGCGCTGGCTACAGCTGATCGGTGAATATGGCGGCACTGTCTCAGGTGGCCCCGATTTTTCTTTCCGTTTATGTCTGGAGCGGATCCGCGATAAGCAACTGAGCGAATTAGACCTGAGCAGTTGGCGCGTCGCCTTCTCCGGTGCAGAACCCATTCGCCACGATACTCTGCTGGATTTTGCGGAGCGCTTTGCGCCGCAGGGGATGCAGGCATCGGCCATTTACCCTTGCTATGGTTTGGCCGAGGGCACCCTGATGGTGACGGGTACCCAAGCCGGTGGCGGCGCCGTGATCCGTGCCTTTGATAATCAGGGGCTGGCTGCGGGCCGCGCAGAGCTGGCCGATGCCCGCGATCTGCGCGACAGCGATGCATACTGCCATCAGGTAGGCTGTGGTCAGGTCGCCAGTGGCCACCTGCTCAGGATCACGTGTCCACAGTCACATCAGGCACTGGCCGACGGTGAAATTGGTGAGATCTGGACCGCCGGACCCAGCATCGCGCTGGGGTACTGGCAAAATGAACAAGCGACTCAGGACACCTTTGTGGAGCTCGACGGTCACCGCTGGCTAAGAACCGGTGACGTTGGCTATATGTTCGACGGCCAGCTCTATATCTCGGGCCGACAAAAAGACTTGATCATCATGAATGGTCACAATGTTTATCCGCAGGATATTGAGCGCGCCATTGAAGCTGAGCTGAGCTTTGTGCGTAAAGGCCGGGTCTCGGCGTTTCCGGTCCCCAGTGCCGAGAGTGGCGAAGGCATTGGTCTGGCAATCGAAACCAGCAACAGCTATCGCAATGAGGTCCCGGCGCAGCAAACGGCGTTGATCGTTCGTGACTTTATCACTGAGCACTTTGCTGCCTGTCCTGAGCTGGTATTGCTCCTGGATCAGGGGGGCTTGCCAAAAACCTCCAGCGGTAAGCTTCAGCGCAGTGCCTGTTTGAAGTTACGCAATGCCAACGAGCTGGCCAGTTATGGTGATTTTAACCTGGCTCAGCTGCAACAACTGACGGCGCAAGACTCGCTGCCCGGCAATGCCCACTGGGATCACCTGACCCAACAACTGGCACAGTGCTGGCAAGGCGTGCTGCGTTATCCGGTTAACCACGACGATGCAGACTTTTTTGCGCTGGGGGGCAGCTCGATTAAAGCCGCTCAGTTACTGGCACAGATCCAGAGCGAACTGGATTGTCAGCTCGACCCCAGCAGCTTGTTCGCAGCGCATCGCTTTGGTGATTTCTGCCAGCGTGTACGAGACGTGATGGATGCACCCAGTGTGCAGATCGCTGCGCAACAGCTGGATGATTACCCACTCAGTGCCCAGCAACAAAGGCAGTTGTTCTTATGGCAACTGGAGCCAGGCAGCAGTGCCTATCATATTGGCGCAACGATAAAATTATCAGGCGCAATTAATCCGCAGCGTCTTGAGCAGGCCTGTGCACAGGTACTGGCCCAGCAACCTGCGTTGCAACAAGCCTATTTTAAAACGGCCGAAGGCCAGTGGCGTCAGCGCACCGCTGCGCAGCCTTTGCAGTGGCATTATCACGACCTCAACGAGGCTGCGGATGCAGCCACGCAGGCGGATGCCTTGCAGCGTACTTGCTATGAAACCCCGTTTGCACTGGGCGACGGAGAAAATTTCCGTGCTTCATTGATCCGTGAGTCTGAACAGACATATCGCCTGGTGCTGGTTATGCACCACATTGCCAGTGATGCCTGGAGCTTTGATTTGCTGCTGGGGGCCATCTCGCATCACTACAACACGCAGGGTGAAGGCGCGCTCGACAGCAGCGACATCCAGTATGGTGATTTTGCCCTGTGGCAGCAGGAGTGGCTGACCTCAGAGGCCGCCGCGACGCAGCTGGCTTACTGGCAGGAACGGCTGGATGGTCAGGGTGATGAAGAGTTGCTGGTGCCTGAGCAGGCACGACGCAGCGATTTGGCAGCGCCCATGGGCGTGATGCGTTTTACCCTGGATCACAAACACACCGACAAGCTGCAACAGCTGGCTCATGGTCAAAATGCCAGTTTGTTTATGCTGTTGCTGAGCAGTTTGCAGGTGCTGTTTTATCGCCTCAGTGGCAAACGTCAGCCACAGATTGGTGTGGCGGTGGCCAACCGCAATCTGGCACAGCTGCACAAGCTGGTGGGCTTTTTCATCAATACTCAGGTGATCCGTGGCTCGGTATCTCCGGAGCAGAGCTTTACCCAGTTGCTCGAAGCGTGTAAACACACAGCACTGGAGGCACAGCGTTATCAGGATTATCCGTTTGAAAAGCTGGTGGAAGTGCTGAATCCACAGCGCGCACTGGGACAGACACCGCTATTCCAGGTGATGTTTAACCACCTTGAACAGGATGTGGCTAAGGCACTGACGCTGGCCGACTGCGCCACAGTTGATGCGCAGTCATTGCAGCAGCAGGCGCAGTTTGACCTCAGCATCGATTCGCGACTGGATGAGCAAGGCCAGCTGAGCATTGAATTACAGTACAATCAGGCGCTCTATCAGCACAGCACCATAGCGCGATTGTCTGCGGCTTTTCAGCAGCTACTTAATCAGCTGCCACAACAGGCGCAGCAGGCCATTGGCAATCTATCTTTGGGTACTGAACTGACACACATCCCGGCGGCAACGGGCGCTGATGCGTCGGCACCCGCTGCACAGTGGCTCACATCAATCAGCGAGTATGCAGCCAGCAATCCGGATGCCACGGCGGTAATTTTTGACGACCAGCACTATAGCTATGAGTGGCTGGAGCAAACGGCCAACCGGCTCGCACATGGTCTGGTCGCTCAGGGTCTGACAGATCAGGTAGTGGGGATCATGCAGGCGCGTAAGCCTCTGATGCTGGCCTCGGTGTTGGCGTGTTTGAAGGCCAATGCCGCCTACTTACCGTTAGATCCTAACTTCCCGCAAGCGAAGTTAGCACATATGGTTAGCGACAGTGGCTGTGCGGCGATACTCGGTGAGCAGACTGACAGCTCCTTACCTGTGCCCTGTATTTCTCCGGTTGCTTTACTTAGCGAACATCATGAACACAGCACCCCGCCTGTGGTGCTACATCATGCTCATTCACTGGCCTACTTAAACTATACCTCTGGCTCGACGGGTCAGGCGAAGGGGGTGGCGATTGAGCATCAGGCGCTGGCCTGTTACATCGAATCGGCAAAAGCGTTTATTGAACTAAGCCACGCCGATGTTGTGCTGCAATTTGCCACCATTAACTTTGATGCCTTTGTCGAGCAGCTGTTCCCCAGCTGGGCTGTGGGCGCTGCCGTGGTGTTACGTGGCGATACGCTGTGGGATGCCGACACCCTGTACCAGCAAGCGCAGCGTCACAAGATCAGCGTGATGGATCTCAGTGCGGCCTATTGGCGCAGCATTGCCGCCAGTTGGGCGCGAATGGCGACCACCACGCCATTGTCACTGCCCCATTTGCGTCAGGTGCATTCGGGTGGTGAAGCCATGTCAGAGCAGGGCATTACGGACTGGCGCTCGGCAGGTTTGGGTGAGGTGCGTCTGCTTAATACTTACGGACCAACAGAAATCGTGGTTGAGGCCGCTATTCATGATTGCCGCACCCTGACAGCGGGCGAGCAGGTTCCGCTCGGTCATGCCCTGAATGGTCGCCGCCTGTATGTGCTCGACAGCAACCTTCAGCCGGTGGCCGAAGGCCAGGTGGGTGAACTTTATATCGGCGGCGAGCTGCTCGCGCGCGGATACTGGCAACGTCCGGCGCAGACGGCTACTTGCTTCATTGCCGATCCGTTTGCAGATGATGGTGCGCGCATGTACGCCAGTGGCGATCTGGTTAGCTGGCAAAATGGCGCGCTGCATTATCATGGCCGCAGCGATCATCAGGTTAAAATTCGCGGTTTCCGGGTTGAGTTGGGTGAAATCGAAACCCGCTTAACGCAGCTGCCGGACGTCGATGTGGCGGTGGTGATCACCGAGCAGCAGGCACAGTCGTTAAGCCTGATTGCCTATGTACAAAGCGAGCGCCATGACGACCCGGATTATGCACTCAGGCTCAAGCGTGCGCTGACCGAGCAGCTGCCCGACTATATGGTCCCGGCGCAGATTGTGGTGCTGGCACAGCTACCTGTTAATGCCAGCGGCAAGCTGGAGCGTCAGCAACTGCCAAAAGTCCAGCCCGCGCAGGCGCCGGTAGCCAGTACGGCAACCAATCAGACAGAGCAGGCGCTGGAAACAATCTGGATGAAGCATCTGGCGGTCGCTCAGGTTGACCGCAATGCAAACTTCTTCGATCTTGGAGGCCATTCGCTGTTGCTGATGGCGGTCTTCGACGACTTAAAACCGCAGTTTGCCCAGTTGCAGCTGACCGACTTATTCGCCTATCCCAGCATCGCCAGCCTGGCTGCGTATCTGGACCAGTCACAAACAACACAGTCACAAACAACGAGCGCCCCGAGTGGCGCCCGGCAGCGCCGCGGCATGGGTGCCGTCGCTGCCCGTAAACGTAAAGTAAGAGAATCATAATCATGTCAGAACAGCACTATAGTGAACTGGATATTGCCATCATAGGAATGGCCGGGCGTTTCCCCGATGCGGATAACGTCGATGCCTTGTGGCAAAATATTCGTGCCGGCCGCTGCGCCGTGCAAAGTTATGACGACGAGGCGCTGCGCCGCGCCGGGGTGAGCGAGTCTGACTTAAACGACCCGGACTATGTGAAACGCGGCATACCATTTGACGGACTGGCGCAATTTGATGCCGAGTTTTTTGGCTACACGCCAAAAGAGGCCGAGCAACTGGACCCTCAGCAGCGTCACTTTTTACAAACCTGCTGGCATGCCATGGCCCATGCCGGACTGACACAGGGTGAGCTGACCGGCGTTTATGCCGGGTGTGGTGTCCCTGCCTATCTGATGCAAAACTTGTTGCAGGGACAGCAGCGCGATATCACCAGCCTGCTGGCGCTGACCAACGGCAACGACAAAGATTCACTGGCGACCCGGGTGAGCTATGAGCTGGACCTCAAAGGTCCGGCGGTCACGGTTCAGACTGCTTGTTCTACCTCACTGGTTGCGGTGCATATGGCGTGTAGGGCGCTGCAAAACTTTGAGTGTGACTCGGCCCTGGCAGGCGGGGTATGGCTTAATCTGACGCAGGATCAGGGGTATCACGCCCCGGCCGGTGGCAGCTTGTCGCCATCTGGTCAGTTGAGTGCTTTTGGTGAGCAGGCCGATGGCATATTGATCGGCAGCGGCAGTGCGGCCGTGGTATTAAAGCGTTTGGCGGAAGCGCAGGAAGACGGCGACCATATTCTGGCGGTGATCAAAGGCTCTGCCATCAATAATGATGGCCGCGACAAGGTCGGCTACACCGCGCCGAGCGTTAATGGCCAGGCCAATGCGATTATGGCGGCGCTGGAGTTTGCAGACATTGAGCCGCACAGCGTGGGCTACATTGAAGCCCATGGCACCGGCACTGAGCTGGGAGACCCGATTGAAATTGCTGCACTGAGCCAGGCCTATGGTGGTGACATAAAGCAATACTGTGCGATTGGCTCGGCCAAAACCAACCTTGGCCACCTTGATGCCGCAGCTGGGGTGACTGGCCTTATCAAGGCGGTCCAGGCGCTGCGTCATAAGGAGTTACCGCCCAGCCTGCACAGTCAGCCTTTGAACAGCAAAATCGATTTTGCCAACAGCCCCTTCTACGTTAATACTGAGCTGAAACCCTGGCACAGCGAAGGCGTTCGTCGTGCAGCGGTGAGTTCATTAGGCATGGGGGGCACCAACGCCCATGTGATTCTGGAAGAATACAGCCAGCAAGGCACGGAGCAAAACAGCAATGCGCCTTGGCACATGCTGCCGATCAGCGCCAGCAGCCAGAGCGCGCTCATTCGCCAGACTCAGGCGCTGGCCGACACATTGCAGCGCTCGCCAGAGCAGTTTGCCCAGCTGGCTGCCCAGTTGCAGCATAAACGCAGCGCGCTGGCGGTGCGTTATGCCTGTGTGGCAGAAAATGCCGAGCAGGCCATTGCGCAGCTGCTGCGTGAGCCGCAGGGCGATAAAGCAACAGCGCCTCGGGTAGCATTGATGTTTTCAGGGCAGGGCTCACAGTATGTCACCATGGCCCAGCCATTACTGCGCTCAGTACCGGCATTTAAGGCCGCCTTTGATGAGGTAATGGGGCATTTCCCAGAGACCTTACAGCAGGAGCTGCACAGCGTCTTTAGTCCGGCAGACAGCGAGATCCTGACGGCCAATCAGCTACTGAATCAGACCCGCATTACGCAACCTGCCTTGTTTGTGGTCGCTTATGCCATGGCAAAATGTTACGAAGCCCATGGCGTGGTCATCAGTGCCATGCTGGGCCACAGCATTGGCGAATATGCGGCGGCTTGTCTGGCTGGGGTGATGACCCTGGAAGTGGCAACTCAGCTTGTTACTGCACGCGGTGAAGTGCTGCAAAACATGGCACCGGGCACCATGCTTTCTGCTATGGCCGATGGTGAAACCATGGCGCCTTATCTCAATGATGGGCTCGACATCGCGGCGCTGAACAGCCCGACCAATACCGTGATTGCCGGTACGCGCGAAGCGATTAAGGCCTTGCAGGGTGAGCTGAAAGCGGCCGATATCGCCGCAACGCGCCTGCACGTTTCACACGCTTTCCACAGCCACCTGACCGAAGCCGTTTTACCTGACTTTGCCAGCACGCTGGAGCAGGTACTGAGTGCATCGCCGCTGCACGCGCCGGAGGTGCCGTTTGTGTCTAACATCACAGGCGACTGGATCACCGCCGAGCAGGCCTGCTCAGCGCAGTACTGGCTGGATCATATTCGTCAGCCGGTGAACTTTGTGGCTGGTGTGAAGGTACTGGCACAGAGCGCTGATGTGCTGATTGAAGCCGGACCGGGCGATACCCTGCAAAAACTGGCCAAGCAAACGGTGAGTGAAGACAAGGTCGTATTGCACTCCGTGTCTCACGCACGCGACCTCAAAGCGCCATTACCACCGTTTGCCAAAACCTTAGCTAAGTTATGGCAGCTCGGTTGTGCGATTGACTTTGCACAGCTTACAACGCGTCCACATGGCCAGGCCAACCTGCTGCCTGAGTATGTGTTTGCGGATACCGAGTACTGGGTTGAGCCAGGTGCCGTGACAGCAACGACAGCGGATGTGACCAACAATGCGGTTCAACAAGGCGCGCAGCTTTATGCACCGCAATGGCAGCAGTGCGTTGCGCCTCAGGGTGTTGCGTCACTGGCTGGCAAACGGGTGTTGCTGCTGGCAGCCGATGTGCCTTTGGTCACACAGCTGAGCGCAGCGTTAACCGAGGCTGGTGCCCTGCTGACTCAAATCTGGCAGGGTGAGGCATTTTCAGCCATCGATGCACAGACTTATCGCTTGAATCTGCAAGATGCAGCGCAACTGAGTGAGCTGGGTGCGGCGGTAGGGGAGTTTGATCAGGTGATCGACACCCGCTTTATGCAATCACAAAGTACCGATGTGCTGGCCTATAACACTTTACTACCTGTGGTGCAGTGGCTGATGTCGCTTGGCGGACGTCCGCTGAGTATCGTCGCAACTGAGCTATTTAATGTGCTGGGCGATGACGTGGTTAGTGCACAAAAAGCTTCCCTATTAGGCCTCACGCGGGTTGCACCTTTGGAGCTGGCAGCACAAAGTTGTCAGGTACTGGCACTGACGCAGCAGATGGCAGACAGCCCGAGTCAAAAACTCAGCAATCGTCTGGTCGCTGATCTGGCTCGGGGGGAAGGGGAAATTGCCTATCGCGGTACACATCGTTTTACTTTAACGCAAACTGCCGTGACCGTTCAGCCTGCACCAGGTGTTGCACCTGAGGTGACATTAATCACAGGTGGATTAGGCGGCATTGGCCTTACGCTGGCGCAGCATCTGGCCGGACAGGGACATACTCTGGTGCTGCAAACGCGCCAGTCAATGGCAGAGCCTGCGCAGTGGGCACAGCTGAGCGAAGATGAGCAACAACCGCAGAAGGTGCGTGCGCGCTATCAGCAACTTCATGCTCTGCAGCAAAGCGGCGCCAGGCTAAAAGTGATCAGCGCCGATGTGACTGATCTGACACAGATGCAAATCGCGCTTAACGAAGTGCAGGCAGAAACGGGCCCCATGACTCAGGTGATCCATGCCGCGGGCTTGCCCGGCGGTGGTTTGCTTCATGAGATCTCGCCAGAGCAGGCACAGCAAAGCGCCGTGGCCAAAGTGCAGGGCACACAAACGTTATTGCAGCTGTTTGCCGATACGCCATTGTCGCGCATGGTGCTGTGTTCCTGTCTTGCTTCCATTGTGGGTGCCTTTGCGCAAAGTGATTACTGCGCCGCCAACAGTTATCTGGACGCGGTTGCGCAGCAGGACCACCCATTTACCGTGCAGGTACTGAACTGGGATGCCTGGATAAACACGGGGATGACGGCCAATATGACGCTGGCTGATGGACTGGGGCTGAGTCACAACGAGGCGTGCCAGTTACTTGATGCCGCATTAAGCCTGGATTTGCCTCAGGTTTATTGTGCCAGTACCGAATGGTCACAATTGTGTGCGGCAACGCGGGCCACGGAGCAGGCTCTGCTGGCACGATTGAACAAGCCAAAAGGCCATGCGCGCCCTGAACTGGCGGTAGAATACGAAGCGCCAGAGAGCGAGCTGGAGCATAAGCTGGTCGCCCTGTGGGCCGAGTATCTGGGTTTTGAGCAGATCGGTATTTTCGACAACATGCTGGAGCTGGGTGGCGATTCGCTGGTGGCGATCCAGATGCTGGCCAAAGCCAAACAAATGTTTGCCGTTGAGCTGGAACCGGCCGCATTCTTTGAAGATCCAACCATAGACAATCTGGCCTTTATGATTGAAGAGCAGCTGGTGGCTCAGCTGCAATCTCACTAACTTCTTCTTGCGGCCTCATCAGAGGCCGCATTTTTATCTTTGCTTACCAGCATCCCATCGCTTTTTTGATAAATAACTAGCGCGCAACGCTTGCGTTCTTTTGTGTGACATTATAACATTTCTGCATTGTTATAATGTAACGTTGAGATTTAAGGTAGTATTGATGATTTTCAGAGCAAAGGTCCTGGCAGCGGCTGTATCAGCCATCTTGTTGTCTGCGTGTGGTGGCACAGATCACACCGTTGAGCGCACAGCGCAGCCTGCAGTAGCAGATGAGTCTAAGGCTGAAGAAGCGAAAGCGACAGAATCTGAAAAAGCAGCAGAGCATGACGAACATGATCATGATGAGGGCGTGACTGATGTAGCAGGGCGCCTGGTGGTCAGCAGTGCTGACAGCAACGTGCTGCATGTTTACTCAACCGCCGATCAGTCTCTGATTGACTCAATTGGCCTGACCTATACACCTCAGTATTTATATGGCTCTGAAAACCACCGCTATGCAATTTCGGTACAGCGTACCGACGGCCTGGTGGAGTTCTTAGATGGGGGTTTATACCAGGAGGCGCATGATGACCACTTCCATGCCCATCAGGATGCACCGGTCGCTGTGTCATTTCATCTTGAGTCGGTAAAACCGACCCATGTAACGGTCAGTGAAGGCGGTATCGCCGTGTTCTCTGATGGTGACAAAGAGACTCAGCAAAACGCGTCAGTGGCGATGTTTAATGAATCGCACATCAGCGGTGCGAACAAAGAGGTGGCGGTGTGGGAGTACAGCACTTACATGCACGGCGCAGCGCAGGCACGCGGTGAGTACCTGATCAGCACATTGCGTGACAGCAGCAGCGAGTCTACTTTGCCGGCACAAATTGGTTTGTTCCATGCCCATGGCGACCACTTCCATGATGAAAAAGTATTCGATGTCAGCTGTCCGGCTTTGCACGGTAGCGCGCAAAATGAAACAACCATCGCCTTTGGGTGTGCCGATGGCGTAGCGCTGATCACGCAAGCGGGTCAGGCTTTCAGCGCAAGCAAAGTTGCCAACCCGGAGAGCTTTGCCGAAGGTCAGCGTGTGGGCGCTTTGAAAGGTCACCCTCACAGTGATCAGTATATCGCCAGCGCCGGTGGTCAGTTATTTATGCTCGACAGCCATGACGCTGAATTTGCAGCGCTTAAGTGGCAAGTGACCACAGATCATCGCGTCAGCCACTATGGCTTCAGTGCCAGCGGCGAGCATGTTGTGGTCATGGATAGCGCAGGCAAGCTCAGTGTCTTTGCCGCTCACGAACACGATGGTGAGCACCACTGGGAAGCTGAACATGAAGTGATGGTCAGCGACGGTGCACTGGCCGAGGGTCAAAGCTTCTCACTGGCGTTTTCTCAGGCCGAAGAGGCGGTATTTGTCAGTGATCCGCTCAAGCAACAGATTAAGAAATTTGATTTAGAAGCCGGTGAATGGTCGCAGACCTTTGAGCTGGATATCGTGCCTGGCAAGCTTGTGTGGCTGGGGATAGCCAAAAGCGAAGCAGCGCACGACGAGCACGAACACTAATACCAAATTGTCATAACCATTTTTGTAGTGTTAGTAAGCCATCTCGGGTCAAACCAGGTGGCTTTTTTCTTGCCCGCAGATTGGCACTGGGACCTATTTGTGAGACGCTGCCTGCTCTATGAATAGTAACCAGGACATATCATGCAGATCCGTATCGCAACGGCAGAAGACCTGCCTATTTTACGTCAGCTTGAGCAGGCCATAATCGCTGCCGAGCGCCCCTATAATCAAGCCATTAAGCCACAGGATGCGCGTTACTATGATTTACCAGCCCTGCTTGACTGTCCCGACAGTCTGCTGGTCGTCGGTGAGCAAGACGGCAAGATTGTGGCTACAGGTTATGTCCAGCATCGGGACTCGAAAGCACAGCTGGTACATGCGCGCCATGGTTATCTGGGCTTTATGTATGTCGATCCGGATTATCGCGGTCAGGGCCTGAATCAGACGATCATGACGCACCTGATGAACTGGAGTAAGCAGCAGGCGATCCACGACTTTTATCTGGATGTGTACAGCGACAATCAGGCTGCGATACGGGCCTACGAAAAGGCTGGGTTTAGTCCGTGTCTGCTGGAGATGAAAGTGCATCTGGGTGAGCAATAGGGAAGGTTATTTCCCAGTTTGTGAGCGTGATATTATCTTTTTGATAATAATTATTATTTTTACTAAATTTGCTGTTTTTTACTTCGTCTGGTTGTCGGAAATACAACTAGGATGAAATAATGGACAAACTCAAATACAGCTTACTGCCGCTCGCCCTTGCCGTATCAAACGCCGTGATGGCCGATGATGACGCTGAACTCAAATCAATTGAACAGATAGTGGTATACGGAGAAAATAAACAAAACTCTCTGAAAAATACCACCTCTTCGATCGCCGTAATTGATGAAGAGCAACTGAAAAACGGTCAGCACAGTTCTTATCTGAACGCGCTACAGGGGATTGCCAACGTGATTGTCACCGGTGGCCTGCCTTCAATCCGTGGTCAGGAAGGGCAAGGTGTTGCTGATGGGTTTAGTTCGTTTTCGTCGGGTGCTAAGCCGCGTATTTCTATGATGCGTGACGGGGTGGCCGAACCATTCGTTGCTAAAGTGAGTGGTGATTTAGGCCTGTGGGATGTCGAGCAAATCGAAGTACTGCGCGGTCCTCAGTCTTCCAACAGTGGCCGTAACAGCATTGGCGGTGTCGTTTATATCAAAACCAAAGAGCCGTCACTGACTGACTTGGAAGCCGCAACGCGCATCGGATATGCCAATCAGGATAGTCAATATGAATACGCCGGTGTTGTCTCTGTTCCCCTGATTGAAGATCAACTGGCGGTGCGCACCAGTGTGCAACATATCGAAGGCGAAACCTATCTGAACTTTGTTTACGATAAGGGCTATCCATTTGATCCTAAAGAGTATGATAACACCCGTACCGACATCAAAGTGAAGTGGCAACCGGCAGGCGTCAGCGGCCTGGACATGCTGCTGCACTATGTTGATAACTCTGAAATGGGCGAGCGTCAGTGGGGTTTTGAAGGGCCGGATCTGGACGAGCATTTAGTCACCAGTGAATATGGTCGGGATCCGGCAACGGGTGAGCGCGTATTCGTTGGCACGTATGCCCGTGACAAACGCACCGATTATGAGCGCTGGTCACTGCGCACCCGCTATACAATCAACGATGCGTTTAATTTTGAGCTGATGATCTCAGACTCAGACTACGACTATGTGTTTGAGCAGTATCCAACTTACTGGCATGTGAGCATGGCCGACGGTGGTCGCACCTATGACGCGAAAGTGTCTTATGATGGCGGTGAGCGTGTCTCTGGTTATGTTGGTTACTATTACAATGAGCGTGACCAACAGTTTATCCGCCAGGGCTGGTACGATGGCTATGATGACAGTGACTCAAAAGCCATTTATGGTGAGTTTACCTTTGCTGTGGGCGAGCGCAGCCGCCTTATCGCCGGTGGCCGGGTTGAAGAAGAATCTCAGTATCGGGTATTTAATGGCTTTGGCGGACCAGTGACTGGACTGGGCTTTACACTGGATGTCGATAACCGCATTTATCTGCCAAAAGTGGCGTTTCTGCATGACCTGACCGAAGACACCACGCTGAATGCCAGCTTCAGAAAGGGCTACAGTTCAGGCGGTGGTGATTTCCATTGGGGCAGCATGAGCAACTACATCTTCAAGCCAGAGTATGTGGATACCTTTGAGCTTGGCGCCCGCTCTAGTGTTCTGGATGGTCGCCTGAACCTGGCAGCCAACGTATTCTACAATGATTTCACCGACTACCAGTTTAATGGCATCGCGGAAAGTGGCCTGGCGCGTGACTACAAAATCATTAACCTGGGTCAGGTTACCAGTTATGGTCTGGAAACAGAGGCGCGCTTTGCTTTCAATGATGAAGTCACGCTGTCGGCCAGCCTGGGTCTGCTGAACAGCACCATTGATGAAGCCAATGCACAAAACCGCGCATCGGAAGGAATGGATCTGCCGAAGGCGGCGGATGTGACGCTGGGGCTGGGTCTGGAATACTGGCCAACGGACAGCATTCAGCTAACTGCACGCAGCAATTTCGTTGGAGATTACTACAGCAAGCTGGGTGGCAAGGCAGAGCAAATGGTGGGTGATTACACGCAGTTCCACTTCTCTGCGGCCTATATCGCCGAGCAGTGGCGTGTCAATGCTTACATTAATAACGCCTTTGACGAGAAAGGGGTGATTTATGGTGAGCGCGATGCTGGCACTGGCCGATACAAGTATGGCGATCTAATCGACCCTCAGACTGTGGGTATTTCCTTTAATTACACTCTGTAATCCCCGTCCGAGTTCAGGTGCCTGTGGGCACGGGCACCTGATTTTAACCACGATTTATCTGCAATCGTCCGGTTTACACTATCTTTGCCCGCGCACTGGATTTTTACCTCTGACATTCGTCTAGCAGTCATATTTTGAAATCAGAATTTAACTGACTGCAGTGGAGCCAGAATGTCACAGCAAAGACGCACCAGACGAAACCGTGCAATGTCCTCTCTTAGTGCCCAGGATCAACAAAAACTTCAACAGCGTATCAGTCAGGCCAGCGAGTCATCTGGTCAATTGACTGTGCAGCTTGAGCCCGGCGAGCGGGTGCCGTTGACGGCCGCGCAGCAAATCTTGTGGTACGCCTGGAAGCTGGCTCCCCAGGATGCTTCCTATAATCTGGCCGGAGCGCTGCATTTTGAGGGTACACTGGAGGTGGCCAAGGTGCAGGCCGCATTCGAAGCCTTGCAGGCTAAGCACAGTGCCTTGCGGATCTGCTTTGTTGAACAGGACGAGCAAGTCTGGCAGCGAGATGGTCAGTATCAGACAATCACAGTGGCCCAGCTGAGCCATACCACAAACGGGCAGGATCCAGTCCGTCAGTTTGTTGAGCAGCCTTTTGATTTGTGCGGCGAACCTTTGTTGCGCATCGCCATTGCTCAGGAGCCGGGGCGTGCCAGCCTGATTGTCACCATGCATCATATCATCACCGATGGCACCTCAATGCAGCAGCTGCTCAATGAGTTTGTGACCTTGTATGCGGGAGAGGTCAAAGCGGTTGAGCCCGTACCGGGTTTCCTGGAATTTGCCAAATGGCAAGCTGAGCAGGAGCTGGATGCGCTGCACAAGGCACAGCTGGCCGTATGGCAACAGCAGCTGGCGGACTGCGACGAGGCATTGCGCTTACCTGCCAACCATCAGCAGCGTCACAATCCCCCTTACGAGGTGGCATTTGAAACGCAGCAGATCCCCGCGACGCTGTGGCAAAAAATCAGCACCGTGGCGGGTCAGTATCAGATCACGCCTTACCTGCTTTTACTGAGTGCATGGCAGGTTTTACTGGCCCGTCTCAGTGGCAGTCAGACGATCCGCGTTGGCGTGCCAATTGCCAACCGTCATCGCAGTGAAACCCAGAATGTGGTGGGCTATTTCGTCAACACCCAGGTTATGCCGTTGCAGCTGGCCGATACGGATACTTTTGCTCAGCTGCTGGAAAAAAACCGGGTGATGAGCGGGATTGCACAGAGCAACCAGGACTTGCCCATCGATCAGCTGGTCAGTGCCCTTAAACCAGCTCGCCAGATGGGCGTGCATCCAATTTTTCAGGTGATGTTCAATTACCTGCGCCGCGACAAGCGTCAGTTCAGTCAGATGGCCGAGCTGAAGCTGCTCAATACCCAAATGTACCGATTTGGTATGCCCTTTGACCTGCAACTGGATGTGATTGAAGATGTCAGCGATGGCACCAGTTTAAACCTGGTGTACGCCAGCGAATTGTATAGCCAGGACTTTGCGCTGCAATGTCTGGCTCAGCTTAAGACCTTGCTGGAAGCCTGTCTGAATGAACCACAGCGGCCTGTGTATACTCAGCCGGTGCTGGAGCAGCAGGATGTTGCACAGTTGCTGCTTAATGGCACAGGCCCGCGGGGCTTTGAGTACACTCACCCCGTGACCAGACTGATCAGCGAGCAAAGTGCGCGGACCCCACAGGCGGTGGCGCTGCGTTTTGCCGGGCAGAGCCTGAGCTATGCAGCGCTGGAACAGCGTACGAACCAGCTGGCGCATTATCTAAATCAGCGCGGTATTGGCGCGGAAGACAAAGTGGCGCTGGTGTTCGAGCGTAGTCTGGAGATGGTGATCAGTATTGTGGCGGTCGTGAAGGCCGGCGCGGCGTATGTGCCGCTGGAGCCCTCATTGCCCGAAGAGCGTATTGCCTATATTGCCGGCAGCAGCGGGTTAGCGCTGTTTCTTGGTGACGACTCACTGCATCGCTTCAGCGCTCTGGATGAGCAGGTCCAGCGGGTGCACTATCCGTCAGTGGCACTGAGCGACTACCCGTCGCATTTGCCTGCCCATGACATTGCCCCGACACAACTGGCGTATGTGATCTACACCTCAGGGTCAACCGGCAAGCCCAAAGGAGTAGGCAACCAGCACAGCGCTATCTATAACCGTATTGCCTGGCAGCAGTCGGCTTATCCGATTGGCCCAGACGACAAGGTGCTGCAAAAAACCCCGTTTGGCTTTGATGTGTCTGTGTGGGAGTTTTTCTGGCCGCTGATGTACGGTGCCGAGCTGGTGATCGCCGAGCCGGGTGCCCATAAAGACAGTAGCCAGCTACTCGATACCATCAAGCAGTACGGTGTCACCACCTTACACTTTGTACCCTCTATGCTGCAGGCCTTTATTGGCCATGAGCAGGTACATACCGCCACCAGCATTCGCCGCATTCTGTGTAGTGGTGAAGCCCTGCCCAGTGAAGTACAGGCACAGGCGCTCAATAAATTGCCAAAGGCCAAACTCTATAACTTGTATGGCCCGACCGAAGCGGCGGTGGATGTCAGTCACTTTACCTGTCATGGCGACCCGGCCTTGCCGGTGCCGATTGGTGCGCCGATTGCGGGGATCCGTTTGTACGTGCTGGATCAGGCGCTGAACCTGTGCCCGCAAGGGGTGGCGGGCGAACTGTACATTGCCGGAGACGGCTTGGCTCGCGGGTATATGAACCGCCCCGACCTCAGTGCAGAGCGCTTTGTTGCCGATCCCTTTATGCACGATGGCAGCCGCATGTATCGCAGTGGCGATTTAGTGTGCTGGAATGACGAAGGTCAGCTGGATTATCTGGGCCGGATTGACCATCAGGTCAAAATTCGTGGTTTTCGTATTGAGCTGGGCGAAATCGAAGCGGCACTGTACGCCATCGACGGAGTCCGTGAAGCCGTGGTGGTGGCCACGGGCAACGGCGCATCTCAGCGTCTGGTGGGGTATGTGTCGGCCAACGCAGACGCGTCTGTGGACGGTCCAGAGCTGAAACTGGCACTGGCCGACAGCTTGCCGGACTACATGGTACCTGCCGTGATCATGGTGCTGGCAACGCTACCGCTGAACAGCAATGGTAAAATTGATCGCAAGGCCCTGCCTGCGCCCGATGCACAACAGAGTGTGGCGTACCTTGCGCCGCAAACACCACAGCAGCAACAGCTGGCTGAGATCTGGCAAACCGTACTGGGCGTGGCGCAGGTTGGCCGGCTGGATAACTTTTTTGCTTTGGGCGGCGATTCCATCAGTGCCCTGAAAGTCATTGCGCTGAGTAAAAAGCGCCAGCTGGCAGTGGATATTCAGAGTGTGCTCAATGCCCCCACGCTTGAGGCATTGGCCGACAGCCTGACGGATGCAACAAGCGTGGTTGAGATTGCACGTCAGGATAAGGCTTATACGGGATTATCGTTTGCGCAGGAGCGGCAATGGTTCCTGTGGAAACTGGACCCCAACAGCAGCGCCTATCATATTTCCGGTTCGCTGCATCTCAGTGGTGAGCTCAATACCCACGCGCTGCAATATGCCTTTGACCACCTGCTTGCTCAGCATGAAGCGCTGCGCACTTTGTTTGTTGAGGATGACGCGGGCACAGTGCGTACTCAGGTGTTACCTGAGGGGCGTTGTGATATTCGTTATCAGGCACCCGAGTCTGACGTCGCCCGCGCCGAGTTTAAGCAACAGCTAGTCTCGACCCCCTTTGATTTAACTCAGGGGCCGTTGCTGCGGGTGGGCGTGATTGCCGATGACGCACAGCAGCATGAGCTGGTGGTGGTGATGCACCATATTATTTCCGACGGCTGGTCGCTAAAACTGATCGTGGCCGACTTTGTGCGGGCCTACGAAGCGGCCTGCGCGGGTGAAACCCTGACCCTTGTACCGCAGGCATTGCGCTACAGTGACTTTGCCGCCTGGCAGCGCGACTGGCTGGCCGCGGGTGAAGAGCAAAAACAACTGGCTTACTGGCAGGAACGACTGGGTGATGAGCACACCCCGCTGGCACTGCCGGCAGACTTAAATAGTGAGGATGACAGTCAGCGCAATCAAACGCGCTCGGTACGCTTGTCCAGTGCCCAGCGTCAGACGCTGAGTGATTTTGCCGCCGCGCAGGGCGTAACCCTGTTCAATGTCCTGATGACGGCCTGGCAGGTGTTACTACACAAATACAGCGGCCAGCGGACAATCCGTGTGGGTATGCCGGTGGCAAACCGTCATCACAGCGGCACTCAGGATATTGTTGGCTTCTTTATTAACACCTTAGTGATCGACGCGCAGATCTCCGCCGAGCTGGCGTTGGGCAGTGTTATGACGCAGATTAACGACGCACTGCGCGGCGCGCAGGCGCATCAGGATCTGCCCTTTGAAAAGCTGCTGGATCATCTGTCGCTGGAACGTCACTTAGGCGCGTCGCCACTGTTTCAGGTACTATTTAACCATCAGCGCCTTGAAGATGGTGCATTACGCCAGTTTGCCGGCCTGAGTGCACAAGAAGGGCAAGCGCCCACCGGCGTAGCACAATTTGATCTGGTGCTGAACTCTCTGGAGCGTGAAGACGGTACGCTGGAACTGGCGCTGGATTATGTGGTGAATAAGTTCAGTGCAGCCCGCATCGACGCCCTGTTGTCTGGTTTGCAGTGCATACTGACGGCCATGCGGATCGATTTACAGCAGCCTGTTGGCGGGTTAAACGTTTTGCCACAGGCTGAACTGGATCGTCTGACACCTGCACCGGCGCTGTATCAGGCCGAGCACCTGCCCGGCGCTGACATCGCGACGCAAATACAGCAACAGGCGCAGCGCTCCCCGAATAAAGCGGCATTGAGTGTTGCGGGGCAAACCCTGAGCTATGCTGAGCTGGAATCGCGCGCCAACCAGTTTGCCCAGTATCTGCGCGAACAGGGCGTCGACCATGAGTCGCGTGTTGCGGTGGTGTTCTCTCGCCACATTGATACGGTTGTGGCGTTTTTGGCGGTACTGAAAGCGGGCGGCTGTTATGTCCCGGTGGATGCGCAACTGCCATCCGAGCGGATTGAAACCATCGCGGCGCAGTGCAGCCTGACGGTGTGTGTGGGCGACTCCCTGAGTCCGGTGCTCCCGGCGGCGCTGGTGTATCAAAGTAGTCTCTGCGCGCATTACAGTGAAAGTGCATTGCCTCAGTCGCGTCATCCGCAGCAGCTGGCCTATGTGATTTACACATCAGGCTCAACCGGAACGCCCAAAGGTGTGGCGGTCTCGGATCTGGCGCTGTCAAACCACTGCGCAGCGGTACAGTCTTTGTATCAGTATCAGGCAGAAGATCGCTGTGCCATTTCGGTGTCGTTTGGTTTTGACGCGTCCATTGAACAGCTGTGGGGGCCGCTGCTGGTCGGTGCCACTGTGGTGCTGGATGAATTTAAACTGCTTAGCCAGCAGGAGCTGAACGACTTTATTACCGCACAGCGCATTACCGTGGCGGGCTTCACCCCGGCGTATATTCAACAGTTTGACACCTTACCCGCGCAACTGCGCTTGTGTATTGTCGGCGGCGAAGCCTGGTCAGCGCAGCATTGCCAGGTGCTGCTGCAAAGGCTGCCGCAGACCACGTTTGTTAATGCCTATGGTCCGTCAGAAACGGTGATCACACCGCTGGCCTGGACTCAGGCCCAGGGCCGTGAACTGCAAGGCGGATACGTGCCACTGGGTCAGCCTATTGGTCAGCGTGGTATGGTCATTCTCGATGACAGCCTCAATGTACTGCCGTACGGCATGACCGGCGAGTTGTATCTCAGCGGGGTGGAAATGGCGCGGGGTTATCTGGCGCAACCGGGCCAGACGGCCGAGCGTTTTGTGGCAAACCCCTTTGCCGACGATGGCTCACGCTTGTATCGCACGGGTGATCTGGTGCGCTGGAATGCGCAAGGCCAGCTTGAGTACATGGGCCGGTGTGATCATCAATTAAAGATCCGTGGCTACCGGGTTGAAGCCGGGGAGATAGAAGCGCGTCTGCTGGCCCACAGTGAGGTAGAAAAAGCCATTGTGGTGGCCGATGAGTCGCTGGGCTCCACGCGTCTGGTGGCCTATGTCAGTGGCCGTGTTGAACACGCGCCGCAGGCCGATGCACTCAGCGCGTCGCTGGCCGAGCAGTTGCCCGATTATATGGTGCCCAGTGTGATTATGGTGCTGGAGCGCATGCCATTAACCCACAATGGTAAAATCGACCGCCGTGCCTTGCCACAACCGCAAAGTAGCCAGCGCCTTGATACCTTGCCACCGCAGGGGCCGCAGGAAGTACTACTGGCAAACATCTGGCAGCAGCTGCTGAATCTGGCGTCGGTTGGTCGTGAGGATAACTTCTTTGCGCTGGGCGGCGACTCTATCCTGAGCTTGCAGATCATTGCCCGATTGCGACAGCAGGGTTATGCCCTGAGTGCCAAGCAAATTTTTACCCATCAGAGCATCGCTAAGCTGGCACCACTGATGACTCGCATTGCAGGCGATGCGCAGGCGCAACAGCAGGTATCCGGCGAGGTGGCTTTACTGCCCATTCAGCAGGCCTTTTTTGCGCGGACCATGACCAATCGGGCGCACTGGAATCAGGCAGTGATGCTGGCGCTGGATGCACCGATTGCACAGCAAACTCTGCAGACACAGTTCGCGTCGTTATTGCGTCACCACGATGCCCTGCGTCTGAGGTATCAGCAGGACGACGCGGGTCAGTGGCAGCAGCGCTATAGCGATTTTGACCCGGCCATGGCGCAGCAATGTCTGTGGTATCGCGATGCCAGCGCGGATGAGATCACGCTTATTGCTGAGCAGGCGCAGCGCAGCCTGGACCTGCAAGCGGGCCCGCTGCTGCGTGCCGTGCACCTGACTCTGGATGATGGCAGTGCTCGTCTGTTGCTGGTGATCCACCATCTGGCCGTAGATGGGGTATCCTGGCGTGTCCTGCTTGAGGACTTTACGACGCTGTGGCAATACCCACAAGCCGAGCTGGGAGCCAAGACTCACAGCGTGCAATTCTGGGCAAAGCAGTTACAAAGTTATCCGGCGCAACACGCCGGGGAATTCGACTGGTGGCAGCAACAGGTGCAAACGCATACCACATTGCCTGAGCTGAACCCTGCCGGCAGCCGCCTGTATAAAGACGTTGAGCAGGCTGAGGTGGTGCTGGACTCTGCACTGACCCAGGCGCTTCTGACTGAATCAGGGCAGGCTTATCGCACTCAGGTCAACGACCTGTTGCTCAGTGCGCTGAGCGAGGCCTTATTCCGCTGGACCCGGCAAACCGTGCACACCATTAACCTCGAAGGGCACGGCCGTGAACCCTGGTCTGAACAGGTTGACCTGAGTCGCACTGTGGGCTGGTTTACCAGCCTGTTTCCGGTGACCCTGACACGCCACGATACGCTGGCCGATACCATCAGGTATAACAAAGAACAGTTGCGGGCGATCCCTAACAAAGGCATAGGCTATGGCGCATTTCGTTATTATGGCTCAGCTGAGCAGCAGGCCGTGCTCAATTCACAGGGACTGGGCGAGATTGAGTTCAACTATCTGGGACAGCTGGACAGCGCCGCAAGTCAAGCCGACAACTGGCGTCCGGCCAGTGAAGACAGTGGCATGACGCTGGACCCTGAGTATGTCATGGATAGCGAGCTGTCTATTCTTGGTCAGGTACTGGGCGGACAGTTGCAACTGCGGATCCGCTATGCGCCTGCGCGCCTGCCTGCCCAGGCGGTGGCACAATTTGCCGCGCATCTTAAGCAGGCTCTAACCCAGGTGATAGGCCACTGTGGTGACACAAGCGCAACGCTGACGCCGTCCGATCTGCCTCTGAGCGGACTGACGCAGACACAAATCGACAATCTGCCGCTTGCGCTTGAGAATATCAGTAATGTATATCCGCTCTCGCCGATGCAGCAGGGCATGCTGTTCCAGAGCCTCTATCAGGGGGGCGAAACCTATATTAACCAAAGCTGCTTTATGGTTACGGGTCTGGATGTGGCTCGCTTTAAATCCGCCTGGCAGCAGGTGATTGAACGCCATGACGCGCTACGCACCGGGTTTGTTGATGTTGACGGTGTGTCGTTGCAGTATGTCACCCGCTTAGCCGAGCTGGACTGGCAGACGCTGGACTGGCGTGACCGGCCGGTCTCTGAGGCGGCGCTGAAAGCGTTTGCCAGACAAGAGTCGCGTCGCGGCTTTGATCTGCAAGGCGAACCGGGCCTGAGCAGAATGCGCATTATCGAGCTGTCAGACGGTCGCCATGCCTTAGTCTGGACCATGCACCATATTCTCACCGATGGCTGGAGCCGCTCTGCGATGTTGGGTGAAGTGCTGATGGCCTACGAAGGGCAAACTTTACCGCCGGTGGCGGGTCAGTATGGCGATTATATTGGTTACTTAGCGCAACTGGATGAGGCGCAGAATCGCGCCTTCTGGCAGCAACAACTGGCGCCACTGGAAGAGCCCAGTTACCTGAGCGGCACTCTGAGCAAGCCTCAAAGTGGCCAGTTTGGTGGTTTTGATATCCACCTGTCGGAGGCTGAATTTGCCCAGCTGGTGGCTTTTTGTCAGGACCATCGCATTACCCAGAATACCCTGGTACAGGGCGCCTGGGCGCTGCTGCTGAGTCGTTATCTGGGTCGCGATACTGTGTGCTTCGGTGCCACAACCTCAGGTCGTCCAAACGACCTGGCTGGTTACGAAGCCATCCAGGGCATGTTTATCAATACCGTGCCTATGGTCACTTCAGTGGATCCGGCTCAGTTGCTGAGCGATTGGCTACAGGCCCAGCAAAGCACGGCGCTGGCGGTGCGTGAGCATGAGTTTACGCCGCTGTACGACATTCAGAAGCTGGCAGCACAGTCACTGGAACTCAGCCGCGAGGGCTTATTCGATACCCTGTTGGTATTCGAAAACTACCCTATTGATGAGGCCCTGTTACAGCAGGACGCACGCCAGACCCGGTTTGAGATCCTCGAAGACCGTGAAGAAACCAACTTCCCGCTGACCATCAGCTTTATTCAGGAAGACACTCTACGACTGCACTTCAGTTATCAGGGAAGTGAGCTGGCCGAAGCCGATGTGAAAGCACTGGCTGCGCAGTACAAAACACTGATCCTGAATATGCTACAGGCACCACAGGCGCGCTTGTGTGCGTTTTCACTGGTCAGTGAAACACAGCAACAGACCTTGCAGGGTCTGGGCTTTGGTGAGTCTATCACGCCGCTGCATTCGGGCGCGGTGGAGCCAATTTATTTGCCGGGCGGTGAAGTACCACAGCTCGGTGCGACGCAATACCAAGATGTGGTCTCGACGATTAACCGACTGGCGGAGCTGACGCCAGATGCCGAGGCGGTGATCTGCGACGGACGTAGCTACAGCTACAAAGAGCTGGCCGACAAGTCTAGTCAGCTGGCCTACTATCTTCGCGAACAGGGCGTTAAGCCCGAGCAGCGCGTCGGTGTGGCACTGGCGCGAGGCATTGATTTACCGCTGGCCTTTTTGGCCATTCTCAAAGCTGGGGCGGTGTATGTGCCGATGGATCTCAGTTATCCGCAGGAACGTCTGGCCTATATGATCAAGGATAGTCAGATGGCCCATATCCTGACCAGCGACAACAGCCTGGATGATATTGCCTGCGGCGCTACTTTGCACCCGTTTGCCGACATTGAGCTTGGCGCGCACTGGCAACAGCCAGCGGTGTGTCCGGCGCAGGGCGCCTATCTGATCTACACCTCGGGCTCGACCGGTAATCCTAAAGGGGTGCTGGTCAGTCGGGCGTCTATCGCGGCGCATTGTCGCGGCATTGGTCGCCGCTATGAAATGCGCCCCAGTGATCGCGAGCTGATCTTTATGTCGTTCTGCTTCGATGGTGCGCATGAGCGCTGGCTGACGGTGCTGACCCATGGCGCGGCTGTGGTGATCCGTCCGGAACGTCAGTGGGACTTACACGAAACCTATCAGAACCTGCACCAGCAGCGGGTGTCTATTGCTGTCTTCCCGCCGGTGTTCCTGCGTGAGTTGGCGGCCCATGTCGAGCAAGTCGGTAACCCGCCGCCGGTCCGGGTTTATTGTTTTGGTGGCGATGCGATGCCACAGGCCACCTTTGAGCTGGCCCAGCGGGTATTAAAACCCGACTTCTTTATTAATGGTTATGGTCCGACCGAGACTGTGGTCACGCCACTGACCTGGAAAGCCCTGCCGGGCAGCGAGTTTGATGCGGTGTATGCCCCAATAGGCGAGCTGGTCGGTCAGCGTCAGGCCTGGCTGCTCGACAGTCACCTCAACCTGGTGTTGCCAGGACAGGTGGGCGAATTATATCTGGCCGAAGAAATTGGCCTGGCACGGGGTTATCTGAACCGTCCGGACTTAACCGCCGAGCGCTTTGTGGCTAACCCGTTCGCCAATGATGGCAGTCGTCTATATCGCACCGGTGACCTGGTGCGCTGGAACGAGCAGGGGCTGATGGAATACCAGGGCCGGACCGACCATCAGGTGAAAATTCGTGGTTTCAGGATTGAGCTGGGCGAAATCGAAACCTTGCTGCGCAAGCGCCCTGAAGTACGTCAGGCCGTGGTCGTGGCGGATGAAACCCCCAGTGGTAAGCGTCTGGTGGCGTATGTCAGTGGCCATCAGGGCGAGCTGCCCGATGAAGCCGCACTCAAAGCCATGCTGGCGGCCAGTCTGCCGGACTACATGGTGCCCGCAGTGATCATGACACTCAGCGATTTGCCGCTCAACAGCAATGGCAAAATAGACCGTAAGGCGCTGCCTAAGGCCGAGCTGCAAAGTGAAGTCAGTTATGTCGCGCCACATAATGAAACGGAAGCCCTGATGGCCGAGATCTGGCAAACGGTGCTGGGCGTAGCTCAGGTTGGGCGTCGGGATAATTTCTTTGCGCTGGGCGGCGACTCCATTTCCGGGCTGAAAGTGATCAGCCTGTGGCAGCAGCGCAGTGAGCAGCCGCTGGCACTGAAGCAACTGTGGCAGGCGAGCGATTTGGCGGCGCTGGTGGCGACTATGCAAAACGCCGATAACTCCGTATTGCAGCCGCTGAACCCGCACACGGACAATGCCGAGACCTTGTATTGCTTCCATGAAGGCAATGGCCTGACGGCACCATACCGCCCGCTGGCCGAGCAGCTCACGGATCAGTTTAACTGTGTCGGGGTGGCGCCGGCGGCGAACCTGTCAGACATCAATGGCCTGACGGCGCTGGCCGAGTATTACGCTGAGGCGCTGATGACGGTGCAGCCGCAGGGGGCTTTCCATTTGATGGGCTGGTCGCTGGGTGGCGCACTGGCGGTGCAGGTGGCTCGGGCACTTAAAGCACAGGGGCGGACTATCCGTCAGGTGTATCTGGTGGACAGCTGGAACCCGTGTAGCGACTTTGCTGCGACGCAGCTGAATTGGTCCGACTGGGCGCAGGAGTGGATCGGTGGGGCTGCCCAATCGGTCGACGCTGAATTACATCAGACGTTTGTAGCTGAGCTCACTGCCGCCTTACAGCAAGACCTGAAGGATGCAGATACGCTGGCAACCTGGCTGGTGGCAAATCGCACTCGTTTTGCCGAGCTGTTCAACGAAGAGCTGCTGCTGTTGCCGGAGCAGGAGCTTGGTAAACTGCTGTCCGACGGGTTTGAGCTGTACCGACTGGCTCGGATGGAACCGACAGGAAATCAGCCTGATTACACCCTGGATGGCGTGACCGAACGGGCGCACGCCTGGTGGTCAACGGATGCCGACCCCGCAGCGACGGCGGCCTATCAAACCATGCTGGGCAGCACAGTGACGGCGACCCACACAGAGGATGACCACCAGCAGATCATCCGTGCTGCAGCGGTTCAGACCGATTTGATAGCTAAGCTTACTCAGCGGGATTAACCTCCCGCTACCGCTTAAAAAGCCGCTGCAAAGCGGTTTTTTTATGTGTTTTTAGTGGGATAGCAGTGTGTGGTTTATATGAAGGGGGGCGGAAAAGAAAAAACGGGCTCCGAGGGAAGCCCGTAACAGGGAGATCACAGCTCGAGGGCGTCGACAATCTCAGCGGAGCGCACCGCCAGAATAGACAGCAGAGAATCACTGATCCCATGGGTTTGCTCGTTCACGCCCTGGGTGAAGATCTTCGGCTTGAACTGTTCGCTGGTCTCCAGCTGATAGTGACGGGTAATGTTAGGTTGTAACCACTCACTCACCTGCTCAAGCAGCGGTGAACGGCTCGGATACTGGTAGCCGGTGGCCAGCACCAGCTGATCGTACTCCACCTGGCTGACACCATGGACGTTTTCCAGCTCCAGTACCACTTTGCCCTCGGCATTAATGCGAGCACCATTGACACTGGTGCGGTTGCGGATCGCCAGACGATCTGTGCCGTTGAGTTTTTGTTGGTACAAGCTCGCGTAGATGTGGTCGATCAGCGGCTCATCGACCACCGAATAGTTGGTGCTGCGGAACTCGTTAAAGTAACGATCTCTTTGCTCCGGCGACTTGCTGAATACCACGTCGGTAAAGCCGGGATCAAAGATCTCATTAACAAATGGGCTGGAATCGGCTGGTTTCATGGCACCGGCACGCATGATCATATCGACCTCAGGCTGCTCGGTCATCGCTGCCAGATCGGCAAAGATCTCGGCACCACTTTGACCGGCACCAATCACTGCAACGCGATCGCCGCCTTGTACTTTGTCCTTGTTATGCAGATATTGCGATGAGTGCCAGACGTTCTCGGCGTCCTGTAGGGCATCGAATGGCGCTGGTACTTTGGCAGAGCCACCGACACTGACCACCAGGTGCTTGGTCAGGCGCACACTTTGCTGACCTTCATTGTCACGACTGATCACTTTAAGATGATCAACCTGGCCGTCCAGTAATACAGGCTCTACCGCGCACACCTGCTCGCCAAAATGACAGTGGTCGCGAAAGTGACTGGCTGCCCAACCCAGGTAATCATTAAATTCATGTCTTGACGGATAGAAGGTTTTCAGGTTAATAAAACTATCGAGACGCTTGTTATGGTGTAGGTAGTTGATAAAGCTGAAGTGGCTGGTTGGGTTGCGCAGCGAGACCAGATCCTTTAAGAAGGAGATCTGCATTGTCGTGTTATCCAGCAACATGCCGCCATGCCAGAGAAAGTCCGGCTGTTTTTCGATAAAGCAGACTCGATCGCTCAGTTTGTTTTGTTCCTGAAGGGCGATTGCCAGGGCCAGGTTGGCGGGACCAAATCCAATCCCAATCACGTCGTATAGTTTCATTGTTTTGCCTTTGATTACCTTAACCACACGCAAAGCTGCGTGAAATAGTGTTTCTTGCCTTTATGGACGAAGGCTGCGGGCGTTTCTTTAGGGTTGAAGCAGGGGAAATCAGCACAAAGCGCGATGAAAAAAATCGTATTGATCCAGGGCAAAAACCTGGTAATTAATGTGAATTTTTTACCCACTGACTCGTCTAGCTAATCAAATGGGCAATGGTTTTATTTTTGTCTGTACTTTCAATAACTAATAATGAATGGGTAAAGGGATATGCAAGTTGCCGGAGCGGCTCTAAAACGCTGTACGACGTTAAGTGAGCAGGCCATTGCACTGACTCAGAAACTGGTGCGTTATAAATCTATTACCCCGGACGATGCTGGCAGCTTTTGCTTCTTAGTCCGCAAATTGCAGTCGCTTGGTTTTGACTGCCATGAGGTTACACGCCAGGGTGTCCGCAATCTGGTTGCTAAACAGGTGTTTGGGCCCGGTGAGACGCTGGCCTTTGCCGGACACCTGGATGTGGTGCCACCGGGTCCGCTGGAGTTGTGGCAATGTCCCCCCTTTGCCGCCAACATTCAGGATGGTCGGTTATATGGTCGTGGTGTTGCGGATATGAAGGGCGCAATTGCCTGCTTTATTGCCGCCGTAGAATCTATTCTGGCGCAGTGTACGCGTGGCAGCCTGATGTTTTTGATCACCTGCGATGAGGAAGGGGAGGCGGAGCACGGCACGGCCGCGCTGATGAGCCATCTCAAACAGCAGGGCGTCGATCATTTGCCGGATTATTGTCTGGTTGGTGAGCCATCGAGTCGTAAAACGCTGGGTGATGTACTCAAAATTGGTCGTCGTGGCTCTTTGTCTGCGCACATCCGGGTGTACGGGCGTCAGGGTCATGTGGCTTATCCGCACAACTGCGACAATGCCACCCATCATACAGCGCGTTTATTACAGCGCTTGCTGGCGCTGGAGTGGGATAAAGGCACTCCGCAGATGCCGGGTACCACATTTCAGGTGACCCAGCTTAACAGTGGTGAGTTTGTGGATAACGTGGTGCCAGGCGCCTGTGATGTGTGTTTTAATATCCGCTATAGTAGCCGTTTTAACGAAGCGGAGCTGAAACGTCTGATCGACGACATTTTGCTGGATCTGGATTTAAATTACGACATCGAGTGGCAGCGTCCCTGTGCGCCGTATTTTAATCAGGCGGACGAGTTTGTGGCCCTGATCTGCAATGCCATTGAGGCGGTGGTGAGACAGGTGCCGGTACTGACTACAGATGGCGGAACCTCCGACGGGCGCTTTATTGCCTCCAGTCACACTCAGGTAATTGAATTTGGTCTCAGAAACGACAATATCCACCAGGTGAACGAATCGGCCGACGTCCAGGACATTGCCGATCTGGCGCACATCTATCAGTTAGTGATCCAGGCGTTTTGTCTTGACCCGCAACGCATTATGGATGCGCAGGCCGAACAGCTGGAGGCGTTGACCTAATCGCTCAGGAGCATGGGGCGAGACGTTAAAACGTCGCGCCACCGTCAATGGTGAGTACCTGCATGGTGGTATGGGAAGACAGGCTGGATGCCACAAACACGATACTGTCGGCAATTTCCTCGGCCGTGGCCAGCTTTTGTAACGGGATCCCCAATTTGTACTGGGCCGCAAAGCCATCGATCACCCGCTGGGCGCCCTGATCATCGCGCCACATGCCCGTCTGCATTGGTGTCAGCGTCGAGCCGGGCGCTATGACATTGCAACGCACACCGAAGTTAGCCAGCTCCAGTCCGGCTGTGAGGGTCAGCTGAGTCACCGCAGCTTTGGATGCGCAATAGGCCGCCATTTGCTGGCGTGGCGTATTTGCGGCATTGGAGCCGACGGTTACTACCGCGCCTGTGCCTTGTTGTTTAAAGTGGGGCGTGCAGGCACGCAAAAAGGTAAACACGGCCGTGCTGTTGACGTGCTGGCAGTGTTGCCACTGCTCAAGCGTCAGCTGCTCTAAATCACCCAGCTCCAGTACCCCGGCAACACTGATCAGGTTATACGGGGCAAGACCTTCAGCGATCAGCGTGTTCAGCTGCTTAGCGAGCTGCTCAGGGGAACCTAAATCACATTCCACCGCACGATGCAGCGCACTGAGGTCGCCAAACTGGCGATCAAAGCCAATCACTTTGGCACCCAGGGCATGAAAACGCTGCGCGGCGGCCAGGCCGATGCCCTGACCCACCCCACTGATCCATACCAGCTTGTCGCGATATTCCTCTTTGAGTCTGGTATCAAACAACATGCTCTGCTCCTGCGCTGAGTGCTTCGATCACCGAATGGAGTGTGCGGTTTGGTTGTGCTGACCAGCAGCGGGCAGCAGCAAAGATCTGTGCCTGTACCTGCTGTTGCTCAGCATCAGTGTAGCGCGCGACATTGGCGTCGGTATCCAGTTTCGCCGGCTGGTCCTGCAATAAATGCCATTGCAGCATAATGTCGTCGGTGGCTCCGGCGCTGAGAATATGCGACTGGCACGACACCGCACCATACTTCGGGCTGCTGGAAAACGGCAACAGGTTAACCGTCGGACCATATACATGTGGGCTCAGACCCTGTTTGTTGCGCTCGCGCTTGAGTTCTTCCACCCGGAAGGTTTGCAGCGATTTCAGCGCTTTGATCCCCTGATTGATCACCCGGCAGCACTGGCTGAGGGTCATTTCAGCATCCAGCTCCAGCGGCAGCGGCATCACGTTGCTCTGCACACAGGGGGTGCTCAGCTCTACCTGGTGCTGGCGGTTCATCATGATCATGCCGAGAGTGACATGATACTGAGCGGATTTAGCGACCAGCGCAGCGCACACGGCGGCGATCAGCAGCTCGGCATGAGCGGCCTGACACAAAGTCGCAGCCGACTGAATGGTATGCCAGTCTGCGCGGCTCAAAGTGGCACTTTGGCGGCGATTCGCCTCAGTGACATCTGCATCTTTGTCACTAAAGCTCTGTGGTGGTGGCGCGTTTTCCAGCCAGGCGATCAGCGTGGCTTTAGCCACCTGCTGACGGGCCAGATAGGTTTCGCTGCGTTGCCATTCGAGCAACTGGCTTTGTGTACCAAAGCGCAGATTGGGCAGTGTCCGGCCTTTTTGCAGTGCGTTGTAACTGCGGTTCAGCGCCTGTGTGAATAGGCCAAACCCGTAGCCGTCGAGCAGCAAATGGTGGCCGACAATAAACAGCAGGTCTTGCTCTGGCGTTCGTACCAGCGTCAGTTTGAGCAAGGCTTCATCGGGCAATGAAAAACTCTGTGCCATATAGGGTGCAACAAAGTCATTGGCAAAGGCCTGAATGTCTTCTGGCTGGGTGTCCTGAGTTTGAATGTGGATTTGCGGCACGTCCTTGTTCGGTCGAAGCTGAGGCACAAAACTGGCGTCATGGACAAACCGGCTCGCCAGGCAGTCACTGCTTTGCCAAACGTGGGCCAGCGCCTGTTGTAACATGGTTGCCGAGATCTGACCCTGAAACTCGATACATTCGGCGACGTTAAATAAAGTACCCCGGCCGCTGATGGTATGCAGCAGCCACATGGCCTGCTGTGAGTCGGTTAATGGCAAAGCGCTGGACATCAGTCCTCCTTACGCTCTTCGAGTAGCTCAACCCAGGCGGCCAGCGTCGGGATCTGGGCCAGTTCAATAAAGTTGGTTTCTATACCTTGCTGCTGCCACAGGGCAATCAGGTTCATCACCTGCACGGAATCCAGGCCATAGTCGATAAGGCTTTCGTGTTCATCAAACTCATCGGCTTCGCAGTCGATCAGTGGCAGGATATGCGCTTTAAGGCCTTCAAGCGTGGTAATGTCCTGCGTTTCTTCGCCCAGGATCTCGGCAACCGTCGCCACTTTACCGCAGCGCCCGGCCACAAAGTTCAGTGCCATCAGGTGCTCATCGCGGCTGAAATCGGCAATCGCATCGGCAATGACAAAGGGCTGAATATCACGCATAAAGGCGTCGACCGCGGTGGTCATCACGCCGATATGGCCATAAATACCAACGATCATCAGCTGATCACGGCCACGTTCACGCAGTTGCTGTTCAAAGTCGCACTTTTGAAAAGCACTGTAGCGCCATTTGGTCAGCACAACGTCCTGCTCGGAGGGGGCCAGCGCATCAACAATCGGTTGCTGGGCCGGGTCTTGCAGGCCGGGGCCCCACATATCGCTCAGCAGCCCGCGCTCATGCTGGCCCTGTTTGATTGGTTGCGCGGTGTAAAAGACCGGAATGCCCTGCTCGTAACAGAACTGTTTAAGGCGCTGAATGTGGCTGATCATGGTTTCAATCAGCGGATTGTTGTCACCATAGTAGCCAACAAAATAATGTTGCACATCGTGGATCAGTAAGGCGGCACGACTGGCATCAAGCTGCCAGTCAACGCGATTTTCGGGCAACTCCGCAGCGCGGGGTAACGGGTAATGGGATAGCTTAGGAATACTCATAGTGTTTTTGCTTCTTTTATTAATCAGGCCTGGCCGTCGAAGGTGGCGCGCAGGGCTTTTTTATCGACTTTACCCACCGCAGTCAGGGGTAAGTCGGCGACAAACTGGAATTTATCGGGCACTTTAAAATCGGCGATCCCCAGCTGGCGCAGATACTTGCGCAGTTGCAGCGGGGTGAGCTTTTCGGCTGCGACCACAAAGGCACAGCTTTTTTCGCCTAAGGTGGCATCGGGCATAGAGACAATGGCAACCTGCTTGATGTGCTGATGACCCAGCAAATGGTTTTCCACTTCTTCGGCCGCGATTTTCTCGCCGCCCCGGTTGATCTGATCTTTATCACGCCCAACCACAATCAGGTGGCCGGAGGGCAGTTGTTTTACCAGATCGCCGGAGGCATAAAATCCGTCTGCATCAAATGCACTGGCGTTATGCTGAGGTGACTTGTAATAGCCCCTAAAGGTATAGGGGCCGCGGGTCAGGAGTCTACCTGCTTCACCGGGCGTGACCGGCTGGCCGTGTTCATCGACCACTTTGATTTCATCGTCGGGACTGATAGGGCGACCCTGAGTGGTCAGTACCAGCTCGTCGTCATCATCGTGGCGGGTGTAGTTGACCAGCCCTTCAGCCATGCCAAAGACTTGCTGAAGCTGGGCCCCCAGCAACGGCCTGACCTGCTCGGCCACCGTGCGGCTGAGTTTGGCACCGCCAACCTGGATCAGCGCCAGGCTGCTCAGGTCATGCTGGCTCTGTGGGGCATGTTGCAACCACAGTTGCAAGGCCGGTGGCACCAGCGCAGTGTGGGTGATGGCAAAGCGTTCAATTAAAGGAAAACAGTGGCTGGGGCTGGGATCGGAGGCCAGGATCACGGAGCCGCCGGCGGCGAATACACCCAGTGCACCGGGTGAGCTGAGTGGGAAGTTATGCGGAGCCGGTAGGGCACACAAATAGCGGGTATCGCCATGCAGCTGGCAAATATCCCGGCTTGCGACCACAGAATAGAGGTAATCATTGTGGGTGCGCGGGATCAGCTTCGGAGTACCGGTGCTGCCGCCAGAAAGCTGGAAAAACGCCACATCTTCTGGATTGAGCTTTGGTGCATTAAAGGTACGCGTTTGTAGATAGGCCTGTTTCAGTTCGCTATTGCCTTTGGTGTGATCGACCATGATGTGGCTGATACAGGCAAAACGATTATACAGCTCGTGCGTGAACGACTCATCGGCAAACAGCGCCTGAGCTGATGAGACGATCAACAGCTTGGGCTGCAGAATTTCGCAGTAGCTTTGCAGCTCAGTGCGCTGATGATTAAACAGGGCACACACAGGGGCAACACCGAGTTTAAGTAGCGCAAAAAAGCTGATGTAAAACTCCACACAGTTGGGCAGCTGAACCAGCGCCGTGTCGCCTGATTGCAGCCCCTGGCTGGCCAGCTGCGCCGCCAGGTTCGAGCTGTAGTCATCCAGCTGCTGATAGCTCAGCTGTCGGTTGGCATCGGCCACGGCAATGCCTTGTCCGTTGTGCGCCAGTTGCTCGTACAAAATACTGGTGAGCGGTTTATCCTGCCAGTAGCCCTGGGCGCGGTAGTGGGCGGCCAGATCTTCGGGCCACGGGGTATATTCAATACTCATAGTGTGTGTTTCGTTGCTAAGTGATAGGCATGCCGTACGTCCAGCGCGTTCAGCATAGTGTTTAATTTGGCTTCGGTTTCCAGCCATTCTGAGCTGGGATCGGAGGCGGCGACAATGCCGGCACCGGCAAACAGGGTCGCCAGGTTGGCTTGCAGGTAACCACAGCGGATCACCACCACCCACTCACCATTGCCCTGGTTGTCGCACCAGCCGACGATCCCGGAGAACAGTCCGCGGCCATGTCCTTCCAGCGCATCAATGTGTTGGTACGCAAGCGCTGTGGGCTTGCCGCACAACGCCGGTGTCGGGTGCAGGCGGTTGGCCAGTGCAATCGCACTCTGATCTGGGGCTTTGAGTGTGCCTTCGATCACGGTAGATAAATGCCACATAGTCGCCGTGCTGAGCAGATCGGGCTGCTCAGGGATATGCAACTGGTTGCAGAGCGGGCCGAGGATCTGGGCCATGTCCTGCAAGACCACGGCGTGTTCAAAGCGGTCTTTTTTCGATGCGAACAAAGTGGCGCGGCGCTGGGCTTCAACACTGGGACAAGGGTCGCGGGGGATGGAACCGGCCAGCGGATTACTAAAAATCTGCTCGTTTGTTTTGCGCAGCAGTAACTCCGGGCTCACGCCCATCAGTACGCCGGCATGTTGCTCAGCGTGGGCATCGTGCAACTGAGCAGGAATTGAAAAGTGATAGCCACTGGGGCTTTGTGCCAGCAGTTGTGAGAGCACACCCACCTGGTCCAGCGGCTGTTCAAAGTGCAGTTCAACTTGCTTACTGAGGACGATTTTATCCAGCTGGCCATCGGCAAACAGCTCTTTGGCGTCGCGCACGGTTTGCTCAAAGTGGGCTCTGTCCTGTTTGTAGTGCACTGACTGCAAGCGATTGGGTGTCTGCGCGCCAGCCTGTTGTGCGCTCAGGCACTGCGCAAACAATTGCTTGTCCAGTGTGCTGACCTGCTCCGGGATAATAAACTGAGCCTGTTGTTGCTTACAAAACGGCACCACACCGAAGGCAATGGCCTGGCCGTTGCTTCTGGCGGCATGTTCGTCCAGCTGTTGCTTAAGTCTGCTGGTCAATGCCGCATTGTCATTGATGGGTAAGGTAAAACGTCTGGCCACACCGCGGCTTATCAGGCATGACGGCCCGGACACAAATAAACAGTCCTGCTCGGGCCGGAACTCGCCAAGTTCGTGCGTCTGGGTGGGCTCGGATAATTGACCAGCATGCATGGTTTACTTTCCTCTGTTGACTCTGTCGATAGCAACGCTGATGCAAACTGCACTCAGCGAGATGTGACCAAGACGACTCATTGCGAAAAAGATTTAGTCCCGTGGGCAATTTGCTTGCGGGCGGTTTTGCGTGCCGCCATAAACTCCGGGCGCTTGGGGCAGTCGCCGCAGTAGTCTTTGTGCGGGTGGGCGTGCAGCAAACAGCAGGCACCGCGCACCCGCTTGCCTGCGGCCATATACTCGTTACGCTGTGCGCGGAATAACGGGTTGGACTTGTCCTGCCAGCAATCTTGGCTCAGCAGGGAGCGCATATCCTGTTGCAGCCCAGAGGCATCGGGCAATACACTGGCGATGGTGGTGCTGATGTGGCGCAGGCGGTAGACCAGGTTGCTCCACAATACCCGCTCGGTGACGCCAAACTGACCACTGAGAAAGGCATGCAGAGGGGCAAAATGCGCAAAGAGCAGTGAATGATATTTCGCCGCTGTGCTGCTGGCAGGCGCAAATGGCTGGCCACAGGTTGGCAGCATCAGCCGTTGTGTGGCTAAACACAGTTGTGCGTGCTGCGCCGCTACGGGCAGCGCTCGGTTGAGCACGCTGTGGCTGAGCAGCACGCTCGGCAGCACCCTCACGCAATAGCGCATATGCCAGACGGAGGCTTGTGCCCGGGGGGAGTCTATCCCCTCAGTGCGTGCCCAGCCGGCTATGGCCCTTTTTAACGCCGTTAGCTCGGCAAACTGCTGTGCCAGTGTCGGCAAGTCCGGGGTCTGTGACAAAGTGACGGCCTCGCCATATTCCCGAAAGGGCCCCTGAAAAAACGGTTGTAATGTTGGAAGCAAGCGGACCTCTTGGTTGATTTGCTACAAATACCGATACCTAGACGTTTTGTGGGTGAATTTTTTTACTCCCTGTTCGTCACCACCTAAAGCAAATCCACGTCAGTAAAGAAGAGAGACCCCGTGCTTGCAAAATTGATCCGTAATACCTGGTGGCGCTTTATCGCCACCGCACTCAGCAGTGTGTTGTTTGGTTTGATCAGCGTGTCGCTGGTTGCGCTGATCAACGAAATTATTAACAGTGATCAGGCTGACCGCTCTGAGAAGTTTATCTGGTTTGCCGTACTGGCCTGTCTGGGGGTGAGCCTGCAACTGGCTTCTAAGTTACTCGCTGAGCAGCTCAGTCAGCAAAGCCAGGCCACGGTACGCCGAGAGGTGGCAGAGCACGTGATAGGCGCGCAATTCAGCCATGTTGAAGCACAGGGGGCTGGCAAGATTAAATCCTGTCTGACCGAGCATAGCCTCAAAGTAGCGGAGTTTTTCCAGAGCCTGCCGAATATTCTCAGTAATGCCATGGTGGTGCTGGGTAGTTTCGTTTACATGGCGTGGCTTGACTGGCAGGTGTTTTTATTCGCCCTGCTGACGCTGGTACTGGGCTCGGTGGGCTATAGCCTGGCCAATGCTAATGCGTTTCGAAAAGTAACGGAGGCAGCGAAAATTCAGGATACTTTGTACGATCAGTTCGATGCCATTTATGCCGGTGCAAAAGAGCTCAAGCTACACCGCAAAAAGCGTGAAACCTTCTTTCAGGATGTGATTGGCAGCACCATTACTTTATTGCAAAAGCGTCGGGTGCAGGGTGCCAGTATGTATCATTATGCCGCATCCTGGGGCGGTTTTAGTGTCTTTGCCTTTATTGGCGGTGCGCTGTTTTATCTGTCCGCACCTGGGGCAGACAGTGGTAAGGTGATGTCGGGCTTTGCGCTGTTATTTCTGTATATGCTGACGCCACTGGAAGTGATGCTGGCCGCCATCCCTAAAGCCGCCGCCGCGAAAGCCTCGGCCAATACCATCGCCACGTTAACCAAAGAAATGGCGCTGATGCCGAGCAGCAATGAGGCCATGAACGACTTTAACGAACTTACCCTGACAGATATCAGCCACGGATATTACCACGAGCAAAGTGACGAGGTGTTTGCCCTGACCCCGATTAATCTGACGCTGCGCAAAGGCGAGTTAGTCTATCTGGTGGGGGGCAACGGCAGCGGTAAAACCACCTTTGCCAAGTTGCTGTGTGGTCTGTTTGAAGCGCAGCAGGGACAGGTACTGGTTGACGGGCAAGCGGTGCGCTCGGCACAGTTCGATGATTATCGCCAACTGTTCAGCACGGTATTCAGCGATTTTTATCTCTTTGATCGAGTCCTGGGGTGTCAAGGAAAAGCGCTGGAAGATAAAGGCAATGCCTTGATCCGCAAGCTGAATCTGCACCATAAAGTGGCGATTAAAGACGGCGCGTTTACCACCCAAAAGCTCTCGCAGGGTCAGCGTAAGCGGCTGGCGTTGGTGGTGGCCTACATGGAAGACAGACCGTTTTATATCTTTGATGAATGGGCGGCGGATCAGGATCCGGTCTTTAAAGACGTGTTCTATCGCGAGCTGCTGCCTGAGCTGAGCGCTCAGGGCAAAACCGTGCTGGTGATCACCCATGATGACAAGTATTTTGGCCTGGCCGATCGGCTGCTTAAAATGGACAACGGCTGCCTCAGCGAGCCTGCCAGCGCGGCGGCTGCTCAGTCATCAGCACAGCAAACGGCGCTGGCTTAGCGCGCGGCGCGCAGGCAGCACTCGGTCAGCACCAGCTCGTCACTGAGCTGGTAATAGACGCTGATCCGGGTGCCCTGTGGCAGGGTTTCATGCAGCGTCTCGGTGAGCGCAAAGTGTAACTGATTATCGCTGTGCTCAATCAGGCATGCGGCCTCAAAGCCAAAAAAGCGCTGTACCACAGGGTAGAGCGCTTTATAAATGCTTTCTTTGGCGGAGAAGATCAACGTCAGCGGGCAGCTCTGAGCATTACTCAGCTGTTCAAACGCCGCCAGCTCTGTCTTTGCCAGGATCTGGGTTTGTAGCTCCTGTTCCTGCTTGTCTGACATTTTCCTTTCCAAGTCTATGCCCAACCCCCGTACCGTGGGGTCATCGCTGACCATGGCCATGGCTAACTCCTGGGTGTGGCTGATGGTGCCCTGGATGCCATGTGGCCAGATAGGCGCGCGACTGTCTGCACTGGCAATCACAGTATGAGGCAATCCCAGCATTTGTAGTGCCTGGCTGGCACAGTGGCGTCCGGCCAGGTATTCGGCCTTGCGCTTGGCAACAGCACGGCCGAGTTTATCGGGCAACGGTTGAGCATAGCGGGCAAAATCACTGTCCTGATAATCCGCAACGCAAAACGCGCTGCTGTAACTGGCGAATGGCAGCTGGGGGGTGAATAATTCGGCTGGTGTTAACGACATATGACTCCCTCAATTAGTGGCAGTCAGTTTACCGATATAGGGAAAGGTTGCAAGCACGCTTTGGTGCAAACGTGCTGTGTTAAGGTTGCTGTGGATTGATCACGCAGGGCACCGATGGCAGCACTCTGTATTCTCCGCTTGTGGGATAATACAACACACATTGCTCGCCGCGTTTTTGCAGTTCGAAACCTGTGATGCCGCCTTCTCTGTTGCCGACAATGGGTTGTCCATAGGGGTCCAGCGGGTTGCCTTTTTCAAGGAATAGCGTGGAGTGCTGCATAAACACGTTGTGCGCCAGCTGAGGTGCCGTGCCGCCCTTGAGGGCGACAATGGCATGTTGAATTTCACGGATCATATCCGGTGTGGTTTGTTCAATTAAGGCCGCATAGACAGGCGCTGCTTTACTGGTCTGGCACCCTGTGAGCAGCAAGGCCAGTAAACTGGCAAACCATCCCGAATATTTCATGGTTATTGTCCTGTGAGGGTTGTGTGGATAGCACCATGACGCAATGGCTTAAATGGCAATGTCACTGCGTTATGCTCACTTGCTTGCTCGCTGTTGTCAGGCTTGGCAGACACCCCCGATGCTTCGCTGATCAGACAAGCCCCGGTAATGCTGTGATGCAGGGCGCTTGCCAGCAGTTGTTCGTTCTCATCACCTAATGCATGGCTTAAATCGTCGCTCACCTGACAGCCTGGTACTTTCGCATCCAATCCGGCTTCGCCGCTTATCTGGCTGGCTGGTGTTGGGGTGAAGCCATTGGCGTAGTCACCAAAGCCTTTTTCATTGGCAGACTTAGACTGAATGGTGTAATACACCATGCCACAGTTAGGCGCGGGTACGAAACCATAGGGTTTACCTCGCGTAGTGGTGCCGATTTGGATCACCTCTATATCAATACCCCGCAGACCATTGATAACCATCTCACTCGCAGAGGCAGTATCGTCAGTGGTTAGTACATAGACTTTGGACAAGTTCAGGCTTGGCAAAGTGGTGTCATTCATAAACTCGTTGCGGGTCCAGTCAATTCGGCGAGGCTCGAAGGTGTAGGTGCGGTTGTCGCTCTGGCGTTTATCATTGTAGGTGGTCACCCCGAAATTGCGGCTCAGTGAGCTTTCTCCGGCCACCATATAACCCAGTTGGGCTGCGCTATGAACAAGGCCGCCGCCGTTGTAACGCATATCCAGCACCAGCTCATCGACGTTACGGTTTTTAAAGGTATCGAAGGCTGCGATCAGTGGCGCCTGCGCAGTGGGGATAAACTGATTAAACTGGACATAGCCGAAGGTTTTGCCACCGTGCGATATGACCTTAGTGTTTTGCACCGGGGTTTGCTCAAAGTCGACGGCCGTCATGCTGGCTGATTTATCTTCGCCCTGTACTGGGCGAAAAACAAAGGTGTAGGCCTTTGGAACACTTGGAAACAGGGCTTCATTGAACAGTGTGACATTATCGCCGTCAATAAAGTCTTCGCCATCTATGCTGACCAGGCGGTCACCTCGGCGCAGGCCACTGGCCGCTGCCGGTGAGTTTGGCTCAACATAGGCAATGGTAAAATTACGATCGGGTGAGGCGGTTTTAATAGCCGACCAGTGAATGCCATAACTGGTGGCTACACCTGACTGGCGTTCCTTTTGGTAGCTTTCGTAGGTGGTCGAAAAGTGGAACTCATCTTTGAGCGAGTTATCCGGGTTACGTTGCGTGGTTTTTAACTGTTCGAAATAGCTTGCCACGGTGCTGAAGTCGCTCGGATTGTTATCGGCAATTTCGTCGTACCACAAGTAAGTTTCGTTGCTGAATGAGCGCAACCACATTTTTTCATGCATCATTGTCCCGGCTTTGTCAGGATAGGGCTGATTATTGTTATATGGATCTTGCCCGGTGCGCGGGGTGGCACAGAAGTTTATGAAGTTTGTCGCGGGTGGAAACACACCCGCCTGCCAGCTGGGCTCAGTGCTGCCTCCGACGCTGTCATTACCAGAATTACCACCTGAATCTCCCCCTGAGTCTCCACCGTTATTATTGTTATTATCTGGGGTTGTTACAGTGCCAGAATCGCCACCAGTGCCGCTCTCTGTACCGGCGCCTCCGCATCCAGAGAGCGCTGTGAGGGTTAAAGCCAATCCGATGGCAAGGTGTAAGTTGCTGAATTGCATCATGGTTTTTTCCTGTCTATTCATTGCGCTAAAAACTATCAACACTCTTTCTACAATACAATAGATAGACCGGGTTGACTGTTAATTAATGTCAACGGCGGCACAAATATTGAGTGTAAGCCATTGAGGGGTTTTAGAACAGTTGATTTGGTATAGCGCGTGACGTTAGCGCATTTGCTGACGGCGCCTGCGCCAGGGGGGCGACTGCAATAACAGCAACATGCCACTGAGACAAAACGCTACGCTGCTGGCGGCAAAAGTGATCAGCAAGGGATTGTTGAAATCATCCCGCTCGTCATAATCCATAATATGTAACATCCAGAAAAAGTCGAAAATACGCCACAGCGAACTGCGAACGGTGATCACCTGACCACTGTGCGCATCCAGATAGAGGGTTGTACTCAGTGTGTCGGCAAATGTGACTTGCCACACCCGGGGGCGATACTGCACCTCTCGGGGACCTTGCACGAGCAGGTGTGCTGAGTCGATGGGGCTATCGCCGAGGAAGTGCGCTCGGGCATTAGCGCGGATCTGGGCTTCGCTCGGGGCTGGAAAGGGCGCGCCGGTGGCGGTGAAATAGGCCCGTTCAGTACCTGTGGCAATGATCATCGGCTGGTCTAAAAAGTGACTCAAGGTCAGGCTGTTAAATCCTGCAACACGATTCGCCAGCTGATTGAGGTTGGCGGTGTAATCAACGTAAGTGAAAGGATTGTCCAGCGTGCGCTTGGCCAGATGTTTGCCATGTACCATATCCAGCGGAATGGCGCTCATAACCAGGCCGCCGAGTAACCAGGCAAAGAGCTGCAATGCCAGCAGGTAACCTGCCAGTTTGTGGAATTTTCGGATAGGTTTGAAGCTGGATTTATTCATAGTGGTGTTTTTTCGTCAAAATTGCTGATAGCTTATGAGAATTCGCGTAAAATCAGTAGTGACATATTGTCGCACCTGCCAATCGACCGTGTTCTGGCGCTGAACATGACCTGGATCTGGCAGCGAACCATTCAGAAAAGAAACAAGGTAATTGCCCCGTCATGTCAGAAATCCAGTTTTTAAATGTCGACTTAGAGTTAGAATCCAAGCAGGATATTTCTGCCCTGGTTGCGGATCTTAAAAAGAACGCCGTGGTACTGCACTATGATCAGGATGAGTATCGTCAGCTGGCCAGAATTGAAGCCAGTGCCGAGGTGACGAGCCCGGACAAAGCCATCAATCATTTGTGTGAACTCATTGAATCATGCTCTAAGTCAGCACTCAAGCAGTGGCTGGGATGTTCGAAACGGACTTTTGATATTGGTTTTAGCTGTGGAGAGCAGCCAAAATGTTATTCTCAGGCGCTACATGTCGACACGCTATTACGGATCTCGGCCATTGGTGCCGGGATGGAAATTACTCTGTATCCTGCTGAAAAGTAATGACTCCTGCGTCTACGAGGCTCGACCACCTTACGTGAGCCACATCACGCTATTGGCTTTCGCAATGTTGAGCAGCCTCAGGCGCTGCATCTGGATACTGACTTCGGCGCTCTGTCGTCGGTGCAATCGATGCGGGTATGGAAATCACTCTGTACTCTTGTGAGAAGTTATGACTCCTGCTTTAACTCATGGGTTCAGGCGCTCTGGCCGGCTCAGGGTTGCCGGTATATTGCCTGTTTGGCACTGTTTCCTTGCCACTAATAATGAACCAAACCAAATAGAGTCATCACTCTTGTTGCTTAAAAGATCTAATTCTTACTTGTTTTTTAATATCTAAAGCACTTGAAAAACATAAATATATTCATTTTTTGTTAATTTTCTTATGTAAATTTTATATTAATGTGTTGATAATTTGATTTTCGTGTTTTATCTTGTTCTGGCACACGAGAGGTGGCTTCCCGTGGTTCAGGTGAGGCCGGAACAGGATTATTTCTGGAGAATTATAACAATGAAACGCATATCTCAGATGACCTTATCTGCACTGGCCCTGAGCCTGAGTGCAGCAGCAAGCGCAACCGCAGCTCCGGCTGAGGCCGTTAATAACCTGGCAGCGCCGCTGGCGCAAATTGACCGCTTTAATCCACAGGCCTTCCAGGTCAGTGATATCAAAAAAGTGATGGCGAAGTCTCTGGCGCAAGAGTTGTCGCAGCAGGGTTCACGCTGGCAGTCAGCACTGGCCAGTCAGCCACGTCTGACGGTGCAGGATATGCAAGTGTCACAACAGGCACAATCATTGATTGGCCAGGCAAGCACGCAAACTCGGCTATTGAAAGGCTTGCCACAAAGCGACAGCAACCTCTATCAATTGCGTCTGGCTTCGGCTGACATGCTGAGCCAATGGCAGGAAGGCGAAGAGCCGTTGATCGCCTTTGCACCGAAAGGGGATGATAAAACCTGGATCCATGTCGAAGCCTATGACAGTGATGGCCAGCTGCATCTGTTAGATGCGCAGCAAATGCCGCAGCGTCCGGTGCTCGTACTGGAGCTGGATCAACAGCAGGTGCGCCGTGAAGGGCTGGCCGTGATGCAGAACATTTTCAGCAGCGCCAGAGAAACGCAATCGGTTGAGCGTTTTTCAAATAATATGCTGCAAACGAACCAAATGACGATTCAGTCAGAAGCCATTTCGACCAGTGTTTTGAAACGTATTCGCCTGAACAATGATCAGGAGCCCTGGGTACTGGGTAAAGCGGAAGTCTACGGCATTGTCACAGGGGTAAGTCCGTCACGGGATGAGCCAGTTCTGGATATTGTTGATATGCCCTACCTGGATCATGACGGCACTGACTACACGCCAAACCAGATCCTGATCCACTGGGAGCGTTATCGCTGGCAGGCCGCAGATGTATTACTGATGGAGCAGGATGACAACACCAACTACAAAGATTTAGCGACGACTTTCCTGGACATCGTCACTCAGGTCATGCGCACCATTCCGGATCCCAATGTACAGGGTTATGCGATCATTCCTCAGCTGACCAATCAGTTGATAAAAGCGATGCCAGATCACTGGTTCAGCAACGACGATGACTATGTAGACGTGTTTTACACCTTATTTGAGGGCCAAAATTACAGCGGTTACATGGGCGCCAGCAACAACGCAAAAATTACTCTTTCTCCCTTAACCATAGAGCCCAGATAAACGTCTGTGGCTGTTCACTGGCGTTAGCTTATTAGCTCACAACCCGTTGAGTAGGTTACGGTCTAACGGACTAGGCCGGTTTTTTATTCTGCAGCGAGCATACCTTGGTATGCTCGCTTTTTTATTAGCTTAGACCTGGCCCTACTGGCCACTCTGATACTGTTCGGAGGAGGAGCGGTATAGCCGTTTCCTGAATTAAGCATACTCACCTCCCATCATCATGTAGCCTCCTCGTCACATGAACGATAAAAGACAAGCAGAGCAATGTGTTCAGGGCGTGCAGTTTAGGGCTTTGCGACAAACGGTCAGGATCATTTTGCGCGGTGGTGGATTGAAAGTCGATGTATGAAAGAAGGCAAACCTGTGAAGGTAAACCTGTAAAGGTAAACCTGTGAAGGTGAACCACAGTCTGCCTTTTGATTCGGCTCAGCCACGGCCTTGTGCGCTGAGCCTGATACCTATTACTGGAAGGGCATGAATTACCAGATCTGCTCTACAAACTCAGGGTGGTCCACAAACGGGTTGCGGTTGCCCTGGAACTGATAGGCACCTTCGTTGCGGGCACGCTCCAGTGCATCAACCGGATCGGCCTGATGCCAGCGTTTGAGCATAGTAACTACCCAGGCCTCAAAGACCTGATCACTGCTGCCATTAAGTACCGCATCGCTGTAGCTGGAATTGTTCTGCCAGCTACTGATACGATCCTGATAGCGTGTGGCCATATAAAAATAAGCGCGGGCAAAGTCGCCCTTGAACTGATCAATCGGCTCAAACACAGTACCGCTGTAACCTATGCCCGAGGCGCTGCCCACTTTACTGCCGTTGCTTGAGACATAAGTACTGCTGCCCACTTCGCCAAACGGGAAGCTGCTGCGGCGGTTATTCACATAACCGTCGGAGGCAAAGATATGGTGAATGTCTGAGTTCATGGGCTCAATTTTGCCACCAAACCAGCTTTTCGGGAATGAATGCTCACGGTTGTAGCAATCGCCCTCAATGCGTGCGGTGCCACACTGATCGCCCACCGCTGTAAACTCGTGACTGTCCGTGCCGGTTGGCTTTTCAGAGTAGCGGTCCAGCACTGTGCCATTGTTCTCAAAGTAGCGGTCGCGCTCGTATTGATCAATGAACGACCAGATAGCGCCATAACCCTGATTATTATGGCTGGCAATGATGTTGTGCAGGGCCGTTTTCAGGGCGTAACCCGATAAACCCGCAGCAGCACTGTAGTAGCCGGTAGGCGTATCACCACCACCGTCGCCACCGCCATTATCGGTGCCCAGCGTGAAGCTGTGCGAAGCCGATGACGTGAACTGGCTACCTGACGCTATCGTCCCGGATGGACCGTTCAGGCTATATGAACCGTTTCCATAACTGCAACAAATGCCGTCCCCATAGCTGTCAGATATCGTAAAAGTGTATGAACCGTCGGTTAAGCACAGGTTTTCACTGTAGCTCTGACTGGCACCATAATTCTGACCGCTGGCAACAGTCGTATTTGACGCGTTTTTAATCACCCAGCTGGTTTCCTCACCGTACTTGTCTGTGGTCAGGTTGAAGGTCAGCGCATTGGCCTGACAGGCCCCACCGGTAGGCGGTGGCGTGCTCGTAGTGCCGCTGGGCTGAAAGTTATCAACATACACGGTTTCATTGCCATCAAATCCGCTGACGTCATAAAAGCGCAGTCCTACCGTGATTTGGCCATTGCTGGTGGCCGTATAATCATGGCGCAGTTGTTGCCATTGGTTTAACTGTTGCGGATCCGAATAATTGTGATAACCGTCAGCGACCAGGCGAGCCCTGACGCCGCCTTCAGTATGGTAGACCCAGGTACTGAAGGTGTAGGTTTTGCCGGCCTCAACCGTGACGGTTTGCGCCAGATCGGTATTCCCCTGCGTTGTTGTCAGCACATTGACGGCCGCCGCCGTTTGTCCGCTGTAAACGCGATTCTGTTCGGTAGTCAAAGAGATACCCGAATCAATGGTGGTCCAGTTGCTGGGTTTACCCAGCTGCCACTGCTCGAAATCTCCGTTGTCTACCTGTCCCCATGCCATGGTACTGAGCAGGCTTAACGCGCTGCCAGCCAGGCCCATTGTCAGGCACAAAGGCCCTTTTATTGTAATCATTTTATTATTCCCGTGTTCTATTTTTAATTTATATTGTTGTTTGGTTGTAAAAAACCGAGTGGGAGTTTAAAGGGTTTTTGTTACATTGTCGTTAACTTTTTAATTGTAAAAATCGGTACAATTATTTTTAATCTGTTTTATTTGGAGTTTTTGAATATCCATAACCAAATGGAATAACAAAGCAGATACTGTTCTTTTTGTCGTGCGGTGAGTTGCGTATCCTGCATGCTAAGAAAATGACCGAATTGCATCTATGGGCGCGGGTGGAACCGCCGGGCAGTTCGGCGGGGCAAGCTATCTAAGGGTTATGGGGAAACAATCATCATGTTGTTAAGTCAACTCAGTGCCGCGGCCAGTCCGCTGACACAAGAACAACTGCAAAAATTACAGGGGTTAGTGGCGGAGCTTAATCCGATCCAGCAGGCCTGGGTCAGTGGTTATCTGGCTGCCAATGCCAACACCGCCGCACTAGCCGGCACTTTAGGGCAGGCACCTGCGGCGGCTGCAGAAGCGGCACCTTTGACGATTTTATACGGCTCTCAGACCGGTAATGCCAAAGGGGTTGCGGCGCAATTAGAAAGTGCTGCTAAAGCACGCGGCCTGCAAACCAAGCTGGTTAATATGGCTGACTACAAGCCTGCGGCGCTGAAGAAAGAGCAATTTATCGCTGTGGCTGTTTCGACCTATGGTGAAGGTGAGCCACCTGAAGACGCAGAAACCTTGCACGCCTTTTTGAGCGGTAAAAAAGCCCCGAAACTGGACGGTGTTAAAATCGCAGTGCTGGGCCTGGGTGATTCAAGCTATGAATTTTTCTGTCAGACGGCCATTGATTTTGAAGAGCGTCTGCAAAAGCTGGGCGCCGAGTCTGTGGTTGCGCGTGCTGATCTGGACGTAGACTATGAAGAGCAGGCAGCAGCCTGGATTGACAGTGCACTCGATGCCTTTGAACCTGCGCTAAAGGCACAGCAACAACAAGGCGGTGCTAACGTAGTGGCCATGCCGCTGGCAACGGCAGGTGCGCATGCCAGCCAGTACACCAAACAAAACCCGTTCAGCGCAGAAATCTCTGTGGTTCAGAAGATCACTGGCCGTAACTCGACTAAAGATGTTCGCCACGTCGAAATTTCACTCGAGGGGTCTGACATTCAATATCAGCCGGGTGATTCACTGGGCGTCTTCTTCCTCAATGACGAACAACGTGTGGACGAAGTGATTGCCCTGCTTGGTCTTGAAGGCGACAGCGAAGTCACGCTGGGTAACGAGACATTGACACTGCGTACAGCTTTGATTGAAAAGCTGGAACTGACTCAGTCTTACCCTGGCTTTGTTGAAAAGTACGCGGCTGCAACGAATAACGCAGAGCTGAGTGCACTGGCCAGTGATAAGGCGGCGCTGCGTGAGTACATCGAAGCGCGTCAGATCTTCGATATCATCAAGCAACAGCCTGGCACGCTCAGTGCGCAGGCACTGGTCGACAGCTGTCGTAAGATCCAGCCTCGTTTGTATTCTATTGCGTCGAGCCAGGCTGAGGTGGACGAAGAAGTGCACCTGACCGTGGGTCTGGTGGAGTTTGACGCCTTTGGTGAAACCCATCAGGGCGGTTGCTCTGGCTTCCTGGCGCACCGCGTTGAGGAAGGCACGCAAGTTAAAGTGTTCAGTGAGCATAACGACAATTTCCGTTTGCCAGCAGATGACAATACGCCCGTGATCATGGTCGGCCCGGGTACCGGTATTGCGCCATTCCGCGCCTTCTTGCAAGAGCGCGAGGCACGCGATGCTGAGGGCGACAACTGGTTATTCTTTGGTAACCCGCACTTTACTCAGGATTTCCTGTATCAGGTTGAATTACAAAAGTACGTGAAATCGGGCGTACTGAATCGCATTGATCTGGCCTTTAGCCGGGATCAGGCAGAAAAAATCTACGTTCAGGACCGTTTACGCGAAAAGGGTCAGGACGTATATACATGGTTGCAAAATGGTGCGCACTTTTATGTGTGTGGAGACGCCAGCCGTATGGCCAAGGACGTTCATCAGGCATTAGTAGACATCGTTAAGCAGTATGCAGGCAAGAGCGACGAGGAAGCTGAAGAGTATCTCAAAGAGTTACGCAGCGCGGGTCGCTATCAAAAAGACGTGTACTAATCCTGCGGGATTAGTCTGTACACACCGTCACAGTGTAAGAATTTAGGAATAAAGATGAGCAATAGCGATTACAAACCCAACAGTAAGCTCGACCCGAACGCCAAACTGTCTGATAACGAGCGTTTGAAAACCCAGAGCAACCTGCTGCGTGGCACCATTAAAACCGACTTGGGCGATCAGCTGACCGGCGGATTTACTGACGACAACTTCCAGCTGATCCGTTTTCACGGCATGTATCAGCAGGATGACCGCGACATTCGTGCCGAGCGACTCAAGCAAAAGCTGGAGCCGATGCACAACGTCATGCTGCGTGCGCGGATGCCGGGCGGGATCATCAAGCCACATCAGTGGTTGGCGATTGATAAGTTTGCCGAAGAAAAAACCGAGTATGGCAGCATTCGTCTGACCACGCGTCAGACCTTCCAGTTCCACGGTGTATTGAAGCCACACATTAAAGAAATGCACCTGACGCTGAATGATGTGGGCATTGACTCCATCGCCACCGCCGGTGACGTAAACCGTAACGTACTGTGTACCACCAACCCGGTTGAGTCTGAGTTGCACCAGGAAGCCTACGAGTGGGCGGCACGCATTTCTGAGCATTTGCTGCCAAAAACCCGCGCCTACGCCGAGATCTGGCTAAACGGTGAAAAGCAGGAAACCACCGAAGAAGAGCCGGTATTAGGTAGCACTTACTTACCACGTAAGTTCAAAACCACAGTGACTATTCCACCGAATAACGAAGTGGATGTGCACGCCAACGACCTGAACTTTGTCGCCATTGCTGAAGACGGCAAGCTGGTCGGCTTTAACGTTCTGGTGGGTGGTGGTCTGGCCATGACCCATGGTGATGTGAACACCTATCCACGTAAGGCGGATGACTTTGGTTTTATCAGCCTGGACGACACGCTGGCGGTAGCCGAGCACGTGGTGGGTGTACAGCGTGACTGGGGTAACCGTGCGAATCGTAAGAATGCGAAAACCAAGTATACCCTGGATACCTTTGGTACCGATGCGTTTAAAGCGGAAGTAGAAAAACGTGCCGGTGTGACCTTTGCGCCGAGTCGTCCGTATGAATTCACCCATCGTGGCGACCGCATTGGCTGGGTTGAAGGCATTGATGGTAAGCACCACCTGACGGTATTTATTCAAAGTGGCCGAATTTTGGATTACCCGGGCAAGCCGCTGAAAACCGGTTGCCGCAAAATTGCCGAGATCCATCAGGGCGATTTCCGCATGACGGCGAACCAGAACCTGATCATTGCGGGTGTGCCTGCTGAGCAAAAGGCGGAAATTGAGCAGCTGGCCCGTGAACACGGCCTGATCGATGACACGCACACCGAGCAGCGTAAGAACTCGATGGCCTGTGTGTCTTTGCCAACGTGTCCGCTTGCCATGGCAGAAGCAGAGCGTTACCTGCCTGATCTGATTGAAAAAACCGAAGTTATCCTGGCCAAACATGGGATTGCTGATGACGACATCATCTTGCGTGTGGTGGGTTGTCCAAACGGCTGTGGCCGCGCCATGCTGGCAGAAATTGGCTTTGTCGGTAAAGGACCGGGCAAATATAACGTGTACCTGGGCGGTAACCGGGCCGGGACGCGGATCCCGAAACTGTATCTGGAAAATGTCGGTGAAGAGGTTTACCTGCCGGCACTGGACGAGCTGATTGGTCAGTGGGCCAAAGAGCGTCAGCCGGATGAATGTTTTGGTGACTTTGTGATCCGTAAGGAAATTGTGGCTGAAGTTAAGGTATCTAAAACCGACTTCCATGCATAATACAGTGGGCGCTCGGCGCCCCTGACCACAGCTTGAGTTGTGGTGGAACACTGGGAATGAGTAATGAGTGACTTTAAACAAATCCTGACACTGGATAAGGCCTCACAGCAGGCATTATTGAATGATGCCAACGGCATGCTGGCGCAAAAGAGTGTTGAAGAGCGGGTGGCCTGGGCACTGGAAAACTTGCCAGATAACCCGATTTTATCGTCCAGCTTTGGCATCCAGGCCGCAGTGATGCTGCATCTGGTAACCCGTCAGCGTCCAGATATTCCTGTGGTACTGACGGACACCGGGTATTTGTTCCCGGAAACCTATCGGTTTATTGATGAGCTGACTGAACAGCTGAACCTGAATCTGAAAGTCTATCGTGCGATACAGGGCCCGGCATGGCAGGAAGCCAAGTACGGTAAGCTGTGGGAGCAGGGCGAAGAGGGCATTAAGCGCTATAACACGCTGAACAAGGTAGAGCCGATGACCCGTGCACTGAACGAGTTACAGGCTGGAACTTGGTTCAGTGGTTTACGCCGTCAGCAGTCTTCGACCCGTGCCGACAAACAGATCTTAGAGATCAGCCGAGGGACGGTGAAAGTGTATCCGATCATCGACTGGCACAACCGCGACGTGTATCAGTATCTGACCAAACATGGCTTGTCTTATCATCCGCTGTGGGAGCAAGGTTATGTGTCTATGGGTGATGTGCATACCACCCGTAAACTGGAGCCAGGTATGAGCGAAGAAGAAACCCGTTTCTTTGGCCTTAACCGGGAATGTGGCTTACACATTGACGGGGATGGCATTTAAACGCCTCTGTCAGAGCTCGAATATAATAAGCGGACCCGGCGATACAGCCCGGTCCGCTTTTTTGTCACAAATGAGACAGAAACGCTACACTGTGACTAACGAGGGGAAAAGAGTGGGTGAATGCGATGCGCACAATATGCAGTTTGTTTGTTCTGTTGCTGGTGTCAATCAGTGGTCACAGTGCTGTCTCGCCCCTGCCACCGACAGGAAGCGAGTTGTCGGTGTTGCGTGTCGCCTTACCCTACAACGCCTTTCCGCCTTTTGTGACCGGCGACCCTGAGCGCCCCGGTGTGCTCCCTGAGCTGCTAACCCATTTTACTCTGAATGGCGCGCCGGTGGACGTAGATTATATTCCGGAAGAGCGCTCAAAAAAGCTGATCAGCCACGACAGGATCCAGGTGCGAATGGAGTCAGAATCCTGGTACCGGGGTGATAGTCCCATGTGTTGGAGCCCCGGGTTATACTGGGTAAAGGACGTACTGATCACCCATCAGGACGCCGTAGTACCCACACAGGGTTATCAGGATTTCATTATGCTTGGCCGGTTTGGCTACACCTACCCGACCGTAGAGGAGGAACTGACACAGGGGCAGTTGCAGCAGAAGCTGTTTTACTCTGAGCGGGAGATGCTGGATGCGCTCGCCTCGCCTGTGAAAGAGGACCGTCGCTTTGCGCTGATGAGTCTGCCCGCAATTCGCTGGCTCCAGCTGAGCAATCCCAAATTTGTCACTGCGCTTAAAGTGCATCAGGTGGTCGATACCGCGGCATTGCAGTTACAGTTTAATCGCAGTGCGCTGGGACTAAAAGGCTGCGCACAATTTCGTGATTTCTTTAAGCGCTTTCGTCACTCTACCGAATATCGCTCTATACTGTTAAAGTATGGCCTCGATATAAAAGGAGTGCCGCAATGAAGTATGCAAGTTATCTGTTAATTATGGTGATGCTGGTCGGCGTGGCATCGCTGTTTGTTTTAAAGCGGCCCGACGGCCGTACCTGGCTCAGCCTTGATGATATCCTCGGCAAGGCGCAGACGCAGGTCCAGCAAATACTGGATGAGTCAAAGCAGCAGCTGGATAAAGCGGTGGATATCGTAAACAGTTCGGATGAACCTGCGCCTCAACAAAAACCCAGTAAAATCTATAAATGGCAGGACGCCCAGGGCAACTGGCACTATTCAGATCGGCCAAATGCCCGCGGGCATAGTGAAGAAATGACGCTGGATCCGAGCAAAATCACCATTATGGCGGCGGAAAATACCGAGATCCTTAAGCAGTTAAAAGAGCAACAGGATGCCGGCCGCATTCCCAAAGATTTACCCGCCAACATGAGCCCGACCGACATTAAAAAGCTGGTTCAGGATGCGCAGAACATCGAAAAACTGATGCAGGAGCGCAGCAAAAAGCTTGAAGAGCTCTAGCCATTAAGCTGTGCTTCAACATACTCGGCGATCGCCAGACTGGCGGTCAGCCCGGGTGATTCAATACCAAACAGGTTGATAAGAGCATTAATCCCATGGTGATGGTGCCCTTCAATCACAAAATCCTGCCCCTGACTTCGATAGAGCTTAGGTCTTATTCCCGCATAGTCCGGCTGCAGCCGCTCAGGGTCCAGTGCGGGCCAGTAGCTTTGGATGGCTGCCACAAAACGGGCTTTTGCCTGAGCGTCCACCTGGTAATCCAGCTTATCAATAAACTGGGTGTCGGGCCCAAACCTGAGTTGACCGGCCATGTCTAACGTGGCGTGGATCCCCAGGCCATGTTGCTCCGGCATTGGATAGATAAGATGATGAAATGGATGGGCACCCTGATAACAAAAATACTGACCACGACATAAATGGCTTTGTGGAATGTGGTTTGCTGCCAGCCCATGGATGCGTTTGGCATTATCCTGCGCAAACAGGCCGCCTGCATTGATCAGCGTATTACAGCTCAGCTTAAAGTCTTCGCCGTCACAATCCAGGGCCAGGTCAAACCCGTTGGCCGTTGGGTGTGCCGAGTCAAAGCGGGTGTGGCAGACCTGGTTACCACCTGCTTGCACCAGCTGATGCACCAAAGACAGCATCAACTGATGACTGTCGATAATGCCGGTAGACGGAGAAAACAGTGCAGCACTGGCACGCAGTCCGGGTGCCATCTCGTTAATTTGTGCCTGGCTAAGTGGCGTCAGGTCGTGTACACCATTGCGCTTTGCCTGCACCTCGATTGCAGCCAGCTTGTCTTGCTCTGCGGCTGTGCGCGCAAATAAAATTTTACCGAGTCGCTTAGCCGGTACGTGGAAGCGCTCGCAATGCTCATACAGCAAGGCTTTGCCACGCACACACAGGCGCGCTTTGAGGCTGTGCTCATCATAATAGAGCCCGGCATGGATCACTTCGCTGTTGCGGCTGCTGGTGTGTTCGCCGAATTGCCCCATCTGGTCGATGACCAGCACCGGGCGGGTCTGACTGAGTCGGGCTGCGATGCTTAAGCCCACGACTCCGGCGCCAATGATCACTGTATCTATGTGGTCCATGGATATATCTGAGTGAAAAACTGAGAGAGAAATTGTAGCGAAATGCCTGCAGGGAGGCAAAATCACGCTCAGCAGTAACGCGGCCGTTACTTTTCTCTGCGCATCAGCAGGATAGTCAGATAGATTTTGGTGGGCAAGGAGCAGATCAGGCCAATGGCAATGCAGGCTGCACCGAGGGCATACCCTGTGGGGCCCAGCTCTGCGAGCCACTGTGCGCTTAGCAGGGTATGGCCGGTGAAAATGAGTAACAGTCCGCAGACAATCACACAGTGGAGAATAATAATCAGGCGTTTTTGCGGGAGCACGATCTCAGCCTCCGAATTTGGCTTGAGATCATTGTGCTATTGTAAATAATGAAATGACTTGCGCTATATCAAACGGGCAGTGGTTAATGTCATCGACGTTCAACAACGGCGGCGGTCATACGGGCAACACAGCAGAGTTCGCCCCGTGCATTGACGATTTTCACCTCCCAGACCGAGGTGCGTCTACCCAAGTGCAAAGGCCGGGCTGTGGCGGTGAGGGTGCCATTGCGTGATGCTTTAAGGTGATTGGCATTGATCTCCTGACCAACACAATAAAATCGCTCAAAGTCGACCACAAAGTTGGCCGCATAGCTGGCCACGGTTTCGGCCAGTGCCACGTTGGCGCCGCCGTGGACCATGCCAAGCGGATTGTGGTGTGCCGGGGTCGCCGGCATAGTGGCTACCAGGTAATCATCGCCAATTTCACTGATGCTGATCCCTAAGGTTTTCATCAGGGTGCCTTTTTGCTGATAGCCTTCATCCAGCGCCTGACACTCTGCCAAAGTGACAGGTCGATACCAGATACTCATGTGATACGCTCCGGTTTATCCAAACGAAATGGGCTTTCTGCCCGTCACACTGTCGACATTATTTTTTTGCTTATTGCGTCGCTTTTTGCCTGACTGACTAGACTTTTTGCCTTTATCAGAGGCTGCAGGTGCACTGCTTTGGTGCGCAACTGGTGGTGTTGGCTGGACGCGCTCGGCGGGAATGGCACCTTCTGCCAGGGTCAGCATAAAGGTTTCTTCGTTAAAATAGAGAGTGTCACCGGCGTACAATTTCTTGCGTTTAACCGTACAAAGCTCGCCGTTAACGCCCACATATCCTGCCGCAATAAGCTGCTTTGCTTGCCCGCCACTTTCTGCAAAGTCTAATACTTTTAACAGGTTACAAAGTTCAATTGGCTCTTCTTCGAGCTCAATTTCGATAAATTCTTGATTCATATCACAACCTCACTGGATGTTTTGCGACAGTATAGCGCGACGCTGCGGTGAACCACGAAACTTTTTCGTTTGTCACCGTGTCTTTAATGTAATTGCAGCATTTGGTGTGTATCTTGCACGCCGATCGGAGTCGGGCGGCCCAGGGCCGTCGCTTTTAGCAGTCATTCGCTGCGGCTTTTGTAAATTATGACAACAGGAGACACTCCATGGGGATCCGTTCTGCACTAAAAAAAGATCTGATGAACTTAGAGGCATCGGGGTTAATGACAGCAGATGATGTGCGTGGTTATCTCAATACTCAGCTCAATCAGGGCAGAGACAAATTGACACTGATCTCACGATTTAATGAACATCATAGCCAGGTACAAGCTGGCTTACCCAGTCAGGAAAGCGACCTGAAGTTTGAGCGCCATCGTTTATTTAAAGAGATTGTGTATCCTAAAACCGCAGTGCAAAACTGGCTGACGCGTAGTCACTGATGCCGTAAGTCGCGATGGCACAATGGACAGATGTCGGGCGGCTGTGGTCTACTCAGACCATAATGATAAGAATAAGGAATTTTCATGCGGTTATGGTCGTTGGTTGGGTGCGTGTTGCTGAGTGCCTGCAGCACTCACCCTGTGGTCCATGTGTTCCACTCGTCTTTAGACGATTCAGAGCAAAAGAGGTTGGTGAGTCAGTTAGAGCAGGCCAATATAAATTACGTCTTGAATGACCTTGCTGTGCCTAAAGAGTACAACAGTGACAGTGATACTGTTCGCCTGAATCGTTTTCCCGCGGATCAAAATGATGTGCTGATCTCGCAGCTGTCTGAGGTGGTACAAGCGTTAGGATATAGCGGGCTCGATGTGCAAGAGTTTAACGGCGAATATCATCGTTTCAGTGAAGGAAATTACGGCCTGTACTTTCCCGGTGAGCAGGCGCAAGTGGCTTTGCCTGAGGTGGTGTTTTCACACAATTGCGCGTTGGACGCATTTCAGATTGAGCTAAAGGCAACGGGAGACTGGTTGCTTACGGACACAATGACGCAAGGGAAGTGGCTCTATAACCATCCTTATCTAACTCTGATCTGGGATAGCGGTCAGGGGACCATGCAGCAAGCCTATCAAGTTACTTCACACACAGTACAGACGCGATTTGGAGAGAAGCCCGCAGCCACTTATCGGGTAATGGGTCATCGCAGTTATGCAGCCATTCCCATTTTTAACTGCGATTTACAGGTGATCTTTGCCCAGTAGTACATCAGCAACGGTTAATGGGCTGAGCTAACCGTTGCTGAGTATTGCGATTCGCCTATGACTGATTGGTACTATTCATGCTGGCAATAAAGGCGTTGGAGTCCTCAATAGAGCGGTTCATATCCGTGATAAGCGACTGAATATCGCGTTTTAAACCACTGAATTCGCCTTTGATGGCGGCAATCGCCTGGGCATTGAGGTTGTGCTTTAAGTACAGCACATTGTCTTTGAGTGAATCCAGGACCGGCTGCATTTTGGCTTCGCTGGCGCGCATTGAGCGCAGTAGCTTGTCAAACTGGCGCTGCGTTTGACGCAGTTTTTGCTCGCTCTGGCGCTTAAGTTTGGCGCTCGAATACTGCGTCAGTTCGTCCTGCCATTCAGAGAACAAGGCCTCGGCTACATCCTCTACCTTGTCTATGTTTGTGCGCACGTCTTGCGCTGCGGCTTCACTGGCAAGGTAATCATCATTGAGTTGCTGATACACGCTTTGTAATTCGCCACCATCAAAGTTAATCAAAGTGGTCAGGCGCTCCAGCGCAGACTGAAACTCCTGTTGCGTGGCCTGTTGTGCTTCTTTGGTATTTTCTACACGGTCCACTAAAATCTCGCGCTTATGCACCCCGACTTTTTCCCAGGCGGCGTAGTACGCGCTTTGACAGGCACTGAGCAGGCTCAGGCTTAAGATAATGAGGCTCGTTGTTAACACAGAATTGTTCATCGGCTTTCCTAATGCAGTTGATACATAACGGCTTATACTTAAATCTGACCCTATGAATTATGACTGGGATTGGTAAGATGTGCAAAACTCACTCTGTAAACCTGTGTAATGATGAATGAATTATGGCGCCTGCGGTTGCAACGTCTTGACTTGCAATGTCGTGCTTTGATCAGAAACCAGCCCGACTGGTGGCAGCGCTTTTTTAAACGTTGTCAGGAAGATCAACTGACCATCAACGCCGGTTATCTGGCGTATGTGACCTTATTATCACTGATCCCGTTGGTGGCGGTTGGGGTGGCGATTTTCAGTGCCTTTCCCGGCTTTCAGGATGCCCGGGATGCAATAGAAAACTTTATTTTTAATAACTTTGTGCCTACCTCAACAGATACCATTAAATCTCATATCAGCGCCTTTACCGGTAATGCCAATGAGATGACTGCAGTGGGGATTGGTTTTTTGACGGCGGTTGCGCTGTTACTGATCCGCAATGTGGATGCGGCGCTTAATCGTATCTGGCGGGTTGAAAAGTCCCGGCCCATGATGATTTCCTTTGCGATTTACTGGATGGTACTGACACTGGGCCCTGTGTTGCTGGGTGCCAGCATAGGGGTGACCTCATATATTGTTTCGCTGGTATCGTTTGCCGATCAGGGGATCCCAGGGTTCAGCGGTTTCTTATTGAAGCTTTTGCCCTATGTTATTTCCATGGCAGGCTTTTTTATGCTCTATACTTTAGTACCAAATACACGCGTGTCTTATCAGGCAGCGATACCCGGGGCGTTTTTTGCGGCTTTGTTATTTGAACTAACTAAAAAAGGCTTTGCCCTGTATATCAGCCATTTCCCCTCGTATGAGGTGATCTACGGTGCCCTGGCCACAGTGCCTATTTTGTTTGTCTGGGTTTACTTGTCCTGGATGGTGGTGCTGTTAGGGGCCGAATTTACTGCCTGTTTGTCCGAAAAGGATTGTGAGGATCAAGACACACCAGAATAAAGAGGTGTGCAATGACGCAATTATATCGGCTGGAGTCGCCGCGACGGAGTTTTCATTTGGCGGTGTCTGATGGACACCAGCTACACGTAGAAGAATTTGGTCTGGAGACCGGGATCCCGGTGGTGATCTGTCACGGTGGCCCGGGCAGCGGCTTGTGTCGCAGCTCAGCCAGTTATTTTAACCCACAACGCTATCGCATTATATTGTACAGCCAGCGTGGCTGTGGGCAGTCTTCGCCGCAACAACTCACGTTTAACACCACCGAGCATTTACTACAAGATATAGACCATTTGCTGTCTTACCTGGACATCAGCCAATGTGTACTGGCCGGTGGCTCCTGGGGCGCAACGCTGGCATTGCTGTTTGCTCAGCGTCATCCCGAGCGGGTGCAGGGCCTAATACTGTGGGCGTCTTTTTTGGCGTGTAAGAGTGACTTACAGTGGTTGTATGGCGTCAGTGGTGTTGGCGCCCAATTCTATCCGGAGCGCTATCAGATGTTCAGTCAGGGAGAGGCCGACTACAAGGCGGTATTGGCGCGCTACGCGCAGTTACTCCACTGTGATGACGAAGTGGCGGTGCGCCGGGCAGCGCAGCAGTGGCATGACTGGGACCGCCAGCTGAGCGTGGGCAGTCAGGCACAGCGCTATCAGCTGGACCATGAACAGGCTGTGGTACAGCAGGCCAGGATCATGGTGCACTATTTTAACTCGCGCTGCTTTATTCAGGAGCAACAGATCTTTCATCAGGCCGAGCAGCTTAAGCATTTGCCGGTCTGGATGATCCATAGCCGCCACGATTATGTCTGCCGCTTTGCCATGGCCCAGGCACTGGCGGATCAACTCAATGCCCGCTTGCTGATCCTCGAAGAAGTTGGGCACTGCGCCACAAATGCAGTATATTCCGAAGCCATACGTCGCGCTGCTGATCTGCTGCTGTGTAAGCTGGCACATTAGGCGCATTATCAATCATATCCGCAAACCATTGAGGTAACAGTGCAGGGATTAATTCAAAGAGTCAGTCAGGCCAGTGTGGTGGTCGAGGGGGAGTGTGTCGGTCAAATTGGCCAGGGGATCCTGGTCCTGCTTGGTGTCGAAAAGGCCGACGAGCAAAAAAGTGCAGACAGCTTGCTGCACAAAATCAGTAACTATCGTATTTTCACCGATGAACAGGGCAAAATGAATCTGAGCCTGAGAGACATTGAAGGCGAGTTGCTGGTGGTTTCTCAGTTTACGCTGGCGGCGGACACCAAAAAAGGCATGCGCCCGAGCTTTTCCTCTGCAGCCACGCCAGCGCAAGCCGAAGCGCTTTACGAATACTTTGTTGCTCAGGCAAAAGCGTCGGGATTGCGTGTCGCTACAGGCCGTTTTGCGGCCGATATGCAGGTGAGCCTGTGCAACGATGGCCCGGTGACCTTTAACTTGTCGGTGTGATCCAGCCGTGTGCTCAGCGCGTCAGTGAAATAATGTGATTGGCGTAATCGGGCACTTTGTGTACGAAGGGTTTTTTGCCAAAATTGGTGATAAGCAGGTGCTCGAGCTGTTTTAATTGCGAATCATGCTCTGCAAGAAAATTAATATACAGTCGCCCGCCTTCGTTGAGTGTGGCGCGAATTTGTGTGTAAAACTTGTGTTCGTACAAAAACCGCGGCGCATCCAGCTGGCTGAACAAATCCAGGATGATCCAGTCATAATGGCCATTGTTTTCCAGTGCCTGATAGGCATCGCTGCAGCTGACATTTGAGATAGGATCGCCGCCAAAATAGCGCTTGTAGCAGTGGATGATATCCGGGTTATTATCGATAGAGGTGATCTGGCAGTCCGGGTAGCTGATGTGCAGATAATCCCGGATGGCACCGGCGCCAAGCCCCAGTTCCAGCACTTTGCCAGGCGCGGGGCATTTTTGCCACAACGCAGCTAATACCTGTAAATGCGGAAAAAGCAGTTTCTCCGGATGATTGAGTTCAATCACGGATTGCAGTGTGTCGTTTATCAGTAACCAGCGTAAGGATTTTTCCTGACGTACCTGTATGCTGATTTTGCCATGCTTGTGCCAATACAGCAGGTGCCCGAGCTGATGACTCTGGTGCACAAACTCGTTACTGATGGTGCCGGGTTCGGTTATAAAATCTTGCATAGTTACATCAGCATAGCTGGGCTTCACAGTTCTGCCAGCGCGTTTCGTTGAATTTACATGACAAATTGGCCAAATCTGGCCAATCATTCCCAGTCGCCCACTTTTCTTGTAAGGTAAGGTCCATAAATTAGACAAAAGTTCCCCGTAAAAAAGTGGGAGCAGGTTGCACAGGCCGAGCATATCGCCTCGGCGACAGGAAAAGCACAGGAGTCACCATGTTTCAAATAACAGCGCCACAGAGCAGTGAAGATTGGCAAGCGTATTATCAATTACGATGGCAGGTTTTGCGAGCCCCCTGGGATCAGCCCAGAGGCAGCGAGCAGGACGACCTTGAGCAGGAAGCTGAGCACCGTTATATCAAAAATAACGAAGGCCAGGTGCTTGGCGTGGCCCGTTTGCATTTTAATAATCAACAGCAAGCCCAGGTCCGTTACATGGCGGTTGATGAGGCGCATCGTGGTCATCACCTTGGTAGCCGCTTGCTGCATGAGCTGGAAAAAATCGCCTGGACGCAAAAAGCCGAAGAGCTGGTGCTGTTTGCCAGAGAGCGGGCACTGGCCTTTTATGAGCGCCACGGCTACAAAATGATTGAAAAAGCCCACCTGTCTTATGGTGATGTGCAGCACTGGAAAATGGTTAAACAGCGCCCTTGTGAGCCGGGCTGGTTCCGCCACCCGCAATGGACACAAGTGTTACAGGATACCTGGCGAGAGTCGATCCCCATCAGCGATGCGATGGGCATTAAAGTAGAAAGCTATACCGACTGGCAGTTCTCGACCCGTGCGGATCTCAAAGCAAACCTGAACCTGCATAACTCGATGTTTGCCGGATCGGTTTACAGCATGGCGACCTTAACAGGCTGGGGGGCCACTTATCTGGCACTCAAAGAGCTGGCGCTGGAGGGGAATATTGTGTTGGCGGATGCCAATATTCAGTACCTTAAACCCCTGACGACCGCACCCTGTGCGACGGTGACACTGGCCGAGTGCAGTGGTGAGCTGAGCGCACTCAATGATGAAGGCAAAGCGAAATACCGGGTGCCAGTGAACGTCTATGATGGCGATGTACTGGTGGCGAAATTTGAAGGTATATTTGTGGTTATCAAATAAGGGTTGTACGGCCTGCGCCAGCAGGCCGTGATAGTGAGCTTAGAGCAGATCGGTGACTGCGATACCCAGGCCCAGACGCTGAATATGGGCGTTGTAGTCAATCAAACTCTCGCCATAGCCATTGAAGTACTGCACATAGCCACGCACCCGCGAAGAGCCCAGCAAAGGAAATGACCAGTCGAGCTGTATGGCGCCATGGTTGTCGCTGTTAAAATTGTTCCGGGTCATAAAGCCAAATTCATGCTTGCCATGCCGATAGGCACCACTGAGTTCAAAATAACCCATGTATTTATGAATATCCGGGTTATCATCGCCTTTTGCCGCTAATGGCTCGGGCTTGTCATCCTCAGGCAGGCGGTACCAGGGCTTAAAGCTAAATACGAAGCTCTCATATTCCCAGATAAAGTTAGCATAGAGGCGGTTCCAGGAACGCGAGTTCGGCTGGCTGCGGCCATTTGACTGGTGAGATGCGCCCAGAATAATGGCCATCTCGTCACCCCACAGTACGTTCTCATCGTCTAAAAAGTTAACCCAGAAGATCTCCGGCTCGTAATTGGTTTCACGAAACGGGGAGGAAATATCTTTGTTATAAAGCTGCCAGTAGGATTGTAGTGTCACGCCAACATACACTGCCTGATCTTTGTCTTCAAAATGACGATACAGCGGCACTTTCATCGAGATCTGGTATTTGACCTCCATATGATCGAGTGGCTCACCCTCTTCCTCCTGAATGGCTTTTAATCCGTCAAAGGGCCGGGAGTTTGGGTTTTTGACATAGGTCGCCGGCAGAATATAGTTGCGGTTGTGCGGTGTCAGCACATTACGGTTGTTTTCTGTCACCATTTCCCGCGCCATACGGCGGTCCAGCTTACTGAGACGGGTTTCGTTCAATTTCTGGCAGTAGGCTTTGAGCTGTGCAACAGTTTGTTGTTGATCTCCGGCGATGATCTCGTTCAGTACACATTGTTTGATCAGCTCTAAGTCGTCCGGGTCGTCCTGTTCACTGGCGAGCACAGCAGAAGAGGTCAGCAAAGATAACGCAGCGAGCATCCTGAGTTTCATAAGCAGGCAGTCCTTAGTCAATATTAATTGATAAGCATAGTACCACGAGAAAGAAAAGACGAAGAAGGACAAAGCGGCCTGTCTGTCATTTTGTCAAGGTATGGGTGGTTGATTTTTATTCAATATGGCAGTAGGTTAGTTATGCAAAATGCATAAAAGGAGATTTACATGAAAATTAAACTACACAAAAAAAGTATCAAGCAACTCACTCACGTTCAGTCGCTGTCGCAGCAACAAACACCGCATATTGCAGGGGGCAAGTCCGACGTGCCTGCCTGTCATTCACTTGGTTGCGACACTGCGGCATATTTTGGCTGTCCAACCGGCGATGGGTGCTATTCAGCGCTCAATAAAATTTGTGTTAAGCCTTTTTAACGCTCAAAAAGGCCGGCGGCAACGTATGTTGCCGCCCCACCTTAGCAAGTGAGGTTTGCTCACCTACTCTCACGCAATCGTAGTTCTATTCTGTATGTGATACCAACTAGCTCTAGGACAATTCGCAAGGGCCACTACAGCTCGTAGTAATTTGTGAAAAACTTATATAATTCAGTACCCTGATTAACGCTTGCCGAGGCAAAATGAAGGATGGCAATGGCATCTTTATCCAGGCGTAGTGTATGCAAAGGCGTTTCAGACAAGTACTGCTCCATACGCAAAATTCGCGCAATGCAGTCTCCCGCTTTAATGTGTTCGCCCAGTGGCGCCTTATATTCCACCATACCGCCCATGGGCGCATAGTAGGTCAGGTAATCTTTGAGCGCGCAGGCATAGCGTTTGATGTTCTTTGGTTGATGACTGCCATTTGCTATCACCTCTTTGTGCGTCAGGTAGCTGAGGATGCTGTTGGCATCTTCCACCGCTTCATCCAGATCGATTTTTTCCTGAGAACCCAGCTCCACGGTAAAGGCTTCCACGGCAACGGGAAAGTCACGGCCCTGCGCTTGTAAGGCGCTACTCAGTTGCCACCAGGGGCAGAAACTGGCCTCATCCATCGCACCGTCAAATTCATTGGGGATCAACAACACGTGGGGAATATCAAAGTAGCGCGCACTGTCTGTGGCGTATTCCGGGCAATATAAGTGCTTAGCCGAAATCGGGCCGGTGTGCAGGTCCAGCACAATATCGGCCTGATGAGCCAGTTTTTGCAGTGTCAGTGCAATGCGTTTGCCAGTCGTTAGGGTATGTGCAGGTGCATCGAGCAGTGCCTCGGTTGCCTGACATAACTGCGCGCGAAAGGCGGCGATGAGCGCTTTATCTGAGTCTTCAGCGTGTTCTGCAAGACAATGCTGTACTAAAGCGCTGTGATCATGATACATGCGATTCCAGTTAACCCCGGTAATGGGATCAAAGCGCCCCAGGGTAAATTCACCGGATTTCTGGTTGCAGCCAATCGGGTTGGCATAAGGTACCAGGGTGATATCCCCCGCCAGGGAGAGGTGCTTGAGTTGCTCCAGCAGTGCATAGATCACCGCATTACCCTGCACCTCGGCACCATGCATATTCGCCTGAATATACACGCTTGGCCCGCTGCCATTGCCCTGCAGTCGGTAAACCGGGATAGTCAAAGGCAGGCCGTTGGCGATTTCACCAACCTGAATATGTTGCTGTGTGATTGTGTTCATGCTTACCTCAGGTAATAGTCGGCGTTTTCACTTTGCCGGATGCAGTACAGCTGGCCCTGTTTAAAGACATATTCAGCCGGCAGCTCATGGCACAGAAAGTAAGGCATACTCTCGGTAAAGCCATAGGCACCACACTGGCCAAATATCAGCCAGTCGCCATACCCGAGGTCCTCCGGCAGGGGGTGAGTCCCGAGGTGATCCAGTGCGGTACACAAGGGACCATGCAAATGATACGGGCGCTCAGCGGCAGTAGATGTGCGCAGCGCATGGACCGGAAAAGCCTGACCGGTTACCGCCGGGCGCAGCAGGTGATTGATACCGCCTGCAAGGATCAGCTGATGTTCGTCATAGTTTTCTTTTTGCTCTACAACCGGGTTCAGATAGTAGCCACAATGTGCGACCGCATAGCGGCCCAACTCCATCCACAGTTCCTGCACGCCTGCTTCGGCCTTGATGGCGGCCAGGCTGTCGATAATCTGATCCCAGTCAAGCGGTTGCTGATCCGGCTCATAAGGCACGCCTAATCCGCCGCCCAGATCCAGGATCCTCAGCGTCATGCCCAGTTGGTCACTCAATGCCTTCAGAGGCGGCACCATTTGCTGCCATAAGCTGGCAAGTTTTGCCGCATCCAGCATATTGCCCCACTGGAAAATATGCAGGCCTGCAAAATCCAGTGCAGGATAGTCGCTCAGCGTGAGTTGCTGCCACTGTTCACACCCGAGTCCAAACGGGGTCAGGCTGTCGCCACCGAGCGGGTTTTTGTCGCCTGCTGGCCAGCGCAACTGCACACGTAGCAGCACCGTTAAGGTTTTCTGATGTTGCGTGGCCGCATCGTTTAACCAGCGCACCTGGTTTAGGCTTTCAGCCACAAAGGTGGTGACACCAGCATCGAGAAAATGTTGGATTTGGGCCGGAGATTTGGCCGGCCCAGTGTTGAGTACGCGTTCGGCCGCAATGTCCTGGGCCAGTACCTGCGTGAGCTCGCCCCGGCTTGCGACATCAAAGTTAAAGCCAGCGTCATCCAGGGTGTTAAGCACACTGGATAATGGATTGGCTTTGACGGCGTACCAAAGTTTCACCACGTTCTGCGCAGTGAGTTGGCTGACATGGGCACTCAGAGCATCCAGATCGTAGACAAAAAACGGGGTGTCGATATTACTGCAAAGGGCCGTCAGTTGCTCGTGCAATGGCGTACTCAAAGTGGTCATTAGCGCAGCACCTCTTCAAGTTCTAATGAGGCGTCACTTTGCTCGTCACGGTATTTGACAATCAGTGCACAGGACATGCTCAGTCCTTGCGCTTTGGCCCAGTCACTGGAAGCCGGGCGCGAACCTGGGATCACTATGGCAAATGGGGGAATGGCTTCACCTTTTTCCAGGGTACGCTCATTGACACAGTCATAGACCGGGATACTGGCAGACAAGCGCACACCTGGTGCCAGCACCGCGCCTTGTTTTACCACAACGCCTTCGACCAGCACACAGCCTGCACCGATGAACGCATCATCCTCAACCACCACCGGGCTGGCACCAACCGGCTCAAGTACGCCACCGATCTGCACGGCCGCACTGAGGTGGACATTTTTACCAATCTGGGCGCAGGAGCCCACCAGCGCGTGACTGTCGACCATAGTGCCGCTGTCGATATAGGCACCGATATTCACGTAGGCGGGTGGCATTATGATGGTGCCGGGCGCTACATAGGCACCGCGGCGCACGCTGCTGCCTCCGGGCACCATACGAACCGCATCCTCGGCAGCAAAACCGCGCGGCGCCAGGTTGTCTTTATCGACAAAGCCACCGGGATATTCGGTGTTTTGACCGGCACGAAAGGCTGCCAGAATACCTTCTTTAACTTCGACATTGGCATGCCAGTTACCGTGCTCGTCTTGGCTTGCTGCACGTTGTGAACCGTTTTCTAAATTATCTAATAGTGTTGACCAGGTCATAGGGAGTCTCTTAATTCCAGGATAAAATCTGTTCATTGGCGGCATGTAGTGCCGCGTGATTTTTCAGTTCCAGATGTGTTAATGGGGGCCTGAGGTGCGGCGTTGCCAGCTGGCCCTGCAAGTGCATCAGCGTTTTTACCGGGATGGGATTAGCGACGGCAAACAGGCTATTAATGGCATCGGCCCAGGTGGTAAACAGGTTGGGGCTGGTACCACTCAACGCTTGGCGAACAAACTCAGCGGTTTGGGTGGGCCAGGCATTGGCTGCCACAGAAACCAATCCGGCGGCACCGGCTTGTGCAAAATAGGGCATTAATGCGTCGTCACCACTGTAAATGGCCAGAGTTGGCAAGGCGCGGCGAAAGGCTTCAAAGGTGGCAATGTCGCCGCTGGCCTCTTTGAGTGCCCAAAGGTTGTTGTGGTGTGCCAGGTTTGTCAGCACTTCGGGCGCGATTGCAACGGCGCTGCGTCCGGGGACATTGTAGATCATGCAGGGCACCTTCGCGGCACTGAGTAAGGCGTCGAACCACTGCGTCTGACCCACCACTCCGGGCTTGGCATAAACGGGCGAGCCCAGTAGCAGGGCATCGATGTTTTGGCTGTTACAAAACTCAACCCACTCTAACTGGGCTGCCAAATTAATGCCGCCAACGGCCACCATGATTGGCACCTCAGGTGCGAGTGCGCAGACAAATTCGACGATTTTGCGCTGTTCGGCCAGGGTCAGGGCCAGGCCTTCTCCGGTACTGCCAAGCAGCAAAATGCCATTGCTGGCTTCGACCTGCTGTGCGACGAGTTGCTGTAAACTGTGATAATCGACCTGATCGTATGCATCAAAGGGCGTGACCAAAGCCGTCCATAACGGGTAGTCAGGTAACTGGTCAGATAATTGAACGTGTGATTTCATCTCTACCGAACTTCTTGCTGGTCCGGTAGTCAGGAAAGAGTCCCGCTCCGAACCGTTTAAAATTCGAAGAGCAATGGACTTAAAAAGAATAGGCCGCTGGCCATATTGTTTCTAAGACCAGAAGCTCTCCACCAAATGTGTTGGTGACAGTCGCTGGGATTCAACCCAGTCGCCCGAAGCATTGCGCAAGCAAAACGCAGTGCTTCTCGGCGTTAATTCCCCTCTTTGAGTTTCGCGGGAGTTTGCTCTCCTCCACTCAAATACCTGAATAACGCACCTCTTCCAGCCCTAAGACGTCCACGCTTTTTGGATGCATGGCCGTCTGGATAAAATAGGGTACGGACGCATTGAAACATTTTGGCCGTCTGGGTGTCAAGTCACCGTCGGCAAAAGTTTGAAATTTAATCTAAACTGGAAAAGAGTCAGGCGCCTGGATGATTAGGCTGGCATATGGAGGGATGATTTGAACAATCTGGTTACGCGCTATCGCCTGAAATACCTGGTCGCGCTGGTGATTATGTTATTGCTGCTGACAATGACAACCGGGCTGACTTTGTATTTGCTGGAGCAGCAAAAACAGGCTGCCAGGGTGATTAACATTGCGGGTATGCAGCGTATGCTGTCGCAAAAAGCGGCGCTGCACCTGGAGTATGTGATCATCATGGGTGAGCAAAATGTGGCCGCCGACCGTCAGGCTCTGAGCAATGCATTGCAGCTATTGCAAAGTAACCATGACTTTTTGCTGATGCGCGATGGCGACGACTATGTGCACCTGAACGAACAGCTGCATAGCTGGTATTTTGCTCAGCCAGGGGATTTGGATAATCAGTTAAAACAGTACATGGCGCTGTTATCAAACGCTGCTAATCAGCCCAGTTTAAGTCAGATCCAGGAAATTCACACCCGTTCTCAGTTGTTGCTGCAAGATTTGGATCATGCCGTATTGCTGTTCGAAGACTTTACCAATGGCAAGATAGAGCGGCTCAGAAACCTGCAACTGCTGATGTGGTTGCTGGGACTCTTTCTGCTTCTGGCGGAAATCAAATGGATATTTTTTCCGATGGAGCGCAGTATCGCCAGCGCCATTGAGCGGTTGCAGCAAACACGCCTTAAAGCAGAGCATGCCAATCAAAGCCGGGCGATGTTTCTGGCCCGTGCCAGCCACGAATTGCGCACGCCACTACAGGCGGTGTTGGGGTATTTGCATTTGTATCAGGAATCTCAGCGTGAAGGTTATCTGGCGCAGGCGAACAAGGCCGCCCAGCAGTTAAAAGCGCTGATCGCGTCTGTGGAAGACTACAATCGGTTATCTGACGAACAGCAACCAGAACTAAATTGCCATCCAGCTCGGCTAACCGATACGCTGGGGCAGCCAGTCGCCACTTATCGGTTGTTAGCCAGAGAGAAAGGCCTGGATTTTAGCTATCACTTTAACAGCCACAGCGAGAAAATCTTTGAATGCGACCATGAGCGCCTGAGCTGGGTGATAGGCCAATTACTTGATAATGCAGTGAAGTTTACCGAACAGGGCGGCGTCAGTTTATCTGCCCGAGTTGAGCAAGTTAGCGCGCAGGACGAAGAAGTGAACTGGCGCTTTTACTGTGAAATAGAAGACAGCGGACCGGGTTTTAATATTGCGCTGGTCAATGCACCGCCCATGGGGAACAATCCGAATGGGCACCACTTTCAGGGCTTACAACTGGGTCTGGCGCGCTGTAACCTGCTGCTGGCGATTATGTCTGGTGAGCTGGCTTTTGTTGCCCGTGAGCCGCACGGCACAAAAGCGCTGCTTAGTGTGCCTTTGAAGCGGCTTCCGGAGCCGGAGCAAGTCGGTGGTGTGGCCCGCAACAGCAAAGTGCTGCTGGTAGAAGACAACCAATTGAATGCCAAAATCATCGAAAAAATGTTGGAAAGTATGGGTATAACCAGTATTCACGCCAGCCATGGTGGGCAGGCTGTTGACGTATTGGCACATCAATCTTTTGATGTGATCCTGATGGACTTGAACATGCCCATTATGGATGGTTTTAAAGCCATCAAGGAGATCCGTCAGACTCTGATGTTGTCGACGCCAATTCTGGTACTGACGGCAAACACCTCAGAGCAGGCAATTAAGTCGGCCATGCAATTGGGTGCGACCGACTATTTGTTTAAGCCAGTAGAGCAGGCCGCACTGGAGCGCGCCCTGGGCAAAATATTATCGTTTAGCGACGCAGAGTAATATTGCCAACGCCCACTTCGATATCGAGACTGTGTTCACCATCACCGCGATAGCGCAACGTTTCACCGACCATGTTACGGTCGGTGTTGGCTTCACCTGGCAGATCGGATATGCGGGTTTTTCCTACACCCGAGTCAAAACGTACGCGGCGAAAGTCTTTGGCATTAGACTCTATATTGACATTACCGACGCCAATTTCGACGTCGGCATCATTGTTTAATCCGAGCAGCTTGACATTGCCGACATCAATTTCAACATCCAGCTCCACCGATTCAGGTACTTTTACAGTCCAATGTTGTTTTACATACTTATTATTGATGCTCAGGCTTAAATCGTCCCCCGTCCGGCGACTGTCCAGCTGCACGTCTTCCAGTACATCTGCCATGTTATCAATGTCGTACTCAGCAGGCTCAAGGACGATGGTGACCTCGATGGTTTTGCCTGTATGGCTTTGTGTTTTGAGTTTGCCAATCGGAAACTGAATTTCCAGTTCTTTGCTGTCGGCCAGCTCAAAAGTCTGTGTCAGCGTGCGTGTCTCTTTTGCCTGCGCGGCGGCACTGAGCACCAGCAGTGCCCCAATCATGATATTTTTTTTCATCCTGTTGTTCTTCGAGTATAGGGGGTTGATATCTCTGTGACGCGAAGTAAATCGAGAAGGTTTAAAAGCGACTCAAAAAAAGTCGCGCTGAAGATAATCACTTGAGGCGCTCTACCTTAAAGCCTCGTGCCTGTAACTGTTTAATCAGGCCGTGCTGTTGTGGCAGGTGCAGCGCGCCAACTGCAATGAAATGAGAGCTGTTGGTAAGCTTAGGGGTGAGTGTTGTTACCCAGTGATTATTACGTTCAATGAGCATCACCTGCTCGGCTTGCTGACCATATTTGCTGTCATCAAAGCTGAGCTTATAAAACACATCAAGCTGCTGATAATCTCCATTTTTCCAGGCGTTAATCATCCTGGTAAAGTAACTGTCGAAGTCTTCAACTTGCTTAAGTGTGTCGAGCAGCATAGCGTCGCTTTGAATGCCCAATGCGCTGAACAGGGCGAGTTGCTGCTCCAGGCTTTCCAGTTCCATAATGGGTTTGTTTAAGCCTGCGGCATACTCTATCACTTGTTTATCAATGCCAAATTCTTCACTGAACCCGGCTTTTTGATATTCCAGTTGTAAAATTGTCAGCATCACAAACCAGGGTTGATAGTTATTGAACAAAGTAATGTCAATTTGGCGCTCAGAAAAGTAGCGCTGGACTTTTTGATAGGTCTCAGCAGATAAACTGGTTTTTAGGGTGCGGCCCTGCTTTTGCAGCATAAAGGGCAGGGTTCTGCGTTGCAGCTCCAGTGCGCCAATGGCTTGCGTGTTTAGCTCGACTACCACCGTCTGACTGTTTGCTATGGCCGTTTTGATACGGTTATCCAGGCCGTGCATTTTGCTATCACCCACATGCACAGTGCCAAACAGATAAGAGGTTACCCCGTTTTTTTCTACACTCCATAGTGCGGGTTGCGCGATAGCAAGCTGGCTAAACAGGGCGATAAAGAGCACACCCATTAGATGTGTCAGGCGAATAAAGTGAGGCATGGCGCACTCCAAATGTTAAAAAGTGGGTACATCATAGTCAATTCTCAGAGTAAATCACAAAAAATTAATGTGGCGACGGGTAAGAATGAATTGTGTGGGAAAGATCACTCACGTCAGCTCAGAAGGGGTAAGATGTTTAAGGGAGGTATTTTTTATCTGTTTGTTTGATATTTTTTGGATAAAGTTTTATTTTCGCTTAATTTAAGATAAGAAAAGAGCATAGTTTTTGGGGTTGACTTGTTGGGGCCTCACGGGTTACTAATAAAAAAAGAGCACAGCAGCACGCTTAAGACGTGCCTAAAGCAAGTGCAAACTAATCGTTTATTCAAAAAGAGCAGTGACATGTTAAAAACAGTTTCTCTACTAGTCGTGGTTATCAACGTGGTGATTATTATTACCGCGGGGGCTGGTTAGTGCTGTTCGAAAAGTATTAGCAAAAAGCCCCCCGCACTGAAAAGTTCGGGGGGCTTTTTCGTTTTAGGGCCAAATTCAAAGACAAAGGGCAATGGGCAAAACAATGACAGGCGCACAATTGGTTATAGACATGCTGGTAAAACAAGGGGTGAGTTCGGTATTCGGGTATCCGGGTGGAGCCATCATGCCGATTTACGATGCGCTGTACGGTGCGCCGCTGAAGCACTACCTGACGCGTCATGAGCAAGGCGCCGGGTTTGCGGCAGTTGGTTACGCCAGAAGCACCGGCAAACTGGGCGTGTGTTTTGCCACCTCAGGGCCGGGTGCCACCAATCTGATCACCGCACTGGCTGATGCCATGATGGATTCGGTACCGCTGCTGGCGATCACCGGCCAGGTACCCACTGCCGCGATTGGCTCCGATGCGTTCCAGGAGGTCGATGTACTGGGCATGTCACTCTCCTGTACCAAACACAGCTTTATGGTGGAGCGCGGCGAAGATCTGGCTGAAGTATTACAGCAGGCAATGCATATCGCTCAGTCTGGCCGCCCGGGCCCTGTATTAGTGGATATCCCAAAAGACATTCAGCAAGCGCAGGTGCCTTTTCATGCCTGGCAGGCCGAGGCATATCAGCCAACCCCGTTGTCGAGTTTTGAGCTGGACAAGGCCAATGCACTTTTGGCGCAGGCGAAAAAGCCAGTTGCCTATGTTGGTGGCGGTGTCCATAGTGCAGATGCGCAGGCCGAGCTAATGGCCTTTTTGCAGCGCACGCAGATGCCTGCGGTGTCGACGCTTAAAGCACTGGGTAGCGTCAAGCCTGACTATGCGTATGACCTGGGGATGCTTGGAATGCATGGTGGTCAGGCGGCGAACCTGGCGGTGCAGGAGTGCGATTTGCTGGTGTGTATCGGTGCGCGCTTCGATGACCGGGTGACGGGCAATCTGGCAAAATTTGCCGCCGCCGCCAAAGTGATCCACCTGGATATTGACCCGGCTGAAGTGGGCAAGCGCAAACCGGCTGCGGCTTCATTGATCGCGGATTTAAAAGTTTCATTGCCTTTATTACAGGGCGAATTGGCACCGGCACCCTGGCGGGCGCATATCAGCGCACTGGCCGAACAACACGCCTGGCGTTACGACTACCCCGGCGACAAAGTGTTCGCCCCTTATCTGCTCAACCGCTTGAGCCGTTTAATGCCAGACAGCGGTGTGGTGTGTTGTGACGTGGGCCAGCACCAGATGTGGGTCGCGCAACACATGCGCTTTAGTCATCCAAGTAACCACCTGAGCAGCGGGGGAGCAGGCACTATGGGCTTTGGTTTACCGGCAGCCATCGGCGCGCAGGTTGCCCGGCCTGATGACATGGTGATCACGGTATCCGGAGATGGCTCGATCATGATGAATATTCAGGAACTGGCCACCATACGACGTAACAACTTGCCGGTTAAAATCGTTATTCTGGATAACCAGCGTCTGGGCATGGTACGCCAGTGGCAACAGCTCTTTTTTGATGGCCGCTACAGTGAGACCAACTTGTCAGACAACCCTGACTTTGTGCAGCTCGCTGCGGTGTTTGGTATACCGGGGCAGACCATCACCCGCGCAGATGAAGTTGATGGTGCGATCGATGAATTACTGGCCTCGACCGGGCCTTATATATTGCATGCCTGTATCGATGACAAAGAAAACGTCTGGCCTTTGGTACCGCCGGGCGCTGCAAACCATGAAATGCTGACGCAAACGCAGCAGCAAAGTTAATTTTACTTCCTTTGACGGAGCGAACACCATGAAACACCAACTCACCGTAGCGGTAAACAACCAGGCCATCGCAGTCGAGCGTTTTTTGCGCGTCGCCCGTCATCGCGGGTTTCGCCTGACCCAACTTGAGCTCCAGGGCCACGAAGAGTTATTTCACGTCAAAATGACGGTAGATAGTGACAAACCTATCTATCTATTGACGTCACAATTAAATAAGCTGGTTGAAGTGCAGTCAGTCGATCTGCACACACTACAGCAGGCAATATAATAAATAAGGTTTTAAGTAATGACACAAACTTCACAATACATTTGGCACAACGGCGAATTGATCCCTTATGAGCAAGCAACCACGCATGTGCTCAGTCACGCCATTCATTATGGGAGCTCCGTATTTGAAGGGATCCGCGCGTACGATACGCCAAAGGGTCCGGCTATTTTCCGTCTTAAGGATCATATTCAGCGTTTATTTGATTCAGCCAAAATTTATCGCATCGAGATCCCTTTCACTCAGGAAGAGATCATGCAGGCGTGTAAAGACGCGGTGGCTAAAAACGGTTTCACCAATGCTTATCTGCGTCCTTTTGCCTTTTTAGGCCATGTGGGTCTGGGCGTTCATCCGAAGTCACACCGCGCGGAAGTGACCGTGGCGGCAATGGAGTGGGGCGCGTATCTGGGTGAAGGCAGTCTGGAGAACGGCGTGGATGCATGTGTGTCTTCATGGCAGCGCCTGGCACCTAATACCATGCCAACCGCAGCCAAGGCGGGGGGGAACTATTTATCCTCGCAGCTGATCACCGCAGAAGCTAAGCGCCACGGCTATGTTGAAGGCATCGCACTGGATGTTAACGGTTATCTAAGTGAAGGCGCCGGTGAGAACCTGTTCGTGATCCGCAAGGGCATTATCTATACCCCGCCAACCACCGCCAGCATTTTGCCCGGTTTAACCCGTGACACCATTATGCATCTGGCCAAAGCCCGTGGCTATGAAGTCAGAGAGGAGCCTATCGCCCGTGAAGGTCTGTATCTGGCGGATGAGTTCTTTATGGTGGGCACGGCGGCCGAAGTGGTACCGGTACGCAGTGTGGATCAAATTCAGGTGGGTGATGGCCAACGCGGACCAATCACCGCCGAACTTCAGCAGGCTTACTTTGATCTGGTGAAAGGGCAAAGTGACGATCCGCAAAACTGGCTGGATTACGTCAACGAATAACACCAGTACATTAACGTATACACGCCGGACCGGCAGGTCCGGCAATGAATTTTTGGAATGAGGAAAGCCGTTGCCAGATGGGGCAGCGCAAACTGGAAAAAGGGGTCAACATGGCAAAGTTACGCAGCAAAACAACCACTGAAGGCAGACAACAAGCAGGTGCCCGCGCACTATGGCGCGCCACCGGGATGACCGACAGTGATTTTCATAAGCCCATTGTGGCAGTGGTGAACTCGTATACCCAGTTTGTGCCCGGGCACGTGCACCTCAATCAACTCAGCGAGCTGATGGCCGATGCCATCCGGGATGCCGGCGGTGTGCCGCGCGAATTTAATACCATTGCCATCGATGATGGTATTGCGATGGGCCACGGCGGCATGTTGTATTCTTTGCCATCACGTGATCTTATCGCCGACTCGGTAGAATACATGGTTAATGCCCACTGTGCCGATGCCATGGTGTGTATTTCAAACTGCGATAAGATCACCCCGGGCATGCTGCTGGCGGCACTGCGGCTGAATATCCCGGTGATCTTTGTCTCGGGTGGTCCGATGGAAGCGGGCAAAACGCGCCTCGCCGACATCGACATCAAGCTCGACCTTGTTGATGCCATGGTCAAAGGCGCGGACCCCAGTGTCAGCGATGAAGACTCAGACAAGGTGGAGCGCTCAGCGTGTCCAACCTGTGGCTCCTGCTCAGGCATGTTTACCGCCAACTCCATGAACTGTTTATTAGAGGCACTGGGCCTGGCATTACCGGGTAATGGTACTACTCTGGCCACCCATGCCGATCGTCGCTTCTTATATGAAGGGGCTGCAAAGCGCATCATGGCGTTATGCGATGAGTATTATGGCAAAGACAATGAGGCTGCACTGCCGCGTAACATTGCTAACCAGGCCGCGTTTACCAATGCCATGACCCTGGATATTGCCATGGGTGGCTCATCTAACACGGTATTGCACCTGCTCGCGGCTGCCATCGAAGGTGGGGTCGAATTTGATATGGCCGACATCGACCGCTTATCTCGTACCACGCCTTTCTTATGTAAGGTGGCACCGGCAACCCAGCAGTATCATATTGAAGACGTTCACCGCGCCGGTGGCATTATGGCTATTCTCAATGAACTGGCCAAAGCCGATAAGCTCGACCTTGGAGTGGGACATGTGGCAGGGGGCACACTCGGTGAGGTGATCAAACGCTGGGATGCCACGGATCCCAATAATGAACGTGCACAAACCTTCTATCGTGCAGGTCCTGCGGGCGTACGCACCACACAGGCGATGAGCCAGGAATGTCGCTGGGACGAGCTGGATCTGGATCGCGAGGGCGGCTGCATTCGCAGTGTTGAACACGCGTTTCGTCAGGATGGCGGACTGGCAGTACTGACCGGCAACCTGGCGCTGGATGGCTGTATCGTGAAAAGTGCCGGGGTCGATGATGACATGCTGTGCTTTGAAGGTCCGGCCGTGGTATTTGAATCTCAGGATGATGCCGTAGAGGGGATCCTTGGTGGCAAGGTGAAAAAGGGCGATGTAGTGGTGATCCGTTACGAAGGGCCCAAAGGCGGACCGGGAATGCAGGAAATGCTCTATCCGACCAGCTACCTCAAATCCATGGGGCTGGATAAAGACTGTGCCTTGTTAACCGATGGCCGCTTCTCCGGTGGTACGTCTGGCCTGTCGATTGGCCATGCCTCGCCAGAGGCCGCCAGTGGTGGCGCGCTGGCATTGGTAGAAAACGGCGATATCATTCGCATTGATATTCCTGCGCGCAGCATCGATGTATTACTGGATGCACAGCAGCTGCAAGCACGTAAAGAGCAGCAAGATGCCCGCGGTAAAATGGCTTATAAGCCACTGGATCGTCAGCGTTATGTCAGCCCTGCTCTGAAGGCTTATGCTCTGTTAGCAACCAGTGCAGATAAAGGTGCGGTACGCGATTTCGAGAAGCTGGAGGCATTGAGTTAATCATGGTGGCAAAAGAGCTCGATTATTTTCGTGCTGTTGTGCAGGCCAATGTCTCGCCACTGGTCCGGGAAACCGAGGTCAGTGAGTTGAGCGGGCTTTCCGCCCGGCTCGGACATCATGTCTGGCTCAAGCGCGAAGATCAGCAACCCGTTTATTCCTTTAAACTGCGTGGCGCTTTTAACAAGCTTAGCAAACTACCGGCAAACAGCCTGGTGGTAACGGCGTCCGCTGGCAATCATGCTCAGGGGGTGGCATTAAGTGCCGCTCATCTGGGGCATCGCGCGGTCATTGTTATGCCGGTGACCACACCGGAGATCAAAGTCAATGCGGTGCGTAGCCAGGGGGGCGAAGTGGTACTGCATGGTCATCATTTTGATGCCGCGCAGGAATATGCGCAGTCTTTGTGCCAGTCACAGGGCGGCGTGTTTGTGCCACCATTTGACGATAAAGACGTGATCATAGGTCAGGGCACGGTGGCGCGTGAATTGATGCAGCAGCTCCATCAGCTGGATGCGGTATTTATTCCCGTTGGCGGCGGCGGTTTACTGGCGGGGATGGCGGTGTATATAAAATCATTGCGTCCGGAGATCCGCGTGATTGGCGTGGAAGCACAAGAAAGCGCGTGTCTGAAAGCGGCGATGGAAGCCGGGCATCCGGTCGAGCTGGAGCGGGTTGGCAGTTTTGCAGACGGCGTCGCGGTAAAGCGCATTGGCAGCGAAACCTTTCGCCTGGCCGAGCAGTTTTGTGATGAGGTGGTTACAGTCAGTGCCGACGAAATCTGTGCCGCAGTTCAGGATATTTTTGTTGAAACCCGGGCCATTGCAGAGCCTTCCGGTGCTTTGGCTACGGCCGGGCTTAAGAAATGGTGCGAAGCCAATAATGAGCAGGGACTCACCCTGGCATCGGTATTGTCCGGGGCCAACCTCAACTTTGATCGCTTACGGTATATTGCCGAGCGCACGGCGCTGGGTGCACGTAGCGAGGCGTTGCTGGGCGTAACTATAGAGGAATCCAAAGGCAGCTTTAAACGCTTTTGTCATGCCCTGTCGGGCCGTGCGATCACTGAGTTTAACTATCGCTATGCCGGTGGTGATACCGCGCAGATCTTTGCGGGAGTTGGGTTACGTGGTGGCGAGCAGGAATTGCAGGAGCTTAAAGCCAGTCTGAGCGAGGCGAATTACCAGTTTACCGACTTGTCCGACAACGAGCTGGCCAAGTTACACATTCGTTATATGGTCGGCGGCAAACCGCCGGTTGCACTGAGTGAGCGGCTGTTTCGCTTCGAATTTCCAGAATATCCGGGTGCACTAGCGCGCTTTTTGGAGACCCTGGGCAGCAACTGGAACATCACTTTGTTCCATTATCGAAATCACGGGGCAGCGCAGGGCAATGTACTGGCTGCATTTGAGCTCAGTGCACAAGACCGGGCGCGCTTTGATGAGCACCTGCAACGTTTGGGTTACCAGTATCAGGAAGAAACAGATAATCCGTGTTTTAAACAGTATCTTCAGCACGATATGCCACAGGCGGATCGTCGCGTCAGCTAACTTTGCATTGTGTCCGGTGCCTTCTATAGTTGTAACAAGACAGGCCCGGGCGCGTACCACAATGAATTACTCCCACTTTATCCTGGCCATTGCGTTGTGCAAGAGCTGTGCGCTGAGCGCATTGGAAGAAGTGACACTGCAACTTAAATGGACCCATCAGTTTCAATTTGCCGGTTACTACATGGCCCAGCATAAAGGCTTTTTTCGTCAGCAGGGACTGGACGTAAAAATTGTGCCTGCCGATCAGGATAATCCGGATGAGCAGTTTAAAGTGCTGTCGGGACAGGCCCAGTTTGGTGTGACCCACTCGGGCATTTTGCAGCAACGCTTGCTGGGCAAGCCGTTGGTGGCGCTGGCTGCGATTTTCCAGTCTTCTCCCTATTGCTGGATGGTCCGTGCCGATAGCGACATCTATGTCCCCAAAGACTTTGTGGACAAAAAGATCAGCCACCTTGGACGCGTTGAGGGGGCTGAGCTGGTGGTGATGCTGGAGCGGGCCGGGATAGATGTGTCACGCCTGCCATTATACGCCGGACTGGAACCCATCAAAGACTTTGTTGCCGGGCGTTTCGATGCGTTGCAGGTGTATATTTCTAATGAACCCTTTAAGCTGGCGCAGCAGGGGGTGGCTACCCGGCAGATCTGCCCTAAGCATTTTGGCCTGAACGTCTATGCCGATATCTTATTTACCTCCGAAGATGTGCTGAATTACCGGCCTGAAACCGTTGCCCGGTTTCGTCGCGCGTCCTTACAGGGCTGGCGCTATGCCATGAGCAATCCCGATGAAGCACTGGCGGTCACTCAGGCTGAGTATGCGACAAGCAAAAGCATCGCGGCGTTGGCCAATGAGGCCGATAAACTGATGCCCTTTATCAAAGCGCCGGGGATTGCACTGGGTGCCATGTCGCAGGCGCGCTGGTTGTGGATAGCTCAGCTTTACCGGCTTGATCTTGCTCACTTTCACGAACAAAAACATCAGTTTATATATACCGAGCCAGATCAGGAAGAAACCAGCTGGTCATGGATGCTGACCTTAGCGGTGATAGTGGCGGTGATTTGTGTGCCCATGTACATACACCTGATTTTTTTCCGCCGCCGGCGTTTTACCCTAAAATGACGGTCAGTGCTTTGCGCACAGGGCGCGAACGCATACAATGAGCGCCCTTTGTTTCGTTCGGTGCCGGTGACTTGTATGCGCAGTTCCTTTCATTCTCAGTTTTTAGCCCTGGATGCCCTGCTTGCGGACACCCGCCAGTACTGGCAGTTGCTGGCCTTCGATCATACGGATATTCCCTGGCCTGAGCTCAAAAGTGCTTTGTTGTCGCTAAGCGATGAACAAGTGACGGCACTGGACCATGAGCCCGCTGATTTACTGGCTTTTTTACGGCCCCATATACCGGCATTAGCAACGCTGCCAGAGCTGACAACCCTGGCTCAGGCACAAGCGAGTCGTCCAGAGTTTCCGTTCTGGCTCAGTAATGGCATCAAAGGCCGTAAACTGACTCAGTTACAGGACTTTGTTGCCCACGTTTATCAGGCAAAGCGCCCGGTACTGGAGTGGTGCGCCGGGAAAGGTCACCTGGGCCGGCTGCTGGCTTATCTGGGCGCTGAGCACGTCGACAGTGTGGAGCTACAGGCAGCTTTGTGTCAGCAAGGGCAGCACAGTGCTGAGCAACAAAAGCTGGCGATGACCTTTCATTGTGCCGATGTGCTCAAAGATCCCGTTGCGCACTATTTTAAACCACGCCAGCAGGCTGTGGCACTGCATGCGTGCGGCCGTTTGCATCAGACTTTTATGGCAGAGGCGTGCGCTGCGGGGTGTGAGCAGATCAGTTTGTCGCCCTGTTGTTATCACCTGTTTACTGAGCCCACTTATCAGCCAATGAGCGACGTTGCGGCGCACAGTACCTTAGCCTTGTCACACAGTGATATGAAACTGGCGCTGCAGGAAACCGTGACGGCGCCCGGCAGAGTGGCCAAAATACGCAAGCGGGAAGTGCAGTGGCGACTGGCCTTTGATGCGCTGCGCCGCGATGTTACTGGTGATACTCAGTACCTCAGTGTGCCGTCAGTGAATAAGGCGATTTTTTCTGGTGCCTTTGTTGATTTCTGTCACTGGGCGGCTGAGCAAAAACAGCTAAACTTACCGGCACGCTTTGATGCGGACCATTATCTGGCGCAAGGGCGGGCAAGACAGCGCATCACGGAGCGCATTGAGCTGGTGCGTCATGCCTTTCGCCGTGCCATTGAATTGTGGCTGGTGCTCGACAGGGTGTTATATCTTGAACAGGCCGGGTATGATGTCAGCCTCTCAGAATTTTGTCATAAATCACTGACACCCAGAAATATCTTGATCCAGGCGACACGGTGTCAGTCAGCAGAATAAGGAATAGCCATGTGTCAGTCTGACAGCCAGCTGCAACACTTGCTCAATAACAATCGCCAGTGGGCGAAACAGACTCAGACCAATAATCCGGAGTTTTTTGCCAAGCTATCGATGCAGCAGAATCCTAATTATTTGTGGATCGGCTGCTCCGATTCACGGGTACCGGCTAACCAGATTGTCGACTTAATGCCGGGGGACTTGTTTGTTCATCGCAATGTGGCCAATGTGGTGGTGCATACCGACCATAATTGTTTGTCTGTAATGCAGTATGCCATTGAGGTGTTGAAAGTCGAGCACGTGCTGGTGGTAGGTCACTATGGCTGTGGGGGTGTTCGTGCGGCTTTGGAAGATGCCCGCTTAGGCCTGATAGATAACTGGCTGCGCCATGTTGGCGATGTCAAAGAAATGCATCAGGCGATGCTCAACGAGATACAGCCGCCGCAGCGCTGCGATGCTCTGTGCGAGCTCAACGTGATTGAGCAGGTACGCAACGTATGCCGAACCAATGTGGTGCAGGATGCCTGGGCGCGGGGCCAAAAGTTAATCATTCACGGCTGGGTGTATGGCCTGGCCGATGGCCTGCTCAAAGAGCTGAATACTCAGATAGAGCGTGAAGAGCAACTGGCAGCGCACTACGAGCGGGCCCTGGTGGACCTGGCCAAGCGCTACCAGTTGTAGCAATGACTATTCTGGCTGGTTGTTATCCTGAGCGGCCAGCTTTGCCTCTAATTCGGCCACTTTGGCTTCCAGTTCAGTCAGCTTTTCACGGGTTTTGATCAGCACTTTGCTCTGAATATCAAACTCTTCACGGCTGACAAAATCCATCTCTGCCAGTTTATTCTGAATGGCTTGTTTGGTTTTGCTTTCAAAGGTATCTGCCAGGTTTTTCACACCTTGTGGCATGTTACTGGAGATCTGCTTGGCGATTTCTTCAATTTTTGCTGGGTTGATCATGGGCTGGCCTCTAAGCTTGATTATAGTCTCTATCTTACCTAAAGCGGTCACCGGTTAAAAGCGCTTGGGATCCACTTGAGCATTACGGTAAACTTAGCAGCTTATTGACTAAAGGTGATCACAGAATATGAAACTGAACCCGAAACAAGACGAAGCCGTTAAGTATATCAGCGGACCCTGTCTGGTACTGGCCGGTGCCGGCTCTGGTAAAACCCGGGTGATCACCAACAAAATAGCCTATCTGGTGCAAAAATGTGAGTACAAGGCGCGCAACATTGCGGCAGTGACCTTTACCAACAAGGCTGCCAAAGAAATGCGCGAGCGGGTATCGCAGACACTGGGCAAACAAGAAGCCAAAGGGCTGTGGGTCTCGACCTTCCATACCCTGGGACTGGAGATCATTAAAAAGGAAGTGAAAACGCTGGGCTATAAGCCGGGCTTTTCTCTATTTGATGATCAGGATACCCATCAGTTGCTGGCTGAACTGACCGAAAAAGAGCTGGATCGTGACAAAGATCTGCTTAACCTGCTGAAAATGCAAATTGGTAACTGGAAAAATGAACTGATCCAACCCGAGCGCGCCATTCGTGAAGCTGGTGAGGCGCAAAAAGCGCTTTTTGCCCAGCTTTACGCCCGCTATCAGACCCAGCTCAGAGCCTATAACGCACTCGATTTTGACGATCTGATCATGATCCCCACTTTGTTGTTAAACAGTTCCGTTGAAGTGCGCGAGCGCTGGCAGGCGCGTTTTCGCTACCTGCTGGTGGATGAATATCAGGATACCAATACCAGCCAGTATCAGCTGGTAAAGCTGCTGGTGGGGGAGCGTGCCCGCTTCACTGTGGTAGGGGATGACGACCAGTCCATCTACTCATGGCGCGGTGCCAAGCCGCAAAATCTGGTGCTGCTGAGCAAGGATTTTCCGGGGCTGCGCCTGATAAAACTAGAACAAAACTACCGCAGTGCCGGGCGGATCCTGAAGGCGGCGAATATTCTGATCGCCAATAACCCCCATGAGTTCGACAAAAAACTATTCAGTGAGCTGGGGTATGGGGATCCACTGCGGCTGATCCCAACCCGCGATGAAGAGCATGAAGCCGAGCGGGTGGTGGCGGAGATCATTTCCCATAAGTTTATGAAGCGCACCAGTTACAAAGACTACGCCATTTTGTATCGGGGTAACCATCAGGCCCGGGTATTCGAAAAAGCCCTGATGGCCAACCGCATTCCTTATAAGATCAGTGGCGGTATGTCGTTTTTTGCCCGCAGTGAAATAAAAGACATCATGGCGTACTTGCGCCTGCTGGTGAATCAGGACGACGACAATGCGTTTTTGCGTATCGTGAATACCCCGCGTCGTGAGATCGGGCCGGTGACGCTGGAGAAACTGGGTAGCCTGGCCAATGATAAACATATCAGTTTGTTTGCTGCCTGTTTTGAACCTGAGCTGCCGCAGCGCCTCAGTGGCCGTGGTCTGAATGCCCTGATGGGATTTGCCCGCTGGGTCGTGGAGCTGAGCGACAGGGCCACCCGCGGAGATACTCTGGAAGCCGTGAAGGACATGGTACGGGAGATCAATTACGAAGCCTATTTGTATGAGTCGTCGCCCAGCGCCAAAGCCGCCGAAATGCGTATGAAGAACGTGTCTGAACTGTACCGTTGGATCAGCGACATGCTCACGGGCGATGCCGACAATCCAGCTATGACCTTGCCCGAGGTGGTCAGCAAATTAACGCTGCGCGATATGCTGGAGCGCAATGAAGAAGAAGACGACAGCGATGCGGTGCAACTGCTGACCTTGCATGCCTCGAAAGGACTGGAGTATCCACATGTCTTTATGGTCGGTATGGAAGAAGGTTTGTTGCCGCACCAGACCAGCATCGACGAAGACAATGTGGAGGAGGAGCGTCGTCTGGCCTATGTGGGCGTGACTCGGGCGCAGCAGACGCTGACCATGACCTACGCCAGGAGTCGTCGTCAGTTCGGTGAGCAGATCACCCCGGAACTTAGTCGTTTTGTGCAGGAAATGCCGCAAGATGACATTCAAAGTGAGGGCAAAAAGCCCGTACAGTCACAGGCTGAGCGCATGGAGAAAGGCCAGGCCCGGGTGGCCAATCTGCGGGCGATGTTAAAACGTTAAAGCGGCAGCGATTCGTGTGTGGTGGCCGGATCGTTCTGGCTGGCCCCCGACAAGCTTTGTTGCTTGCCAAAAAACAGGCTCAGTCCGTGACGTTCCAGCAGGCTTCTGAAATTTAAAATGGCCGGACCCTTGGCGATCACCTGAATGGACTTCAGCGCCGTGACCGCCAGGATCCCCTGGAGCTGAACGTCATAGCTGTTTTGTTGCAAGACCCGCTTGCTGAACGTTGAACTAAGCAGCAAATATTTAAACTCAATATGACTGAGCAGCGCCAGATCGCAGCGATCTTTGGCAAAGTCATTCAGGCCAACCGCAACCCCCAGGCTGCACAGCTCTTTGAGGTTTTCCAGCTGCATACTCGACGCGTAGCGGATCTCACTTTCATCAAACAATAAACACAGGTTGCTGGCGCGCTGGCTGAGTAATTGTTTAAGCTCGCCAAAGGTGGTGCTTTCCAAAATGGCACAGGAACAGGCAAACAGCACATCGGCAGTTTGCGCTTTGCCGAGGTTTGTGGCCTGCTCGAGTGCCTGACCCAGCAGCTGCATTTCGATTTTTAGCTGCTCATCTTTGGCAGCAGCAAATTTTTTGAGAATGTCGAAGCTGGTGCTGCCCAGGACCGGGTGTTCGCCGAACGCCTCTAGCATCACAATATGCTGGCCATGATTGGCCATATTGACGATTTCGGTACTGCGAAAGTGTACCGGCAGGGCACTGAGATGATGATATTCCGTTTGTTTGCTTTGGGTGCTGGCTGCGCTGAGCAGTGGATGATAAAACTCGTAGCGCCCGCGGCCGGCATTTTTGGCGTAATACATAGCCGCGTCGGCATCACGGATGATCTCATCGGTATTTTTGTAGTCTTTGTTGCTGTAGGTAATACCAATACTGGCGCCACTTTGCATGCAGACGCCCTTCATACAAAACGGCTGCTGCATCACTCTGATCAAACGTTTGGCAACGTCTTCTGCCTGCTGGCGATCGCTCAAATGATCCAGCAGGATCACAAACTCATCACCGGCCAGACGGGCCAGTAAGTCGTGCTCACGAATACATTCCGAAAAGGCTTTACTGACCCAGATTAAGAACTGGTCGCCCGCCTGGTGACCCAGTTCATCATTGATGTCTTTAAATTTATCGAGATCGATAAATAAAACGGCAAAGTTATTGTCCGGGTAACGCTGGTACTTTTGTAAGGTTTTTTCCAGCTGAGTTAGAAACAGTAAACGGTTTGGCAGCGTGGTCAGCGGGTCATGGTGGGCATCATGATACAGCTGCTGCTCAATCTTTTTTCTTTCTTCGATTTGCATCTGTAAATGCAAATTGGTCTGGCGCAGCTCTTTGGTTTTTTCCGCAACTCTATGTTCCAGCTCCAGGTTGCTGGCCTTGAGTGCTTGATTGGCCAAATGGGTTTGTAAAACCGAGGCAATTTGGTTCGAGACAAATGAAATTAATTCAACATCTTCGTGATTGTATTCGTACTCATGGTTATAGGCCTGACAGGCGATAAGACCAATCACTCCTTTTGCCGTTTTCAGCGGGGCGCCCAGCCAACTGGTGGCGGCATTTTGTAGCTGATAATTGTCGGGTCGTTTGACAATTTCATTGTCGATCAGTACTTGCGCCCGCTTAGTGTCGATCAGCTGGCTGCGCTCAGTGGTGATCACCAGCTCACTGTAGCCATTGGCAAAGGGCCGTGGCTTGTACTGGGTCATTTCATCCACGCTGTACGGAAAGGTGAGCCAGTTAGACGCCTTGTCATGTAGCGCAATAAACAGGTTATCGGCAAAAGTAATGGAGCGCATGATCTGGTGAACTTGCTGGTATACATCGTCTATGTCGCTGAATTGCGTTGCCAATTCTGCAATCTTAAACAGGATCTGTTGTCGTTCCAGTGCCCGTTTACGCTGCTCAATTTCGGTATTGAGCGCTTCGTTACTCTGCATCAGAGCACGGGTTCTAATTTTAACTTCAGACTCTAACAGCTCGCGCTTTTTGACGCGCTCAATGGCGGTTGCCAGATACAAAGACATGACTTCGAGCAGCTCAACTTGTTGCTCACTGTAATGCTCATCCGCCGCATAGTTTTGCGATACCATAACGCCAATGATGGTTTTTTCGCGGAAAATAGGCACGCCTACCCAATGCTCAGCCTGGGTACCCAATGCCTTAAACAGCCCCTGTGCACTCATGTGCTCCATTTGCTGGCGGTTCAGATACAAAGTTTGTCGGTTTTTAAAAACGTAGCCCGTTATTCCCTGGCTGAAGTGGTTCGCCTCGTGCAGAGGGACCGAAATACCATCTTTTTCGTCAACAAAATAAGAAAGTTCCAGCCCCTGTGTGAACTGGTTTTGTAACACCACATAAAAGCTTTTACTAGGCAGGTATTGTTCTAAAATGCTGTGAATAGCGGGATATAGCAGCGTCAACTCCGCCACTGTGCTGGCCTGCTCTGATAACTGGATCAGGGCATGCTGCAGGTGTGAGTTTTGTTTGTATTTTTTCAGCAAGGACTCTAAACGGCGGTTCTTTCGAGTCAGTTTGCGAACTAAGACGCTGGGATCTTCCAATGATGAAACCAAGAGTTATTATTGTCTATTTATTGTTCTTATATTTTCACTTTTACAATGAGGGGTCAAGTGCAAAATTTTAATAACAATATGGTGATAATTGTCGTGAATTTTGCGACAAGACACGTCATTGAAGGGGATGTGTTATTCACCCCCATGCGGCGATTATTTACTTAATCATGAAGTCGATGGCTGCCGCAATTTCGTCATCGCTACAGTCCATACACGTACCGCGAGGTGGCATGGCATTGAAGCCATTGATCGCGTGGTCAAGTAGTACGTCTTTGCCTTTAGCAATACGAGGTGCCCAGTCATCAGCTGTTTTAGGTGCACCTAGCGCGCCTGTGCCATGACAAGCGAAACAGGAGGCCTGATATACTTGCTCACCAGTACGTGGGCCAGTTGGGGCAGCGGCAGCAGTATCTTCGGCACCCGCCAGGTAGACAGAGCCTACAGGCTCAAGACGCTTTTTAATCGCTTCTTCAGTTAAAGAATTGTCGAATGGCTGTGCGATTGCCGCAGTAGATAGCAATAACAGTGCTGCTGAAAGTTTCTTCATTTACCTTGCTCACTTCAAATTGAACGTGATCTATCACGATGGATGACGGAATTAAGCCGATTATAACGTCACCAACTAATTTATAAAACGTAAACTTGATTATAAGCGACTAAAAAATAAAATTTATTGCGTTAGGGCAAAAAATCACAGGGTGAAGGGGAAGAATTTTTGCAGCTGTGGTGTTTTTTCGAACAATAGAATAGGCGGCGTGATGCCGCCTTATTTTGCGTTACGCCAGTTCAATGAGTTTTTGCACGGCTTTTTCAATACCGGCTGATGCTTCACTGATAGAGCCTGCCAGCATATAGGCCGGTGTGCTGATCACTTTATGCGTGTCATCGACAACAATGTCAGACACGCCACAATTGATATGGCTGGCACCTATAGCCTCAACGGCCTGAGCTGTGGCTTCGTCATTGCCTATCGTCGCCAGTGTTCCTTTAGCATGAATGTGGCCAATCAGTGCCGGGGCAATACATAAATAAGCAATAGGCTTACTTTGTTGATGAAAAGCCTGACATTGTTCTTTGACTGTTGCCAGTATGCTGGACTGTGCATCCTTAAAGGCAAAATCAGAAAGGTTTTTCGCCACACCAAAACCACCTGGCAAGATCAATGCGTCAAATTCACTGGGATCCAGTGTGGCCAGATCTGCGACTTCACCGCGTGCAATACGCGCCGCTTCTACCAGCACATTGCGCTGCTCGTCCTGCTCTTCTCCTGTGAGGTGGTTGACTACATGGTGCTGTTGAACATTCGGCGCAAAGCACTGATAACGCGCGCCGAGGCGTTCAAGGTGCAGCATAGTCAGGACAGATTCATGGATCTCAGCACCGTCAAAGACGCCACAACCGCTTAAAATGATCGCTACTTGTTTCATCGGGATCTCCCTTTAAGGTCTTTAATTTTCGATATATGCAATTTTGTCATTACGTGAGTTAGAAAAAAATCTAAAGGATCTGCTTTGATCTTTGATCGTTTGTGTTAGTATACGCGTCCGCTTGAGAAAAAGCGGTGAATTTATAGCCATTCAATTGCAGGCTGTAAACTGACTCCAAAGTCACTGTCCACAATCTTAGCTTAAAGCATATAAAAGAGTAAAAAGAAATTTCCTTTTATATTCAGTGTTTTAAATGTCTCTCCTAGACTTCTTTTTGAAGTGTGGGCCGATAGCGCGTGTTTATCTACAAAGTTATCCACAGGCCATCCCCATTTTTCATGGGCTGTTTTGGATTGTGTCAGACTCGTTTTATTCCCGCCCTTATGGCATGCTAACCCAGATTTAAAACTTCCAATTTTAGGATCCCAATAACTATGTCTCAGATCCCTGAAAATCCGCTGATCCTGGTCGATGGTTCGTCGTATTTGTTTCGTGCCTATCATGCGCCACCGCACCTGACCAACTCCAAAGGAGAAGCCACAGGCGCCATTTACGGTGTCATCAACATGCTGAAAAGCTTGCTCAAGCAATATCAGCCCAGCCATATGGTAGTGGTGTTTGATGCCAAAGGGCCGACTTTCAGAAATGAGATGTACAGTGAATATAAAGCACATCGCCCACCGATGCCGGATGATCTGCGTACGCAGATAGCCCCGATCCACGATATTATTCGTGCGATGGGCCTGCCGCTGGTCAGTATTGAAGGGGTCGAAGCAGATGATGTCATTGGTACCTTCTCGCGCCTGGCATCAGAGCAACAAAGGCATGTGCTGATCAGCACGGGTGATAAAGACATGGCACAGCTGGTCAATGAGCATGTCACGTTAATCAACACCATGACTAACACCATTTTAGATCCGCAGGGCGTAGTGGATAAGTTTGGTATCGGGCCCGAATTAATCATCGATTATCTGGCGCTGATGGGTGACAAAGTGGATAACATCCCGGGTGTGCCAGGCGTGGGTGAAAAAACCGCGCTGGCCATGTTGCAGGGACTGGGATCGATTGACGATCTTTATGCCAATCTGGATAAAATTGCTGATCTGGGTTTCCGCGGCTCAAAAACCATGGCGAAGAAACTGGCAGAGCACGAGGCGCAACTGAAGTTATCCTATGAGCTGGCAACCATCAAACTGGATTGTGAGGTTGAGCAAGACCTGGAACAATTCAAGATCCAGGAAATGGACAAAGATCAGTTGATTGAGCTGTATGGCCAATGTGAATTCAAACGCTGGCTGGCAGAGCTGCTGGATGGTAAGAGTGCGCCGGAAACGGCTGCAGACACAGAGCAGGACTCTGTGGTCACGCCACCGGTTGAGGTGGACTATGAGACCATTTTAGAGCGCGAACAACTGGATCGCTGGCTGGATAAGCTGCGCGAGGCCGAGCTGTTTGCCTTTGATACCGAAACCACCAGTCTGGATTATATGCAGGCGGAGTTGGTTGGTATGAGCTTTGCGGTCGCTGCCGGCGAAGCGGCCTACCTGCCGCTGGGCCACGATTATGTGGGCGCGCCCGAGCAGCTCGACAAGCAGCTGGTGTTTGAGTTGATTGGCCCTATTCTGGCAGATCCTCAGTATAAAAAGGTCGGTCAAAACCTGAAATACGACAAGAGTGTGCTGGCCCGAGCCGGGCTGGAACTCAACGGCATTGCCTTTGACACTATGCTGGAGTCTTACGTATTTAACAGTGTGGGCACGCGCCATGATATGGACTCGCTGGCACTGAAATACCTGGGACATAAAAATATCAGCTTTGAAGAGATAGCCGGTAAAGGTAAAAACCAGCTGACCTTCAATCAGATTGAGCTGGATAAAGCCGCGCCCTATGCGGCTGAAGATGCCGACATCACTTTGCGTTTGCATCAGCACCTGTGGCCGCAATTACAGCAGCACCCCACTTTGGTAAGTGTGTTTGAAGACATCGAGCTGCCACTGGTCAGCGTGCTTTCTGAGATTGAGCGCACCGGTGTTAAAATCGACAGCGACATGCTGGCCACGCAGAGCCACAACATTGAAACGCGCCTTAAAGAGCTGGAGCAGGAAGCGTTTGAGCTGGCTGGAGAAGAGTTCAACCTCAGTTCGACCAAGCAGTTGCAGGCGATCCTGTTCGACAAGCTGGAACTACCGGTGTTAAAGAAAACGCCTAAAGGTGCGCCATCGACGGCAGAAGAGGTGTTGCAGGAACTGGCCCATGATTATCCGTTACCTAAACTGATCATCGAGCATCGCGGCCTGGCTAAGCTGAAATCGACCTATACCGATAAACTGCCTAAGATGGTAAACGAGCAGACCCAGCGTGTGCATACCTCGTATCATCAGGCGGTGACCGCCACAGGTCGTCTCAGCTCCACCGATCCTAATCTGCAGAACATTCCGATCCGCAATGAAGCCGGACGCCGGATCCGCCAGGCATTTATTGCCGATCAGGATCATGTGATCATGGCGGCGGACTACAGCCAGATTGAGCTGCGGATCATGGCGCATTTGTCTCAGGATGCGGGCTTACTCAAGGCTTTTGCTGAGGGTAAAGATGTTCACAGCGCCACGGCCAGCGAAGTCTTTTCAGTGCCACTGGAAGAGGTCACTTCCGATATGCGTCGCAAGGCCAAGGCGGTCAACTTCGGACTGATCTACGGTATGAGTGCCTTTGGCCTGGCCAGACAGCTGGATATTCCGCGCCACGAAGCACAGCACTATATGGATAAGTACTTTGAACGCTTCCCGGGTGTGCTGGAGTATATGGAGTCGACCCGAGAGAAAGCCGCAGAGCAGGGCTATGTTGAAACCCTGTTCGGCCGTCGTTTATATTTGCCAGACATCAAGGCACGTAACGGTGCGCGTCGCAAGGCGGCTGAGCGTGCTGCTATCAACGCCCCGATGCAGGGCACAGCTGCAGACATCATTAAAAAGGCGATGATCAAAGTAGCCCAGTGGCTGGCAACGCAGCAGGACAGTGATATTAAACTGCTGATGCAGGTACACGATGAGCTGGTCTTTGAAGTCAAAGCCGACAAAGTGGCGCAGTACAGTGAGCATATTTGTCAGTTGATGAGCGAGGCAGCCGATCTGGATGTACCTTTATTGGTTGAAGCGGACTATGGTGACAACTGGGAGCAGGCGCATTAATTTGCACTCTGACTGAAAAAGAACACGGCTTCGGCCGTGTTTTTTATTGCCCGAAATCCAGTAATGACGGGCCCTGCAAATGTGTCAGGTGTAACTGAGAGGTAAAAAATCGCAGCCGGATGTTTAAAAAATATCAAATTGGCGCATAACTTGCTTTTGATGGTTTATTTCGCCTGGGTGATTTGTTACAGTGCGCGCGTCCTCTTCCTGTAGGACATCCTGTTGATGATGTATCTCTCCTTGTGAAGATACAGTGTATTGATAGCTTCTCCCCAGATTGCTATAACGGCTCGCAATGTGAATGGTGCGAGCCGGTTTTTCTCCCTCTTACTCGAATATATCCCAAGCACCATGTCAGGCCAGTATTAGGCGCTATGTCGTTGCATCCGTTCTAGGTATGCAGGTAATATGACCACTTTCATTTTCAAGGAATTCGTCATGCTTAAACCTCTTCTTTTTTCTGTTCTTGGCTTATCAGCTCAGTTTGCCCAGGCATGGCAGCTGGATGCAGCGCACAGCGATGTGAGTTTTACCTCCATCAAAGCTGGCAGCGTTGCTGAAAATCATCACTTTAAGCAGCTTGCTGGCACCATTAATCCTGCCGGTGAGCTGGATTTAAGACTGGATCTGAGCAGCATTGAAAGCCTGATCCCCATTCGCAACGAACGCATGCAAAAAATGCTGTTTGACGTCGCTAAGTTTCCTGAAGCGAAGATCACTGCCAATGTGAGCCAGCACCTCAAGGCGTTAAAACCCGGCGTGCAGATCATTCGTCAGGTTCCGGTGACACTGTCATTGCATGGTCAGGTTGCAACACTCAACGTGGATCTGGTGGTGAACAAAGGTGCTCAGCAACTTCAGGTGACACCACTGCGTGCTGTGCTGATCAACAGTCGTGATTTTGGTTTAGATTCTGGCATTGAAGCGCTGCGCAAAGTGGCAGGCCTGAATACCATTGCCACCGCGGTGCCTGTTACGTTCAACCTGGTGTTCAGTGAGTAACACTGAGGCGCTGATCGCCCACTATGTGACGCAGCATGCGCCTACCGGGCGCTGGCATGCCCACGAATGTGGGGTCGGCGCGTTTGCCATCGATGCACAGGGTCGCTGGTTTCACGAAGGCACTCCCATAGGCCGTGAAGGCCTGGTGAAACTACTCGCCAGTGTATTGTGCTACGAGCAGGGCCAGTATCTGCTCAAATCTCCGTCCGAGACTTGCCCGGTGGAGGTCGCCGACAGCCCGTTTGTGATAGTCGCCTGGCAATACTGTGAGCTGGCTCCCACACTCGGCCTGGGCGAGACACTCATTGCACAGGACAATCTCGGGCGTTTGTGGCCGGTGTGTGGCGAGTTTCCCCTGGTGCTTAAATCCTACCAAGGTCAGTCAGTGCCCTATTTGATGCTCAATTATGGTTTGTCGGCTCGGGTTGGCCGTTCGGTCTACTATCAATGGGCTGAGCTGGCGCAAAGCCAGGGTGAAGCGTTTGTGTTAACGTCGGCAGATACGCCGTTTGTGATTGGCTAGGCTGCGCCAGCGACGCAGCCTGAGGTGTCTACTACTGCTCAGAAGGGCTGTCCTGCTCTGCCTCTTCTTCTTTGACATACGGTCCCAAAAACCAGTCATCCAGCTGCCAGGCCAGTTCTTTCAGACCCAGTCCTTTTAAAGAGGAAAACGCGTGTACGGTAATGTCGGCATTCAGCTCTGCCAGTGCTTTACGCACCTGTAATACTTCGGCTTTGCGTTTGCCCTGCTTGAGCTTGTCGGCTTTGGTTAACAGTGCCAGTACTGGAATATCACTGCCTGCGGCCCAGTTAATCAAATCCATATCCAGGTCTTTAAGCGGGTGACGGATGTCCATCAGTACCACAATGCCTTTCAGGCTTTGGCGCTTTTGCAGGTATTCGCCCAGCGACTTCTGCCATTTCTTTTTCATTTCCAATGGCACTTTTGCAAAGCCGTAGCCCGGTAAGTCAATCAGGCGCTTGTCTTCGTCGAGCGAAAACGTATTAATGAGCTGAGTACGGCCCGGCGTTTTACTGGTGCGCGCCAGCTTTTGATCGGTCAGGGCATTCAGTGCACTGGATTTCCCCGCATTGGAGCGTCCGGCAAACGCAACTTCAATACCGGTATCGGCGGGTAATCGGGAAATATCTGGGGCACTCGTTACAAACTGAGCACGGTTATACGGCATGCGGGATTTTAGCACTTCGACTCCTCAAGGGGATTGATCTCATTATTGTCTATTTTATTATACTTGGTTGCTAAAGCAAAAGCCGATAAAATCTGCACCTTGGGTGAGTTTTTACGCTATGTCCTGGAGAGGAAACTTAATCCAGGTCAAATCCCTATAATTTATGGGCTTAATGTGAGCAGAAAACGTGCCAGAGAAATTAATATCGTGTAGAATGTAGCAATTGCAACGTAAAACTCGAGTCCGTTGACTTTGTCAGTGCCAATTGGTGCACATTTAGCAAGCTTGGTCAGTCGGTCTCAAATAAGATTTGCCCACGCAGTAAAAGAAACGAGGCTTTTTCGGCTGGGGTCAAAATTACAGGGTCGGAAACAGAGAATTTACCATGAAAAAAATAGCATTAACTTTAACTATGTTGCTAGGGTCCTTGTCAGCCAGCAACGTCGCGGCATTTGATGGCGATGCGCAAGCAGGTAAAGCAAAGGCTGCAACTTGTGCGGCGTGTCACGGTCCGGATGGCAATGCTCCTGTTACTATGTATCCGAAAATCGCTGGTCAGCATGCGGATTATATCTACAAGCAACTGCAAGAGTTCAAGCTAGGTATGACCTCAGGTGGTAAAGAAGGTCGTATGGACCCTGTGATGAGCGGCATGGCTATGCCACTGTCGGATCAGGATATGAGAGACTTATCTGCTTACTTTGCGTCTTTGCCAATGTCGTCAGGTACTACACCTGAAGATGTGGTTGAAGCGGGTCAGAAACTTTACAAAGCCGGTGATGCTGAGCGTGGTATTCCGTCTTGTGCTGCATGTCACGGTCCACGCGGTAACGGTACGTCTCTGTCTAAGTTCCCGAAAATCTCATTCCAGCACCCTGAATACATCAAGGCGCAGCTTGAAAAGTTCCGCAGCGGCGATCGTAACAACGATCCAAACGGCATGATGGGTGACATTGCGAAGAAACTGACCGACAAAGACATTGAAGTATTATCTAAATACTTAGGTGGTCTACACTAAAGTCGTATAGATACGAAATAAACCCAGTGTAAACTCTGGGTATTGTAAAAAAGGCAGCAACCAGGCTGCCTTTTTTTGATCTGGTCATGTGAGATATATCTCAATGTCTCTGTGAGATATATGCTTATAGTCGATGTAGGAATTGACTTAATTTCATCCAGCGTTCAGTTGTAACCCTTTGTAATAAAATTGATTTAATGTTGTTCTAAAATATTCAGGTAATAATTTTGTTATTGTTTAGTTGTAACTGTTTCAGATCGGCGTAGATTATTCGTTGTCGCCAGATAATACAAAAACAGGGACAATTCGTATCGGAAGCGTCGGTGGCAAGATTAGGTATTCTCTTTGAATACGCAGGATGACCAAGAAAGTGTCAGGAAGACCGAAAATAAAAAATGCATTGGAAGTTTGATAACAATAACAATATGGAAAGTGTTCACGGAAGTGACAATAAAAACAAAACGGAAGATACCACAATAAAAATAATAATGACTTAAAAGTCGAAGGGAGAAGTGTCCAGTTTGTGACGCTCAGATTAGTAAGCGGTAGAGAGCAATCTCTGCCGCTTTTTTATTTGTGTGCATATTTGTTCACTAATTGATTGCTGTTACAATACGGCCTTTAAGGCATTTCGGTTTATCTCAGTTGCAAAATCCACAGTCATGGCGTTGCGGCCTTTGTGAAGGCGACTCACTGACGCACTACCATCAGGACAAATTCAGAGACTACTGGCAGTGTCAGTGTTGCAAGCTGGTGTCTGTCTCCCCCGAGCAGCGATTAAGCGCTGAGCAGGAAAAAGCCATTTACGACAGCCATGAGAATGATCTGATGGATCCCGGCTATCGGCGATTTTTATCCCGGCTGGCTGAACCACTGTGTGAGCGCTTGACGGCGGCTCAATCCGGCCTGGACTTTGGCTGCGGGCCGGGGCCACTGTTGGCCAAGATGCTGAGCGAAGCGGGCCATCGGATGGCGCTATATGATTTATACTATGCCAATGATCCCAAAGTGCTGGATCAGCAGTATGACTTTATTACCTGTAGTGAAGTGATAGAACACCTGGCCCAGCCTGGTAAAGTGCTGCACCAGTTGCTGGCCATGCTCAAGCCTGGCGCACCATTGGCATTAATGACTAAGCTGGTAATAGATCCAGCACGTTTTGCAAACTGGCATTATAAAAACGACCAAACCCATATCGCGTTTTTTAGTCGTGAGACGTTTGCCTATATTGCAGAGCAATTTAATACCCAGGTTGAAGTGATAGGCAATGATGTCATCATTTTGACTAAGCGATAGTACAGAATGAGTAAAGACTAGTATGACCAGAAAGAAGAAATCCCGTAAGGTGGGCAACATCGGCACACCAAGGCTAAGCAAAGAGAAACTTCAGGAGCTGAGAGCGCTGAAAGAGCAGCGCAACAAAAAGCACAAAGGTAAAAAGCCGGGCTCACGTAATGCACAAGAAGCCAAAGTGGAAGAGAGTAAGACTTCGGGTAGCAAGAAGGATCCGCGTGCGGGCAGTAAAAAGCCGGTTGCGCTGGTACCTCAGCCACAGCAGGCCAGCGAGCCTAAGCTCAATCGTGACCTCAAACCTCAGGTGGAGCTGAAGAAGGTCGCGCCAGTGGCATTAACGCCGGAAGAAGAGCTGCGCCAACTGGAAAATGATGAGCGTCTGATGGCGCTATTAGAGCGTCATGAGCGTGGTGAGCTATTAACGGGCAAAGATGCTAAGTACTTCAATAAGTCGGTGGCACGCCATCAGGAGTTATGTGAGTTACTGGGCATTGATGATGAGTTCGAAGAAGCTGATATGCCCCAGGAAGATGAGCTGGATCAGTGGATGAGTAATGATCTGGCCAATGAGTGGTTAACAGACGAAGACGAGGAGCGTTAAACTATGTGGATAGCCGCGATTGTGGTAGGCGCGTTGATCATCGCCGGTCTGGCATTTTACGCCGGCAAGCTGCTGTGGCAGCTTAAAGTACAGAAAGACACGATTGCAAAATTGCAGCAGGAGCAAAAAGAAAAGCTGGCACGCTCTCGTCAGGAGCGTAATGCCAAGCTGTCCGATAGTATCAACCTGATAGCCAAAGCAATGCAGCAAAAGCAGTGCGAGTACTCTGAGGGCTGTTTGCGGGTGTGGGTGCTGATGTCTCAGTATAGTTTTGATGAAGAGGTAGAGTTGAGTCAGAGCTATCCTGGCGTGCACGAAATGTACGAGGAAGTCAAAGAAATGCCGACCCATGAAGCTCGCAAAAAATACAGCAAGAAAGAGATCTATAAGATGGATGCGCAGCGCTGGCGTGCTGAAGAGCGACTGGAAGCGCAGATCCTGGAAGATTGCGAAAAGCTGTTGAGCCGGTTTAAGCCGCTGCCAGGCAGCGAAAACGTGGTGTTTCAGTAGCTAAATAGCAGGCTTCACCGGGCGCGCGCAGCGCGCTCTGCTTGCCAGGTGGCGGGTGAAAACCCCGTCACCAGCATAGTTCCACCTAACACCAAGATCATCCCTCCCAGTGTATTGATCCCAACCTGTTCATCTAATACCAGATAGCCCCATACAATGCCGAACAGGGGAATTAAGAAAGTAACCGAAAGCGCAGAAGCCGCACCTACGTCTGAAATTAAGCGAAAATACAGTAAGTAAGCAATGCCAGTACAGATCACGCCCAGTGCAATAACGGCAGAGATCTCCGTGCTATCTGGTACTGCCCGCATGGGTATAAAAGGGAGTAATGGCACCAGCCAGACAACGGCGGCCCACATGCTGCCATGGGCATTATCAAACGCGGCGATCTGTGGCGCGTTTTTAGCATAGTTACTCGCTACACCGTAACTCACAGCGGCCAGTACACCTGCCAGGACCGGCCAGATCAGCGCTTCTGAGACAAAGGTCTGGTCCCAGCCAACCAAGATGATCACGCCACATACCCCCAGCACCATGCCGATCAGGGACTTCACTGAAAGAGGTGTTCGGTGCCAGAAAAAAGCGATCAAAGCACCCCAAATGGCAGCCGTAGCGTTTAAAATTGCCAGCATAGAGACTGTCAGGGTTTGTGCCGCATAGGCAAAGAGCACGAAAGGCAGCGCAGTATTGAGAAATCCCAAAATAAAAAAGTGCCGGGTGTGGGCGCGAAAATGCAGAGTTCGCTTCAGGTACAAGGCTATCACGAGCAAAGCAAGTGCAGCAAAGCTCACTCGGAATTCGATCAAGTAAGCCGGTCCAAAGGTCGGCGCGGCAATACGCATAAACAAAAATGAACCGCCCCAGATTGCAGCCAAACAGATCAAACGTAAAAAACTGGGTAAAGTCATCATCTTCTCTTTTACTGAGTCAGTCTGTAGATCAGGTATTAAAGTGACGGAAGTGGCATCTGGATGCAATGAAAAATATGCAGTGAGTTCTGAAAGTGTCTACACAGGGAGGTAGATCAGATTAACGCAGGGGAATGAATATCCCCTGCGTGGACGGGTTTACAGGCCCAGTTTCTTTTCCAGGTAGTGGATGTTGGTACCACCGTTTTGGAAGTTTTCGTCCGCCAGAATTTTCTTGTGCAGCGGGGTATTGGTTTTAATACCGTCAATCACAAGTTCATTCAAAGCGTTACGCGCACGGGCAATGGCCACGTCACGGTTTTCACCGTAAGTGATCAGTTTACCGATCATGGAGTCATAATGCGGCGGAACTGTGTAGTCTGCATAGATATGGCTGTCCCAGCGAATGCCCAAACCACCGGCCGGATGGAAGCGCGTGATCTTGCCTGGAGACGGAATAAAGCTCACCGGATCTTCCGCATTGATACGACACTCAATGGCATGACCACGGATCACAACATCATCCTGCGTGATAGACAGCGGCTGACCTGCAGCAATTTTCAGCTGTTCTTTGATTAGGTCAACGCCAGTCACCATTTCAGTCACCGGATGCTCTACCTGAATACGCGTGTTCATTTCAATGAAGTAGAACTCGCCGTTTTCGTACAGGAATTCGAACGTACCGGCACCACGGTAACCGATTTCGATACAGGCACGAGTACAGCGATCACCAATGAACTTACGCATTTCTGCGGTAATACCCGGTGCCGGTGCTTCTTCTACCACTTTCTGGTGACGACGCTGCATTGAGCAGTCACGCTCGCCCAGGTGAATGGCGTTGCCCTGACCATCAGCCAGTACCTGTACTTCGATATGACGTGGGTTTTCAAGGAATTTTTCCATGTAAACCATGCCATTACCAAAGAACTGCTTGGCTTCTTGCTGAGTCAGCGCGATGGAGTCTAATAACTCTTTTTCGCTCCGTACCACACGCATACCGCGACCACCACCACCACCGGCAGCTTTGATGATCACCGGGTAACCGATACGCTTAGCGATTTGGACGTTACGCTCGTTATCTTCAGTCAGCGGGCCGTCAGAACCGGGTACACACGGGACGCCGGCTTTACGCATCGCTTCAATGGCAGATACTTTATCACCCATCAGGCGAATGGTGTCGCCTCTTGGACCGATAAAGACAAAGCCGCTTTGCTCAACTTGGTCGGCAAAATCGGCATTTTCAGACAGGAAGCCATAGCCCGGGTGGATGGCAACCGCATCGGTCACTTCTGCCGCAGCGATGATACGAGGAATATCCAGGTAGCTCTCGCTGGCAGCGGGTTTACCGATACAAATGGTTTCGTCTGCAAGTAGCACGTGTTTGAGGTCACGATCGGCAGTTGAATGCACTGCAACCGTTTTAATCCCCAGCTCCTTGCAGGCACGCAATACGCGAAGCGCAATTTCGCCTCGGTTTGCAATGACTACTTTATCTAGCATAGTGTTAACCTTCCAGGGGCGTTATTCAATAATGAACAGAGGTTGATCAAACTCAACCGCGTCGCCATTCTCAACCAGGATCGCTTTTACAACACCGGCTTTGTCAGATTCGATTTGGTTCATCATCTTCATCGCTTCAACGATACACAGTGTGTCGCCCACGTTAACTTTTGAACCCACTTCTACGTAAGCCGCAGCCGTTGGAGAAGATGCTGAGTAGAAAGTACCTACCATAGGTGATTTTACCTGATGGCCGGCAGGTGTGTCGCTGGCCGCAGCTGGTGCTTCGGCGGCTGGTGCTGGAGCAGGGGCTGCTGCAGGCGCAGGTGCCGCTGTTGGTAATGAGTATTGCTGTGGCTGAGCAATGACCGGCGCGCTGCTGTGACGGTTGATACGTACCGACTCTTCACCTTCGGTGATTTCCAGCTCAGCAATGCCTGATTCTTCTACTAATTCGATAAGTTTTTTGATCTTGCGAATATCCATAACTTGACCCGCCTGTTAGTTAATTTGAGTTATCTTGTTTGCGCAGCTTGGCTACGGCCGCCATTAATGCCGCCTCGTAGCCCAGCGCACCTAATCCACATATCACGCCCTGTGCCACATCCGAAAAGTAGGACTTGTGGCGAAAGGGCTCGCGTGCATAAACATTTGATAAATGCACTTCATAAAACGGAATGCTGACGCTCAGTAAGGCATCTCTCAGAGCAACGCTGGTGTGCGTAAATGCCGCCGGATTGAAAATGATGCAATCAACACGGTCATATTGCGCATGAATATGCTCGATCAGCTCGGCCTCACTATTGCTCTGAAAGTGACTGAGTTCAACATCATAATTTACTGCGCTTTGCGTCAGGCTCTGCACTATGTCTTTTAAGGTCCGTGTGCCGTACTTTTCGGGCTCGCGTCGGCCCAGCATGTTCAGGTTGGGGCCATTCAGGACTAAAATCTTTAAATTTGTAGACATAATGCGTGAAATTCCTTTATTTAGAAAACAAAGCGACTTTTTTCGAAAAAGACCTTGTTAACTTAAGCGTATGCACAGTAAATAGCAAATATTTCTCACGTTCGTGAACTATTATAGAGAGTTCAAGGTAAATAGCAGCAAAATACTGGTCTAATCAGCATAGGAAGAGACGAGACACAGAGGTAAATCTTCAGGCCTCTGTGTCGTGGGGAGCAATTCATTCGCTAAAAAGCAGGTTACAGTACGTATTGGCGCACTTTTTCGAGGTGAGCAGCGAACTCGTCGGCACCCTGGAATCCGGTTACGCGTAGTTCTGGGATCTCGTTACCCTGGGCATCAAAGAACAAAATGCTGGGCAGACCGAATACCGTAAATGCTTCCATGATCTCTATGGTGGTGTCGTTACTTTCGGTCAGATCGAGCTTTAACGTATCGAAGTAGGCAAACTGCGCCTGTACCTGCTCGGTAGGGAAGGTGTATTTTTCAAACTCTTTACAGGCCACACACCATTCGGCATACAGATCTACCATGGCGATTTTACCGTTACTGTTGGCTTGTTCTACCGCCACATTCAGCGCAGCCAGGTCGTCCAGCAGTCTGAAGCCTTGCTTGGTTTCATTTTGTACCACGCTTGTCTGGGCTGTTTCAGGGGCCGGGAAAACCACGCTTCTGGCTGTCAGCAAGCCAACTACGAATAAGCTGGTTGCCATTGCCCAGAGCAGGGTTTTGCCTTTGCCTTGTGCCTGACCACTTTGCCAGTGGTGCAAATACAAAGCGGTCGCCACCGCCAGCACAGACGCCAGTCCCAGAATGATATTAAAGTCGAGGATCCGCTCCAGCAGGATCAGCGGCACAAACAGCATGACAAAACCAAACAGGGTTTTGACCTGCTCCATCCAGCCTCCGGCTTTGGGCAGTAATTTACCACCTGAAGTACCCAGCAGCAGCAGCGGCAGACCCATCCCCAGGCTCAGTGCATACAATGTCAGGCCACCGACCATAAAGTCACCACTTTGGGCGACATATAATAGTGCCGCGGATAAGGGCGCTGTGGTACACGGGGAAGCGATCAGACCGGATAAGACGCCCATAGAGAACACGCCAACATAATTACCGCCACTTTGTTGGTTACTGATCTCGGTCAGCTTGTTCATCATACCGCTGGGCAGTTTGATTTCGTACCAGCCGAACATGGCAAAGGCCAGCAACACAAACAATAAACTAAAGCTGATAAGTACCGCCGGGTGTTGCAAATAGCCCTGCACCTGGCCACCAAAATAGGCCACCACTAAGCCAAGCGCGGCATAGGTTACGGCCATGCCCTGAACATAAACAAAAGACAGGCTGAAGGCCTTTTTGGTCGACAAATGTTGCTGCCCGGCGATAAGGCTAGAGAGGATTGGAAACATCGGGAACACGCACGGCGTAAACGCCAGGCCCACACCTACCGCAAAAAACACCGCCAGGTTGGTGAGCAGTGATTGCTGCGCCAGTCGTTCCGTGAAGCTTAAATCGTCGCTATTTGCGGATGCAGCCTCGGGCTGGCTGGTCGCTTTGGCGGCTGGGGTTGCATCAGCATCACCGCCACTGACGAGCACAGTTAAAGGTACTGTGATCACTTCGGGCGGGTAACACAGCCCGGCTTCGGCACAGCCCTGATAGCGAATTTTGACGACTGCACCGTCGGTGATGTTACTGAGTCGGGAGATCACGGCAAACTGGTCAAAATACACTTCGGTTTTGCCAAAGAATTCATCTTCGATCATTTCGCCCTGTGCATATTCGGGCACTGAAATGTCAGCCCCTTTGGCGATGATCTCCAGTTTCTTCTTATATAAGTAGTAGCCAGGCGCAATATCCCAGCCGGTAAACAGCACTTTGCCCTGCTGGTCGAAGTCGAACTTAAACGCTTCTTCAACGGGTAAAAACGTTTGCTGCTTGGGAGCGAGCAAGCTATCGAGCACAGTGGCATTGCCTGCCGCCTGGCTGCTGGTGCTTAGCAGCATCAACAGGGCGGTCAAAACGGCCAGTATGCCGCTGGGTAAAAAGCGCGTCAGCATTCGCATTAATTCAGTACCTCATCAATCCAGTTAAAATAGTCCCGCGATCCAGCACAGACTTCGATGACCTGAATTTCAGGCACATCGTATTGGTGCAAACGGTGAATGGTCTCCATGACGGCGTCGACCAAGTCAATATGCGTTTTAATCATTAACTTATACTCGCTGTCCTGCATGACCTCACCCTGCCACACATAGATGGACTCAACGTTTGGCAAAATGTTCACACAGGCTGCCTGTTTATTTGCCACCAAATGCCTGGCAATGTCTTGGGCCTGCGCATGAGTGCCACAGGTGGTCATGACCAATCGGTAAGGCGTCGTCATGGTTATCCTTTCACTTGAGCTAAATTTGCTCTAGTGTAACCAAACATGCCGGGTATCCCAAGCGCTTCACCTGTCGTTTCAGCGCATTAGTCGTGTGCTTTGCCGTGCCTGAGGCGCGGGCTTGAAATAAGACCCGAGGACCCATACATCTATTTCAGTTATTTTGGAGATCCTATGTTTAAAGTCCTTTTTCTACTCTTTATTGTTATTCCCATCGCTGAAATAGCCCTGTTACTACAAGTCAGTGAAGTCATCGGCGGATTTGCCACCCTGGCACTGGTGATCCTGACCGCGGTGTTTGGGGCACGCCTGGTTAAGCAGCAAGGCCTGGGTGCCTACGCCAACGTGCAGCAACAAATGGCACGCGGCCAGTTACCTGCCAGCGATCTGTTTGCCGGTATTTGTGTGATCATTGCCGGTGTATTACTGATGACGCCGGGGATCATGACCGATGTATTGGGCTTTATGCTGCTCACGCCGGCCATTCGCCAGAAATTAGCCAAGGCGCTGCTGCAACGTGCCACCGTGCAGGTGCAAAGTGGTGGTATGTTCAGCCAGCACACCACACAGCAACAAGAGCAGCAGTTCGACCCGTTTGCCGGTCGTTCTTCTGGTCATGGCCAATCGCAGCGTGATGAGGGGAATACCACGTTAGAAGGCGAGTTTAAGCGCAAGGACTAAAAAAATTTGAAAAAAATGCTTGGGTTTTGATTTGCCCATCCCCATAAAGTGAAGCAACTTAGAAATTAATTAGTTAGCCCCTTGTAAACAATTAAGTTTGAGCGGGCAAACATCTTACACTATGTATTCTGTCATTGTTCAGAAACTGTTAGGAGAACTAAACACATGAACATTCGTCCTTTACATGATCGCGTTATTGTTAAGCGTCTTGAAGAAGAAACTAAGTCTGCTGGCGGTATCGTTTTAACTGGTTCTGCTGCTGAAAAATCAACCCGTGGTGAAGTGATTGCAGTAGGCAACGGCCGCGTGTTGGACAATGGTGAAGTGAGAGCATTACAGGTTAAAGCGGGCGACACAGTCTTGTTCGGCTCGTACGTTGAGAAAACAGAAAAAATTGAAGGTCAGGAATACCTGATCATGCGCGAAGATAACATCCTGGGCATCGTAGAATAAGCCTGGTCGTCGCACTCAACATTTAACGGTTAATCGAAAAGAATTTAGAGGAATAAATATCATGGCAGCTAAAGAAGTTCGTTTTGCAGGTGATGCCCGCACTAAAATGCTTAAAGGCGTAAACGTACTGGCAGACGCAGTAAAAGTAACTTTGGGTCCAAAAGGCCGTAACGTAGTACTGGATAAGTCATTCGGTGCCCCTACTATCACTAAAGACGGTGTATCTGTTGCAAAAGAGATCGAACTGGAAGACAAGTTCGAAAACATGGGCGCACAAATGGTAAAAGAAGTCGCGTCTAAAGCAAACGATGCGGCGGGTGACGGTACTACGACTGCAACGGTACTGGCACAAGCTATCGTGAACGAAGGCCTTAAGTCAGTGGCTGCGGGTATGAACCCGATGGATCTGAAGCGTGGTATCGACAAAGCTGTGATTGCAGCGGTTGAAGAGCTTAAAGCGCTATCTGTTCCTTGTTCAGACGCTAAAGCGATTGCTCAGGTAGGTACTATCTCTGCAAACTCTGACAAAGAAATTGGTGACATCATTGCAGAAGCAATGGAAAAAGTAGGTCGTGAGTCTGGTGTTATCACAGTAGAAGAAGGCCAGTCACTACAGAACGAATTAGACGTTGTTGAAGGTATGCAGTTTGACCGCGGTTACCTGTCTCCTTACTTCATCAACAATGCTGAAAAAGGCCAGGTAGAACTGGACAACCCACACATTCTGTTGGTTGACAAAAAAGTATCTAACATCCGTGAATTGCTGCCAACTTTGGAAGCTGTTGCCAAAACCAGCAAGCCTCTGCTGATCATCGCTGAAGACCTTGAAGGTGAAGCGCTGGCGACTCTGGTTGTGAACAACATGCGCGGTATCGTAAAAGTTGCAGCGGTTAAAGCTCCAGGCTTTGGTGACCGTCGTAAAGCAATGCTACAGGATATTGCTATCCTGACTGGCGGTACAGTTATCTCTGAAGAGATTGGTCTTGAGCTTGAAAAAGCAACGGTTGAAGACCTGGGTACTGCGAAGCGCGTTGTTATCACTAAGGATGACACCACTATCATTGATGGTGCGGGCGAGCAGGAAGGTATTGATGGTCGCGTTGCGCAAATCAAAGCACAAATCGAAGAAGCGACTTCAGATTACGACAAAGAGAAACTACAAGAGCGTATGGCTAAACTGGCCGGCGGTGTTGCAGTGATCAAAGTCGGTGCCGCAACTGAAGTTGAAATGAAAGAGAAGAAAGACCGCGTTGAAGATGCCCTGCACGCAACCCGTGCTGCGGTTGAAGAAGGCGTAGTACCTGGTGGTGGTGTTGCATTGGTTCGCGTTGCGAGCAAGATTGAATCACTGACAGGCGACAACGAAGATCAGAACCACGGTATTAAAGTTGCGCTACGCGCGATGGAAGCACCGCTACGTCAAATCGTATCAAACGCGGGTGACGAAGCATCTGTGGTTGTTAACGCAGTGAAAGGCGGCGAAGGTAACTATGGTTACAACGCAGCGAACGGCCAGTACGACGACATGATCGAAATGGGTATCCTTGACCCAACTAAAGTAACACGCTCTGCACTACAGTTCGCAGCGTCTGTTGCTGGCCTGATGATCACCACGGAAGCCATGGTTGCGGAAATTCCGAAGGAAGAAGCAGCTGCTGCACCTGACATGGGTGGCATGGGCGGTATGGGTGGTATGGGCGGCATGATGTAGTAAAAATCGGCCCGAATCGCTTTTTAGAAAAACCCTAACAGTTTGATGTTAGGGTTTTTTTATGTCTGGAATTTGTTAAAGCTTCATCATTTTAGGGGTATAAAGTGGGGTATCGATTTAACGTCCATGTGTTGCTTCTGGAGTAGCTTGCACAAAAGGAAATGGGTTTGTTCAGTGTGGGCCCGTTGTGATCGGCTAATTTTTCTCAAAACTTTGCCCTGTGCAGTTGAACTAGGACATAGCTTTGAGCACCACACATTAAATTTAACCTTTTGTTTACCTCCTGGTTTTGTGTTGGTATTCTGGGAAGTAAGTGATTTTGGTCGTTGTGGGGTGTTTACCTCCCCATTTTGATGGGGAATGAGGTTTCTCTAGAGGGAATAAAGTGCTAGTTCGTAATTTGAAAATCGATGATTTTGAAGACTTTGCTAGTAAAAAGAGCGGGTTGGTTTTTCACGCCACAACTCTGGAAAATTATAAATCGATATTGTCTTCTGGGGGGCTGATTGCCAATTTAGATGGCTCTCGAAGTTCAGTGTTTGGAAATTCAAACGGTTTCTTTCGTTTACGATCTTGCGTGTCGTTTTTTGATTATCGCAATTTAGACGACAAGAAAGTATATCAGCACTTGTATAAGTGTATTCCTATAAATATTGCTCGAGAGCATGCTGCAATGGCTGTGTTAGTTCTATCGAAAGATGCATATTCAAACCTGCAATTATGGACTGCCTGGGAGCAGGAAAAAGCATATTCTCTAAAAGTGGTACAAAGAATTGAAATTGGTTACCCAGACTTTGTGCCGATGAGTAGCATCGACAAAGTACTCATGGTGAGTTTCACTAGTTAACAGAAATTTGAAAGTGGGTCACAACGCTTGGTGCTTTCACTTTAAGCAAGTTTAGTGTTTATAGCGCAGAGGTTTAGGTTGGGTGGTTCGTTGTGTACATCTTAATTTAGCATTATGTTTTTTGGAATCTCAGGAACTCCATCTCACTCGTTTTAAGGAAAAAGAATGAAAATAAAAAGCGCCCGTATAAAAAACTACAGACTGTTAAAAGATGTTAGCTTGACTCTAGATGACAGAGCAACCCTTATTGTTGGGCGCAATAATACGGGTAAAACTTCTCTTGCTGAAATATTTCGAAGCTTTTTAAATCCGGCTGGAGTTAAAGTCCGTTATGAGGATTTTAATCAGTCCTGCTTAGCTGGTTTTAATGAGGCTTTAAATGCCTATAAAGCTAACCGAGAAGATGAAGAAATTCGTCCTCTAATACCAACGATAGAGTTAGAACTGCGAATCGATTACAAGGATGACGAGCACGACTTTGGATCTTTAGGTGATTTCATAGTTGACCTCGACGATACATTATTCGAAACCTGTGTATTGGTTTCCTATCAGTTAAAAGGTGGAAAGATTAAGGAATTTTTTCAGGATTTAGATATCGCTAATCGTAAGAAATATTTTTCTGAATTAAGAAACCTTATCAATCAGCATTTCGAAACCGCTATATATGCCATTGAACCTACTAATTCTGGCAATAAAGTCAGGCTGGAGTTTTCAGCATTTAACCGATTGATATTGTCAGGTTTGATAAACGCTCAACGCGGACTTGATGATGAAACTCATAGTGAGCGAGATGTTCTTGGTAAATCATTGGGAAATATTTTTAAAAGTGCTAACAGCACTGGAGCGCCTGAGGCATTTAAAGCTAAGTCTGAAGAGATCAATAAAGTTGTAGAAGAACTGCAAGAAAAAGTCGATACTGATTTTCAAGGGAAAGTTAAATCGCTTTTGCCAACACTGAATATATTTGGATATCCTGGCTTGAAAGATCCAAACTTAAGTGCAGCTACGGAGTTGAATGTAAAGTCACTTCTGGAGAGCAATACCAGAGTGTTTTACGAAGGCGATGACCACTTTACTCTGCCTGAAACCTACAATGGTTTAGGTATCCGAAATTTGATTTTTATTCTCTTTCGCATCTATGAGTACTTTAGAGAGTTTCAGTCCCAGCCCACTCCTCCGAAAGGGCATTTAATCTTCATTGAAGAACCGGAAGCGCACCTTCACCCACAAATGCAGGAAGTATTCATTCGGCAGCTTGAGGAAATAGTCGGAGAGTTTCAAAAACAACTTAACGACGGAAAGTTGTGGCCAGTTCAGTTTGTGGTCAGCACGCACTCTTCCCATATTGCCAATGAAGTAGATTTTAGCAAAGTGCGTTACTTTTTATCTAAGAGTGGAAAAGAAACTAAGGTAAAAGACTTGGGAGAAGCGTTTGGCAGCGAAGATGTCAAGGAAGACAAGGAATTTTTGCACAAGTACTTAACACTGACAAAATGTGATCTTTATTTCGCGGATAGGGCGATTCTTATTGAAGGCGCTACTGAAAGAATTCTTCTGCCCGAGATGATCAAAAAAGTGGATGATTTGAAACAGTGCGGTTTGCGCAGAAAGTATATGTCTGTAGTCGAGGTGGGCGGCGCATATGCTCATCATTTTTATAAATTCATTGATTTTCTTGAACTTAAGACATTGTTCATTACTGATTTAGATTCAGTAAAGAAGACCGAGGGTGAGAAGAGAGCAACCTATCCGGCTTCCTGTGTGAGTGAAGGTACACATTCAAGTAATGCAGGCCTGTCAAATTGGTTTGGTATGAAAGGGTATGCAAGTTTAGATGATATTAGTGCCAAAGAAGAGAACTCCAAAGTTTCAGGATGTCGGAGATTAGCATTTCAGATCGACGAAGATGAAAAAGCTCTATGCGGACGTAGCTTTGAAGATGCTTTTATTTTGGCCAATGTAAATCTATTCGGTTTACATGATTTAGAAGGGGTAGAGTTGGAGCGTCGCGTTTTTGAAAGAGCTAAGGATATAGGAAAAGATAGCAAGGCTAATTTTGCCATTGAGTATTCTATTAAAACAACAGATTGGGTCGTGCCTAAATATATTTGTGAAGGGTTAGAGTGGCTAGATAGCGATGATGCAGTCAAAGCGGAGGAGGCTTAGCCATGACAAAGATAAGCCCAGCCGAGCAGGCTTCTATCGAGGCGTTGGAGAAGCTCAGAAATTGTATCAACAAACACCAGAGTTTCCGTTTGGAAGCTGGTGCAGGTGCGGGAAAAACCTATTCTTTGATTGAGTCGATTAAGTATCTGATATCCAATCGTGCAGATGAATTTTTAGGTAATCGGCAGCAGATTGCTTGTATTACATACACAAACGTCGCAAAAGATGAAATAAAGGATAGAACGGACCATCATCCTGTTATTTTTGCAGATACAATTCACGCATTCTGCTGGAATATACTTCAACACTATCAGGTAAAGCTCCGAGAGTACCTCCCGAAGCTAGGTGAAAAATGGCTACAGCGAATAGATGAGGCAGGGGGCGTTACCGAGCAAGTGGTTAAGTATGATCTTGGATTTCCTGCGATTAATGAATATGAGATAAATTTGCACCATGATGATGTAATCACGTTGATGGCTCATATACTTGCTTATCCAAAATTCCAGAAGCTATTAAAAAGCAAATTCCCGATAGTATTCATTGATGAATATCAGGATACCGATATCAAGCTAGCTGAAAGTATTGTCTCCAACCTAATTAACAATGACTCTGGTGTAGTTATCGGTTTATTCGGCGATCACTGGCAAAAAATCTATGGCTCTTCGGCTTGTGGTTTGATATCCAGTGACAAAGGAAAAATAGTAGAAATCGGAAAGAAAGCAAACTTCCGATCAGACAAAAATATAGTCAGTTGTTTAAACAGAATGAGACCTGACCTCCCCCAAGCTGAATCAGAACCAGACTCAGAAGGAGTGATAAAAGTTTTCCATTCCAATGATTGGGTAGGTGTACGGAGAGATGGTTCAGGTGGTGGGCATTGGAAGGGGGATCTTCCAGAAGATAGTGTAAGAGAACATGTAGAGAAAACGAAAAAGTTAATGCGTAGAGACGGATGGGATTTATCTCCTGACAAGACGAAAATCCTTTTCTTAACAAACAATCTCATCGCCAGTGAACAGAACTTTAAGAATCTATCGGACTGTTTTCGTTACACAGATGATTATCTCAAAAAAAATGACAAATATATCCAGTTTTTTCTTGACGTGATAGAACCTACAGCACTTGCATACGAGCAAAAGCTGTATGGTGAACTATTGCAAATCAAAAAGAAAAACCATCCACAGTTGAAATGCCAAGCTGATAAAACTGAGTTGATTAACAATCTAGGGAAAGTAATGCATGCAAGAGCCAATTCTACTATTGGCGACTTGCTGGATCTTTTGATGAGAACTAAGATGCCAAGGCTTTCGTCAAAAGTAGAAGAGGCTGAAACACGATATAAGGAGCTTACATCAAAGTCTAATGATGAACTGGAAGAGAGTGAATTGAGATTTGTTGACAAGCTCAGTAAGTTGCGCGCTGTAAAGTATTTAGAGGTTGTAAACCTGAGTGAATACATCGATTCAAAGACGCCCTTCTCTACGAAACACGGTGTGAAAGGCGCAGAGTTTGACAATGTACTTGTCGTTTGTGGTCGCGGCTGGAATCAATATAACTGGAACCAGATGTTAGAGTGGATGGATGGAAACTACCCTAAAGATAAGCAAGGTACATTTGAACGGAATCGCAACTTGTTTTATGTCAGCTGTTCGCGAAGCAAGCACAATCTATCTCTGCTGTTTACACAGGAGTTATCTGCAAAATCAATTGAGGTACTTGAGCGGATATTTGGTAAAAACAACGTGCTAGGTGATCCGATTGGAGCTTAGTAAAAGTCTTAAGGGATGATTGGAGTTCAACATGTTCTCCTCACATGAGGGTGTTCATAATTCTGTGTCAGCCTACTGAGCTCAAAGCTCGATGTAGTCATCTAAGCGCCCTGGAAAGTGGATGGCCATCTGCGACAGCGTGAGATTCCAGTTCTGGATAGGGTGCGTCCAGCGCTCTTGAGCCTTAAGTATACCGGCATAGAGTAGCTTTAGTAAGCTGTTTTCATTGGCAAAACCGCCCTTGGTTTTGGTCAGCTTCCGGAACTGGCGATGTACAGCCTCCACGGCATTTGTCGTGTAGATAGGCGTTCTCACGTAATCCGGGTACTTGAAGTAAGCGCTGAGTGTCGGCCATTTACAGCGCCATGATTTGATGACCAAAGGGTATTTTTCACCCCACTTGGCTTCCAGTTCGTCCAGCGCTATTTCAGCAGCATTTAGGGTTGCAGCCTTATAAACGCATTTGAGATCCGCCATGAAAGCCTTTTGGTTTTTGGATGCCACGTATTTGAGTGAGTTACGGATCTGGTGAACGATACAGTGTTGGATCTCTGTGTTCGGATAGATGGTTTCAATGGCTTCAGGGAAGCCTTTGAGGCCATCCACGCAGGCAATCAGGATATCTTTAACGCCTCGATTATTAAGGTCGGTCAACACGCTTAGCCAGTGATGGGCACCTTCCTGGTCTGAAAGGTAGAGGCCTAAAAGCTCCTTTTTGCCTTCGATGTTGAGAGCCAAAATGGTGTAGATGGCTTTACTGACATAACGTCCGTTTTCTTTGATCTTATAGTGAATGGCGTCAAGCCAAACAATGGGATATATGGCTTCCAAATCACGTTCACGCCAAGCCTGGAGCTCAGGCAGTAGCTTGTCTGTTACGGCATTAATAGTACCGTTGGAAATAGATATATCGTACATATCGGCGATGTGAGCGCGGATATCCTGGTAGCTGTTACCCAAGGCAAACAGCGCAAGAATCTTACGTTCTAAGTCTTCGGTCAGATGGGTTTGGTGCTTTTTCACCAACTGCGGCTCGAAGGTGCCTGCTCGGTCACGAGGCGTCTCAAGTTCAAATGCACCAGTGGGCCCTTTGACCGTTTTAGTGGATTTACCGTTCTTACGATTGGGCTCGGAGCTTTCGGCTAAGTGGTTTTCCAACTCAGCCTTCATTGCGGCTTCAGTGAGCTGTTTTATCAACGGGGTGAGTGCTCCATCTTTACCAGTGAGGTTTTTGCCGTCCTAGAGCGCTTTCAATACAGAATCTAAATCAAATTTTTGTGTAGTCATGGGTCATTTCTCTTTTTGTATCTTAACTTATCGAAATGACACAGAAAATTGAACACCACCTAGAAAGAAAGGGGTATGGTACTGGTCAAGTCCAACCGG
>NZ_PPUZ01000079.1:0-6322 GCF_004212645.1 Pseudoalteromonas rubra | reverse complement strand
GGATTTGATCAACAAGGCCGAGCCATTGCCTCAATGCACAGGGGTATTCAATTTGTAAGACTACTTGACAGCTAATCTACTCATATTTTTTAGCAATATTTAGCAGCAGCGGCAGTGCTGGCTCTACCATATTATGTCCATAGCCATCTAGCTCAAAAATTTGAGTCGCTTTGTGACCGTTTACTTTCATCATTCGTGCAAAGTAAGCGTTCTCTTCGTAGCGGCCAAGCAGTTCGAGCTCTCTGTCACCGGTTATCAATGTAATAGGAGGCGCATCTTTACGCACGTGGTAGAGCGGTGCGAGCTCATCTATTATGGGTTGCTCACCTTTGATGCCGCGCTCATCCCGCACTGTAAAGTGAGTTATCGTGTGGCCGCTAAATGGAACCAGCTCAGCAAGTCTGTTTACATTAATATTATGCTTTGCCAGCCACTGGGTATCCATGCCTACCATAAGTGCGAGATAGCCACCAGCGGAATGACCAGATAATATGATTTTACCCGGATCGCCGCCGTAATTTTCAATATTTTTGAATACCCAGGCTACAGCACTTGCAGCATCTTCAATGTAGCCTGGCGCTTTAATTTTTGGGTAAAGACGATAATTCGGTGCAACAACACACACACCTTGATTTAATAACCTTTGAGGTAGCGTTTTTTCGCCTGCTCTTAACCCCCGCCGTGAAACCAGATAATAACAGGCTGGTTTTGTTTGTCTTTCGGACAAAATATATCAAGTACGCCACGTTCGATTAAATACGCATCAGTTTCACCTTCGGGAACATAAGAAATATTGAGCCATTCTTTTGAATATACTGAACTACTCATCATGAGAGCTGCGAGTAACGGTAAAATATGTATTTTCATTTATTATTCCAGATAGTGAAAAAGCTCAGTTGTTGACATAGCGCTTTAGCATACATGCTTGAACTGTGCCGCTAGCCCAAAACCGTACTCGGCCGATGGGTTTTGATTTGTCGAGTGGCTTTTACCTTGATCCATTTGTAATTCAATATAGCGTGGCTCCCTGCCTGACACCGTATTTGTGGCTATTATTAGAACTATTATATTTCCTTTTGGCAAGGTGCTGTATTTACGTAGTTCCCGGCTCGCAAATGTCCGGGATGACAACAGACGCCGCTGGCCTGATCAAAGTGCATCGAGTTCTGGGCCAGGAGCCCGCCAAAGAAGGCCCTCTCAAACAGGGTTAACCAAATTTGCTCCGCTTAAATTTGGGTTAACTGAGCCGTAATGCTCAAGCATGTAGTCAATAAATAAACGCAATCTGTGCGGCATATTGTCGCGGTCGTGGTAGAGCATAGTCAGCTGCCTTGGCTGACCTGTCCAGTCTTTGGCCAACTGGATCATCTGGCCCTGAGCTATCTGGTACTGTGCGATAAAGCGGGGAATAAAGCCAATACCCAGCCCGTCGGTGACGGCTTGTGAAACCAGGTTCAGGTCGTCGGCTTCCAGGCGGACCATTGCGCCGGGTGTGTAACTAAACTGCTCGCCGCTCTGTTGGTTGTGCAATTTCCAGGTTCGCACCGGGTTACTTAGGACCACAGGTAAATCCAATAACTGTTCGGGATGTATTATATCACCCCTGAGTGGCATGTCCGGACTGGCACAAATAATGGATTCAATGAGCCCCAGTGGCCGGGCTATCCAATCCTGGGGGAAATGCTCACTGGCCCGAAATGCAATGTCGATATGCTCTCCCTCAATATCGATATTTCTGTTCGACAGTGATAGCTCGATTTTAATTCCGGGATACGCGTGTAAGAAGGCGCTAAAGATATGGGCAAGCTGGTGCTGAGCGAGGTTGTTTGGGGCCGAGATGCGAATGCAGCCATGTGCTTCGTGCCGCTGCGCCGATAAAGCGTCGCTGATGTCTTGGAGCTCACTCAGCAAAGGTCCGCAGCGCTGGGCGTATTGTGCCCCGCTGCCTGTCAGTGTTACGCGGTGAGCATCACGGTTGAGCAGCCTCAGTCCGAGGGTGCTTTCCAGCTGCTTGATCCGCCTGCTCAGAGTTGAAACAGGCATGTTCAGGCTCTGCGCCGCCTGACTAAAGCTGCCGTGTTGTGTCACAACCCAGAACAGACGCATATCGTCCAGTGAATAGTTAGTTTTCATTAATGGAATTTAAAGTCTCAAAAAACGGCATTCTTTACCTTAAATGGAAAATATAAACTAGTGACTCAATAAGTCAATGAGAAGTAAGGACATATGAATACACCCATTCGGACCACAGTGATGATGCTGATCTGCGTATTATGTTGGGGCAGTGTTTTCCCCGTTGCCAAGGACGTTCTGCTGCACATGTCCGGGCTTTCGCTGTCAATCTGGCGCTTTGCTATCGCGCTGATCAGCCTGTTTATTTTTATTCGTCTAACCCGAATGCGCATGGTGTCTCTGTCGTTAAGCAGGTATCTCATACTTGCCGTAATAGGTGTGATGGGCGTGGGCGGTCTTAATCTGGCGCTGTTCTCGGGGCTGTCGCACACCTCGGCAACAAATGGCGCCTTGATCATGGCGCTTAGTCCTATCGTCACAACCGTTATGGCTGCGCTGCTAAGCAGAACACTGATAGCCCGGGTTCAGCTTTTACAGCTGGCGGTCGCTTTTGGCGGTGTATTACTGGTTGTGGTTAACGGCGACCTGAGAAGTCTTTTAAACTTGCAGCTTAACCACGGCGATCTCACCATTATGCTCGGCATGCTTGCCTGGTCAGGTTATACCGTATGCGGGTCAAAGGTATCGGGCTGGCTGCCGCCGCTGGAGTTTTCTTTGCTTACCATGGCAGCCGGTCTGATTGGACTGTCTGTCGCAAGTGTGTTTCAGGCAAACGTCCACCCTGTGCAGGAGCTGATCGCACTCCCCTGGCAGCTGTTAATCAGCATGTTATACATTGGCGTGTTTGGTACTGTTGTTGGTTATTTGTGTTGGAACAATGGGGTGAAAACACTGGGCTCCGCCAATGCCTCTTTGTACTTTAATTTGGTCCCTGTGTTCGCGGCACTGGTTTCTTTACTGATGGGACAAAGCGTAACCATGATTCAACTGGCAGGTATGTTGATTGTACTAACGGGCTTAACACTGCCTTTGATGATAAAGCGAATAAAAAGAAATCGGGCAGCAACTTTACCTTCTAGTAGTTGAGTGTGTGGAGAATACGCAAGTGTTCATTCACTTGCGTATTCATTCAGCGTTATTTTATGCCTGTCTCATATCCGTTAGCTGCGTAGTAGTGCATTTAACTACCGGTTTGTTGGACGATTTTCAAAATTTTATTTTCACCATCATCTCTAATGTAGCTAATTTCCATACATCGCCCGTTTGTGATGAAGTTATTGGTGTGGTCATCTCCAGTGAAATACCTGCTTGGGGTGAAATTGCTAAGCTCAAATTCAATATTTTTAATCGAAAATTTTTCCGTTCGATAGTTTGTTGGTGAGGTCTCTGAACTGTAATTCTCTACGCACCCGGTTGCCACCTCATATCGCTTCTCATCAAGGACTGCGCGTAAACTGGCTACTTTGGAGTAAGAAAACACGCTATTAAGAACTACCGCACAAGTTACAAGACTGAAGCCACAAAGAACATTGCCAGTACTTGTTTTAAGCAGCCCTGCAACGTGTTTTGTGAATTCCGGAAATCTAAATAGCAGATATAAAATCAATGCTGCTGGAAACACCGGTATCAGCTGATCTACAGCAAAACCTACCTTAGTTTCAAAATATACATTTGAGTTCAATTTGGTCCTGCTCCGAGATTAACGGGTAAAAATTCGTGTGTCATAAATATGCAGAGCAAATGGCCCGCGAGCCTTACCCTTGTTGAATTGTTGGTTGTACCATAATTTACGAAGATGGGCCTGTAGGATAGCTATGTGTAACATCCCTACGGTTGCATTGTTCACAAACAGCTAAGATAACCAGTTTATAATTAATGAAATACCCGAGGACATTTAGTATTTTTGGCAGGCCCTTAACTAAAAAGCGTGCAAATACAAAATACAATGTAACTACAAACACTAAAGACTGTAAGACTGCAGGGTTTGCCCCGGCCCCCTCCAACATCGAGCCCGACACGCCTACGAACAATGCTGTTATTCCGTAAACTACCGCGAACAACATTGCAGCGAATGGAATGCAAAGAAATAACAGCCCGAAGCAATCTAACAGGCTAATTTTAAATTCTATTTTCCGTTTAGGTTTGTGTCCACAAACACTCGATTTCATTGAGTTTCCTACTACTTTTGTACTCATATGTATATTCGATTGTGGTACTTCAACTCGGGAGCACTCAATGATGAGACCTCCCAGCACCAAGCTTTGAGAGTCAGATTGAATTGTTTGTTATATCTATTTCTCATCCAGTGAGGCAAGCACTTCATTGGCTTTGCCATCGTAGTACTCTTCATTGTCATGATGTCGAATACTTACGGTATATACATTAAACCCAGCTTTTTTTAGCTTTTTGGTCGCTTCAATAAGATCTGATGGTGTTTCATTTGCAGGTCTGCAAGCTAGAACAAGCAGGTCATACTGGCCGTATTGTTCTAGCACGTAGTCAACATCACGTTCCGCTTCTTCAAAACTTTGAGAAAGAATAAAGCCATGCAGTCCATTCCGCTCAAACTTGTGCGCTCTTTGAGATAAACCAAGTTTGGGTTTAACATACAGATTTATCGTTTTGCTTTTTCCTACATAGTGGCTGCCAACCACAATTACTGCATTTTTCATACTCTATATATTCCTTATCGGTATTGCATTTTAGTATTTATACGTACCCAGTACATATAATCGTATTCTCAACCAAGCAGGTTCCTGTGCACCGTAATAAACTGGTATTGTTCATAATTTGTAGGCTTGCTTTTAATGGTTGATTTGTCTTTTGCGTAGTTTGTGCCTAACCGGTACAGTGGACCTGCTCGAGTATAAACAACGTATTTATAAGTGCAATTAGACCCACTTTTTTCCTGTTTGGCAAGGTGCTCTAGCTCATGCTCCGTATGCTTTGCAACGCCTTGACTGTGGCATTAGCGGAAGCTGCCAGTCTCACGTTTTAAGGAACCTACAGTGCTGTTTTAGCGCATTTCACGGCTACTTCCTCACCCACTCAGCGAGCCCTAACAGTAAACAGCGTATCATCTATAATCCAGTCTAGGGATCAGTGTATACCATTAATGGGATGGAGCTTCTCCAGTTGGTTATCTGCACATCAACAAAGAGCTCAAGCATAAAATTGCTTTTAAGAACTCTAACCCAATAATATTATTCGTAATTTTAAAACAATATGTTTTAATACATGCCCTCTACCCGATATCCAGAAATAGACGTATCATTGTGCAAAAAGTAGTAGAAATAACATTTGAATTCATTGCCCTATGTAAGGAAAAACGAAAGCTTTCAGAACATACTTTAAAAGCCTACCAGATAGATTTAAAACAGTTCTGCGCAACCATTAATCCAGAAAAACACATCAATGAGGTTTCCAAGGTTGACTTGGTCAAGTTTCACCAATTCCTGGTTGACGCGGAGCTGTCAAACACGTCCGTTAAGCGAAAAATGGCTTGTCTTCGCGCAATGTTTCATTGGCTTGAACGTGAAGAGATCATTGATGTGAGTCCATTCCACAAATTTCAGCTGGATATAAAGCTAACCAAACACTTACCCAGAAACGTTCCTCAGTCAGATCTGAGACGACTACTAAAGCAAGCTCGAAAATCCAGTAAGGACATGCTGGACGAACAGTCCGGCAACTATGAAGTGCGATCCAAACGCCGCCTTAACGATCTGACTACCCTTATCGCACTTGAGCTCATGATCAGTACAGGCGTACGAGTATCAGAGCTTTCAGGTATCGAACTGAGCGATATATACATTAATGAAAAGAAAATTAAGATTATGGGCAAAGGCTCAAGAGAGCGTTTTGTGTATCTGACCGACCAAGAGATAGTTAAGTTGCTCAAAAACTACATCGACAATCGTTCCATTTGCTCCCCAAATCACTCCCAGCTGCTAACAAACAGTCGCGGAGAACCCGCCTCTACCCAATTTCTCAGAAAACTCATCAAAACTTTAAGCCAACAATCGAATACTCAGCTTAAAGTCACACCACATATGCTCCGACACAGCGCAGCATGCGAATTGCTTGAGTCAGGCCTTGATATTCGCTTTGTGCAAAGGTTACTTGGCCACAGCAGCATCTCAACCACAGAGAGATACACACACGTTAGCGATAACGTTCTGCAGAAGAAAATCACCAAAGCCAACGTAAGGAAAAGAATTGCTAGCTAGTAAGGATAACTAGGAATTAT
>NZ_PPUZ01000078.1:0-5238 GCF_004212645.1 Pseudoalteromonas rubra | reverse complement strand
TGCGGCGAAGATCAGCGCCACTGACAGCTTTTTTGAACTGGGCGGACACTCATTGTTATCGGTCAAGCTCGCTGCAGCCCTGCGCACTCAGCTGGGTGCCCAGCTGCCATTGAGTATCTTGTTCAATGCCGCAACTGTGGCTGAGCAGGCCAAAGAAGTCATCGCGTGTCAGGGACTGGCGCTGCCCGAGGGTATAACAGCACAACCTCGAGTACTTCAGGAGGACCCGCAGCTGGGGGCGCACAGTACCGCGCCATTATCGTTTGCCCAGCAACGCTTATGGTTTATCGAACAGCTTGAACAGGGATCGGCACAATACAACATGCCGAGTGCCTTTCATGTCCAGGGCGCACTTGATCTGAATGTGGTCGAGTCTGTGTTGCAAACCATTATTGCGCGTCACGAGGTGCTCAGAACGGTTTATCGCGATGAGTTGCAGGTGATCCGCCAGCACGCTGACTTCACGCTTGGTTATGAGGATCTGCGTATGCTGAGCGAAACCGCCCGGCAGCAGGCGATTGCCACGGTGATGTCGCAGCAGCTAAACCAGCCGTTTGATCTGACTCGCGAGGTGATGGTGCGTGCAAGCTATATCCAAACCGCAGATAGCAGCGGCGTGTTGCTGTTCAATATGCATCATATCGCCTCTGATGGGTGGTCGATGCAGGTACTGGTCAAAGAATTTGCAGCACTCTATCAAGCCTACAGCCGGGGCCAGAGTAACCCGTTGACACCGCTTGCCATTCAGTATGCAGACTACGCGCAGTGGCAGCGGGACAATTTAACTGACACGGTACTGGCAGCGCAACTGGGATACTGGCAGGCGCAGTTGGCCGATATACCTGCGGTACATAGTCTGCCTTTAGATAAGCCACGCCCGGATGTAAAACAGCATCAGGGTGGCCAGGTAAAAAGCACGCTCAATGGCGAGGTGGCAAAGGGCCTGACTGCACTGGCAAACATACAGGGGTTAACGCCCTTTATGTTGCTCCATGGTGCATTGTCGCTGTTGCTATCCAGGCACAGCAATGCCCGCGATATCGCTATCGGTACGCCGGTGGCCAACCGATTGCAGGCTGAGCTGGCACCCCTGATCGGATTTTTTGTGAACACGCTGGTGCTGAACGTCAGTACGGCTCATGCGACCCTGGCGGACTATCTGGCCCATGTTAAAGCCGTCCATTTGGGGGCCCAGTCTAACCAGGATGTTCCGTTCGAGCAGCTGGTTGAGCAGCTGAATGTGCCTCGCAGCAGCGCCTATTCACCATTGTTTCAGGTGATGCTGACAATCCGGGGAGATTATGAAGCTGCCGAGCAGGTGGAAAACACGGGCTGGTCATTGGGAGAGGCAAAGTTAAGCCCTCTGGCAGAGGACGCCGTGATTGCCAAGTTTGACCTCGACGTAGACATTGCACTGAGCGATGGCGGCGTTGAGATCTGCTGGACCTATGATAAAGCGCTCTTCAATGCTAAGCGAATTGAGACCCTGGCGCATCACTTGGAAGTCTTACTAACCACCCTGGCGCAGCAGCAACCTCAGGCCTTGTTGGCCCAGCCAGCAGGGACCGTAACTATGCTGTCGGCCGAGGAGCAGCAAGAGCTGTTGGTGACCTTTAACCAACAGGTCGAACACTACGATCCGGCGCTGTGTATTCATACTGTATTCGAACAACAGGTACAGGCGACACCACACGCAACGGCGCTGGTCTGCAATGCACAACGTCTTAGCTATGCCACGCTGAACCAACGCGCCAATCAGCTCGCCCACTATCTATTGAGTGAGCACAGGGTGACACCAGAAACCCTGATTGGAGTATGCACCAGCCGCTCGGTGGAAATGGTGGTGAGCATTCTGGCGATATTAAAAGCCGGAGGCGCTTATGTACCGCTGGACCCGGATTATCCCATCAGCCGCCTGAGTTATATGGCATCAGATGCTGGACTCAAACACCTGCTTGGATTTGGCAATGGTCTGACGGTCGCTGAAACCTTGATGGCAGAGCAAGGCGGTTCGGCCATTGATATTGCTGCACTGGAATTGGACGCTTATCCACACAGCAACCCGGTTCTGAGCGGGGTCTGTGGCTCCAATCTGGCCTATGTTATTTATACCTCAGGCTCCACCGGTAAACCCAAAGGCGTTGCGGTTGAGCATGGCTCGCTGGTGAATTATCAGTGTCACTGTCGCACGCAATATGGGTTAAGTGCTGAGGATGTGATGTTGCAGTTCTCAACCATGAGCTTTGATATTTTTGTTGAGGAGCTGTTTGGGGCTTTGTGTCAGGGCGCCAGCCTGGTCCTGCGCAGCGAGGAGTGCCTGGGCAGTGCCCAAGCTTTTAACGCGTTTTGCAGCGCGCATCAAATCACAGTGATGAGTTTGCCTACAGCGTTTTGGAAGCAAATGAGTGATATGGACAATGCCTTTGCCATCGAGACCCTGCGTGCGGTGATCATTGGTGGCGAAGCCATGAGCAAAGCCCATATGACGCGCTTCTTTGCTGCTGCCCCCGGGGTGACTTTGTTCAATAGTTATGGACCGACAGAAGCAACCATCACAGCGACCACATCGCGTTTACACAAGGCATCAGACGCTGAGCAGATCACCATAGGGAAAGCGAATGTCAATAACACCTTACTGATACTCAATGAGGATGGTGGTCTGGTGCCCAAAGGCAGTGAAGGCGAATTGTATATTGGCGGGCCGGGCGTGGCACGCGGCTATCTGAATCAACCGACACTAAGCGCAGAGCGATTTATCCGCAATCCTTATGCCGACCAGTGTGTGGCGATCGCAGCGCCACGACTATATCGCACCGGCGACTTAGTGCGTTACACCGAGCAGGGCGAATTGATCTTCATAGGTCGTAATGACGACCAGATCAAGCTGCGGGGATTTCGGGTGGAACTGGGGGAGCTGAATGGGATATTAGCCCAGCTACCGCAGGTTCAAGATGCCGCCGTGACGGTCTTTAAAGTAGACACAGAGCAGCACCTGGCCGCTTACCTTAAGTTGCATCCGCGTTATGCCGAGGCAGATCCGCAAAGTACCTTGCAGGCCATCAGCCAGCAGTTGGCAGAGCAACTGCCGCACTACATGCAGCCGGGCAGTGTAAATCTTGTCGATGAGCTACCACTGACTGTGAATGGCAAGCTAGACGTGGCTGCCTTGCCACAGCCCAGACTCAATGTGCAGCAACGCGAATATTGTGCGCCCTCCAGTGAACTGGAACACCAGCTTGTCGCTATCTGGGCACAGCTATTGTCCCGCGATGCGCAGGACATAGGTGTCACAACCAGCTTCTTTAATCTGGGCGGACACTCACTGCTGATCCTCAAAGCCGTCTCTCAGATCCAGTCACAGCTTGAAGTAACACTGACGGTACAAACCATTTTTGAAAATGACACGGTCGCCACATTGGCTGCCGAAATCGAGCGCCAACGTAACCAACACGCATTAAAACAACAAATAAATGATGCCAGCGCAGACCAAATTGAAAGGGTAGAATTCTAATGAACACACAAGCAATTATCGATCAACTGACTCACAACCAAATCCTGCTGTTTGTAAATGGCGAGCGTCTTGCCGTGGAGGCCAAAAAGGGCGCGTTGACCCCTGAACTGGCCACCCTTATCAGAGACAATAAAGCGGCATTAATGGCTTATTTGTCACAGCAACAGAGCCCGACGTCTGGCGCGAGCCCGATCAAAAAACTCAGTCGTGAAACAGGGAAAAGCTATCCTTTATCCTCGGCACAGAAGCGCTTTTGGTTCATTGACAAGTTACGAGGTGGCTCCAGTGACTACCATATGCCGCTGGCATTTACTCTGACCGACGCTGTGTCATTGACGCACCTGGAAGGGGCACTTAATCATGTGCTGCAAAAGCATGAGATTTTGCGTAGTCGCTACGTGCTGACGGCCGATGGTACCACTGAGCAGTGTATCAGTGATGCGCGGGTGCGCATTCACTACCATGATAGTGCCGCGCTCAGTGAGGCGGATTTTAGCGCGCAAGTCGAGGCTTGTATTGCTGCGCCCTTTGCGCTGGAGCACGACCTGATGATCCGGGTTGACCACTTTTTGATGCCCGACGCGCTGAGCGGGGCCGGGTTACTGATCATCAATATCCATCATATCGCCTGCGATGCCTGGTCTTTGGATATTCTGAAGCAAGACTTAATGACGGCGTATTTACAGTTACAAAACGCGCAGCAACCGCAAGGCGAGTTGCCTATTCAGTATCTGGATTATGCCAGCTGGCAACAAGACTGGCTGAACAGTGAGCAATGTGCACAGCAAACCAACTACTGGCGTAATAAACTGGCCGGTATAGCGCAACTGCATAGCCTGCCGCTGGATCATCCTCGTCAGCCAGAAAAAGCCAATTTTGGTAAGCTTTACAGTGAGGCCCTGCCAGATGACCTGGTGCCAGTGTTGCACAGTCTTGCTCGTGAGTACAAACTCACCCCCTTTATGTTATTACACAGTTGCCTGGCGCTGGCATTGTCTCAGTACGGTCAGTATCAGGACGTCGTAATGGGGACGACGATTTCCAATCGAGACAGTGAACAACTGCATCCACTGATCGGTTGTTTCCTGAATCGCCTGGTGTTGCGTCTGGACACCGATCGTGCACAGCCGCTGGCTGAGTATCTAAAGCAAGTTGCGCGCACCCACATCGAAGCGCAGAACAATCAGCAGCTGCCTTTTGATAACCTGGTCGAAGCGCTGGATATCACCCGGGCAGGCAATTACAGTCCCCTGTTCCAGATCCAGTTCACTATGGGTTCTGAGCTGGGTGAACTTTCGAGTGAGGATGCAAGGTTACTGAACGACGCTGGATTTGCTGGTTTTGAATTAGGTAAGGACGCCGTTGTTGTACGTGGCGATCTGGATATTCATGCCCATGTCTCTGAACAGAACATAGTGATTGACTGGTCGTATGATAATGAACTATTTGACACCCAAACGGTTGCTACACTGAGTAGTTTGTTGCAACAGATCTGTCGCAACCTGGCCCAGGCCTATCAGCAATGCACAATGGCGACTGCCAGTGTGGCCGATGTGCTGTTTAATCAGCCTCAGACTTTGTATACGCAGGCGGGGGCATGCCGCCTTGATGATGCAACGGGTCTGATTGAGCGCTTCGAGCAGCAGGCAGCCCTGACACCGGATGCCATTGCTGTACACAGTGACAGCGAGCAACTTAGCTATGCGCAGCTCAATGCCCAGGCGGCC
>NZ_PPUZ01000077.1:0-35275 GCF_004212645.1 Pseudoalteromonas rubra | reverse complement strand
AAAATTTTGCTATTTAGTTGTTCTAAATGAGAAATTTTTAACGCTGTTAGCGTCATATTTGCTCCTTCAAATTGAACAGGTATTAAGTGAAATTGGTATTACCTTTATGACAACAGGAAAAACGAATGAAACATTCTTTAATTTGCCTATCGATTGTAAGTGCCCTTTCAACTGCCGCAGCATCGGCGTCTGAGCCCGACTACCAGGGTGCAGCCGCTGAGCTGGCAATTAACAACACCTGCATCATCAGATTCAACGACAAAACAGAAAAACTGGATGTGGAAGGTAAGGCCAGAGGGTTGCTGGCTCGCGCAAACGCTCAGGCAAAACACATTTATAAACATGCAATGAAAGGCATGGCAGTTAACATGAGCTGCGAGCAGGCACGTGCCACTTTTGCTGCAGAATCTGCCTCAATGCGCTTTACGCCAGACGGCACCGTGTATGCCAGTCCAGCCAAAAAGCTTGGCAAACCAGGCGGTGGAGGTTCGCAAGGCCAAACTATTCCATGGAGTGTCAGCCGTGTTGGTGGCCCCGTTGATGGTAGCGGTTATACTGCCTGGGTTATAGATACAGGCATTGACGTTGACCACAGCGACCTCAATGTCGACAGCAGCCGAGGTTTCAGCGCATTTAGTAAAGGTAAAAATGCTGGCGTGGACGACGGCAACGGGCATGGCACACATGTCGCCGGCACCATTGCTGCATTAGATAATGGCATCGATGTGGTTGGTGTTGCAGCGGGTGCCACCGTGGTGCCGGTCAAAGTACTCGACTCTCGCGGCTCAGGCAGTTGGTCGGGTGTCTTAGCCGGTATTGATCATGTGGCAGCCAATGCGTCACCGGGGGACTGTGTCAACATGAGCCTGGGCGGTGGCTTCAACCAGGAACTGAATGATGCCGTTGAAAGCGCAGCGCAACAGTCAGGTGCATTCTTTGTGATTGCAGCCGGCAATGAAAGCCAGCATGCCAACAATGTTTCACCTGCCAGTGCGTCACACCCGCGTGTATATACTATCTCAGCGACAGATGCCAATGATCGCTTCGCCAGCTTCTCCAACTATGGGAATCCGCCAGTTGATTACGCGGCACCAGGTGTCAGCATTTTATCAACACGCAGCGGCGGTGGCACAACGACTATGTCGGGGACGTCCATGGCATCACCCGCAGCCTGTGGCGTGATCATGATGAGCAATGGCAACCCCAGAACGGATGGCCGCGCCAGTGGTGATCCGGATGGTAATGCCGACAGCATCATTCATTTATAAGTCAATGACGGCAGTTCAGCCTCAGGGCTGAGCTGCCTCTATAACAAACCAAATCACACAATCAGAGCGCGATTCCCTGCGCTTGCATTGAGCGCACACCCGCAATCGCCTGCATGATATCCATAAAGTACACGTCCTCGAGCAAAGAGATCACATCATTCCACCTTGGGTTAAATTCATTATTCTCCCAACGTCTTAATGTGCGCTCTTCTATACCATAACTGGCGGCAGATTCTGCCTGAGTATAGCCTCTTAACTTACGCGCATACTTTAATAACTGTGCCCCCCTTGGCGCGCGGAGTAAGTCAAACTCTTGTACCTTGTCCTGATGCGGTGATGGAACGCCTCCTCCCAGAGTAAAAGGGTTGATCATAGTTTCTGTTGGGATCTTACAGGTTGCTGTGCTGGTCATATCCACTTCCTTACTTTTTTACGCAATCTTGTCATGTTACCCAACCACCTTGGGGCAATTGAGTCATTATCTACTATCAGCAATGGCTGTTAACGCGGACTGAATCCTTAAAACACCGCCAATGCGTAATTTATGAAAGATGATAGTTTAGTTTTTTACGCAGATCAATGCGTAACTTTCAAAATTTTGCGTAAAATTTTGAATTGCGTTTTCTTATTCAAGTTTCTATAATGCTGTATTGCTTAAAAATGTGACACCAGAGGCGTGGTATCAAACAATGGAAAAACAACACAATACGGAAGCTGATATCTCAGCATTCGCAGAACGCGTTGAATATGCAATTAAACCGCATAGCATTCGCGCCTTTGCGTCAAAAATTGATATTTCTGAAGGAACATTAAGACGCATACTCAAAGGCGAAGATCCTAAGCTGAGTATTGTGGAACGTATTGCACAGGTCGCTAATGTGGACTTAATGTGGCTGATCCAGGGAGAAACGGCAGCAGACTGTCCACAGTCGCCGATCATTACCCAACCACTAGTTAAACTGGATGAGTTTAACGAGGCCTTTGTGCTGGTGCCGGGCTATCATGTGTCAGTCAGTACTGGCCACGGTGCATTTAATGACAATGCTCAAGTCGCGCGCCACCTGGCGTTCAGAAAGAAATGGATCGACTATAAAAACCTCGATAAAAGTGAACTGGCTGTGGTGTTCGCCAAAGGAGACTCCATGGAGCCTACCATTCACAACAACAACACCATTTTGGTCGATTTGAGCGATAAAAAGCTCAGTGAAGGCCTCATCTATGTTGTTCGCCTGGGGGAAGAGCTGTATGCCAAACGCTTGCAGCAATATCTGGATGGCTCGGTCAGGCTTATCAGTGATAACAAAGAATATGTTGAGCAGGTGGTTCGAGCTGATGAGTTGGAGCAGCTGGAGATCATTGGTAAAGTGGTGTGGATAGGCAAAGATCTGGCGTGATTAAGCGCCAGATTAGTACTTACCGCCCTGTTCATTTGAACTGGTTACAATCTCCCCCTGATAGAGTTGATTGCGGCCACTGCCGCCGTTAAGGGTGTCGTAACCCGTGCCACCAGCGAGGATATCATTGCCCTCTTTGCCTTCGAGTACATCTTTGTCATCGCCGCCTATCAGGGTGTCGTCGCCAGTGCCACCGACCAGCTTATCACGCCCGGCAAACCCTCTGAGTTCATCATTACCGGCACCACCAAACAATCGGTCCGAACCGCGTCCACCCATTACTTCATCATCACCGCTACCGGCCCAGACGTGTTGCTCAGTGGCCATAGCGCGACCGTCGTAACTGTCGTCGCCTTCACTGAGATAAACGTGAATTTGCTCAACCTGATTGGCATAGATAAACACACAGCTGGCGCTGTCTGAAGTGGCTCTCATTACTTTAATGCGCCGACCGTCCAAAGTTAGCCGATACGTTTCTGCCTCCGGCGTGCCAACAATATTAAGCACCACAATGTGCCTGACAGATTTCACTGCACGCAAAGACATGCGCTTTAATTCGACAATGGCGCCTCCACCCAGTCCGACGCACACGCCATCGGATGCAATTGCACCGCGAGCACCAAACATGCCCATAAGACCTATTAAAAACGCCACTAAGACCCGCTTAACCATATCCCTACACCCTTTTGAAAGCGTTGTTTAATCTGGCTGAGTAAAAGCTCATATGCCGTGCTAATACCATATAACCAGATTACCTACTGTCACTCTAGCGACACAGTGTGGACACAATGTGCAGATGTAACACAGGGAGCTCATTTTAGTTTAGCTGCTCGACAGGAGAATGGTGGGCAAAATTATTAGGGTAGGTTGCAGGCCTTGTTGGGTATGTGGGTATTCAGTAAGAGCCCATTACGGGCTCTGTGATCAAGAGATCCGGTTTAGCACTCACATGCCCAGTAACGATTACCTGTTTCTGATTGCGGTGGACGATTACAGCGATATGTGAGTCCACCTGCCACATTAGGGGTTTGTTGCTGTGCCAGTTGTTGTGTGTCTGAAAGGCGTTTTAGTGCTGATTTTTTAATTTGTAGTTTCATTTTCTTGTCCTTGAGTTGAATTTTTTATGATCATAAAACAGACCATCACAAATAACCTGACATTTTAAGCACAATAAATCAACAGTTATTTTACCATTTATGAATCATCGGTCATCCACTCGGCCATACGTGCCGTAATCTCTTGCTCGGTTAAATCTTCCTGGTGCGTGCCTATGGTCCAGACGTGACCAAACGGATCCTGCAATGTACCCGCCCTGTCACCATAAAATTGATCCACCACAGGCCGCAGCTCCGTAGCCCCGGCAGCAATGGCCTGAGCAAAAGTACTGTCAACATCGGGCACGTACAGCATCAAACTAACGGGTGTACCACCGAGTTGCTGCGGACTCTTAAAGTGCATATCCGGGCACATATCTGACAACATCAGATGAGAGTCACCAATTTTTAGCTCAGCATGTGCAACGCCGCCATCCGGCATAGGCAGCTGCATGATGAGCTCCGCAGCAAAAGCCTTGCGGTAAAAGTCTATCGCCTGAGCCGCGTTTTCGGTGATCAGATAGGGCGTCAGGGCGTGGTAGCCGTCCGGTATCGCTGAAACTGTCATGATGATTTCCTCGCAAGTTAGACACAGTGCCATGACTTATCTTTTGGCTGTAGGCATAGTCACGTGCATGCCAAATCGCTCGTCAGACATTCTGATCATTTAAAGCTAGTCCAGTTCACCGAAAAGTCGAGTGAAACCCCAGCTCAGCATAAATCGCCGCAGCGTGTGTTCATGCCTTTTTCGGCGCCACAAAAAGCGCTAAACTAGGCGCTTTTAAAGCCCGACAGTGAGAGCACGATGCAACGTAAAAAGCTGGTAAACCACCTCAATGAGTTTCTGAAACCTTTCCAGATCAAAGACTACTGCCCAAATGGCTTACAGGTCGAAGGAAAAACTGAGATCCGTAAGGTCATCACCGGCGTCACAGCCAGTCAGGCACTGATCGATGCAGCCATTGAGAAACAGGCTGATGCCATCCTGGTCCATCATGGCTACTTCTGGAAAGGCGAAGATCAAACCGTTACCGGCATGAAAAAACGCCGTCTGCAAGCCTTACTGGCTCATGATATTAATTTGCTGGCCTACCATCTGCCGCTGGATGTCCACCCGGAGGTAGGTAACAACGCACAACTGGGTAAGCTGCTTGGCCTGACTATTGAGCGTCCATTAGAACCCTGGAACAGCAACAGCGTGGCGGTAAAAGGTAAGCTGAGCGAGCCCATGTCTGCGAGCGATTTTGCCGCTTTGATTGAGCAGAAGCTGGGTCGTAAACCATTGCTTAACCAGGCGGGCGACCACCTGATCAAAACCATCGCCTGGTGTACCGGCGGCGGCCAAAGCTTTATTGATCTGGCGGCCAGTCAGGGAATTGATGCCTACCTCACCGGCGAAGCGTCTGAACAAACCATTCACTCATCGAATGAGCAACAGATCCACTTCTTTGCAGCGGGACATCATGCCACCGAGCGATATGGCGCAAAAGCACTGGGCGAATACCTGGCAACCCAGTTTGACCTGGATGTTGAATTTGTTGATATCGACAACCCCGTGTGATCTATGACTAAGCGCACGCAACGTACCCTCAATCGCAATGAGGACCGCAATTTTAGTGAATTAACTGGCAAGTTTAAGAACAATATTTATGGCACCAGCAAAGGCAAACTGAGGGAAGCTGTACTACAGCGCGATCTCGCACAGAACCTGCCCTGGCTGGGAGGTGAGTCAGACAAAACGGTGCTTGATGTTGGCGGGGGACAAGGTCAGCTGGCGCTGTTTCTTGCGCAGCAGGGACATCACGTCACGCTTGTGGATATTTCCGACGAAATGCTGGCACTAGCACAACAACAGGCAAACAAGCTAGGGGTTGGCGAGCGGGTAACCCTGATCCACGCGCCGCTGCAGGCGCTCCCCGAGCTTTCACTCGGTCAGTTTGATTTAGTCATGTGTCATGCGGTGCTGGAATGGCTTACGGAGCAACAACAAGCACTAGCACTACTCACTCAGCGACTCGCTCCGCAAGGTTACTTGTCTCTGATGTATTACAACCGGGCGGCTCAACGCATGGCCAATATGGTCTATGGTAACTTTGACTATGTGCGCAGTGGTCTGCAGGTGAAACAAAAAGTAGGCTTGAGCCCGAACCGCCCATTGGAGCCGCAGGACGTCAACTGCTGGTTACGTGCCCTACCGCTGAAGAAACTTTCTCAGTCGGGCGTGCGCTGCTTTCACGATTATCTGCGTGACCCGGACAAGGGCAACAGTCAGTTTGATGCCTTACTCGAACTTGAGCTTAAGTACAATCAGCAGGAACCTTATGCCTCCCTCGGCAGGTATACACACCTGATGTTGCAGCACCAAGCGGCCTCGGACGACCAATAAAAAAAGACCCTGGCACCTATTACCAGTGCCAGGGCCGAGACATGTGTCCAGGTCTTTGATCCTGTCGTCATACACTCACATTGCTCAGCGAGCGCATGTCAATGCCAAAGGTCGGGAGAGCAACGATTTAACCGTGGCACAGCAACGCCAGAATGTCATCAACTATCCTTTGAATCATTTTGAAAAGCAAAAATTTCAATTACTTAATGGTTTTTTCTTAGTGGAGAAGTGAGACAAAATTTGCCCATATAGCTGCGGACGCTCGGTCGCTACGCCCTGCCCGCCACTGTCTGCAATCAGCTCCAGCATGTCCTGATTGTCGATCAGGGTGTAAAAATAAAAAGGCGTCTGATCGCCCTGAGATCTCAGTTGCTGTAACAACTTCAACCCCGCCAGCGGCTCCTGGCCTCGGCCCATATCTGAAATAATCAGAGTATATTCATACATTTGCATAAGCAACAAGGCTTCTTCACTGGATTTGACGGTATATACACCAATGTGGTGACGTTCAAAATAGCGCTTTTCCTGCAAATTATTTGTCGGATTGTCATCGACCCAAAGTATGCGTCCGATGGCACTGGGTGGCTCGCCGTAGCGCAACTCTGGCACCTGCTCGGTACTGTGCGTCATTAATCCGATAAAACACAAACAGGCAATCACCAGCACCGGCAGCCAATAACGAGTAGGTAAGCTACTTTCATTGCGCGCACCACCCAGTGTGACAGATTGGGTGATGGCAGAAGACGGAGTTGCAGCGCCATAGGCAGACTCGATCAGGGTGCCTGTAAATTCGTGCTCACTCACCTCGATAGCTGGAGCAAATCGATAACCCTGACCGCGCACAGTCACGATACAGTTTTGTACAAGCCCCGCGCGGTTTAGCTGACTACGCAGATCGGAGACCAGCTTTGGCAATGACCAGTCTGACACTACGGTGTTGGGCCACAACAGCTTAACCAGCTCGGCATGCGAGCAGATCTGAGGGCGACGCTGCAATAGATAATGAAGAAGCATAAAGGCGCGGTCGTCCAGTTGAGTCGACCGCTCATTGATGATGACGCACTGCGTCGCAATATTCAAACGCGCATTGGCGAATTGAAATTCCATAATTCTGACAATATTCTTGTTATTATCGCACCAGCGTAGCGGATTTCTTATTCACATGCCAGTTACAAGCACTTGAATAGTTATCAACTTTGGTCTTACTGGTGCTGTCCATTATGCAAAATAGATCAATTTATAAGCTTTAGAATCAATGGCTAACCTTATTCATTGAGCCATTCAAAGGCACGCTGCAAAAACGCAACGGCGTCTTTTTCGATGATCAGACCATGGGCCATCACCAGACGCTTGGGTGCCCAGCCCAGCATAGTCGCCAGATGTTTACGAGCAGTATCATGATGAAAGATAAAGCTCAGCCGCCAGTCCAGCGGGGTCTGGCCTTCAGGTGCTACCACGCCCGCACCCTTTGCCACAAAGCGCTGGAAGGTATTCAGGCTGTCCGGATCAAAGTTTTCAATCAGATCGGTCACCAGTAGTGTGCTACTTTGCGGGTGATAAAAAATCGCCTCTTCCATTGCAGGCGACCCCGTAAAAAGCAGTGTTTTCAGCGTATTATCCCATGGATAGTGGTGGTCATTATCGATTATCCCATCAAACCTGAGCGTATCGCACTTGTCTTTGACCTCCTGGGTGCCAAAGGTTTGTGCTTCCGGATAGGTCTCCTGCCATGGTGCCATAAACAGGTGATGCAGGTGGTTCGGAGCCACCAGATAGGTCACAGGCCCAAGGGCATCGACCTGCTCACGCAGCTCTGGCGTCAGGCGAATGGGGCTGTGTACCCATAAACCGCCACACGCCAAGCGCACTATTGTCATACGGGTGGTGAAAGGCATAGTGTAAAAAGACACGGCTTCACCATCGAAAATCCAAATATTATCGTCCAGCTGTCTCATATTCATCTCCCTGGGGACCTAACTTCCCCTTAGTTCACTTATACAAAATAAGAAAAAGTAATGAGATTAGAGGCTAGCATACTTGTCGATAATTTATCCAACCTGGCCCTGAGTGAGAAAAGTTGATACGTACACTTAAGTTTACTGGCAAACGTCTTTGAGTATTTGCGCACCCAAATCGCGCATTACCTGTGGTTCAGGATGTGTGTGGGCAAAGGTACGTAATCCATAGATACTCACAATAAGGCTCCGTGCTCTGTCCAAAGGACTGCGCGTACCTGTCAGTTCGCCCTGCTCAGCAATGCGCTCAAACACTGAGCAAAGGGCATTACGCCACATGGCACACTGCTCACTGAGAATAGCTTGTGCCTCCTCATCCTGCTCAGCCAGCTCATTCAGCGCTTTTTGTGTCAGGCAAAGTTTTTGTGGGTCGCAGCTCACACATTCATCCACGACATGAGTCAGATAGGCTGCCAGCCCGGCTCTGGCAGAGGTGTGTTGTGCAAACAACCCTTGCAATTCATTGCCGCGATCGCGATTGTACTGCTCCAGTGCCGCCAGCAGTAAGCCCCGCTTGTTCTGAAACGCGCAGTAAATCGACCCGGGATGTAAACCAGTTACAGCTTTAAGGTCTTGCATACTGGTTTTGGCATAGCCTTTTTCCATAAACGCCGTCATCGCGGCTCTGAGCACCTGCTCTTTGTCAAATTCTGCGCTGCGCATCTCATTATTCTCCTCATATCACATGGTGCATTTTACTCATTTTTGAACAAATGTTCAAAATATACTTGAACGCTCGTTCAAATGATCATATCTTGAATAAACATTCAAAAACTAACCGGGTCCAACTATGACGAGCAAACTATTTGAAACTTATACCTTAAATGATCAGATCTCACTGAAAAACCGCATTCTGATGGCGCCACTCACCCGCTGTATGGCGGACGACCAACTGGTACCAACCGATGCCATGGCCGAGTATTATGCGCGGCGTGCCGATGCGGGGTTAATTATTTCTGAAGCAACGATTATTCGCCCTGACGGGCAGGGTTACCCAAATACACCGGGTCTGTTTACCCCTGAGCAAATAACTGGGTGGCGCAAAGTTACCGACGCGGTGCACACCAACGGCGGTAAGATTTTTGCCCAGCTGTGGCATACCGGCCGGGTTGCACATCCGCATTTCTTTGACGGTGACAAAGTGCTGGCGCCCAGCGCAGAAAAAGTAGAGGGCACGGTGCCTCGCATGCGGGATTTAAGCTATATCATGCCCACACCAGCCACGCCTGAAGACATCTCCCAGCTTGTTGCAGACTATGCACAGGCGGCCAGTAATGCCATAGATGCAGGTTTTGATGGTATCGAGATCCATGCCGCCAATGGTTACCTGATCGACCAGTTTTTACATTACGACAGTAACAAACGAACCGATGAATACGGCGAGACGCCGCGAAACATGAGCCGCTTTGCACTTGAGGTTATCGATGCTGTCAGTGAGCGCATTGGCGCCGAGCGTACCGCTGTGCGGCTAACACCGGGTGCCTATTTTAATATGCAGGCAGACCCTCGTGACAAAGCGGTGTTCGACTATTTACTGGCACAACTTGAACAGCGCACACTGGCCTTTGTACACATAGGTATCTTTGACGACGCAATGGAATTTGACTTCCTGGGCGGGCGTGTATCCGATTATGTCAGGGCAAATTACAGTAAAACGCTGGTTGGCGTGGGCGGCTTTACCCCCCAAACTGGCGAGCAGGCGCTGCGCGACGCACGTTTTGACCTGCTGGCAATTGGCCGGCCTTTCATTGCCAACCCCGATTATGTGGAAAAAGTCAGACAAGGCAAACCGCTGACTGCTTATTCTGAAGAGATGCTGGCAAGTCTGGTGTAATACCATATCAATATCAATTCGCTGCGGGTGAAGATACCCGCATGGTTTGCCGGGTGGGCCCTACTGAGCGGCAGGCTCTGTGTGTAATATCACCGGAAGTTGCTCGGCCTGCCAGTGAAGGTAATCACCACTGAGGTGCAGCAGGCTGAACCCCTGCTGCGCCAAAGCCTGTTCGAAAATGGCTGCCCGTCGGCCTGAGCGGCAATAGACCACCAGCGTCTGAGGTTTCAGCGTATCCAGCAAAGACTGATGCTGGGCGATTTGATCAAAAGGAATATTAATAGCCCCTTTAAGGTGACCCGCCCGGAACTCTTTTTCGCTTCTGACATCCACAATGACATGGGGCTGTGCCGACATCTGATTGCGCAATAACGCCTGCTGACTAATAACTTCAGTGGCAGCCTGGGCAACTAAGCTCAACAAACCAAACAACACAAAAATACTTTGCTTAATCATAAAACACCTTCTGCTTCATAGACTTTGAGACTATAACAAGAATAGCAAAAGCACTGTCTGTTCACCCCAAGAATAATTTACCCCGAAAAACAAGCATAAATCAGAATAACCCTCCTAACTCGTCAAGTTTACCCACAACAGAAACGTTGTACCAGATGTGCATTTTTCACTTTGAGAAACACCCATTTATTTTACAATTACTTATTTTTTGATCTGGCTCATTGGTCTGACAGCTACGGCTATAGTCTAATACTCAGAACCCTGATCAGCGACTATTACTAGTAGTTGGGTACGAAAGTACGTGCCAGAGTAAGTAAAAAAGGAACACAAAATCAAAACTTGAGCTTTTACTCTATTTTGCTATATTTTTTTATCAGGCTTTACATAGAACGACTTTGCCCCCCTCTAAAGGGACACACTAATAACGACGAATAAACAGTGCAAATTTGTCTTGGGAATTAAATATATTGGTTATGAATTCGTCACATTGACGGATGACAATAACATCAGTTCGTAAACCTTTCGGTTGCAGTAAATCGTAACCGGAAACGTGGCTTAGAAGTGCGATAGTTGAGCCGCCTTAAGTTCGGAAGAGCAATAATGGAAAGCAAAAAAATCGCAGTCGTCACTGGTGCACTGGGTGGCATCGGTTCAGCTATCGTCAAAGAGCTGGTTAATGCAAACTGTTTTGTTGTGGCTGTTGCCAGCCCACGTCGTACCTCTGCGGATATCGACGCCTGGCTTAATGAACAGTCAATCAACCCGGCAGCCGTTCATGGCATCTTTTTAGATGTCACCGATCATGAAGCCTGCCAGCAGCAGCTCAATGATGTCATCGATGAGTTTGGCCGCATCGATATTCTGGTCAATAATGCAGGCATCACACGGGATACCTCATTTAAAAAGATGACCCTGACGCAATGGCAGGAAGTTATCGACACTAATTTTAATTCCATGTTCAACATGACTCACCCGGTTTTTGCGCACATGTGCGCGAATAAATCCGGCCGCATTATCAATATTTCCAGCGTTAATGGCCAGAAGGGTCAGTTTGGTCAGGCCAACTATTCAGCCGCTAAAGCCGGCATGATCGGCTTCAGCAAAGCGCTGGCCTACGAGGGCGCCCGCGCAGGCGTGACCGTAAACGTGGTAGCCCCGGGTTACACGGCAACACCTATGGTCGAGAAAATGCGTGACGATGTGCTTGAAAGCATCAAGGCACAAGTGCCGATGCAGCGCTTAGCCACGCCAACTGAAGTGGCTCAGTCGGTCGCCTACCTGGCATCTGATCAGGCAGCCTATATCACAGGTGAAACGCTGGCGATTAACGGCGGACTTTATATGAACTAAGCGGCGTATATCAGGATTGAGCCTACGCTCTGAAGTACCTGGGCAGTAACGCTACCTATTACGGACTTTTTTGATAAACAGGAAGCACACCATGTACAACGATCTAATGAAAACTTTTACCGAGCAAAGCGAACAGTTTTTCTCTCCGGCTATCAAGTTCAACCAACTGGTTGCTAAAAACATCGAGCAACTGGCACAAATTCAGCTTGATGCAACAGAAAACTTCACTAAGACGTCTGTTGAGCAACTAAAAACAGCTGCTGAAGTAAAAGATGTTAAGTCTTTCATCGACTTCAATGCCAGCCAGCTTACTGCAATGAACAAGCTAAGCCAGCAAATGATCGACGATGGTCAAAAGCTGACTCAACTGGGTAATGAGTTCAAAGAGCACCTTGACGCTATCTCTAAAGACAGTGTTAAAGCCACTGCTAAAGCTTAATCGCTGTTGTCTGCCCCTGCCCTGTGCGGGGGCATTTTTTTTAGCCTGTTTTTTGTAGTGGCTGATCCGCTATACCAAACACGACACAAGACACGTGCAATCAATTTGCCTACTAGGACACGAGTAATGGATACCGATAACACAGATCTTAATAAAACGCTGACTGCCTGGTGGCAGTACAATCAAGATCTCTACACCATATTCAGTAATAACCTGCTCAAAGAAAACCCCGTTCAACAAGCCCTGAACGAGCAAAGTGCCCGGGATTTTGGTGTCTGGTTGAACGAAATAGCGAAGCAGCCAGAAACCTTTGTTCAGCACCAGTTTGACTGGTGGCAGGAGCAACTCAAAATCATGCAACAAACCTGGGGCCAGGGGTTCGACACCGAGCAACCAGATGTCATTGAAACAGAACGCGGGGACCGTCGCTTTAAAGCCGACGAGTGGCGCGACAACCCCTGGTTTAACTACATCAAGCAAAGCTATTTGCTGTTTGGTCAGTCCCTGCTGTCTTCTATCCGCGAAACACCGGGGCTGGATGACAAGCTCAAAGAGCGCCTGGAGTTTTTTGCCCGCCAGGTTGTGAACTCAATCTCCCCGAGTAACTTTATTTCGACCAACCCTGAACTGCTCAAACTGACTCTGGATTCCAAAGGTGAAAACCTCATCAAAGGCCTGGAGATGTTTAAGAAAGACCTGGCCAAAAGTGGTGATATGCTGCGTATCAGCATGACCGACGAGCACGCTTTTGAGTTAGGTAAAGACATTGCCACCACACCAGGGCGCGTGGTATTTCAGAACCATCTGTTCGAATTAATCCAGTACGAAGCAACGACCAAAGATGTCTATAAAACACCGCTGCTGGTCGTGCCGCCTTATGTCAACAAGTACTACATTCTGGATTTAAAACAGCAGAACTCACTGGTCAAATGGTCTGTCGATCAGGGTCATACCGTATTTATGATCTCGTGGAAAAACCCGGATGCCAGCATGGCCGACATCGGCTTTGAAGATTACGTGGTCGATGGCGTCATTGCTGCCCTGGATGCGATTGAAAAGCAAACCGGCGAAGCCTATGTAAATGCGATCGGCTATTGTATTGCGGGCACGCTGGTCACCACCGCCATGGCGTACTTTGTTTCAAAACGCATGAAGCACCGTATCAAGAGTGCGACCTTGTTAACCACCCTGCTGGATTTCTCACAGCCCGGCGAGATTGGCGTTTTTGTCAATGAGCCCACCATTTCTGCACTGGAGAAATACAACCTGCAAAACGGCATCATGCATGGCCATCTGCTGGGTGTGTCTTTCAGCATGCTGCGAGAAAATAGCCTGTACTGGAATTATTACGTTAATAATTACCTTAAAGGTGAAGCACCGATGGACCTGGATCTGTTGTACTGGAACGGCGACAGCACCAACCTCACTGCAAAATGTCATAACTTTATGCTGCGTGACTTGTATCTGGAAAACCGCCTGGTACAACCACGCGAGGTTGAAGTGAGAGGGACTAAAATCGACCTCAGCAAAGTGAAACAACCGGTATACATGTTATCGACCCGGGATGACCACATAGCCCTATGGCAGGCAACTTTCCAGGGCATTCAGCACACCAGTGCCAAAACCACTTTTGTACTGGGTGAGTCTGGCCACATTGCTGGCGTGATCAATCCACCCGCGGCCGAAAAATATGGTTTCTGGTATGGTCCGGACGCGACCGGCGACGCCAATGCCTGGCTAGACAAGGCCAAGCACGAGAGTGGCTCGTGGTGGCCACACTGGGGCAAGTGGCTAAGCCAGTATGTGGATGAAAAGATCCCCAAACGTGCCACCAGCAGCAAAGCAAACCCGGGCATTTATGACGCCCCCGGTGAATACGTGAAAGTTAAAATCTAACCGACATCAGGGCTGCCAATTGGCAGCCTTTATTTTTGTCTGAGCAACGCTCTGTGTCCGCCCGACATCATATGCAAGCCACTCAAACGCACCGCCTGTTTACTTAATCGTGGAAAATCCTGCCGTAATTTATAACTGTGATAAAGATTACTAAAAATACTGCTACGAGACAGTTTGTCAAGCTGACTGAGAAACTCCTTGGCACTGTGTGCTTGTCCCTCAGACGCCTGTGCTCGACAGCATGCCTGGTAGCGCTTAAGCAAGCTGATAAGCGTGAGCGCAGGGTCTTTTTGCCGCAGTGCCAGCTCCGCTTCAATGAAAAACGCAGTGCCACTCCAGTAAACGCGGGCATGAGCCCGTAGCCGCCACATATCTTCACTCACCCGGGCAAGTGGCCCCGGCGTTTCCCAGGTGCCCAGCCGACCCCGTTCCAGACCGGCCATGATCCGCTGTACATACTCATCTGCACTGATCACCCCACCATGAAGCATAATGACGTTTTGCAAATAGGTAGCCAGTCCCTCTGCGAGCCAGAAATCCGGATAATCGAGCAAAGGGTGATATAAATGGGCCAGTTCATGATACAAAGTCCAGTCGCTGATCAGCTGCTGCTGTGTGGCAAACTGGCTGATATGCAGCTCTATGCCATCCACCTCAGCGCGGTTAACCGCGCCCCAGGGCACAGGTTCACTACTCAAATACACGCTCTTTAACTTCACCGGCAGGTGGGATTGCGCCAAGGGCCCCAGGGTCTGCTCTGTCACTTTGATGCCCTGGTTCAGCCAATCTTTTACAATGACTTGGCGCTTGTCATCCAGCGTTTGTATACCCTGATAAACCAATTCGGTGGCAAAGGCGTTTGAGCACAGTAATAGTGCAAATATCAATCCCCGCATAATGTCTCCCGTTGGCGTCTTACTTTCACCATACCACATACAGCGTGTTTTCGTGGACTGAACCTGGGTATTTTGCCTACAGCTTCGGGCCTAACTCCATGCAGTGAAAAGTTCACTCGTTAAGAGCAAAATTTCTTGTTAGACACAGCTGGCGATTGCTCGTTTAATGCGCCCCATAACCTATACTCATTTAAATTAATTTTTTACCCGTTAAGGAACGTTAATGACAGATTTGATCTCTTCTGAGCAGGCACGTGAATGCTACAACGTGCGCCACTGGAGCCAGGGCTTCTTTGGTATCAATGATCAGGGAGAGGTAACCGCCATGCCGACAGTAGATAACCAGGGGCACGCAGTTACTTTGACACACATTGCCGCGCAGATTAAAGCGCAGGGCTATGGCTTGCCCGCTTTAGTGCGGTTCCCACAGATCCTTGAGCAACGCGTCAATGACATCTGTCAGGCGTTTAACACAGCAATTGCTGACTACCAGTATCCCAAAGATTATCTGTTGGTTTACCCCATCAAAGTAAATCAGCAACGAGAAGTGGTTGAAGGGCTAATAGCCAGTCAGGACGGTAAAGAGAAAAAGCAACTGGGCCTTGAAGCAGGTAGCAAAGCCGAGCTATTGACTGTGCTGGCATTGAGCGAAAAAACCAGTGCCGTGATCGTCTGTAATGGCTACAAAGACCGCGAATACATTCGCCTGGCGCTGATCGGCGAAAAGCTCGGCCATCGGGTATATATCGTGCTCGAAAAACGCTCCGAGCTGGATCTGGTGCTGGCCGAAGCCAAAGCACTGAATGTGACGCCAAGACTGGGCCTGCGTGTTCGCCTGGCTTCACAGGGCAAAGGTAAGTGGCAGGCAAGCGGCGGTGAAAAGTCTAAGTTTGGCTTGTCCGCTTCTCAGGTGTTAACTGTGATTGAGCAGCTAAAACAAGCAGACATGCTGAGCGCATTGCAACTGGTGCATTTTCACCTGGGCTCGCAAATGGCCAACATTCGGGATGTACGTTTGGGCGTAAGCGAAGCGGCACGCTTTTATTGCGAGCTGCGCAGACTGGGCGCTAACCTGATCAATCTGGACGTGGGCGGTGGCCTAGCGGTGGACTATGACGGTACACGCAGCCAGTCGCACAACTCGATGAATTACAGCCTGGCTGAGTATGCCAACAATGTGGTGTACACCATAGGTGATACCTGTCAGCAATATAATCAGCCGATGCCGACCATTATTTCGGAATCGGGCCGGGCGCTGACGGCACATCATGCGGTGTTGATCACCGATGTAGTAGGCACTGAAAGCTACCAGCCGGAGCAGCTGAGCGCGGTTGCCAGCGATGCCCCGCAGCTGCTGCGTAACATGTGGCGTTCGTGGCAGGCACTGAGCGAGCAAAGCGACGACAGAGCCCTGATTGAGCTCTATCACGATACACAGGGCGACCTGGCAGAAGTGCATGGACAATTTGCCATGGGCTTGTTGTCGCTGGAGCAACGCGCCTGGGCTGAGCAGGTAAATTTGCGTATTTGCTACGAATTGCAGCAAAGAATGGACAATAAAAACCGTTTTCATCGTCCCATCATCGATGAGCTGGGCACCAAACTGGCCGACAAGTTCTTTGTGAACTTCTCCTTGTTCCAGTCACTGCCCGATGCCTGGGGCATAGATCAGGTGTTTCCCGTGTTGCCGCTGAGTGGCCTGACACAGGCGCCGAAAAAGCGTGCGGTGCTGCTCGACATCACCTGCGACTCTGACGGTGCGGTGGATCATTATGTCGATGGTCAGGGCATTGAAAGTACCCTGCCTGTGCCTGAATACACGGCGGATGCGCCCTACTTGCTTGGCTTCTTCCTGGTCGGTGCCTATCAGGAGATCCTGGGCGACATGCACAACCTGTTTGGCGACACCCACAGTGTGGTGGCCCGGGTGGATGCGCAGGGTCAGCTGCAAATGGACGACGTCGACGCAGGCGACAGCGTGGCAGATATGATGCGTTACGTACATCTGGACGTAGCGGCATTTAAAGAGAACTTTATTGCCCAGGTGAATACCCGACTGGAAGAGGCCGATCGGGCCATGTGCCTGACCGAACTGGCGTCGGGCCTGGAAGGCTACACCTATCTGGAGGAGTGCTAAGTGAAGCAGTTGTTCGACCATTGCGACCACTCGTTATATTCAAACGGCATGACGTTTTTGCGTCAGCCCATGGTGCGAGATATCGCCCATATTGAGTCCGACGTGGTGGTATTGGGGTTGCCATTTGACTTGGCCACCTCGGGACGTCCCGGTGCCCGCCTCGGCCCGGATGCGATCCGTCGCGCCTCGGTCCACTTAGCCTGGGAAGGTAAACGTTACCCCTGGCAATTTGCTTTGTGGGACAAAATTAGCCTGCACGATGCTGGCGACTTTACTTATCCGGTGGGGGATCCGGAATACTTTACCGCGCAGCTGGAATTGGCGGCAGAGCAGATCCTCCATCAGGGTAAAGCCTTGCTTGGGCTGGGCGGCGACCACTTCGTCACCCTGCCCTTGTTACGGGCACACCAGAAGATACATGGCAAAATGGCCTTAGTGCATTTTGATGCCCATACCGATACCTACAGTCAGGGCTCGCGTTATGACCATGGCACTATGTTTTTTCATGCCCCCAGAGAAGGGCTGATCTGTCCGGAGCACTCCATTCAGCTGGGGATCCGCACTGAGTTCGAGCAAAGTAATCACGGCTTTGCCGTGGTCGATGCGATGCAGGCCAATGATATGGATGCCCAGGCCATTGCCGAGCAGATCAAGGCCAGAGTCGGTGACCTGCCGGTCTATCTGACCTTTGATATCGACTGCCTGGACCCGGCCTTTGCACCTGGCACCGGCACGCCGGTGTGTGGTGGCCTGAGCAGCGACAAAGTGCTAAAGATCCTGCGCGCACTGCAAGGGATTAATATCGTTGGTATGGATGTGGTGGAAGTCTCGCCCTCATACGATCAGAGCGAGCTGACGTCTATCGCCGCAGCCACCATCGCCTACGAATTGCTCCATTTGTGGGCCATTCGTCACAAATGATTTAAAGCGCCTGCGGGCGCTCCTTCCTAATGAGTCCTGTGGCCCATCTCATGCATTTCAGCTTATTCACATGCACTGGCTGATTTGTGTCCCTGGTGCTCAAATTGCCTAAAAGCATAAAAAGTGGCCCAATCTTAAAGGCCACCTAAGATGAAAAATACCGCTTCGCTCACGAGGCTGTGTTTGATGACCAGGTTGGGTCTTTTGGATAATAAATAACGAGGTTACCATCGTCCTGCAGTATCAGGTATGAACTTGGATGATCAGCGGTATTTGAGCTCCAAAGTGGATTGCTGCAGTGGTTTTCATAACCGTAGAGCACCAAGTTACCATCACCTTGCATAATCACCCTGGAAGCCGCTTTACCATTTGTTCCCGAGGCCCACAATGCCTTCATGTCAATCGTTCGGTAGAGCACCAGGTTGCCATCTTCCTGAAGCACCAATTCATAGCCGTTGTTGTTTGAGCGAATAGATTGAGTTTTTGATAAACTCTGCCCTGGAGTTAATGTATTAGTCATAATCGTTCTCCTTAATGAACTCTTTAAATTTCCTCGCGAAGCGAGTACCTTTAAGATAGTTCGGCGCTCATTCTTTTATTATTACATTTTATTACATGACGAAAAATCCCCCGCTTATCATCGCTGCTTGTTTAAGTCTGCTGGCATCTCTGCTGCATTTAGTATGTATCTGGGGAGGTCCGGATTGGTATCTCGTGATGGGCGCAGGGCAGGCAATGGCGGACATGGCCGCAGCGGGTGATCTTTACCCTACTCTGGTCACTTCCTTTATTGCGGTCATGCTTGCAATTTGGGGGGTGTATGCGTTGTCTGGTGCCGGTATCATCATACCTCTTCCGTTTTTAAAAACGGCTCTGATACTCATCACCAGTATTTATTTGCTGCGAGGAATCGCTGGATTATTTGCTCCCTTTGTGAGTACATCTGCTGCGATACAGAAAAACCCTACCACCTTCTGGCTGGTTAGCTCACTCATTTGTTGTGTTTATGGGGCCTGCTACTTGTTGGGTACAATCAGGCTATGGGGTGAAAATACTCATCCCTGAAGCCCCGTGCTTTGTTGCTTTTAACACAAAACTTCCGTGCAAAAAACCGCCCAAACCATGCCTTTTTCGTATCCTCTTTTTTTCCTATCACTGCTAACTTATCGCAGTGCTTTTGGCGAGCTCTCTCAGAAATAGCCCTTAGCAAGGAAGCAGAATGATGTGTAGTGCCCTGCAACAGACAGAATAAACAAACACACGCCACTGCGAAAAAATGGATGAAGTCTCTTTGGTCAATTGGAATGGTCAAGCTTATGAAAATACCTCTATATGCAACTCTCACTGCCGGAGCAATGGCGCTCGGTTTATCACTTCCTCTGCTGGCAGCAAGCAGCGACAACGCCAATTCAGGCGTGGGGATTAATCTCACCGGTATTAATTACTGGTCAAGTCAGTGGACCACGCTGGATGTGATGAAACACGCCTCTAACGGCAGTGGCCAGTTGTGGGCAACCAGTAACGCCCATACCTGGGAATTTAACACCGGCGATCAGGCATTGCTGGATCTGGACGAGCAAGGCTGGCCGCGGTCTTTACCTGCGGATTCACCCGAGTCGCCTTTTCACTATGTCACCACCATTATTTATCACGATAACCCGCACCATCCGGTCGGCGAGTTTGTGATCTTGTACGAGGGTGAAGGTGAGCTCTATTACTCCGGCCCGGAACTTATCAGTTCAGCGCCCGGACGCGACGTAGTACGTATGACTGCAAACAGTTTTTTCCATTTGCAGATCCACGCCACCGACCCCAACAATACCGGTAACTATATCCGCAACATTCGCATTATCGCCCCAGGCGGTAGTTGTAGTGACGCCGCCACGGATTACGCCGCCAGCGCTGCGGACTGTGCCAGCCCTGAACAGTTTGTCTCGTTCGAGCACAGCTATCAGGAACGGATATTCCATCCACTCTTTTTGGATGATATGCGCAAGTTCCGTACTTTGCGTTTTATGCAGCTGCTGAGCACCATAGATAACCCGGTTCAGCACTGGGCGCAGAGAAATCAATACGATTACGCCAGCTGGGCCCTCAATGGTGGCAGCCCCTATGAAGTGGCCATTGCCATGAGTAACAAGCTGGGGGCCGAGCCCTGGTACACACTCCCGGTGCGGGTAGATGACGACTATATTCGCCAGTTTGCCCGATTGCTGAAAACGCAAAGCGAGGGGGATTCTGCGATTTATGTGGAGTTTGGTAACGAGCTGTGGAACAACGCCTGGCCGTACATTTTCGATGGTCTGTATCTCGAGGAGCAAGGTAAAGCCCTGTGGCCCAACACCAGTTACCACGATATTGAATATCGCATGAACTACTACGGGCTGCGCAGCACGCAGATGTGCGACATCATTAAAACAGAGTTTGCCGAGGAAGCAGGCCGCATACAATGCGTGATGGGCGGCCAGACCGGTGTGCCCTGGATCAGCGAGCAGGCACTCAACTGCCCGATTCACGCAGCGGGCGTGGGCCAGCGCTGTGCCGACAACATGGATGTGCTGGCAGTGGGCAGCTACTTTGCAGGTTATTTTGCCGACCAAAAATATCTGCCCATTTTACAGGACTGGGCCAGTGAAGGGGCCGAAGGTCTAAACAAGCTATTTGAGGAAATGGGCTCGGGCGTACTGTATGGCCTGACCTATAACCCCGATGAGCCACCCTGGTGGCAGGCACCTGAGCATGGCGCGCTGGCACAGGCCAGAGACAACATTCAGGGCAACCTGGCACTGGCCCAGCAAAATGGCCTGATGCTGGCAGCCTATGAGGGCGGGCAGCACCTTACCTATGCCGGAGATATTCGCGATGGCCGCGATACCATTAGCGAGGCCCTGTTCCTGAGTGCCAACCGCGATCCGCGCATGGCTTCCGCGTTTACCAATCACCTGAACGACTGGCAGGCATCTGGTGCCGGACTATACGTGGTGTTTGAAAGCATCGGCCGGTGGGATAGCTGGGGCGCATTTCCGCTCAAGGAGTATCAGACCCAGACCCGTGCACAGGCACATAAATACGATGCAGTACTGAGCTTTATTGAGCAGACGCCCTGCTGGTGGACCGGGTGCGAGCAAAACGTACAAAATGGTGATAATAGCGATAGCTTGCCAGCAGGTGAGGACTCTCCTCAGGCACCAATATTGAACCTGAGTTCGTCAGCCCTGTTTGACAGCAATGGTGTTGGCCTGAGCTGGCAATTCAACAATGTTGCTGAGATACCAGTGAAGTTTCAGGTCTATCGCGATGCGCAACTGATCTGGCATACCACCGCCAACAGCTACGAAGATCACTGGCTCCCGCTTAATCAGGCCTACCAGTACCAGGTGCGTGCCGTACACAGCGACACGGGCACAGTGGTAGCTGAGGCAAGCCTGAATACCAAAGCCGGTGACAGCGAACCACCCACAGCCCCCGCTCAGTTCAGTGTGCAGTCGGACGGCGCTTATGGCGCAACATTGCAGTGGCAGCCCAGCGCAGATAATCAGGGCATACGCTTTTACAAGATTATCCGCAACGGTGAGCCCTATACCCTAAGCAATGCAGCCCACTTTGACGACCCCTGGCCACCCAAAGGGGAAGTCAGCTACCAGGTTATCGCCATTGACCTGGCTGGCAATCAGTCCAATGCTTCGCCTGTCGGCACCTTGCTGATCCATTAGTCTATTTTGGTTGCCAGCCTCAGCTGGCAACCAATGCCAACTGGCAAAGCCTCATTTATCACGCTTTAGGTGATATAAAACAGCCACACATGCCGACACAAGCCACCTAAAACATGCCTTATTGATTGATTTGTCATCAGTCTGACATTTTTTTAAATTTTTTGCTAAAGAAGTCGCACAGACGGACGATACACTAATCATGGCAGGCAGCGACTATCTCTTCCATCGCCATGACTTTAAACGCTTTATCTACAAATACCCCAAGATAGTGTTAATCGATACGGCTCGTTCCTGGTTTTTTGGCTTTGAACGAGCAATCCCTTTTTTCATCCCAAAACAGCCGCAAATGAGACGTCCGCCTTGTCATTAAATCGACAATACATACAAAATTCACCAAGCTTAGGTTAAAGGCACGATTACAATGAAATATTCGTCGCTGTTGGCTCCGAGCAGTGTTCAAGTAACATATCGCTTATAGGCAGATGAAGTCTATGCTCTGAAAATAATGCGCTCAAACACCCCTCATGTACACATCTTGATATAACAAAGCCCCACAGCGTGGAGCTCAAGTTTAAATACCAAGCAAGTCACCGTAATGGGCGACCTGGCAAGCTGGCAGCCTATATCCTTAAGCGCTTAAAAATCCAAAGCAGAATTTTAAAGGAGAACGCGTAAAGTGAGATGAATAAGACAAAGGCACATCCAAACACCACAAGCATAAGCTCTCCCGGATATTCTCTGCCGGGTGTATTTGGATCAACCCCAAATGCTATCGAAATTTTACTACTCAAAATTATAAAGACATAGGTGACGACACCGACATTTATTGTAATGAAATAAGGCCCGAAGCCTTTTGCCCCCTTCGGTTCTGGCATCTGAGATTTTTAATGAGTTCATTTTAACTAGTTTTGCAGATTGAGCCGGTTGGTTTTTGCTAAGCGCTTTTAAGTACGCAGAACCCGGCTTAGTGGATATAAGGCTGATAATAACAAAAAGGCATATGCGACAATGCATATGCCTTTTTTGACTGCGCAGTTAAGCGCGAATAGAGGTTAAGCTTTACGCCAGGTGGTTTTACCGGCGCTGTCTTCCAGTACCACGCCCATGGCTGTTAGGGCGTCACGGGCAGCATCGGCTGCGGCCCAGTCTTTATTCTCACGGGCAGTTTTACGCTGCTCGATCAGGGCCTCGATTTTTGCCACTTCGTCTTCGTCCTGGTCACCATGCAAAAAGGCTTCCGGATCTTGCTGGGCAATGCCCAGTACTTCTGCAAGCTTCACCAAAATGAAAGCATGTTCGCCCGCCGCTTTGGCATCGGAGTCTTTCAGCAGGTTCACTTCTTTGGCCAGTTCAAAAATCACAGGCAACGCTTCTGGAGTATTGAAGTCGTCGTTCATGGCCGCTTCAAAACGCGCCACAAATGGGTTACCCGCCAGTTCTGTCTCTACCAGTTCAACACCACGCAGAGCCGTGTAAATACGCTCCAGTGACGAGCGCGCCTGCTCCAGGTTTTCCTGTGAGTAGTTCAGCTGACTGCGATAGTGGCCGTTGATCAGGAAATAACGCACGGTTTCACGGTCGTACGCTTTAAGTACTTCGCGTACCGTAAAGAAGTTGCCCAAAGATTTTGACATCTTTTCTTTGTTTACCTGCACCATACCAGTGTGGATCCAGGTATTGACGTAACGACCGTTGTTAGCACAGCATGACTGAGCAATTTCGTTTTCATGGTGCGGGAATTGTAAATCTGAACCACCACCGTGAATATCAAAAAACTCACCCAGGTGCTTAGAGCTCATCGCACTACATTCAATGTGCCAGCCAGGACGACCGTCACCCCAGGGTGATGTCCAGCTCGGCTCGCCAGCTTTGGCTTTTTTCCAAAGCACAAAATCAAGCGGATCGTCTTTGCCTTCTGCCACTTCAACGCGTGCACCGGCCTGCAGCATATCCAGGTCCTGCTGAGACAACTGGCCGTATGCTTCAAAGGTCGAGACGTCGAACAAAACGTCGCCATTTTTTGCCACATAGGCATGACCTTTTGCAATCAGGCGTTCGATCATGCCAATGATTTCATCCATATGACCGGTTACGGTCGGCTCGATGTCCGCAGGCAGGATATTTAATGCCTCAAAGTCTTCGTGCATGGCCTTGGTCATACGTACTGTCAGAGCATCGATCTCTTCGTTGTTCTCCGCGGCGCGCTTAATGATTTTGTCATCCACATCCGTAATATTACGTACATAAGTGACCTGGTAGCCCAGGTGGCGAAGGTAACGATTCATCACGTCAAAAGAGACATAAGTACGGGCATGGCCTACATGGCAGAAGTCATAGATAGTGATACCACACACGTACATGTCTACTTTGCCTTCCACAAGCGGTTTAAACTCAGTCTTTTGACGTGTTAGTGTGTTGTAGATCTGCAACATGTAGCTTTATTCCTAAAATTTATCTAAATTCTCTGCAATCATATCACTTGCATTACTTTGTCTCTATAAAAAATCATGACCAAAAGGCAGGTAAAAATAACAGTTAGTTGACAATTTCGCCGCTCACTCTCTCAGGGACTTTGTAGTTATCAATTTGTGCTATAAAATAGGTTCCTAAATTGAAATAGGTAAATCAAGGACCTGTTATGGTTGTTTTACAAACAAACTTTGGCGATATCAAAATCAACCTGTTCGCTGACAAAGCGCCGGCAACGGTTGAGAACTTCTTAAAGTACGTTGAATCTGGTTTTTACAACGGCACTATCTTCCACCGTGTGATTGACGGCTTTATGGTTCAGGGCGGTGGTTTTGAACCTGGTATGAACCAAAAAGAAGTAGGTGCACCGGTTAAAAACGAAGCCAACAATGGCGTTGCCAATAAAACAGGCACGCTGGCAATGGCACGTACGCCTGATCCACACTCAGCCACAGCGCAATTCTTTATCAATGTAAACGATAACGACTTTTTGAACTTCAGCAGCGAAACCGCACAAGGCTGGGGTTACTGTGTATTCGGTGAAGTAGCCGAAGGCATGGACATCGTGAACAAGATCAAAGGCGTTGCAACCGGCTCTGCGGGCTTCCATCAGGACGTACCACTGGAAGACGTTGTGATCGAAAAAGCGTTTGTTGCCGAATAAGCGACCGCTTTTATTGATTAAAGAAACGCGAAGTGACTTAACTGGCACTTTCGCGTTTCTCTGTTCCTCTACCGCTCCAACCTGAAGTTGTCTCCATGCGCAAAAGCTACTTTATTTCTGATCTGCATTTAACCGAGCACCGCCCCGATATCACCGCTGCTTTTTATCGTTTTTTAGAACAGCATATGCAAGATGATGTGGATGCCCTATATATCCTGGGAGACTTTTTTGAAGTCTGGATTGGTGATGACGAAGGTAATCCGCTGGCACTAGACATAGCAACCAAACTGCGCGCCATTTCCGAGCGTGGTATTAAACTGTTTTTTATTCATGGCAACCGTGATTTTCTGGTTGGTCAGCGCTACGCCGACCTGTGTGGCATGACCTTACTGCCTGAGCAAGCAGTGATCGATCTGTACGGCACCCCAACCGTGATTTTACACGGCGATGAAATGTGTACTCAGGACGAGGTGTATCAGAAATTTCGCAAGAAAAGCCGTGGCTGGTGGTGGCCAAGACTGATGTTGTCGATGCCGCTGTGGTATCGACGCAGAGTTGCGCGCAATGCCAGAGAAAAGAGCAAACAAAGCCAGATGGGCAAAGCGCCTGAAATTTTAGATGTGACCGAAGAAGCGGTACTGGCAATGTTTGCACGCCATCAGGTCAGCAATATGATCCATGGCCATACACACCGCCCGAATGTCCATCAACACCAGGACAAAACCCGCACAGTGTTGGGCGACTGGTATAGCCAAAGTTCTTACCTGGTAGTCACTGAGCAAGGCCAGACCCTCACTCAGCATCCTTTTTCAGACTAAACTTGTCTAACTATGCAACCAGCGTAGGCGCACCACTGTGGAATTTAAAGTCGCTGTCAGGCGTTAAGATCAGGTCATTTTCAATGGCTTTAAACTCAGCGACGCGTGCTGCGATATCAAATCGCTGTGGCTCGGTGGCGTCGGCCACCTGCTGAGCGAGTTCCAAGTAGTCCTGATAATGTCGCGCTTCTGAGCGCAACAACGAGACATAAAAGCGCCCGATGTCCGGCTCAAGATGTGGTGCCAGTTTCGCAAAGCGCTCACAAGAGCGAGCCTCAATAAACGCACCTATGATCAACTTATCGATCAGCGCAGCCGGCTCAAAAGTGCGCACATGCTTGATCATCCCAGAGGCATAGCGAGAGGCATTCAGGCTCTGAACACGCAGTCCTTTTTTATTAATGATATCCAGCACTTGCTCAAAATGATGCAACTCTTCTTTGATTAACCGTACCATTTTGTCCAGTATGTCCTGGTTATAGGCATACTCGGGCTTGGCGGTTAAGCTGCCAATGAGCTCGTTCTTGCTGGCACTAAACTGCCCATCGCCAATTTTACGATAGACAAAGTCTTCATAGGGCTTGATCCAGCCAAGCAGGGTCTGCGCCGAGGCATTGTCCAGGGCATATTTACGGATCAAAAACGCCGCGCTCTGAGCCGCTTTAAGCTCACAATGCATATGGTCAACCAACAGGGCTTGCAGATGCTCAGGCTTTTTCGCTTCATCGATCCAGCTGTCGGGGGTTTCACAACCCAGAAACTGATAAATGGGTGCCAACAGGTCGGCATACTTCTCTAACATGTTTCAGATAATCATTCGCAAAAAAATTGCCCCCATTCTACCACAAGCGTGCCAGGTGGCACTATCAACACCTGTGACTTACCACAAGTTTGTGCCAGATCAAAGACGCCGGGATTTCAAAATTGTTTCTTGACAAAAATTAACCAATCTTTCATAACTTAAATGATGTTGTATAAATTTTATACTTACAGGCGCCGCCATTGGCCCCGTTTTTATGGTGATTACGCAGCTTAGCCGCATCGCGCTTTGATGTTACTGAGCTGTTATATAAGACAAGGACTGCACCCGTGATCGCCGGGTAACCAGAACGCGTCAGACAACAATCTTTTTTGAGGGGCTCGTTATGATTTTAAATCATCTGTGGGGCTTATATGCCCACCCAATCGAAGAGTGGCAAACCATAGACAATCGCCACGAAAGCGCTACTTACAGTTTATCTCACATTGCATTAATCGCCCTGATCCCCAGTTTAATGGGCTACTACTCGTCTGTGTATCTGGGCTGGAAAATCGGCACGGGAGATGCGGTTTTTCTCACTCACAACAGTGCCATGCTGATCGGCATTGCGATGTACTTTGCGCTGATCATTGGCGTGTTTGCTTTGTCTTATCTGGCGCACTGGATGGCAGTGACATTTGGCGCTAAGCCCACTTACACGCAAACCCTGGAGCTGTCGGCTTATACCGCTACGCCGGTGTTTATGTCGGCCTTTGCCGCCTTCTATCCGGAACTGTGGTTCGTGGTCTCGGTGGGGCTGGCAGCGCTTGCCTATTCAGTTTACCTGCTTTATACCGGCGTGCCTATCCTGATGCATATTCCCGAAGAACGCGGCTTTATTTACGCCAGCTCAGTAGTCACCTGTGGCCTGGTGTTACTGGTGATAATTCTGGCCGCAACGGCAATCTTGTGGACGAACGGCATAATCAGTCCTACATTTACCTAGGGAGCGCGCTTATGCCCCTCTATGGTGCATAGGTCAGCTCGCTTCCTTTGCTTTTATCCTATAGAAATCTAACAAAAAGGGCCGCAATTGCGGCCCTTTTTTAAACACGTTAGGCTTATACCAATTTGCTTAATTAAGTGTTCTATTTTGAGGCGAGAAAATATCGTCGATAACAAGGCAAAAATTTTGCTATTTAGTTGTTCTAAATGAGAAATTTTTAACACCGTTAGCGGCATATTTGCTCCTTCAAATTGAACAGGTATTAAGTGAAATTGGTATTACTCGCCTTCACCGGTTTCCTGATTATGTAGCTCAAGGCTTGCCGACATGGCTTTTTCACGCGTTGATTTTGCCGAGTCATTACGCAGTGCATCGATGCGATTCAGGTAATCCTGGTTCACGTCACCTGTGATGTACTGACCGTCGAACACAGACGTTTCAAAGCGGGTGATTTCTGGGTTTTCCAGTGCAACCGCGTCTTTCAGATCAGAGATGGACTGGTAGATCAGGCCGTCTGAACCGATGCTGGCGTTGATGTCTTCCACATCACGCCCGTGGGCGATGAGTTCCGCAGCCGATGGCATATCGATACCATACACGTTCGGGAAACGCACTTCAGGGGCCGCTGAAGCAAAGTATACATTTTTAGCGCCTGCATCACGTGCCATTTCAACGATCTGCGCAGACGTAGTACCACGTACGATAGAATCATCAACCAGCAGGACGTTTTTACCAGCAAACTCGCGGTCAATGGCGTTTAGCTTACGACGCACTGATTTCTTGCGCTGCTCCTGACCTGGCATAATGAAGGTACGACCAATATAGCGATTTTTCACAAACCCTTGACGATAAGGCAAGTTCAGGACAGATGCGATTTCCAGCGCGATATCACACGAAGTCTCCGGAATAGGAATGACCACATCAATGTCTTTATCAGCCCATTCACGCTTGATCTTCTCACCCAGCTTGGTCCCCATGTTCACACGAGTCGCGTAAACCGACATTTTATCGATGTTCGAATCTGGACGTGCAAAATAAACAAACTCGAAAATACACGGCGCGTGCATGGTTTTATCAGCGCAGATCTGCGAGTAGAACTGACCGTCTTCGGTCACATAGATGGCTTCGCCCGGGGCCACATCGCGAACGAATTCGAACCCGTCGATAGACAGCGCCACACTTTCGGATGCAAACATGTACTCAACGCCACGTTCTGTCTCGCGCTTACCAAATACCAGCGGGCGAATACCGTGCGGGTCACGGAACGCCAGAATGCCATGGCCAATGATCATGGCGATGGTCGCATAACCACCAGATACCTGCTGGTTAACCTCGCTGATGGCCTTGAACATATCCGCCGCGTCCAGCTTCATCTTATCGTTACGTCCCAGCTCATAGGCTAGAATGTTTAGCAGTATTTCAGAGTCAGACGTTGTATTAACGTGACGACGCGCTTTGGTGAACAAACGCTCTTTTAGCGCTTCCGCATTGGTCAAATTACCGTTGTGCGCCATGGCAATACCAAACGGTGAATTCACGTAGAAAGGCTGTGCTTCCGCCGAGCTGGAAGAACCCGCGGTAGGATAACGCACATGGCCTATACCAATGTTACCCTGCAGGCGCTTCATATGACGGGTATGAAACACATCTTTCACCAGGCCATTGGCCTTGCGTAAGCTGAACGTATTGTTGTCAATGGTAATGATGCCGGCTGCATCTTGGCCACGGTGTTGCAAAACAGTTAAGCCGTCATAAATCGCCTGATTAACAGGAGATGTTCCGACTATCCCAACGATACCACACATTAAAAATTTCCTCGCCGATTAACGGTTTGCTGAATTCAAAAAGCTTGAGTTATGCTCTAGATAGGAAAAAAACCACTCTATTACAAAGCCAAATTCAGGGATTACTTGGGATGCCTGCCACCACGATGTATCGGGGGCTTTGGTGAAGGCATCCAGGAAAAACAACGTGGCGCTAACGACCAGCACGCCCCGCATCGCACCGAACACAATGCCAACCAGGCGATCGGTGCCAGACAAGCCCGTACGCTGTACGAGTTCACCTAAGATATAATTGACAAACCCACCTAACACAAGTGTCGCAACGAAAAGCATGGCGATTGCGGCGGCATTTCTTAAAAGGGGTTCTGAAATGAAGGTCAGGAAGGTTGCAAGATATTGGTAGAATAAACTGGATATGAAAAAGGCGCCGATCCAAACGACGAGTGACATGGTTTCTTTTACAAAACCTCTCATCAGGCCAAACACTGTCGAAATACCGACAATTGCAAAGATGGCGTAATCAACCCAGATCATATAAACCAATAAGTCGTTAATTTGGGGCGCATTCTATAAGACACGCCCAGCAATTACCAGATCATTTTGCCACGCTAAACTGGGTCAGACGGCCGTTTAACTTAGTTAATTTCTTTAATTCTGGGAGCTTAGCTTCGAGTTTGGCTTTATTTAAATCTGGTCCGACAAACACTTTGGTCAAAGTGCCATTAGGTGTTTTAACCGGGCGGGTAAAGGTCTTGAAACCATTTTGGGTCAGTTTTTTGGTCAGGGCGTCCACATTGGATTGGTGCGAGAAGCTGCCAAGCTGGATCACATAAGCCATCTGGCTAAAGTTAGAAGACTCAGGACGCGTTAACGGCTCGCGCGTGGCTTCAGTTGTGGTTTGTGCAACTGTGTTTGACTCAACGGATGACTTAGTAGGTTCAGTAACCGCCGTCTCGTTATTGTCAGCCGTTTGCTGCGCAGCCTCAGGGGTTTGCGGCTGCTCAGACGCCGCTGCGCTTTGTTGTGTTTCAGGTGACGCTATATCGGCACTGAGCTGAGCATCATCCGCTTCAATGTCTTCTATCACCTCTTCCATGGGCTCAGTGGCCAGCGACGCGCGTTCATCTATCCGTGCTTTTAGCTCTATGGTCGAGAACTCAGGACGCTCCGGAATAGGCTTGAACCCTTCTTTATAGTGGACTTTTTCGCCATCCAGAATATTGGGTATAAACACCACCGCCGCTATCACAACGATGCTGGTGCCGACCAGTCGGTTAATAAATCCTGAGTTCACAACTATTGCTCTCTACTTTTGCCAGTACTGCATGGCCGCGGCCACGGTCACAAACGAGCCAAATACAATCAACGCCGTGTCTTTGGGTTGCTGAGGAAGCAGACTTTGCAGGGCCGAGTCGACACTCGAAAATACCTGACTTTGCTCACTGTGCGCTGCGCTCAACAAGCTTAACAGTTGCTCTGCACGCTCTCCTCGTGGACCATCCAATGAGGCACAGCTCCATTTTTCTACCACATCTGACAGGGCATCAATCACGCTCGCTTTATCCTTATCAGCAAGCATAGCGACTAAGGCATGAATTTTAAAGCCCTGATTTTTCAAACGCATTAATTGCGTTCTCAGGTATCGCGCCGATTCTGGATTATGTGCCACATCGGTGTAAACCAGTGGCTGCTGGCTAAGCTGCATAAAGCGACCCTCCACTTGTAGCTCAGCCAGCGTTTGCTTGACCAGCTCGGGATCGGGCAGCAAATCCAGCCGGGCAAGCACAGTGAGCGCCGTTGCCACATTTTGTGCAGGAATGGCCGGTTGTGACAAGGTCAGGTCGTGTTCACCATATTGCCAGCGTAAGCCATCGCTCAAAGGCGTGAAGTGAAAGTCGCGCTTTGACAGGATTAGCTCAGCGCTAATCTCTTCACCATAATCGGTCACTGTGTGGGGAATATCTAAATCTCCCACAATCGCCGGCGTATTGGTGCGGAAAATTCCCGCCTTGTCGTAGCCCACCAGCTCACGGGTATCGCCCAGATACTCTTTGTGGTCAAGATCTATGGTGGTGATCACGCTTGCATAAGGCGTCACGATATTAGTCGCATCATAGCGGCCACCCAGGCCGACCTCCAGCAGCACATAATCCACCGCATGCTGTTTAAACAACCACAGTGCTCCCAGTGTCCCGTACTCAAAGAAGGTCAGTTCAACGTCGCCCCGGCCCTGATCCAATGCGTAGAAAGCATCAACATGAGACTGATCGGGCAAGGTTTGACCATTGACTCGGACGCGCTCGTTATAATGAATGAGATGCGGAGAGGCATAAGTGCCCACGCTGTAGCCCTGTGCCAGCAGCATGGCCTCCAGACAACGTGCGGTTGTGCCTTTACCATTGGTGCCACCAATAAGAATGATTTTACTGTTGCTGTTAAGCAGGTCGATATTGTTCGCGGCCTGCGCTACGCGCTCCAGACCCATGGCAATGTTGGCAGGATGTAACTGTTCTAAATAACAAAGCCAATCATTCAGAGGCGATGATTGGCTTGGTGTAGTCTTTGACATAGTGCGCTCAAATTAAAAAATTTACGCTACTCTATGCTCTTGTTCAGTAGAAGGCAAGTTCATGAACTTGGCAAGGATCCGCGCCAGTGAGTCGCGCATTTCACGACGGTCGATGATCATGTCGATGGCACCATGCTCAAGCAGGAATTCACTGCGCTGGAAGCCTTCTGGCAGGGTTTCACGTACCGTTTGCTCGATAACACGAGGACCGGCAAAACCAATCAAAGCTTTAGGCTCGGCGACATTGATATCACCCAGCATAGCCAGTGATGCAGATACACCACCCATGGTCGGATCTGTCATGACCGAGATAAAAGGTAAGCCGCGCTCACTCATCTTAGCCAGCGCCGCACTGGTTTTTGCCATCTGCATCAATGACATCAAGGCTTCCTGCATACGGGCACCGCCAGATGCTGAAAAACAAACCAGTGGCATATTGTGCTCAAGACACTCATTCACCGCGTCGACGAAACGTGCACCAACCACAGACGCCATTGAACCACCCATAAAGGAGAATTCAAATGCCACAGCTGCAACTGGAATACCTTTGAGGTTGCCTTTCATCGCAACCAGCGCGTCTTTTTCGCCACTGACTTTTTGTGCTGCGGTGATTCGATCTGAGTATTTTTTCGAATCTTTAAACTTAAGTACGTCTTTTGGTTCGTGCTGAGTACCCAGCTCAACGCGGCCGCCATCGTCCAGGAAGCTCTCCAGACGCTTACGCGCGCTGATCCGCATGTGATGATCACACTTTGGACATACATGCAGTGACTTTTCTAGTTCCGCTTTGTACAGGATGGAATCACAATCTGTACATTTTGCCCAAACGCCTTCTGGGATCTCTTTTTTACCCGTCGATTTAGCCGTTTTAGGTAAGATTTTTTCTAACCAACTCATTTGCCACTCTCTTAGTGCTCATTCTGTGTTGCTCTCTGCAAATAGCAGATAGATTTTCTCAATTAAAACATGATTAAGACATCAGTGATATAAAAAACTGGTCTTAGTTGTATCAAATAATTAAGACGCTCGCGCCCAGTTTTGCTTTAGTCAGTAGTGCGTTGAATTAACGGATCGTTACTTCGGGTAAAAACAAAGGCCCCGCTGGCGTTGACGGGATCTGCCAGCGCTCTGGGTAGTCTACATCCACCAGGTATAAACCATTAGGTTTAGCGGTAGCGCTTGCCTGAGTACGGTCTTTAATACTCAGCAATTCAGCCATCCACTCTGGCGGGTATTTACCTACTCCGATGTCCATCAAACAGCCGGTAATGTTGCGCACCATGTGGTGTAAAAACGCGTTGGCCTTCACATCAATGACAATGTAGTCACCAAAGCGGTCGACCTGTAAATGATGGATGTTACGGCACGGCGAGTTAGACTGGCAGTGGACTGCGCGAAAAGAAGAAAAGTCATGCTCACCTATCATGACCGGACACGCAGCCTGCATCAGCTCAGCATCCAGTGGATGATAGTAATGGGTCACCCCACTGCGCAAGATGCCCGGGCGATTGACACTGTTGTAGATCACGTAGCGATAGCGCCTGGCCGTTGCACTGAAACGCGCGCTGAACTCATCATGGACTGGGGTTGCATAGCGCACTGCAATGTCGTCAGGCAGCTGAGAGTTGACGCCGAGTGTAAAGGCTTTCATGTCCCGCTCGGAATGGGTATCAAAGTGGATCACCTGCCCTGTGGCATGCACACCGGCATCTGTGCGTCCGGCACAGACCACATCGACCTTGTGATTACAAATGCTGGACAAAGCTGTTTCCAGCTCTTCCTGAACACTGTTTACATTACACTGACGTTGCCAGCCACTGTAATTACCGCCATTGTATTCAATCCCCAAAGCTACACGCATAGACTACTCAAACTCTCATTTCGAACTTAGCCGCGCATTTTATGCGATCGCCGCCGATAATACCAATCCCATCGTATCCTTATGAGCGGCGGCTTATTTGATCTGCTGTTTTAGCGCCTGGGCTTCTGCCTGAACCGATTCAGGACCGTTACTCAGGATCTCCTCAACGGCGTTTTGTGCCGAGTCAAAGTCGCCAATTTCAATATAGGCACGAACCAGGTCGAGCTTAGCGGCATATCCGTCTTCTTCCAGGTCAACATCCGTGGCGTTTTCACCGGCCAACAGCTCTTCAAAATCGCCCAAGCCTACATCCATATCTGGTGACTGATAGGGCTCTTCCAGTGCTGGTTCATCATCGCTTTGAGACAATAAATCGTCAATTTCCAGATAGTCTTCGTTTGTTGCTGCCGAGTCTGCACTGTCGTCGCCGAGTTCATCCGTTGCAGGTTCGTCAATGTCCTCAATTTCCAGATCCTGCGCCAGCTCCTCGCTTAACAACGCATCAAAATCCAGCTCAGGCTCGTCCGACAGCTCTACATCAGAGGTATCCGGTTCTACGGACTCATCCAGTAACGCGCTGAAATCGGTGTCGTTCAGCTCAGCCAGAAACTCATCTTCAATCGCAGCTTCGTCGATGTTGATTTCGGGGTCCGGAGTATCTTCCTCTTCGTCATCCAGATCGGTTAGCTCATCCAAAAAGGCATCCGGCTCTTGTGGCAACTCAGGCTCAGCAGGCGTTTCTTCCTCAGACGAATCACTTTGTGCAAACTCTGCCAGGTCCTCATCTGAGAGCATTAGATCGGATAAATCATCATCCAGGTCTTCCAGCTCAAGCTCACCCTCCGGCTCCGATTCCATCGCGCTCAACGCGTCTTCTTCGTTGAACTCAGGGAAGTCTTCTTCCGCCAGCGCATCATCTGTCAGTGTGTCGTCTGTCAGGTCATCATCTAGCAGCGTTTCTTCATCTGCTGTGGCTTCTTCCTGTAGTGCCTCTTCAGCCTCCGGCTCCACCGCTTGTGGCTCGTCATCCATGGCTGCCAGCGCGTCGTCTTCTTCAAACGCCGGGAAGTCTTCTTCCGCCAGTGCATCATCTGTCAGTGTGTCGTCTGTCAGGTCATCTTCTAACAGCGTTTCTTCATCTGCTGAAACAGCTTGCTCTGATGCCTCTTCAGTTTCCGGCTCCGCCGCTTGTGGCTCGTCATCCAGAGCCGCCAGCGCGTCGTCTTCTTCAAATGCCGGGAAGTCTTCCTCCGCGATTGCATCATCTGTCAGAGAGTCGTCTGTCGGGTCATCTTCTAGCTGTGTTTCTTCATCTGCTGTGGCTGCTTGCTCAGGTGCTTCTTCAGTTTCCGGCTCCGCCGCTTGTGGCTCGTCATCCAGAGCCGCCAGCGCGTCGTCTTCATCAAACGCCGGGAAGTCTTCTTCCGCCAATGTGTCGTCTGTCAGGTCATCATCTAGCAGCGTTTCTTCATCTGCTGAGGCTGCTTGCTCAGGTGCTTCTTCAGTTTCCGGCTCCGCCGCTTGTGGCTCGTCATCCAGAGCCGCCAGCGCGTCGTCTTCATCAAA
>NZ_PPUZ01000076.1:0-22243 GCF_004212645.1 Pseudoalteromonas rubra | reverse complement strand
GTCGGCGACCCAGGCGGATACCGCAGGCAATACGTCTTCTGCTGCGACCCAGACTATTACGCTCGATAATGTTACGCCATCAGGCCAATCTGTCGCTGTCGACCAAGCCGTGATTAATCGTGACAATGAATCGGCACTAAGCTTCACTCTATCTGGCTTAGAAGGGTCAGGCACATTTACCTATCAAATCAGTGATGGCACTAATACTGTTTCAAGTAACAGCGCGACAACAATCACTGCAAGCAGCCAGCAGTTGACCGGCGTTGATGTGAGTACCCTTGATGAGGGAACCTTGACGCTGACTGTGACTGTAACTGATGAAGCGGGTAATGCTTCTGAAGGTGTCACTGCAACAGTGACTAAGCAGTATAATGTTGCTCCTGTGTTGTCGGGTACACCTGCTACCTCGGTAAATGAAGATGAGGCCTATAGCTTTACACCGACCCTGACTGATTCGGATGAGGGAGATACACACACTTATAGCATTGTGAACAAGCCAGACTGGGCAGAGTTCAGCGCCACGACAGGCGCTCTTACCGGCACGCCAACGGATAGCGATGTTGGTACCCATGCAAATATTCAAATTTCAGTATCGGATGGTACTGATCAGGCAACTTTAACGGCGTTCAGCATTGAAGTGGTAAACACCAATGATGCACCGGTTGGACAGGCCTTTACCTTCACGTTGGATGAAGAGGCAACATTGAACGTCACAGCGGCTAACGGTTTGTTAAGTACCGCTACGGATGATGACACGGATAGCGGAGATACTTTAACGGCGAGTGCCGTAAGTCAGCCACAGTATGGCCAGTTGACCTTAAACGCAGATGGCAGCTTCAGCTACCAGCATGATGGCAGTGAAAACCACAGCGATAGCTTTACATATCAGGTGACCGACAGTAATAATGCAACCTCTGCAACACAAACGGTTACGCTGACAATCACGCCGGTGGCGGATGCGCCAACCGTAGTGGATGATTCAGCAACGACCAATGAAGATACAGCAGTTATTTTCGATCTGCTGACCAACGACAGCGATCCTGAAAATGACTTGGTTGAGGCCTCTGCCGCTATCGCGACCCAGCCTGGTAAAGGAACCGTGACCATAGCTAATGGCGTGGTAACTTATACGCCAAATGCCAATGAAACGGGTCAAGACACATTCACTTATACGGTTAAAGATGCGGCACTTAATACCTCCGCAGCAGCAACCGTCACGGTGACTATTACGCCTGTTAACGACCAGCCCACGGTTCAAAACTTCACTGTATCAATAGATGAGGACAATGCCAGTGACGCCATTGCTGTGCGTGCCGGTGCTAGCGATATTGAGGATGGTACGCCTTCGGGTGATATTGCCCTTGCCACGCAACCTTCAAAGGGCAGCGTAGCGATCGATCAGGAAGCCGGTACTTTGGTGTACACACCAAATGCAAATGAAACGGGTCAGGATACCTTCACTTATACCATCACAGATAGCGAAGGCAGTACCTCAGAGTCTGGCTCTGTCACTGTGAACATAGGTGCTGTGAATGATCGTCCTGTTGTTGCTGATGACAGTGTCACTACTAATGAAGATGTCAGTGTGACGCTTGACATACTTGCCAACGACTCGGATGTTGAAGATCAGGGCTTCAATGGCGCAAATGTTACTCTTGAAGATCAGGGTAGCGGTGCGGGCAGTTATGCCAAAGCAGATGTTAGCATACTCACCGACGGCACATTGCAGATAGCACCTAAACAAGACGAGACGGGCACCTTTAGTTTCACTTACACACTGACTGATAGCGAAGGCCTTAGTTCAGATGCAGCAACGGTGACAGTGACGTTGACGCCAGTCAATGATGCGCCAGTCGCTGTTGATAATGTTGCGCAGCTAATGGAAGAGGGCTCATTTGAAGTCAACGTCTTGGGTAATGACACCGATGTGGACGAAAATGATAGCTTTGATGCATCCAGTGTCACTGTGGTCCAGGCGCCAAGCAGTGGTCAAACTCAGGTTACGACTGCGGGCGCGATCATTTACACCCCTAACACAAATTTCTCTGGTGAAGACACCTTTACCTATACGGTAGCTGATGCGGCAGGTGCGGTATCAAACGAGGCGACGGTCACTATGACTGTCACACCAGTAAATGATGCACCGGTACTCTCAGGTACACCTGCAACCGAGGTTAACGAAGACAGCGCCTACAGCTTTACCCCAACCGCGACTGACGCGGACGCTGACACACTGACCTTTAGTGTTCAGAATTTACCATCGTGGGCCAGCTTTGATACGACTACCGGCTCTATAACGGGCACACCTACGAATGATGACGTTGCTACTTATCAGGGGATTGTGATCAGTGCGACGGATGGTACTGAAACTGTGAGCCTGACAGCCTTTGATATCACAGTGGTAAATACTAATGATGCACCGACAATCTCAGGCACGCCAGCGACCAGTGTCAGTGAAGACGCAGCATATAGCTTTACGCCAACAGCAAATGATGTCGATACGGGCGACAGTCTGACCTTTAGCATCGCGAATCAACCCACCTGGGCAAACTTTGATACGCAAACGGGCACGCTCTCGGGTACTCCGACGAATGACAATGTGGGTACAACTTCAGATATTGTTATCAGTGTGAGTGATGGCACAGAGACAGTCTCACTGGCTGCATTCTCATTAACAGTAACAAATACCAATGATGCACCTGTGATATCAGGAACGCCAGCGACTAGTGTGAATGAAGACTCGGCTTATAGCTTTGTACCAACGGCGACGGATGTTGATAGTGGTGATACACTCACCTTTAGCGTGACAAATCTGCCATCCTGGGCAAGTTTCTCTACTTCAGCCGGTGCCATAACAGGTACGCCTGCCAACAGCGATGTTGGCACTTATCAGGACATTGTCATCAGTGTCACTGATGGCTTGGAGACTGCGAGTCTGAATGCATTTGCAATTACAGTTGTGAATGTCAATGATGCACCGGTCATTTCCGGAACGCCGGCAACATCGGTCAATGAGGACTCAGCGTATAGCTTTACACCTGTTGCAGCGGATGATGACGGAGACAACTTAACCTTTAGCATTGTTAATCAGCCAGCCTGGGCGAGCTTTAACACGCAAACTGGTTCACTGTCGGGCACACCAACCAACAGTGACGTTGGCACCATAAGCGACATAGTGATTTCGGTTAGTGATGGCACGGCAACTACGTCCTTGCCTGCGTTCTCACTCACGGTTGTTAATACCAATGATGCACCAGAAATTAGCGGTTCCCCTGCGACCAGCGTGAATGAAGATTCCAGCTATAGCTTTACACCTACTGTGACGGATGTCGATGCCGGTGATGTACTGGTCTTCTCTATCAGTAATCAACCTAGCTGGGCAAGCTTTGATACCACAACGGGTACGTTATCGGGTACGCCGACAGACGCTAATGTGGGCACCGACACGCAAATCGTGATTACGGTTTCAGACGGCAGCGCACAACAGTCACTTAGCTCCTTTGATATTGAGGTGGTCAACACCAATGATGCGCCAACGGCACAGGACTATAGTTTTGGCCTTGATGAAGGGCAGCTGTTGACCGTGACTACGACGCTAGGCTTACTGAGCAACGCGAGTGACGACGATTTAGATAGCGGCGATAGCTTGTCTGCCAGTGCGGTTTCTCAGCCACAGCATGGTGTGCTGACCTTAAACGCTGATGGCAGCTTCAACTATCAGCATGATGGCTCGGAAAGCACCAGCGACGGCTTTACCTTCCAGGTAACCGATGCACAAAATGCCACCTCCGCTACCCATACGGTTTCGTTAACAATTAATCCGGTTGAGGATGCGCCAACAGCGGTAGATGACAGTGCAACAACCAACGAAGATACAGCGGTACAAATAGCCCTGCTGGACAACGACAGTGACCCAGAAGGCAATATGAACGCGGCTTCGGCTGTGGTTGTGACTGCGCCGAGCAAAGGATCTGTGTCCATTGTGAATGGCATCGCAACTTATACGCCTGCAACGAACGAGAATGGTCAGGATAGCTTTACTTATACGGTAGCAGATACCGCGCTTAATACGTCTGATCAGGCAACGGTTGTCGTGACAATCACGCCTGTGAACGATGCACCAGTTGCTGCAAACTTAACGATCAGCACAGATGAAGACACCCCGTCTGCGGCACTGGCTGTACGTGCAGCAGCGACGGACATAGAAGATGGTATTCCAACCGGGGAGCTGACACTGACCAGCACACCAAATCTGGGTTTGGTCACGCTGGACCAGGAGGCGGGTACTTTAGTCTATACACCAAACACCAATGAGACCGGTGAAGATACCTTCACTTATACTATTGCAGACAGTGACGGGTTGGCCTCGGCGTCAGCCAACATTACTGTCAATATTGGTGCTATCAACGATCGCCCTGTGGTGGGGGATGATGCGGTCACCACGGACGAAGATGTCACGGTTGTTCTCGATATCCTTGCGAACGATTCAGATGTGGAAGATCAGGGCTTTAATGGTGCGAATGTCACACTAGAAGACCAAGGTAATGGCGCGGGTAGCTATGCAAAAGCGGATGTGACTATTCTGGCCGATGGCACCTTGGAGATTGCGCCCAAACAAGATGAAACGGGCACCTTCAGCTTCACTTATACCTTAACCGATAGCGAAGGGCTTGCTTCTTTGCCTGCAACGGTCTCAGTCACCCTAACACCGGTGAATGATGCACCAGTAGCGGTCAATAATAGCGTTGAGTTGCAAGAAGAAGGGTCGTTCGAAGTAAACGTGCTGGGCAATGACTTTGATGTGGATGAAGGAGATAGCTTCGACTTGAGTAGTGTCACCGTTGTCCAGGCTGCTGAAAATGGTCAAACTACAGTGACGGCACAGGGCACCATTATCTACACGGCTAATACGAACTACTTCGGCAATGACAGCTTCACTTATACCGTGAAAGACCAGGCTGGTGCTGTATCGAACGAGGCTACGGTATCCTTGAGTGTCACCCCAATTAATGACGCGCCGGTCGTCGAGGGGCAAGCATTGTCGCTCAACGAAGACGACACCTTGCTGATTACATTAAGTGGCACTGACCCGGATGCTGACCCGCTGACATACAGCATAGTGTCTGGTGTGTCGTCTGGGTCATTACAGCAGCAGTCTGATACTACCTGGTTGTATACACCAAATGCAGACTTCAATGGCGCTGACAGTTTTAGCTTTATGGCCAATGACGGGGCGCTTGACTCAAATACAGCCACTGTGTCGTTAACGATTAATGCCGTAAATGATGCGCCAGTGATTTCTGGTACGCCAGATACCACAGTAGTCCACAATACTGAGTACAGCTTTACTCCGCAGGCTTCTGACACAGATGGGGACGCGCTAACATTTGCTGTCGCTAACCTGCCTGTATGGGCTCAGTTTGATACCGCAACGGGCACGCTGTCGGGCACGCCGGGCAGAGATGACGAGGGAGTTTATAGTAATATTGTGATAAGCGTGACAGATGGGGTTACCCAGACTGCCTTGAGCCCGTTCGACATTAACGTTCAGTTTGTGAACAACCCGCCGGTTGCGAACAATATGGATGTGGTGGCTAACGAGGATGGTACCACCAGCTTTGTGGCAAACACATCGGATGAAGATGGCGATAGCGTCACGGTATCCATTGAGCGTCAGCCGGTAAATGGTTTACTGGTGCTGCAAGGTAATACCTTCACTTACACGCCGTTTAGCAACTTCAATGGCTTGGATAGTTTCAGCTACATTGCCAACGACGGTAGCCTGGATTCTACTGCAGGCGAAGTGAAGATCACCATTAACGCAGTCAACGATCTGCCGGTTGCAGTGAACGACAGCTTTGTTTTCGAACCGCAGGCTAATAATACCTATATTCTTGATGTGTTAGCCAATGACACGGATGCTGATGCGGGAGATGTGCTAAGAATTGTGGGTGCTAAAGCATCGGTTGGCAGTGTATCTATTGCCAATGGTACATTATCCTATGTTGCTCAGGCGGAGACCCAAGGTTTGATTGTCGTCAATTACTTGATAGAGGACAGTCAAAAGGCGCGTAGCAAAGCAACAGCTCAGGTACGTATTAACTCAGCACCGGTCGCTACCCTTCCTGTTATCACAGTCCCAACCGACGTAACTGCCAATGCAACGGGGTTATTTACCAAGGTATCACTGGGTACGGCAACGGCTGTGGATGGTAATGGGAATACTATTCCTGTGTCTCTTGTTGATGGTACAACTCTGTTCGCACCGGGCACGCATTTTGTGTACTGGGAAGCAACAGATAGCCAGGGAGCGCAGTCCATAGCAACGCAAAACGTATTTGTTAATCCACTTATTTCACTCGAGAAAAACAGTGAAGTAGCGGAAGAGCAGAGCCATACAGTGAGTGTATTCCTAAATGGTCCGGCACCAAGTTATCCGGTGACGATTCCATATAGCGTTTCGGGAACTGCCGGCGCTTCAGATCATGATTTGGTGGATGGTCAGGTGGTGATTGAATCTGGTACATCCGGTCAAATTAATTTCAACGTATTTGGTGATGGCGTCGTTGAAGGTAACGAAAACATCGTCATCACGTTGGCAGACTCACTGAACCGAGGGGCAAAATCGTCCACGACAGTGACCATAGTTGAAGAAAATGTCGCACCGAAAGTATCTGTTAAAGTGGCACAGGCGGGCGAAACCCGTTCGTTGCTTACCATTAACGATGAATTAGTCACTGTGACTGCAACTGCCAGAGATGCAAATCCGCAGGATAATGTGACGTTAAGCTGGAACTCGGTTGATAATGCTTTGGTCAATCAGAGTAACGACGAAAATACCTTTGTATTCAGTACCTCTGGGCTGGCAGAGGGTATTTACCAGTTGACCGTGACTGCTACGGACGATGCTCAGCCTAGCCTTTCTTCGAGAAGAGACATCTATCTTGAGGTGGTTGCTGAGCTGCAGGCTCTGACACAGATAGATACAGATGGTGACTTGATACCGGATGACGAGGAAGGCTACGCCGATTCGGATGACGACGGCATACCTGACTTCCAGGATGCTATCACCGAATGTAACGTTATGCAGGAGCAAGCTGCCGAGTCGGCTCAATTCCTGGTTGAAGGTGAGCCGGGTGTCTGTCTGCGTAAAGGCGCAACCGTGGCGCAAAACGAGACTGGTGGCGTTCAGTTGCTCGAAAATGAACTGCCAGGAGATGGGGATGCAATCAACATTGGCGGGCTATTTGACTTTATTGCAACCGGACTGCCACAAGCAGGTGATACCTACACCATAGTTATACCTCAGCGCAGACCGATCCCTGCCAATGCAGTCTACCGTAAACTTAAAAATGATGAGTGGGTCGACTTTGTTGTAACCGGTGGCAACGCCATATTGTCGGCCACAGGTGAACCGGGTTATTGCCCACCTCCTGGCAGCAATGAATGGACTGAAGGTGTGACCGAAGGTGACTGGTGTGTGCAATTGCAAATTGTTGATGGTGGTCCAAATGATGACGATGGTATCGCCAACCGCAGCGTAGTTGATCCGGGCGGCATTGCCGTGCCAAGAACCAGTAACACTTTACCTGTTGCTGTTGCAGACGAAGTCACAATTGCAGCGGGCCAGCAAATTATCATAGATGTGCTGGCAAATGATACTGATGCAGATGGCAATGTCTTGACCATTACAGGTGCCACCGTTGACTTTGGATCTGTACGCATTGAAGACAATAAGCTGGTATATACGCCACCTGCGACGTTCGTGGGTGTTGCGACCATCCAGTATAGTATTTCAGATGGCCAGGGTGGTACGTCTAACAGTCAGGCTATTGTCAACCTGACCGTTAACAAAGCACCAACCGCAACGCTGGATGTCGCTACGACGGATGATAAAACGAGCTTAGTTATTGATGTGCTTGCCAATGATACTGATGCGGATGGTGATGAACTATTCCTGGTCAGTGCAGTGGCCACACATGGTAAGGCAACAGTGAATATTGATGGCACACTGACCTACGAACCGAAACTGGGTTACTCTGGAGAAGATGTCATCGTGTATCAGGTAAGAGACAGCAAAGGCGCGACCAGCCAGGGCATTGTCAAGGTGACGGTCTCTGCGTATCAAACTGTCAGTGTGGAAAACACATCTTCGGGTGGTCTGGGAGGATTATTAGTGATAATGATGTCGGCATTAATTTTACGTCGCCGTAATAGTAAATTGCCAGCCTATACACTGCTTACCACGAGTTGTTTGCTAGCCAATCCAGTATTGGCGCAGCAATGGCGAGTTGAGGCAACGGTTGGGCAGGCTGAGGCTGACTATCAAGTGCCCGCTTCTGTTGGCGGGCTGACAGTAGGTGAAGTTGATGACAATAGTGAGTCCTGGTCGGCTGGTGCCTTTTACGAGCTAATACCGAAGTGGGAGGTTGGGCTACGTTATATTGATCTGGGCCAGGGGCGTCTTGAGTTAACCGGTCAGTCTCTTACGCCAGACACAGCGCATGAGCTAGTAGCACGAGCAGCGCCGGTATTACCAGAAGGATTCGCGTTGCAAACCGGATTTGAAGTGTTACGTTATGAGCGCTTTAGTGCGGCCCTGTTCCTGGGGGCGTTCGATTGGAAATATCAGATTGACAGTACACGCAACAGTAAGCATTTACTGCAATATGAAAAAGAAGGGACCAGCGCTTATGGAGGTATAACACTGGGGTATGATGTTATGGAAAATACGTCTGTTAATGTAAGTTATAGCTACTACAATCTCAGTGAAAACGCCATTAATGAAATATCAGCCGGGATTAGCCTGAGATTCTAATCCTATTTTAAATTGACCGGGATTGGGCTGTAAGTCCAATCCCGCTTTTTTGCCGTGAAAAAGATTAATTGGAGCCAGGCTCTGTTTCCTTAAAGGTTAAACATCCTGTCTCTTCCTCCAAATATGAAATTTACATTCAGAGTTCATAACTATACATTTCAATCAGCGACTGTGTTAGAGTCCCTCCGATAAGTACCGGTATAATCTACAGATAGCGTAAGAAATCGAGATTTTCTGTCCCGGCAAGTTGTAAAAATGGAGTGTAACTGTGCAAAGTAATGGAATGAACCTTAATATTCCCTGGTTTGGCTTCTTAACTATCCTAGCTTCAGTCTTAATATCTTCATGGTCGTGGGATGCCTTTTACTATAAGTTTGACGTTCCTAAGTGGATAGTACTGGACCTTTTCATTTGTACTGGCCTCACCTATGCATTTATTAAGAAAGTAGATATTGAAATTGGCCGCGTTGGCTGGCTTTGCGCTACTTTATTCGTCTTGATGCTTGCTTCGTCATTACAAGCTGTGAATCCATATGAAAGTGTCGTGTTCATTCTTAGGTATGTAGGAAGCGTGTTACTTTGCTATTTATTGCTCAAAAGCATATGGCATAGATATGGTGTCACACTGCTTTTTGATATTGTTATTTGCTCTTCGGCTATCTTCTCTTTGCTCTACATTGAATCCCGGATAAACGATTACGATTTGGTTCACGTAACTGCATTTTCTTCATTCGGGTTCGTTAACAACCTTGGACAAGTGCTCAATGTTTGGTTGCCTGTGCTCGTTGCTGCTATTTTGTACCAGGGGAAATTAAATACGCGATCCATCTGTGGTGCTTTCTCTTTTATCGTCTGTATTTGTGCATTGCTCGAGTCAGGTACTCGCGGCACGATATTGGGTTTACTACTGGGCGAAACAGTTTTGTTTATGCTTATTTTAGGCAAACTCAAGCGTAAGGCATTTACCTATCTAACTATTACCGCAAGCTTACTGGCTGGAAGTATTGCCTATTCCCAGGTGGATAGTTATTTGGGTGGAAGGTTGAATGACAAGCTACAAAGCATAAAGGATTTGGATACGGGAAGAGAGGAGTTGTTTGTCAACACGTTTGATATGGTCCTTGATAAGCCTCTAGGGGTAGGTGCTAATAATTTTGAATATATTCACCCTAAATATGCGAAGCTTGGGACAGCAGATGCATCGCCTATGGTGGGGAGCGGATTGATCCTTAAAACACCTCATAACATAGCGCTGAAGTTTTTCAGTGAAACAGGCTGGGCTGGAGGGCTGATTTTTTGTGCGATACTCACATTGATGGTGTTTAAATCTATGGTGAATGCTTACAAAGGCAATCAGATCGATCGATGGTTACTTGTTGCTATGATTTCTACTGTGTTCCACTCGATGTTTACCGCGCTTTTCTTGACCCCTGCAAGCCTGTTTTTCGCAATACTTTTGTTCTCTTTTGTACTGTATAGAAATAAAGAGTTAATTGAAGAAAACAGAACAGATAAGAAGGTGATTAGGTTTCAATACCTCCCCGCCTTAATTGTCGTATATGCGGGGGTTTTTACATCGAATCATCTGGCTAGTTACTATGCACATTTAGGGTATGTGTCGGGAAACCAGTTATACATGCAACGCAGTTTCAAACTAAATCCCTACGATAGCAAAGCACTATATGATTACTACATTCTTCAGAGGTACTTGTACAAAGATCATGAACAGGCGCTGGGGGCACTTGAGAAATTTATACCATTATACCCCTACCATACGAGTGGGCTTCTTGCGGCTGCTGAGCTGATGATACAGCGCCATAATTACGCAGGAGCCGTGAGCCAGCTAGATTTTCTTTTGACATTTTATCCAAACTTAGCTCGCGCTCATAAATTAAAAATGGATGCACAGAAAAAATTGGAATCGCGCCTTGTTCTTTGAATTACATTGGTATGGGAAATTTTATTCCCATTAACCTTTTGTAAAAGAAGAAAAAAAGTTGTTTGAGCAGAAATGAGTTGATAGACTTCTCTTGTAGTATGGACCTGCTATAGTTCCAATTTTAAAAATAATACTTAATTCAGGAAGAAGAAAATGACTAAGGAAATTTCATCACTGTTGTTGGTGATTGTTATGGCTGCCTCGCTTTCAGCATGTGGCTCAGGGGACAGTAAGGATACGGCACAAACCGGTGATCAGGGGACTAGCGTTGATAAGCCTGTCACGTCAAAACCAGATCCAGAACCTACTCCCGCTAAAGCAACACACACAGTGTCTCAAACTGCACAGGCTCAGCCTGTAATACAAAGCGCTTCTTCAGGACGTCACGATCTAAAAGCTTCGACAGTCATTGTGACTCAAAAAGCAAGCTCCAATAACTTTCAATTAGACAATGCTCAAACCGCTCTAGACTAACTTTTAAGGGAAATTATGTTTAAAGTTAATGCGTTAGCCGCAATGATTGCTGCTGCCGGTGCTATCTCTATGCCTGCAATTTCAGCACAACTAAACCACCAAGGTACATTGACTAACTCAAACACACAAGAGGTCGTCAATGATACTTTAACCATAACATTCACACTTTATGCCAATGAACAAAGCCTCTGGCAGGAAGTCAGAGAAGTTCAGGTTGTAGACGGTCAATATAGCGTCCGACTTGGCGAAAACAACGACATTGACGCTGCCATTTTTCAAAATACAGAATTAGAACTTGGCATTAAAGTCGGAGACGATATTGAAATGTCTCCTCGATTGCGTATCGACGCAGTGCCCAGTGCATATTATGCCGATGTATCTGGCTCAGTTAAAGGGGCGGTTGATGCGACTCAGGTTTCCGTTGCCGGGATCCCCGTGATTAATGAAAACGGTGAATGGGTTGGCTCTACTGTCGGTTTGAAAGGTGAGCCAGGCGCAGATGGCCGTGATGGTGTTGATGGTAAAGATGGCGTTGACGGTAAAGACGGAGCGGATGGACAAGATGGCGCACCAGGGGCGAATGGCCTTGATGGCGCTAAGGGTGAAAAAGGCGACCAGGGTGAAAAAGGCGACCAGGGTGAAAAAGGTGACCAGGGTGAAAAAGGTGACCAAGGTGAAAAAGGTGATAAAGGTCTTCAGGTTAAAGGTGCCTGGACGGAGCTTGCTGCCTACGTTGTGGACGATTTAGTGAGCTTTAATGGTAGCGCTTATATTGCTATTGCAGATGTGGCTGCCGTAGAAGAGGGTGGTGACGCAAACCCATCGCCAGATGTGGCAGCACAATGGTTGCAACTGGTTGCAAAAGGCGAGCAAGGTGAGGCCGGAGCAGACGGTAAAGATGGCGTTGATGGCCGTGACGGAGCCGATGGGGAAAAAGGCGACCGAGGCGAAAAAGGTGAGCCTGGCGAGAAGGGCGAACAGGGTGCCAAAGGTGAGCAAGGTGAAAAAGGCGACCGAGGCGAAAAAGGTGAGCAGGGTGCCAAAGGTGAGCAAGGCGAAAAAGGCGACCGAGGTGAGAAGGGCGAGAAAGGCGACCGAGGCGAGAAAGGCGACTCTGGCGAGAGAGGCGAACAGGGTGCCAAAGGTGAGCAAGGTGAAAAAGGCGATCGTGGCGAGAAAGGCGATCCTGGCGCAAAAGGAGAGCAGGGTGCCAAAGGTGAGCAAGGTGAGAAAGGCGATCGCGGAGAGAAAGGTGACCCTGGTGAGCGAGGCGCGAAAGGCGAAAAGGGTGACCGAGGCGAGCAAGGTGAAAAAGGTGACAAGGGTGATCGTGGCCTGACTATTAAAGGTAGCTGGTCCGCTGAATCTGCCTACAAAGCCGACGATGTTGTTGTGTATGAAGGCCAAGCTTATATTGCCCGGGTAGATATCATTGCCACTGAGGAATCGGGCTCGGTGAATGAAGCGCCGGCGGCCTCCAACGACTGGTTGTCACTGTTTGCTGGTGTCGGGTCGGGTCTGCCTGGTAAAGATGGCCTTGACGGTAGAGATGGTGTTGATGGTAAAGATGGTTTACCAGGTCAGGACGGTGTCGATGGCCAAAAGGGTGAACGCGGCGAAAAAGGTGACCCAGGTGCCAAAGGAGAAAAAGGCGACAAAGGTGACCGAGGTGAACAAGGTGAACGCGGCGAAAAAGGTGACCCAGGTGCCAAAGGAGAAAAAGGCGACAAAGGTGACCGAGGTGCGCAAGGTGAACGCGGCGAAAAAGGTGACCCAGGTGCCAAAGGAGAAAAAGGCGACAAAGGTGACCGAGGTGCGCAAGGTGAACGCGGCGAAAAAGGGGACCCAGGTGCTAAAGGAGAAAAAGGCGACAAGGGTGATAAGGGTGATAAAGGCGATCGAGGCCTGACTGTTAAAGGTGAATGGTCTGCGGAGTCAGCCTATAGCGTGGATGATGTGGTCGTGCATGAAGGGCAGGCTTACATCGCACGTGTAGATATACCGACGACTGAGGAGTCAGGAACGGTTAACCTTGATCCGGCATCATCCCCAGACTGGTTGTCGCTGTTTGCGGGAGTAGGGTCTGGTATGCCTGGTAAAGATGGACTGGACGGCAAAGATGGCGCACCTGGTAAAGACGGCGTTGATGGTGCTCCAGGTAAAGACGGCGTTGATGGTGCTCCAGGTAAAGACGGCGTAGATGGTGCTCCAGGTAAAGATGGCGCTCCAGGTAAAGACGGTGCTCCAGGTAAAGACGGTGCTCCAGGTAAAGACGGTGCTCCAGGTAAAGATGGTGTTGACGGTGCTCCAGGTAAAGATGGTGCGCCCGGTCCAAAAGGACTGCAAGTCAAGGGTGATTGGAATGCACAGTCTGGTTATCAGGTTGATGATGTCGTTACTTTCCAGGGCAGTGCATATATAGCATCGATATCTATTCCAGATACAGATGGTGTTAATCTGTCTCCTGAACAAGATACACAGCGCTGGCAACTGTTGGTCGCCAAAGGAGCTGCGGGCATAAACTTTAATGCTTCTGGCTACCTGCTGACCACAGAGTATTCGGTTGGAGATGTGATTAGCTATATGGGCAGTGCGTTTATCGCGACTCAGGAAGTTGTGGGTGTGCCGCCACTGGATTCCGAGGGCAATATTCAACAACCTTGGTCTATTCTGGCTAAGGGAGTTGATTACGACGCTGAGCAACTGGTTAAACGTACAGAGCTGCCCGATTTTACATCCTTTGCGCTAAGCTCGGATGTAACCCAAACGTTGACTAACTATGTTACAGAAACGCAGTTTAATCAGGCGCTTGCAGCAAAAGCTAACCAAAGCGATGTGGATACTGCGCTGGCAACGAAGGCAAACCAGAGTGACGTTAATACTGCGCTAGCTGCGAAGGCAAACCAAAGCGATGTGGATACTGCGCTGGCAACGAAGGCAAACCAGAGTGACGTTAATACTGCGCTAGCTGCGAAGGCAAACCAAAGCGATGTAGATACTGCGCTGGCTGCGAAAGCGAATCAGAGTGATGTTAATACTGCGCTGGCAACGAAGGCAAACCAAAGCGATGTTACGACTGCGCTGGCAACGAAGGCGAACCAGAGCGACGTTAATACTGCGCTAGCTTTGAAGGCGAACCAGAGTGATGTCAATACTGCGCTGGCTTTGAAGGCGAACCAAAGTGATGTCGATACTGCGCTGTCAGCAAAAGCAAATCAGGCTGATATGCTAACAGCCCTGGCTTCTACTCTTAAGTTCACGCCAACTAAGCTTGCCTGGTCTTCAGAACATACTTATCAGACTGGAGAGGTAGCACGTGTAGAGTTTAACAATAGCCTTTATGTCGCAACTCAGGATGTTGCTTCAATGAGTTCTAGGAAATCGCCGATTTTGGATACGGAGCGTTGGTCTTTATTACTCAAAGGTGTATCGTCAAACGTTAAAAACGTCATGTTTGTTACAAGTACTGAACACACTGGTAATCTGGGAGGCACCAGCGGTGCAGACAGTATCTGTAATTCCTTGGCTAATAGCGCCGGTTCCAAGGTGCCATCAGGTAAATATGAAGCCCTGCTGAACTCTATGTATTACGCAGTGGACCGTTCAGCAACTGTCTATGACATTAACGGTGATGTGGTCGCTAGTAGCGGTTCAGATTTGTGGCGCACAAACACGACGCCATTACAAGTTGGAATTATATATGATGAAAAGGGCAATGATGTAACAGGAGCACGTGTATGGACAAATATGAATTCTCAGGGAAGCTCTATTAATTGGAATGCATGTGATAGCTGGAGAAGTAGCTCTCCCAACGACCCATATTCATTTGGTGGTGCTATGACGGGTGTTGCTGGAGAAACATCGACTGAGTGGGTGCAAAGTAGTAACCTAAGTTGTGGATCTAAAGCGCGCCTTTACTGTGTAAAACAGTAATGTCAGAACAAGCGCAATAACAACCAGGCCCGGCTCATTTAGCCGGGCTTTTTTATGTCATTTGCATCAAACAAACAAACCCAAGTAAAATAAGGGTCAATATTGAAAAATACTCAAATTAAATGACCGATACGCCACTTGCCACCTTATTACAACACCTTTCGCAACAGACACTCACGAATGAACTTAGCCGCTTCTTTCACGGTCGGGGTCGCAGTTATCCCGGGCTTGAACACATTACGGTCGACTGGTTACAGGGACAGCTGCTTGTTTCCCTATTCAAAGAGCATGAGCCGCAATGGGTTGAAGCGCTCAAGTCTGAGCTACTTATACTCATTGAAACTCAAGGATGGACTGAGCGAGTGTCTGCAGTCTTGCTGCAACACAGGTATGCCACGGGTTCCCCCATTGATGTCGTACATGGTAACCTGTCAGCTATGCCCGTTGTCAGCGAACAAGGCCTGAAGTTTGGCTTATCGCTGGGCGCTAAGCAAAATATGGGGCTGTTCTTGGATATGCGCCTGGGTCGACAATGGGTGAAAAGCCAGGCAAAGGATAAACGTATCCTAAATTTGTTTTCTTATACCTGTGGTTTCTCCGTTGCGGCCTTGGCTGGAGGCGCTGATCATGTCGTCAATCTCGATATGTCGAAAGCGGCCCTGAAGCAAGGTAAAGTCAATCACCAGCTGAATGGGCATGATTTAAGTAAAGTCTCCTTTTTGGGTCATGAGCTGTTTAAATCCTGGGGAAAAGTGAAAAAACTTGGACCATACGACCTGATCATTATTGATCCACCCAGTTTTCAAAAGGGGAGCTTTGCATTGACCAAAGATTATCAGCGGATCTTAAGGCGTCTGGGGGATTTATTAACTACGCAGGGAGTCGTGCTGGCGTGCGTCAATTCACCCCAAGTGAGCGCCCAGTTCTTAATCGATGAAATGGCCAGAGAAGCGCCACAAATGCACTTTGATGCCCGACTACCCAACCCACCTGAATTTCCTGATATAGACGAAGACAGCAATTTGAAATGCTTGGTTTTTAAGACAAAAAATATTAATTAAGTTGCCACTTTGTCAGGATCTGTTGATATTTTCCTGTTGCTTTGAGCTGAGCCAGGGCATGCATCAACAGGTTCGCCTGATGTGACTCAAAACTTAAGCTGGCAGCCAGATGCAGCTCTGAGGGAAAGTCGGGTACCATCATCTTGCGCTCAACCTGTTCAGCTGGCAGCCCCAACGCAGCGAGTTCTTTGTTTATTGTCTGGGCATTGGTTAACACCAAATCGGTGCGGCCTTTGAACAGCATTTGCCATAGCATTTGGTAATGTGATACCAGCACCAGCTCATGGTCTTCCGAAAACCCTGCGGCACGTAAAAATCGCTCGCTGTAATACCCACGAATGGTGCTAACACGATGTGCTCTGGCACTTGCTAAATCCTGAAGTAAAAAGGTGCGTTCTTTAAGGCCAATTAAATAGGCCTGAACATGGCACATTACGCCCAGAAAGCGATAATTTTGCGCACGCTCAGGTGTTTTTAACCAAGACAACAACAGGGTGTTGTCTCGTGCCTGCATTTCGTGCAGTGCGCGTGCCATTGGCATGATCTCGATGTGACCCTGCAATCCGGTCGAGGTGAGTAATTGCTCTGCAATTTCAACCAGTGCACCGGTGGGTTTTCCTTGCTGGTCCAGATAATGATAAGGAGGCAGATCTTCTGCAACGAAACGTATAACTGTGGTGTGGCCAGTAAAAGGTATCAAAGCAACAAAAAGGGTGAACAACAACGCAAAACGCATAGACACTCTGTTAAAAGCCTAAAACCCGCAGTTTGCCGTGTTTGCAAAAAAAAATCCAGTTCATCACCTCAGACCACCTGATAAGGGGACGCAAGGTTCATCGTAGAGATGGCGCGCCGGCTTGCGCGCCATATAGACTTAAGCTAGTTTCTCAGACGAATTTCAAACTTATCTGAGTAACGTTCCTGGACTGCTTTTGCGGAGCTGCCGCTTGCATAGCCGGGGTCAACGGTACCCGGACGGGTGCGGGCAAGATAAAATTCTGCGCTACATTCCTGGCGGGTATTGATAGCGGTATCTTTTAACTCTTCAATTGAACTCAAGTCGATCACCTGTGTTCCATCGTCAGTTAGCTGCTCGTTATTTACATATACAAAAAAGCTGTCACCGTCGTTTTTCTTACACTCAATGGTCAGTTTGCTCTCAAACTGAGTGTCGTCCTCTGTACCTGGGGTCCAGGAAAGTGTCAGCTCGTCATTCACTGAGTAAGATTGGTTTTTCTGTGGCGTGATAATCTCGAACGGACGAGGTAAGTTCATAGTTGTCGTCAGCGTTTTGTTTTCAGCGGCTCTGGTAAAGTCGACGGTAAACAGAGTGCCACCTGACGTTACATCAAAAATAGCGCGGTAATCTACGTCGAATAATTCTTCATCTTCACTCATAACCTGGCTGATATTGGCAGCCTTTGCCACTAGCTTATCATTAGCAGTCAGCTTGATATTGTTACCTGTTGGGCCATCAATATTAAGTTCGGCAATCACTCGCGACGTTTCGCCAGTTGTGGTTACATAAATTTTAGACCAAATGGCCTCTGTTTTAACATTCTCGGAGTTAGTTGTTTCAGTTGAACAGGCCATCAGCGCAGAGCACGCCAGCGCAAGCATCGAAAATCGTAAAGTATTCATTGTCTTCCCTTACAGGTTGGGGTCATAACTGGCTCCATTCTAATCACGATCCGAAAAATAGAAAATGATGTTTTACATTTTTAAACAAACAACCTGGCTTTTAAAACAAACAGCCGGGTGCTTTTTAGAGATATTGTGTGGTTGCAGGGTAAGGTTGGGAAGTTGATGATATTTTTTACAACAAAATCAGACACATTAAGTGTTGATGACTTTTGCTGTGAGCGCACAGCAGTCGGACAAGCTTCGTTGTACCCGCAAAATAGCGTGTCTATTGTTGATACCATTCAATGTCAATTTGTGACCTCTACCAAAGCCATCAGAGTAGATTGCTGTGGCTATTCGTATAATAAATGAGCTTTTTTATATTTCAGTATGTTTACACTTGGAAATTGCCTTTCCCCATTTAATAAGGAATATAGGTTGGGCACAGTGAGAAACACTCATCAACAAAAAGAAGGAAACACTATGAAAGAAAATATATTAGGAATGGCTTTATTAAGTGCGATTAGCCTGTCGGCCGTTGCACACAGTAGTCACGAATTGACGAGTACACCCCCTTTGACAGCCTCTGAGCACGCTTTATCCACCTATCAATTAGCATTCTCCAGTGACACACAAAAAGTACAATATCTGACTCGCTTTCATGATGCGATACTGGATGTAAAAGACAATTATCTGGTGCTAATGCTCAATCAAGCTCAGTTTGCGGAATTACAGGGAAATGGCGCGTTGATTTTTTCAAGATCAGACGCCAATGAGCAAGTTAAGAGGGCGCAATTAACGGACCTCCCCGCGACAGGGCGAAGCCAAAGCGCAGATCTGGAATCAGGTATACCGAACTTTCCGTGTTATCCAACTCTGGCAGAAACCCAACAGATGGCTCAGACACTGGCGCAAACTTATCCAGATTTCGTAGAGCTAAAGCACATAGGTCCGTCGTGGGAGAAAAGTCAGGGGCTGGGTGGTCACGACTTGACAGTATTGGTTCTGAAAAACAAAAAGAAGAACAAATGGCGCAAACGCCCTGCACTGTATATGCAAGGAGCACTGCATGCCCGTGAATATACGCCGGGCGCGACTACCCTGAAGTTTGCCAAGTATTTGCTTGAAAATCGAGAGACGAATGCTGATATCAACTGGATTATGGACCAGCGGGAAATTCATATCTTACTCATTGCCAACCCGGATGGGCGTGTACTCGCTGAGCAGGGGCAGCTGTGGCGTAAAAACACCAATACGGCCTATTGTGCACTCGATGACACCATGCGAGGTGTTGATCTTAACCGCAACTTCGATTTTGCCTGGGCCTCCCCCATTGGTGGCTCGACAGGCGAGCAATGTGCAGCAACGTATCATGGACCCAGCGCCGCATCGGAGCCGGAAACACAAGCGATCCAGGCTTATCTCAAAGGCCTGTTTAAAGATCGCCGCGGTGATCTGCTGAGTGACCCTGCGCCTCTAAATACCCAGGGGGTCTTCCTGGACCTGCATAGTTTCAGCCGCTTTGTGATGTGGCCTTGGTCGAGTGAGCTGACCCCCAGTCCTAATGCTGAACAGTTATCTATGATGGGCCACAGAATGGCGGCCTATAATGGTTATCTGGCATTTCAGACTAAAGAGATATTCAAAACAGGCGGATCAGCCGATGGGTATGCATACGGAGAGTTGGGTGTTGCATCATTTACGTTTGAACTGGGCAATACCTTCTTCGAAAGCTGTGCCAACTTTGAAGGGGAGATATTTCCCAACAACCTGAATGCTCTTATCTATGCTGCAAAGGTTGCAAAGCGTCCCTATCGGATGCCAGCAGGACCACAGATTAATGACTTACGCTTACAGGGAGCAGGTAACGAAGCGATCCCTGCCGGCACTCCGGTGCAGATAATCGCAACTGTTGCGGATGATATTTTTGGCCGCTCTTTGACCGGGCAGTTGCCACCCAGCGACGCTATTCGCAAAGTGGAGCTGACCATAAAAAGAAAGGGCAAGCGTGCAAAACGGCGTATTGTATTGCCCGCTGCGGATGGTGTGTTTGACACTGTGAGTGAATCAATTAACTTTACATTAGACACGCATCGCTGGCGCAAAGGCCGTTATACGCTGACCTTTCGTGCGCAAGATGCTGCTGGCCAGTGGGGCCCCAAATATGCGAAATTCCTGACCATAGATAATGAAGCCATGCCTGGCACGGTTGCGCCAGCGGCGGACTTCGTTGCTGATTGTCGTAAAGGTGTTTGCAGTTTTGATGGCTCTGTTACCCAGGATGATAGAAACGCTTTGACATACAGATGGGTTTTAGCAGGCGAACGTTTCTTAGGCGTGTTTCATGGTGAGCAGGTCGAAATTGATTATCGTCATGCGGGTAACTACCAGCTTACATTGCAGGTTGACGACAGTCATGGTTTCCGAGACATCAAAACAGTGCAGCTGGCACTGGACGGTATACGTCCCCCTGTTGCTCAATTTAGCTATCAATGCAGCGGTTTGACGTGTGAGTTTGATTCCTCAACATCAGCTGATCCGGATGGCGAAATTGTTGAGCGCCTTTGGCGCATGGGAGAGAGCGCACCATACTTACCCGGAGCAAAGAAAGCCGTGCATACCTTCAGCGCGCCTGGTGACTATCTCATTGCTCTTGTTGTGATAGACAATGACAATGAGTTTAATGAGGTATGGCAGACTATTACGGTCTCGGAGAATAAGTAACTCGCCTTTTGAATAAGCGCGCATCTGCGCGCTTTTATCCAGATTTAAGAGAAACAAAAAATTAACGCGCTTGTCGTGTTGTTGTTTTTTTTATCATCTACTTTGACGTCCGCTAATAACTAAAAAACAAGGAAAAAGTAGATGAAACACCCTTATCAAGCCGCGTTTTGTGTCATTGCCGGTTTGGCTTTTCAATCGGCCAGTGCGGGTGAAACCACGCTGAAACTGAGTAAGCCAACAGGTAACCCCAATGCGAGCCAAAAGGTGCGTACTGTGAATCTGGGAACGCTGGCAGACAGTTTGTTTTCAGACATGAGGCAGTTTGAGTTAGAAACAGAGTCGGATATTCGTCGTGACCTCAATAACATGAGTGCTGTTAAATATATTTATGCAGTTGATGTTGATGCCCGTAATATATCTGCCACTTTTACCGGTACAGATAATTATAAAATCCGCTTAACAGTGGGCAGTCTGGATCTTTACACCAAAGTGAAGTTTGACGGCGTCGATGTGCTGTGCCCCAGTGTTAAAGTATCGGTTCGCCTTGAAAATCTGTCCCCAACCGTTACTTACAATTACTACACGGGCGCTTTGGAAAAGATTGATATTAACTATGGCCGTGATGTCGATGTGAGCTGCTCAGGAGGGATCTTGTCATTGCCCGGGATCAGCCTGTTTGTTGACTACTTCGCGTCTGATGCAGCAACTGGCGCGGTAGATGATCTGATTAAGGCAAACCTGCAACAGTTTGCAGCGCTGCAACAGCCTGGTGCGCTGTTTGGTATGCAAGAGATACTCACTGACAGCCGCGTTCGAGGCAATGTGGATGCCGCAGAGCGTTATCTGGATATTGATATAGACAATATCATCGGCAATCTGGCAACCGGTATGAACTTAAATGTCAGTCTTAACCGGGATGCTTACGGTTATGGCAAACACCTGGCACACATTGGGGTTTACCAAAGTGCACCTATTATCACAGCCAGCTGGGGTGGTCAGTTCAGCGCCAGTGCACCCGGCGCCAATCGGATCAGTAAATATGCGCTTAGCGGGACCTGGCGTAGCAGTAGTTGGACGCCTGGCTTGTTGTATAACAACCAATTTATCGGCGCAATTGCCTATAATCGCGTATACGGGATCCCAAGCTACCTTGGTCAGAAACAGGTGACCATTGGCAACTGTGGAAAGGCATGCGAGTAAGTTTATCTGAGGTTAGCAGGCGTATGGCCTGTTAACCCTCAATCTACCAGGGTGGCGCTGTCGCTGGCGGCATAGATCCAGCAGGTTTTTCCTGATTTCAGCGTTGCCTCTTGCCTGACGTAATCGTCAACCTCGTAGCTGTCGGCGCGCATCAGCTCTTGCTGAGTGATCAAAAATACCGTGCCGGTTACTTCATCGTCCGGGTTCGCAGTATGGATAAGAATAGGGTGGTATGCTTTATTACTGCTTTTCAACACCACGGGATCGGTAATTCTGACCCGGCCCAGCCGATAGCCAGTCAGGCTGTCTGCCTCACCATCGAGTAAGCGGCCAAAGTTATCAAGCTGCACCTGGGACTGTTGCAGTGTGCCGTATGAGAAAAGTGCTTCCATTGGGTTTCCTTGCGTTTTTGTTTGTAAATTATACCAATTTCACTTAATACCTGTCCAATTTGACGGAGCAAATATGACG
>NZ_PPUZ01000075.1:0-26626 GCF_004212645.1 Pseudoalteromonas rubra | reverse complement strand
TTTCGCGATCCGTGAAGGTGGTCGTACAGTTGGTGCTGGTGTTGTTGCAACTATCGTTGAGTAATATCGACTTTAGTTAATGCAATAAGCATTGTGAAAAAGGCCATTCTCTAATAAAGAGCGTGGCCTTTTTTAATGCCTGAGTGAAAGTCATCATGTGAGGGTGGCGCCTTCCACAAGGCAATGTTGGTGCTTGTAGCTACAATCGTAGAATAATCTACAGATTGCAGTAACACTGTGAAAAAGGTCGCCCAGGCGGCCTTTTTTAATGCCTGAAATATGAGAATGGATAGTTCAGTATGGAAGTACATCCATGTAGCGGCGCCCATCGCGCATCTCGATAATTGCTCCTGCATTATTCTACTTCCCCACATCCATGTGGGTCCATGCGCTCACCTTCTCATGCTGCGAAGCGGTGGTGACTCCAGGCTTCCTGCCTTACGCTCTTCGAGCCAGCGTAGCTGTTCAAAAATATTCCAGATATTTTTGTCGTTCATTCGTCGCCCTTGCGCAAAGGAAATGCCAGTGCAAGCACTGTGTCATTATCCTTTGCACGATAGGTGGCTCTCTCTACAAGGTAATGTTGGTATTTGTAGCTACAATCGTAGAATAATCTACAGATTGCAGTAACACTGTGAAAAGGTCGCCCAGGCGGCCTTTTTAATGCCTGAAATATGGATAGTGAGTTTGAGGTAGTGAATGATTTAATCTACCACGCTTAAATTTATAGTGGATGAAGTTCTAAGTTTTGTGGTTCGTGCAGGCAAGGAGTTTCGTGAAGGCTGTAGGCTGACTGTTGGTGCTTGAATAACTCGTGTTGACTTGATATGTAGGGCAGTTAAGCGCTTGTGTTTGAAACCATAGTAATTTTGGGTGGGAATATAGGTGGACGATAAAGCAGGGCTACTTTTAGCCCTGCTCGCGCCTTTCTTTAAATGATGACGCTATTGAAGATACTGTTGATCTCTGCTTGGTGCTTTTGTGCATAATGCAGGCTTGGTGCAACGTACATGATGACATACAGCTTGTCATTTTTTGTGGTCAGTAAGGCATCGACGGATTTCTTTAGACCATGTTCCAGAAAATATGAAAGCTGCAAACGAAATGCAATATCATCCCCAAGTTCAACCGGTGACATATTGTCTGTTGTGACAGAGATTGTACCACCATGACTATTTTTCAAAGAGGTCTTAATGAACTCTTCCAGCTCATTTGGCAGCATGCCTTTTTTGAAGGTGGGTAGAGGTAGCTCTTTATTGTGTGATTTAAAAATACTCTCTCCTTCGTTGATATTGCCTATGATATAAAGCTCATTCAGGCCAAGGCCATCTTTGGTCCATAGCTCCGATTTTTTATGCTGATTGAACCCTGCTTTATTCCAGGTACTGGTGGGTGTCAAGGTAATACCATGTACTGTTGTTTGTTGTGATTTGACGAGTTTGAAAGCTGCACATGCATTAAGCATCAGTAGCATGGAAATAATTAGTAGTTTTTTCATTTTTTATCCCAGAGATTTTAAATAATATTTGATCATGGCTTTGTCTTTTGCTTGGGGAACCCTTTTCAGGTAGTTCATAAAGTGCGTTTTAGCTTGCTCTTTATCTTTCTTCTTTAGATACAGGTATGCCAAGTGCTTGAACGCTTGAGGTGGTGAGTTCGGGCTTTGAATTGACGCCTGGTAATATTCCAGTGCTTTGTCGGTATCACCATCTTGTGCGCGCTTGCGGTAGAGCTCGCCAAAAAAGAAATCGATCTTTTCTTTTGGGTAGCCCAGGCTACTATGTCGTTGCAGGAGTATTTTGGTTTGTTCGTGCTCTTGCAGGTCAACATGGTTTTTCATGAGCTTAAAGTAATTGGTTGATAGCAACTTAAACAGCGGCTCAGATTGTGACTCGGGCTTAGGCAGGGCCTTAAGTTTGTCGGCATGAGCAAGCAAATATTCACTTCTTTCCTTTGATGGCGGGTGGCTTGCCCAGAAAGACCAGCTGGAATCTTTGCTCTGATCTTGTTCTCTTTCTTCAAGAACACGTTGCCAAAGCTCACTCGCCGCTTTGGGATTGTATCCAGCTTTGTGCATTAGCTCTGCACCCATAATATCAGCTTCTTTTTCATGAGTACGGCTGAAGGCGGCACCGCTACCTGACATCGCCAGTGTTGCAACACCGTACACGCCTGTTATTGCTGCAATCCCTGTGTCTAATAATACGGCTGCCCAAGCTGAGTTTTGTGCACTGCGCCATTGTGCTATTTGGTGCGCACGAAGAAAGTGCGCAATTTCATGTCCAAGTACAGCTGCCAATTGAGCTTCATTCTCTACCCTCAATAACAGACCGGTCCAAACATGCATCATACCATTAGGGTACATTGAGGCATTAAAGTGTGGGTTATCAATTATATAGACCCTGATCGAAGCACAGTACTCTCCTGCGATTTTGCAAATCATACTGTTTACATAGTCGTTGAGAGCAGCATCTCTGACTAAATAGGGAGAGCTTTTAATATCTGCTTCAATCTGATTGACTTTGTACCAAAACCCTCCCTCGTCACTAGACCAGTCCGGTTCATACTTGGTGTCTATGGTAGGAGCAAATGTTAGCTCAGAGGCTTTTACACTGTGCATACCTGCAACTGTTAACAGTATGATAAAGGCGAGACGTAGCATGATTTAGCCTGCTGTAGGGAAGCTGTCTAGCAAGTTTGTAACTGACTTTTGCGCAGCTTTTGGTGTACGTAGATCACCTGTAGTGCTTACCAGTCGATTGAACCAAACAATATCGCCACTGTTCAGATCCACAAGCGAAGCAAAGCCTACCTGCGTGCCACCTGCGACACCCACACCCGCGAAAGCAGCTAAAAACTGCATTGCCTTTCGTCCAGCACTGGCGTAACTGTCCCGAACAAAAACGAAGAGCGCATAGTCGGCACCGGTTTCTTTTGCCAGTGCTTGTGCATCTTTACCCAGACTCCAGTCAAACTCTTGCTTTTTAGTCGGCAGTGGTTGGTGCCCTAAGTGATGTACAAGCACAGAATAGCCGACCGCCTCATGCAACTTCGCTAACTGATAGCTTGTTGCATTTGGGTCAGTACTAGTTGTTTCGTACTTTGAACTGTTAGCATTTTTGCTGGCCATAATGTCGGCAATCGAGTTGGTCATATGCTCTTTTGCATTTTCAGTCCAGTCTGCCTTGGTTTCCAGAAAGCCCAGTGCAGATAGCTCTGATAGCTCAACATCAAGCGGCATCAGTAATATTTTAGAATTTGCATTAGTTTGCGTTTTTAGTTCAGTTGTTCCAGCATATTTCTTAGTGTTTGCACAACCCTGTGCCAACAAGAAAACACTAATAAGTACAATCGTGAGTAGTTTTTTTATCATTTTTGGTACCTTTAATTAAAACTGTCACAAAATATAATATTCATTAATACTTTGCAATAAAATGTAAGATTTTGTTGGGCTGGCTTTTTGGTGTTTATTTGCTAGGTTTAATTGCTGAATAAATAGTTATTTCAAGGGTTATGACATGGCGCGAATAAACACTCCTAAAGCGCTGGCTTTTTGCTGGACAGAGCTCTGTACCAGCAATTGGCAGGAGGCGAAGGCCTTTTATACACAGCTATTTGACTGGGGCTTTGATGATCAGCCAATTGGTGAAGGAGCCTATTACACTATGCTGCAAAAGCACAGTGACGACATTGCTGCTATGTATCAGATGATGCCGCAACAGAAAGAAGCGGGGGCGCAGAGTCAATGGTTGAACTATATTGCAGTTGAAAATGTTGATGAAATGGCAGAGCGAGCCGTCGCACTCGGTGCAGAGATTATTGCCGGCCCCCATGATGTGCCTTCTGCGGGCAGAATGGTAATGTTGCGAGAGCCGGCTGAGGGGGCACATTTTGCACTGTGGCAGGCAAAAGAACATCCCGGGTGCAAGCGTGAGCTCGAAGCTAATGTGCCCTACTGGTTTGAGTTAGCGACCCGTAATAGCCAAAAAAGCCGGGCGTTTTATAGTGCCTTGCTGGGTTGGCAGGCGCAAGATAAGCCTATGGAAGGTATGGACTATGTGCTGTTCAGTGCACGCGATACCGTGGTGGCGGGTATGTTGCAAATGAGCGAAGAGTGGGGAGACGAAATCCCCGCCCACTGGATGACCTACTTTGCTGTACTGGATTGCGATGCCATGGCAGAGAAGGCCCGAGTGCTTGGCGGGCAAGTGTGCGTGCCACCCACGGACATTCCTCAGGTCGGCCGTTTTGCGGTGATCACTGATCCTCAGGGAGCTGTTTTTTCAATTATTCAGTCTGTTATGCATGACATTGAGTCATAAATCGGCCAGGTGATCTGCGCTTCAGTCCAGCGAGATGAGCTGCCCCTGACATTGCGAAAAGGCATTGCGCAGCCGCTCTGCATATTGTTTGAGCTGCCCGCTCTGGCTTATCGCTTTTATTCGGGCGCTGAGCTTGGGCACCAGGGCCTGATGCTTTTTGTGGACATAATGATAAATGGTAAAAGTGCGCGCTGACACCATTTTACTGTAAAGGGTGGAAAGCCCAGATTCACACAAGGAGCCCAGGGCGTACTTATCGGTGGCCAAAATGCGACTGACGCGCCCTCGGCTCAGGGCCTGATAGGCCGATATATCATTTTGAACCCGATTGCAATTGAGCTGATGCTGTTCACAAAACCACACCGTGATGAGATTACCTGCAATGATCGCCAGATCGGTTTCATGGGCCAGATCACAGTACTGTGGATCGGTGCACAGTAACATTAACCTGAGTTCACTGAGTGGCACGGGCACGGCAATTAAGTTGTCATAGCGTGCGCCAATTAAGTCAACGCGCCCGGCTTCCGCATCCAGCTCTGCGTCATTGACCAGCTGCAGACCCCGCTCACTTGGTAAAAACTCAAACTCTGGCTGGATCCCCAGTGGTGCATAAATGGCGCTGAACATAGCGATAATTTGCTGCTGCCCGAGACTGTAAGACAAGGATTCGCTGACGTTAATGCGATAAGTGTTGGCATCAGCAACCGGCAGCCATAGCAGCGCGAGCAGGATCAGGGTTCGTGGCAAGAGTCTATTCCCTTTGTGTGACCTTCCTTAAAGGTAGCAGAACCTGGCGAGGCTGAAAGAAATCACCACAATCTATACAATGGGTGCTCTGCTATGAGCGTAAACAAAGCAAAAAGGAGAAAGGTATGTCAAAGCATGTGGTGATAACGGGGGCCAATCGTGGTATTGGCCTGGAATTATGCCGACACTATTTAGCGGCCGGAGATCGGGTCACGGCAGTGGTACGCAACGCATCCGAAGAGTTGCAGTCGCTGGATGTTACTGTGATTGCGGGTATTGATGTCAGCATTGAACAGGATGTTCGCGCCTTGTCAGCCGCACTTGGTGAGCAGGACATTGATATTCTGGTCAATAACGCGGGCATTTTTCACAACGAAACCCTGCAACAGATGGATTTTGCGACACTGGAGCAGCAACTTATGGTTAATGCCGTTGCGCCGATTAGGGTGACGCATGCATTGCAGCACAATCTGGCAGCAGGTGCTAAAGTGGCGATGATCACCAGCCGAATGGGCTCCATTGCAGACAATGGCTCCGGTGCGTACCTTGGTTATCGTATGTCGAAAGCGGCGTTGAATGCAGCGGGTGTTAGCCTGGCGCATGAGCTCAAACCTCGCGGTGTGGCCGTAGCATTGTTGCATCCTGGATTTGTTCAGACTGAAATGGTCAATTATGCCGGTGATATATCACCCGCAGAAGCGGCACAACGTCTGGTAAAACGTATCGATGAGTTGACGCTGGAAACCAGTGGCGGGTTCTGGCATTCAAATGGCGATCGCCTGCCCTGGTAAGCATGAAGCGGGGCATCTGTGATGAGCAAAGTTGTGCTAAACTTCCCTCAGGTATTTGCATAAATGAGCTATTTTTCATGGAACTTCAAGAAAACACCCCGCTTAACCTGCCGTTATTTAAACTGGACGATAATTTGGCCGAGCGTGATATTGAGCAACCGGATCTGACCTTAGAAGTCATTCTGGATGCCAACCTGCTGGCCAATCTGTGCCAGAACCCGGCGCCTGAGCAAAGTGTTAGTATTCCACTTGAGGGTTATCAGATCAGTAATATCGAGCAGCAGGTGGCTGAGATCCTGAGCCAGGGACATCAGGCGCAGTTGCTGCTTAACCACGGTCCGGTACTGAGCGCCGTGTTGAGCTGCGAAAGCCAGACCGTCTTTGTTTCGCCACCAATGGAAATGATGCCCACGTTTGATCTCGGGCTTGACGACGAAGAGGACGCATAATGCGCAGATCCGGCTGGATACTGGTTGGCATTGTCGTTTTCTTGAGCGGCTGTGTGGCACTGGGTGTCAACCATTACGATGATTTGTTTGGGCCGCAGCAGCCACAGCAGCGAATACAAGACCCATCGGCACACCAGGGCGCTACTTATCTGAGCGACATCAAACCTATCCTGGATAACCGATGTGTGGTGTGTCACGGTTGTTACGATGCGCCTTGCCAGCTTAAACTCAGTTCACCCGAGGGCATTGATCGGGGGGTGAGTAAAACCCGTGTGTATGATGGCACCCGTCTGCTGGCCGAATCGCCAACCCGCTTGTTGTTTGATGCGCAAACTACGGCCCAGTGGCGCGACAAGGGCTTTACCCCCATTCTCAATGAACGTGTGCAAACTGAATATGCCAACCTCAATGGCAGCGTGTTGTATAACAGTCTGCTGCTCAAACAGACGCAGCCGTTTGCCCAGCATGGGCTGCTGCCGGATCACTACGACTTTTCATTAGATCGGGCACAGACCTGCCCAACCATGGATGAATATTCGGACTATGCCAAGGAGCAGCCCCATGCCGGTATGCCTTATGGCTTGCCCGCGCTGACCAATAGCGAATTTGCCCAGCTGACTGACTGGATCAAACAAGGCTCGCCCATGAGCCAGATTGCGCCACCGAGTGAGGCAGAGCTACAGAGTGTGGCGAAGTGGGAAAGCTTTTTAAATCAGGACGACAATAAAACGCGACTTGCTGCACGGTATATTTACGAACACTGGTATCTGGCGCACATCTATTTTAATCGCCTGGATAAAAACGCATTTTTTACCCTGGTACGCTCCAAAACGCCGCCGGGTGAACCTATTGAGTTGATCGCAACGGTCAGACCATTTGATGACCCAAAGGTAGCACGGGTTTATTATCGCCTGATGCAGGTGCGCAGCTCCATTTTATCTAAAACCCATATGCCACTGGCACTGAATGACGACAAACTGGCGCGTTTACAGGCGCAGTTTATTCACAGTGAATATGAGGTGGCACAGTTACCGGGTTATGCCCCTAAACTGGCTGCTAACCCCTTTAAAGTGTTTGCGGCGATCCCGGTCAAATCGCGTTATCAGTTTATGCTCGATGAGGCTGAGCTGATCGTTAAAGGCTTTATTAAAGGCCCTGTGTGTCGTGGTCAGATAGCATTGAATGTGATCAATGACCATTTCTGGGTGGCCTTTGTCGACCCCGAGAAAAATGCTTCGCCAGCTGTGGAGCAGTTACTGACCCGACATGACGACGACCTGCTTCTGCCTGCGGCTGAGCAAAGCAATGTGTTGCCACTGTCGAGCTGGGCGAAATATGCCAAGCGTCAGCACGATTATCTGGAAGCGAAAACGGCCTTGTCGGATAAATTGTTTGCCGATGGCAAGCGCCTGAACCTGGACCTGATCTGGCAAGGCGAAGGGCACAATCAAAATGCTGCGCTGACCATTTTCCGCCATTTTGACAGTGCGACTGTAGTGAAGGGCTTTATCGGGCAAGCACCTAAAACCACCTGGGTACTGGATTACGCCTTGTTTGAACGGATCCATTATCTGCTGGTTGCGGGCTTTGATGTCTATGGCAACATAGGTCATCAATTGGTGACCCGGCTGTATATGGACTTTCTGCGCCTTGAAGGCGAGCAGAATTTCCTCAATCTGCTGCCGCTGAGCCATCGCCAGGCCATCAAGCAGCACTGGTATCGCAAGTCGCACCTGAGCCTTAGTGAGTTTATTAACCGTAAGTCATTACTGGGGGCGCCCTCAGGGATCCGCTACCACAGTGACGACCCGCAGGCAGAGCTGTACGACATGCTTAAAACGCATCTCAAACCTGTGCTGAATGAAGCCTACGACTACACCGCTGTACCCACGGCGTTGCAGCCCCTTAATGCCTTGCCGGTTGAGGCGATTAATCAGTTACCTCAGGTGTCGTTTATTCTGGCTGTCGATGCCAGTGGCGCGCATCAGCCTTACACCCTGATCCACCACAATGCGCACTTTAATATTTCCAGCTTACTGAATGAGGAAGGTCAGCGGGCCTATCGGGAAGATACCGCGACTTTGGTCCCCGGGTTTATTGGCGATTATCCTGAGGCCATCTGGCATATGCCAAATCAGGCGCACATCGACGCCTTTGTGCAACAGCTGAGGGAGGTCCGCACTGAGTCGGATTATCGCACGCTGAAAGCGACCTTCGGGATCCGCAGAACGCACCCGCAGTTCTGGCAATACAGTGATTTATTGCACCGTATTGCTCGTGAAACTCGGGGTGTGGAATATGGCCTGTTTGACTATAACCGACTGGAAAACAGGTAACCAGTGGCGGGCCCGGCTCGGGCCCGCCGGATATTATTTTAGATTGCTGACGGCGCGGACCGCGGCCAGCAGCACGGTTTCTTCCAGACGTACTTTGTAATTGGGGTTAGCATACTGAAACTGCACCAGTCCCGCTTTATCAATCACAAAAACCGCGGGCACTGGCAGCGCCACCCGGCTTTTGCCATCCAAATCTACAAACTGCACGCCCATTCGGTCGCGATAGGCCTTAGCGGTTTTGTCATCCAGGTAATAAGCCAGTCCCAGCGCCTGGGTTAACGCCAGCTGGTCATCGGAAAGCAAGCGATAGTTAGGTGAACTGATATTGCTTTTACTCAGTGCCTGCGGGCTGTCAGGAGAAACCGCCACTATCTGTGCGCCCAGCTCGACTATTTGCTTTTCAATTTTCTGTAGCCCAGCTAACTGGCGTGAGCAATACGGGCACCAGCCACCGCGATAGACCACCAATACCGTCGTTTTGTCTTGATACAGCTTTGCTAAATCCACCACTTTGGCGTTGTTGTCCTGAAGGGTTAAAGTCGGCGCCGTCAGGCCTGGCAGTAAAGGCGCAACCTGCTCCGGGTGCTCACTAATGTTAGTGGCTTGCGCAGCAGACGCAGAAAAGGACAGCAACTGGGTAACAGTCAGTGTTAACGCAATAAGTATGGATCGCATGTAAAACCTCAAAAATAGATGTATGAACCCTATTAGAACGGGGCAGCGCAGAAAAGCTTTCATTGTGGCTCATCGTGGTAATTATGCCACTGTGTGGGTATCATAGCGCTTTGACTGAATACACAGAGTGAGAGCGCAAATATGTCTGCGAATAGTGCGAAGCTGGTTGTGATGCTGGAAATGCAAAACGCCATGAATACCAAAGTGCATGAGCAATGGTTCAGCCAGGGGTTTGAATGGTATCGCGCCATCTGGGTTGAGTGTGCAGAACCAATAGAGCATATATAAATGATCTATTATGCTTGTAGAGAACTCATAAAAACTAAACTAAGTCATAAACTAAATGGATTCAAGACTAAAGAATACAACTAAATTCTATTACCAACCTTTTATTTATCAATAAAATGCAGCTACGTGGCTACAACTTCAACACTGAGAGATTATATGACTAAGCATCAAGAACACATTGTATGTATCAAATCAGATAAGGTAAAACATCGGGAACACGGTTTTGTTGACTATAAGCTTAACAACAGTGATCTAATGCTTGGTCAACGGGCATCCCTTGAAAACGATGATGATTTTCGCCAACTTTTGCCAATTTCAATATTTACTTGCAAAGGCAAAGTTTGGGCGTATGAACGCACATCTAAAGGTGGAGAAAGTCGTCTACATAACAAAATAGCCGTGGCTGTCGGTGGACACTGGGATCTTGCAGATCTCGTAATTAAAGACAGCGTTATAGACCTTGAGCAATCACTTTCCCAAACTATGGCACGTGAATTAGAAGAAGAAGTAAACCTAACATCTTCCATAGTAAGTACAACCGAACTTCAAAAGAAGATTTGTGCTGATGATACAGAGGTCGATAGAGTTCACATTGCTGTTGTTTATGTTCATGAGCTTGACGGTGAAGGTATAGAATCATCAGAAGAACAGTTAAAAACAGTTGGTTTTATTTCACCTGAGGAGTTGCTTTCTGGCGACTACAATATTGAAGCATGGGCAAGAATCATCTGTGAAATCCTAATCGATAAATAAAGAAAAGAGTAACCACGTAGTCAGTACGTGGCTACTTACTCACTATGGGAAGCCTTGCTGAAGTATAAGTCACCTAAAGATAAAGTTCTACTTTAATAGGGGATATGGGCACATAAAGGAATATTACTAATGAAAAGGAAAGTTCTAGTATCAGCAATGAACCACAATTTAGGTGAGGATTAAGGAACTAAATTGGATTAAGAGTCACACAAAAGTTAACTAACAGGTTAATAATAAATAAAAGCGAAGTCAGGTATAAATAATGGGAATATTATCTATTAAAGAGAAGCATACGGACAGCAACGAAGCTTTCGAAAGAAACAAAAAATCTGATGCTAGTTTAATTTATACAGATGCAGGTACGGTTGAAGAGTTCTCTATCGAGTTGTCTGTAGGTGATCAATGGGCCAAAGATCTTACAAAAGAAAAAGCTTCTATGTTTGAAATAGAAGGAGAAGGTATCTCTATAAAGCCTCAAAGCTCGATTGTGCTCGAAGTCCAAGAACATATACAGGTGCCATTCAATATGTATGGCCTGGTCATACAAACAGGCTCAGTATTCTTAGAACAAGGAATACTCATTGGTGCAGGTAAAATTGAACCTTCATTTGATGGTAAATTAAGAATGTTAATCTACAACACATCAAAAACTAAAAGGTCACTCAAAAAAGGGCAAAAAATAGCGTCAGCTATTTTTATGCGTACGGATAAAACGATTAATGCTTCTATTTACAAGGATAAGCGAGCTTTGGTTAAAGAAAATAGAGGCAAAATGGCGAAAATCTGTGCTTTTTTTAATGCCGATAAAAAATTTACTATTAACCTTCTTGCGATGATCATTACTTCATCTCTGACCGCCGCAATTGTCACATCTGTCTTGTCTTCAAGTGATGAAAAAATAGTGGGAGCTGAGCATTCACAAGGACTTGATCAACCAGCAGATGATGCTAAGAAATCAACTCCGCTAGGAAAGGGTTAAGATACATAACATATGATAACGTTTGATAATTATTCGCAAGAGGAAAAGTAATGGTAGTAGTAGGAGATAATCTAAAAGGCTTGATTCGTGCAAAAGATATTTGTGATGAAGAACTCTTTGACGAATTCTCAATAAAAATTAAGTTAGATCGTACGGTTTTTCGTCTAACACCGCAGGAAAAAAAAACCATCAGATATGGCGCACAGACAGTTGAAGAGTACTACAAAGAAGAAACTCTAGAAAGTGAACTTCTTCTTAGGCCAGGTGAATGCGTATTGGCCTGTAGCTCTCAAATAATTACAATGCCTCTTGGATACATTGGTTTTGTTCAAACCAAAGGAACTCTTGCACGTCTCTTTGTGGCTGCTCATTGTGCTGATGCTCAAATCGAGCCTGGCTTTTCAGGTAAAGTAACTCTAGAACTAATGAATCACTCGCTTTTTGATATTTCTATCCCAGTAGGAGCAAATATCGCTCAAGTGTATGTTATGAGGTGTAGTACCGATAATAGCAAAGCATATAAGGGCAAATATCAAAGTAGTGAAAAACCCACATTGCCGTTGCCAATTGGCTAATTTTCGATCACTACCTTCCTGCAAATACAGTGCAGTACAGGAAGGTAGTTTATAAAGCTATCTTCTAGAGTCTAGCTTTTGTTTGCTTGGGAAATTCCATAATATGCCCAATTGCTTTTTCTCATTATGCCTATCACACATTAATTGTGAATTTTATGAGGGAGTTACAAAAATACCCTGAACTTCTTCCGTCAGGACCATGGTTACAAAGATGGCAGCTATATCAAACAGTGGCACGGCAAAGAAGACAACGAGCACCTGGTTGAAGTGGTGAAAAGCCTGGACACTGAACATCCAGACTTTGCTAAACTTGTTTATCAGGGCTTGCAGGCGCGTTACCCGGGCTGATCAGCTGATTGGCAGTAATGTGCGATAGTCGCAAATGGCCGGATAATCAGTGATCTCTTTATGAGGTTGCTGGCTATCCGGATTCGCGATGGCAAGCAAGTGTCCAATGCCATACTCTTTAGCCGCAGCCAAGACCGCCAGGCTGTCATCGACAAACAACGTCCGCGTTTTATCAAACCCCAGATCCGCCTGAACCTGTTGCCACAGTTGCTGGCTTTCCTTACTGACACCATAGCTATGGGTGGAGATGAGTTTATCCAGATACTGGTCAAACTGGGTGCGCTCGATTTTGAGACTCAAGCTATCTGGGTGTGCATTAGTTAACAAGATCAGTTCTTTGCCCGCGTCTTTCAGCGCCTGCAAAAATGCCGGCACGTCGTCACGAATAGAGATCAAATGCTGAATTTCGCGTTTAAGCTCCATGATAGGCAGTTGCAGTTGTTGCTGCCAGTAATCCAGACAATACCACTCGATTTGCCCCATAACGGCTTCGTAGCGCGCGAGGATATCGGCGCGGGCTTGCTCCAGCGTCAGGCCTTGTTTGACAGCATGGGCCTTAGGGATCACGTCCAGCCAAAAGTGATTATCAAAATGCAGATCGAGTAAGGTGCCATCCATATCCAGCAACACAGTATCGATCTTTGACCAATTTAACATAGGCATTTACCTGTAAAGGCTTTATGATGAGGTTAATGGCCATGATAGCAAAATAATCTCTATGTCACAGAAAAAGCACCCAATTCCCCCTGAGATATTAGCCTCTGAGGTTGTCGCAAAAAGTAAGCTCTTTACGGTAGAATCCCTGTCGCTGTCATTTTCTAATGGCGAGCGCCGCGAATATGAACGAGTTCGTGGCGGCGGCCGGGGGGCTGTGATGATAGTGCCCATATCGGCCGAAAATGAGCTACTCTTAGTAAGAGAATATTGCGCGGGGACGCATGATTATCAGCTTGGTTTTCCAAAAGGGCTGATTGATCCGGGCGAAACCCCGATTGAAGCGGGCAACCGTGAGTTAAAAGAAGAAGTTGGCTTTGGCGCTCGGCAGTTTTGTGATCTAAAAACGTTATCACTGGCACCCAGCTATTTTAACGCCAGAATGCACATACTGGTGGCACAGGATTTATACCCGGAGCAACTCACGGGTGATGAACCCGAGCCATTGGTAGTGGTTAAATGGCCTCTGGCGCAATGGCAGGCTTTACTGAGCCAGAGCGATTTTACCGAAGCCCGCAGTGTCGCCGCGCTGTTATTACTACAACAGTACCTGACAACGGAGGCTTAATGCAGTCATATTTAGAGCCCTGTATCACCCTGGCTGAGCAGGCGGGGCAGGCGATCATGGCCATCTATCAGCAAGACGACATAGGGGCACGGGAAAAGTCAGATCATACGCCGGTGACCGCCGCGGATCTGGCGGCAAATGAAGTGCTGACAGCCGGGCTGCAAGCGCTGGCCCCGGACGTACCAATTATGTCTGAAGAAACCCCCATTCCGCCGCTGGAAAGCCGACAACACTGGCAGCGTTACTGGCTGCTGGATCCAATGGATGGCACCGGTGAGTTTATTCTGGAAAGTGGCGACTTTGCGGTGAACATTGCCCTGGTCGAAAACAATCAGCCTGTACTTGGTGTGATCCACTGGCCAGCTAAAGGCGTAACCTATTTTGCTACTCACCAGGGCGGGGCATTTAAGCGCACCGACGGGCGTGATGAGCCAATTTCGGTCGCGCCGAAAGGCACGCTCACTTTGGCGGTCAGCCGCAGGCAAAAAATTGAGGCGGTGAGCCAATATCTTAACAGCCAATTTGATACCGTGGCACTGGGTTCGTGTTCGCTCAAGGCCTGTATTGTGGCCGAGGGGAAAGCCGATTGCTTTTTACGTGTTGGGCCAACAGGTGAGTGGGATACCGGCGCTTCTCAGGTGATTGTGGAAGAAGCGGGTGGCTGCATTACCGATGCTGAATTTAATCCACTGACCTACAATCAAAGAGAAAGCACAGAAAATCCTGACTTTATCGTGATGGGCCACCCCGATTGGCAGTTCCAGAAGCTGATCAACCCACATCAGAGAGAACAATAGTCGGTCGGTTAATTTGGCCGGCGAGATAATAACTGTCATAAAAGGGCGTTAAAATGCTCGTGTTTGCTTGCTTTTTGAGCGGTTGACGCCCTTTTCTTGATTAAAACCTTGCAATAAAAATCTAATTCTATATTATAGCGACCTCTTAAAGAGTTAGGGCAAATTAAGCCTCAACTTACAGGCGCGGGATGGAGCAGAATGATAAATCATTCGTCGGGCTCGTTAATTCCAAAATCGCCGAAGGTCGTCGGTTCAAATCTGACTACCAGCTTCTTTCAGTAGAAGTAAAATACTGAATATACAGGCGCGGGATGGAGCAGCCTGGTAGCTCGTCGGGCTCATAACCCGAAGGTCGTCGGTTCAAATCCGGCTCCCGCAACCACTTTCTAAGTGGTAACGACTGAAGGTCGTCGGTTCGCTCTTCATAAACCAAGGGCTCCGAAACTATTTTTTCAGTGGTAACGCCGAAGGTCGTCGGTTCAAATCTGACTACCAACTTCTTTCAGTAGAAGTAAAACACTGAAAATACAGGCGCGGGATGGAGCAGCCTGGTAGCTCGTCGGGCTCATAACCCGAAGGTCGTCGGTTCAAATCCGGCTCCCGCAACCACTTTCTGAGTGGTAACGCCAAAGGTCGTCGGTTCGCTCTTCATAAATCAAGGGCTCCCGCAACCACTTTCCGAGTGGTTACCACTTCTCTCAACAGAAGTAAAAGGTTGAACATACAGGCGCGGGATGGAGCAGCCTGGTAGCTCGTCGGGCTCATAACCCGAAGGTCGTCGGTTCAAATCCGGCTCCCGCAACCACTTCCTAAGTAGTAACGCCGAAGGTTGTCGGTTCACTCTTTATAAATCAATGTCTCCCGCAACCACTTCCTTATGTGGTAACGACCGAAGGTCGTCGGTTCACTCTTCATAAATCAAGGTCTCCCGCAACCACTTCCTTATGTGGTAACGACCGAAGGTCGTCGATTCACTCTTCATAGATCAAGGTCTCCCGAAAACACTTTCTGAGTGGTAACGCCGAAGGTCGTCGGTACAAAACCTCGATAATATCGAACTTTATAGATAAGCCCTCTTGTCACCACCCATTTTATTTCTGCGCTTAAATTCATCAGTTTACGATTTTCTTATTGCTCCAATCATCAACACGTTTTCTTAGTTTTATTACATTTGCCGCAGCGCTTCTGCGCCTAGTCTCACAGTTACTTTGTACTTTCAATTTAATGTTTTTGTTGCTGAGTGTCTTTGAACGTTATCGAATGCGATAGGGGAGAGTAATGATGAGCTTGGTTTTTCAACTGCCTTAGCAGGAATGACTGGTAGGCCTTATACGTGTGCTACACACACGAATAAGGCACTTATCGCTCAATTAGCACAGACAGCTATGACCAGCATTACAACTGGCTTGATCGGTGATATTACAGCAGCGTGATAAGTTCTGGTGCGATGCACAGCGCGATGTATCCTGACATGTAGTGCCAGGTCTTGTGGTGCCCGTCATTGTGCCAAAGCCCGCGCCGGCTACCTGAGGAGTTTGCTCAAGCTGAACTTTGTTATCCTGTGTCAGTGATTTAAGCTTTTTCTTATTGATTTTCAGTTTCATGGATATTTCCTTATCTATTTTATTGAAGGCTCTCGCCAATGTGTGAACGTTTTTTGTTCAAATCAAGTCTATTTGATTAATCAGGGATATGGAAGAGCTGCGAGCGTAATTGAGGCAAAGTAACTAAAAGAGTGGGGGAAAGAAGGAGAAGTGGCGTGACCACTTCTCACTGGGTATTAAAACTGTTTGGCATATTCTTCCGCCTGGCGCCAGACGCGTAGGGTGTTGCCGCCCAGGATTTTCTTGATCTGCCCTTCGGTGTAGTTGCGATCTAACAGACCCTGTACCAGGTTAGGGTAAGTTGAAACGTCTTTTAATCCGATAGGCAGAGAATCACCCACACCGTCATAGTCAGAGCCAATACCCACATGGTCGATACCGATCAGCTTAACCACGTGGTCAATGTGATCCAGTACTTGCTCTAGGGTGGCGTAAGGGAAGGGGTTTTTCGCGCGATACGCCGCTCTGAAATCGGTTTTACTCTTGCCCTGGCTGGTGGCCTGCTCTTCAGCTTCGTCACGTTGATCGTACCAGGTACGAGAGCTATTGGTCACAAAGCTGGAACCAAAGTTGATCTGAATAACACCACCGTTCTTTTTCAGCGCCTTCAGCATTTTGTCATCCATATTGCGCTCAAAACCCGGGGTGTATTTACGCAATGAGGAGTGTGAGGCTATCACGGGCACTTTAGACAGCTCCATCACCTGATAAAACGCAGCATCTGAAATATGTGAGACGTCGATCAGCATGCCAATCTTATTCATCTCCACGACCAGATCTTTACCAAACGGGCTCAGGCCTTTCCATTTACGACGAATGTCATAAGACGAGTCGGAAATATGGTTACTTTGCGAGTGGGCCAGTGTGATGTAGCGCACACCGCGGTCGAAGAAGTGCTTCAGGTTGGCCATGTCACCTTCAATCGGTGAGCCATTCTCCATACCCATGGCGACAGAGATTTTCTTTTCGCGGAAATGGCGATAGATGTCTTTGGTGTTGTAGGCCATCGCGAATTTATCCGGTGCACGTTGTGCCAGCGCTTCCATTCCGTCAATCAACTGGTTAGCCAGCTGGTAGCTCTTACCTTTGCCTTCAAATTCCAGGTTAGCGGGAATATAGATCGACATAAATGGCGCATTCAGGCCGCCTTGCACAGCGCGAGGGTAGTCGAAGTCGCCGCTTTTGGTGGCCTTAGTCACATCTTCCCAGTGCTCCAAAATACGATAGGGCACATCGATGTGGGTATCGATCAGAATGTTTTGCTTAGCGATGTGTTTGGCGCGCTCAGACGCCTGAATATCGTTGGCATAGGCATTCGACAGGCTTAAAGCCAGTGCGCAGAGTGTAGCGGGTAACTTCATGGATTAACCTTGTTATTCTTTGTAGTGTGTGTCGATTGTAGCAAGTTGGCGTTTATCTACAATCCATTCTGTCGGCCAGCCTGAGGGGCTGACCGCATTTATTCGTAGTTGTATTCCTGTGCCTGCATCGCCTGAAACTGGGCTTTGGAGACAATATTCACCGACTCGTGCAGCTCGGAATACACCAGCAAGGCTTCACCCGACTTGAGCTGAGCGTGCACCTGTTCGACCTTGCGCTCAGTGCTGACTTCGCTGTCGCCATAATCGGTGCCTTCACGTAGCACATAATGTTCAATCAGATTGCTCAGTGTGGTTGGGTCCAGTTGTTGGTATGGAATGATCATAATTTCTTTTGAACTCGATGGTTGAGTAATGAATGCAAATAAGCAGGCACAATTTGCTCTAGCCAGAAAACCGGCTTAAAAGGATTGCGTCCTGCGATAAAGCCGACATGACCGCCACGCTGAGATACGGCCAGGGTGACCTGATCACTGATCTGATCCGCAGTGGGCACCGCACGGCTCGACAGCATAGGATCGTCGGCTGCGTGGATCAGCAAGGTTGGCGTGGCTATCTGTTTTAGATAGGGCTGAGCGCTGGCCTTGGCGTAGTAGTCTTCAGCGCCTTTAAAGCCGTGCAATGGCGCCGTGATCCGCTCATCAAATTGCCACAGATCGCGGATCTGTTGTATCTCGTCGCGGCCGATCTGTAACGCATGCTCTATCTGATCAAACTTACGGGCGAACGATCGCTTCATGCGATCCAGCAAATACTTTTGATACAGTTTAAAACAGCTCTTGCGGATCACCTGGCAGGAAGACGACAAATGGTAGGGCGCTGAGATCACCGCGGCACCATCCAGCAGGCTGTTATTACCTTGCTCTCCCAAATATTTGGCCAGCACATTACCGCCCAGCGAAAATCCCACCGCATATAAGGGACGGTCGACAAAGCGTTGTTTCAGGGTGTCGAGCAAAAATGCCAGATCACCGGTTTCACCGCTGTGGTAGGCCCTAGGCTGACGATTCACCTGACGTGAGCAATTGCGAAAATGCATCAACACGGCATCCAGCCCGGTGGCGGTCAGGGCGCGGAGCAGCCCTTTGGCATAGAAACTATTGATATTGCCTTCCAGCCCATGCAGCACCACTACCAGCGGGGCTTGTTGATCCCCTTGATTGGCCCAGGCCAGTTCTAAAAAGTCATCATCGGGTGTTTCGAGGTGCTCATAGCGCACATCGGCTTTCAGGGTTGGCCTGAACATGCGGGGCAAAATGGTTTGCAGGTGACGGTTGCGCATCCACCAGGCGGGTTGAAAGGATAACTCTGACGGCTTTAACATGTGGTTCGTATTTCCTGTAAATACCTCTGCGACAGTGAGGCTCATGCACGCACTCAGAAGAAAAGCCGCCTTGTCTGACGTCAATGAATAAACTGGTATGATGAGCCTGAAATGGGATCAGTGTATCAAACTGCGGGAAATAACCCAAAGAATGTTCGAAGCAGGTATTCAGTGAAATTGATATAATAAAAAGCACCCGACCAGCTGAGCTGATAAGGTGCTTTGTGCGTCGTGCTTAATTCTAGAACGGGAACTAATTGCTTAACGTTTCAACAACATGTTTCGAATAACATAAAAGAGTGTCGACGATTTACTCAGGTACTTCTGCTTCTTGTACTTTCTTGATGAAGTAGTAGACGTAGAAACAACACAGTACGATTACCACGCCCAAGATGCCGAAAGAGAGAAATAACACTGGGTCAGTAAAAAAGTCTCTGAAGAATACGTTCATGTCTGTGCCTCCTGATTTGTCGATGAGGTAATCTTAGTCGAGCATGCACAGACCAGATATGATCAAGATCAAGTTTCACCAGTGCCTGGTCGGGACTTGGTAAATTGCTTGATCCCGATCATGTTTTTGCGGGGATACGGCCCTGTTGAGCGGGTGTCAGGTAGTGAGTTAGATTGTCCGCAGACGGGTTTGGTTGCAGGGGGTGCTGATTGAGATAGTCGATAAGCAGTGACTGCTGTAGCTTCTCCTGGGCCAGCTCCGCCTTAAGCATAAGCTCGCGCAGCTCGGCATATTGCGCATAGTGCTGATGTTGCTGTTTGAGTGTGGCGCGCACCTGGCGCTGGGGATGTAGCACTGCGTGGTCAAAGGTTTTGCACACAGCGTGCAGCCCTGCAAATTGTTCAGCTGTGAGCGAGATGTTGTGTACGTCGAGATACATTAGCAGCAAGATCAGATTAACGTTTTTATCCTCGCTTTCTTGCAAGCTCAGCAGCGCATCTTGCATACCCGCACGGGCATACTGCGTGCAGGCATAGCGCCAGAAATCTGCGGCATCTAACATATTTCGCCACTTTGCTCGAAACGCGCCTGTTTCTCTTCCAGCTCTTCAAGTGCCATTAACAGGGCTTCCTCAGTGTCGTTCAGCTCGGGTGTCAGCTTAGCCTGCTGCGCCAGCAGCTCGCTGAGCTTGCCTTTATTTTGCTCTGAGTACAGGTCGTTGTCGGCCAGCGCCGTTTCCACCTCAGCCAGTGCTGCACTGAGCTTATCCAGCTCTTTTTCAAGCTTATCTATGGACTTTTTCAGCGGTTGAACGGCCTTGCGGAACTCGGCTTCCAGGCGTTTCTGCTCTTTACGGTTCACACTTGAGTGGGCTTTGTCTTCACTGCTGTCTTTGCGCACCGCTTCTTTATTAGCGTTGAGCAGCCACTGATAGTAGGCATCCAGATCATACCCAAACGCACTCACCTTGCCCTGATCGACCAGGTAATATTCGTCTGCGGTGTGTTTAAGCATATGGCGGTCGTGGGATACGGTGACCATAGCGCCCTCAAAGCCTTGCAGTGCCATGACCAGCGCATGGCGCATTTCCAGATCCAGGTGGTTGGTCGGCTCATCCAGCAGTAACAGATTCGGTTTTTGATACACCAGCATGGCCAGCACCAGGCGGGCTTTTTCACCACCGGAAAATGGTTTTACCGGCTCCAGCGCTTTGTCGCCGTTAAAGGCGAAGCCACCCAGAAAATCGCGCAGTGATTGCTCACTGGCTTGCGGGTCGAGACGTTGCAGGTGCGTCACAGCACTGGCACCGAGATCCAGCGATTCCAGCTGGTGCTGGGCGAAATAGCCAATCTTTAGCCCCTGATGCTGAAAGACTTCTCCTGCCTGCGGCGATAACTCACCTGCGAGCAGTTTGATAAGCGTTGACTTACCGGCGCCGTTACGGCCCAGCAGGGCAATACGGCTGCCCGGTACCAGGTTGAGTTTGATCTTGTGTAATATGGTTACGTCACCATATCCGGCCTGAGCCTGGTCCAGTGTCATCAGCGGGTTGGGCATGTTGTCCGGATTGCTGAACTCAAAACTGAACGGCGAATCGGCATGGGCAGGCGCCAGCTTTTCCATCCGTTCCAGTGCCTTCACCCGGCTTTGCGCTTGTTTGGCTTTACTGGCTTTGGCTTTAAAGCGGGTAATAAACTGCTCCAGGTGGGCAATGGTGGCTTGTTGCTTGTCGTATAGCGCCTGTTGCTGCGCCATACGCTCGGCCTTTTGGCGTTCAAACTGTGAGTAGTGCCCTTTATACACGTTGAGCTGTTGCTGGTCGACGTGCCAGATCTGATCGACCACCGCATCAAGGAACTCACGGTCGTGCGAGATCAGTACTAACGTGCCCTGATAGGCTTTTAAGAAACGCTCCAACCAGTAAACCGCATCGAGATCCAGGTGGTTGGTTGGCTCATCCAGCAGCAGCAGATCGGCGTCGCGGATCAATGCCTGCGCCAGGTTCAGGCGCATTCGCCAGCCACCGGAAAATGCACTCACGGCATCGCTGAGCTGTGCATTGCTAAACCCTAAGCCATGCAATAGCTCTCCTGCTTTGGCTTCAATACCATAGCCACCAACCACTTCTATTTGCTGATGCAGACGGGCTTGTTCGGCGCCATCGCCGGATGCTTCGGCACTATGCAGCGCACTGCGCAGGGCATAATATTCCGGATGACCCTGCAGCACGTATTCCAGTGCACTGACGGCCAGCGCCGGGGTTTCCTGCTTCACGGATGCGATGGACCAGTCTTTCGGAATTTGCAGCTCGCCGGCATCCAGGTGTAGCTCTGATTTAAGCAAAGCAAACAAAGAGGATTTACCACAGCCATTGGCCCCGACCAGGCCCACTTTATGTTGCGCAAACAAGGTCGCACTGGCATTTTTAAGCAGTGTTTTACCACCGCGCATAAGTTCAATATTCGAAAGCTGGATCATACCGTTACATCACTGTTTGATTATGCGCGCATCATAACACGGATCCCCGCAGACACTCCAAGCGTATCAACAGTGAGTAATATAGGATAAAATGGCCCCACAGGGCGTGCGGCCCGTGATATAAATCGTCATTTGAACCGTCAAAGGTTCTGCTAACCTGAGGTAACTAAAGGTGAGAAAGAAAAAGCGCTTTATTGCAGGAGCATCCTGCCCTGAGTGTCATGAAGCAGACGTGATGATGCTGTACAAAGAGCATGACGTGGAAAAGGTGGAGTGCGTGAAGTGCGGCCATATTATGACCCAGCCAAAAGAAGCCGTTCAGGCGTCAACGCGTCAGTTTGAACAGGTTATTGGGGTATTCAGGCCCGAGTAGCGTGTGTGGCTTCACAGCTCAATAGTCAGAGCGGGTTTAACCCGCCCGACTGCGCCATTAATAGTGTGGCGGTGGCGGCTCCTGATGCTGCGGCATCATGCCCGGATCTCTGCCTTCTTTAATTTTTTCTGCCAGTAATTCAATCTGGCGCTGCATTTTGGCAAGGCGTACCTGATGCGCACTCAGTTCATTATTTAAAGTTTCTATGGTTTCGTCCTGAAACGCCACTTTGGCTTCCAGCTCGTTAACGCGATCTTCGAGTTCAGTCATGGTTACTCTCTTGCAAATTGTTCTAACAGGCCGCTGGAGCTTTCTGTCAGCAGGGTGTTGTCGTTTCCTGTGAAGGCCACGGCGAAGACCACTGCGGACTTAGGTCGGCTGCCCTCACGCGGCTTTACGCGCCAGGTTGCGAGCTTCTCACCGTTGTCAACCTGCCACAGGGTGAGTTGTCGGTTTGGTGAGCCCGTCACAATTAACCGCCCATCCTGGTTGAAGCGCACGGCACTGAATATCTTCTGGCGCGCAATATACTGCAATTGTGACTTGATTTCACCTGAAGTGAGCTGCCAGATGCTGGCCTTTTTCATGCTGTCTGCGGTAAACGCGTAGCGCCCCTCGGGATCTAAGGCCACTTTCGTGACCCGGCTGGGGTGGTTAAAGCGGTGGATCACCTGGCCGGTACGGGTATCCCAGAAGTAAGCGCTGTAATCATTGGCCCCGGTTAACGCAAAGTGGCCGTTGGGTGACAGCGCAATACTGTTAATTTTTTCCTGATGACCAAGGAACTCTATGCGCCTGCCGCTATCTAAGTCGAGATGCACAACCACATTGTCGCTGCGTCCATACAGCACATAGCGGCCTTCGTTGCTGATTGCAATGTCGCGAATGGTGCCTTGTTCTATTTGGTAGTAGCCAATATTCTGGCCATCGGATAAACGCCAGACGGCAAAGCGGTCGTTGGCTGCGGTCACGGCGCTGGAATTGTCATGGGCAATGGCCAGTGAATGTACCAGCTCGTCGGCTTGCTGTGACTGGGACCACTGATATTTCAAGCCATGGGTGGTGTTATCCCATAAAACCACCCCATGTTCGATGGATGACACTAAACTGTAACGCCCATCGTGTGAAATAGCTGCGGCAAAGGCACCGCGTGCGGCATGCTCTACGGTCAACAGCGCATCCGAGCTGTCTGTGGGGCAGCCAGCAAGCAGTGAGGTGATGAGAATAAAGGCAATTTGTGCGTTGCGCCGTAAAATTTTGGGCATAAATTCGGTATTTCCTCTTAACTCCATGATTTGCAGCGAGTAGACTAATGGGTAATTTGCAGAGGCCACAAAACTGATATTAGCCTATCGGTATATGAATGTCGCCGATCCCGAAATGAATTTTGCGTCAAAAAGAGAAATTTGGCTTTATGCGCTACGGATGTTAATGTGGCATCCACCCTTTTTAAGATTAATATAATTTTAACAAAGACACCCAACCAGGATAGTGATTGTCGCACTCTGAGCCTGGGTATGTCGGAGAGAAAACATGAAACAAACAATTAAGTTATCCTTAGTGGCTGCCGCGGTTCTGGCATTGACCGCTTGTAATCAAAAAGCAGAAGAAAAAGCAGCGAAAGTTGAAGAAGTGAAGCTGGAAACTGAAGTGCAGCAGCAAGCTTACGGTATCGGCGCATCGGTTGGTAACTTCCTGCAAAAAGATATGGCAGATAAAAAAGAGCTGGGCATTGAGCTGGATCAGGCACTGATCATGCGCGGCTTCAAAGATGCACTAGACGGTAACGCTAAACTGGACGAAGCGAAAATTCGTGAAGTTCTGACTGCACTGGATTCATCTGTACGTGAAAAGCAAACTGCAAAAGCCAAAGCAGATGCTGAAAAGAACAAGGTTGAAGGCGCAGAGTACCTGGCTGAAAACGCTAAGAAAGACGGTGTTAACGTGACTGAGTCTGGCCTGCAGTACGAAGTACTGAGCGAAGGCGAAGGTAAAAAGCCCGTTGCGACTGACATCGTAAAAGTACACTACAAAGGTACTTTGCTGGACGGTTCTGAATTTGACAGCTCTTACGCACGTAATCAGCCTGCTACATTCCCTCTGAACCAGGTTATCGCTGGCTGGACAGAAGGCCTTCAGCTGATGGCGGTTGGTTCTAAGTACAAATTCACTATCCCTTCAGAGCTTGGCTACGGTGAGCGTAACTTGGGTAAGATCCCGGCTAACTCTACACTGGTATTTGAAGTAGAACTACTTGAAATCCAGGAAGAGAAAGAGCAAGGTCACGACCACGCGCACGACTCAGAGTAATTAATGTCTTAGCCTCATCAGTCGGTGGGGCTTTAATAAAGACCCAATAAAAAAGGACCAACGCGGTCCTTTTTTATTGTCTGCTTTTCTACTTTATAGAATCACTTTGTGATCAGTCTTCGCTGTGATTCGCATACAGGTTATCAATCAGCTCATCTTCGAGTGCAAAGCGCAGCTCCAGGGCTTCACCCAGCTCAGAGAGATCTTTATCAAAGTCTGCCATCAGGTTGTCTGACTGCGCCTCTGCATACTTGTCGTTGAAGTCCAGTGCCAGGTCGGTGGTATCCGTGATCCTGGGATACAGCGATTGCGCCAGCTTGAGGCTTTGTGGGCCTTTCTCTTTACAGGCGGCAACCAGGTTGTCATAAATTTCAAAATGCCCGGCGGACAGGTAATCCATCAGGATCTGACAAAATGTCTGGATCTGTAGCTGATCAGGTAGGGCGTGGTCATCCTGTTCAAACGGAGACAGGCCTGCAACCTTACAATACAGCAGCAAAAGCTCCTGTCGTTCAGCTAACCAGTTGTCGATAACGCTATGGCTACCTCCCCACCTTTGTTGGGCTTGTTCTAAGCGTGACAGCATAGTTATCTCCTTAGCGGGTCATAATCTGCCCGTGGCTTGCCAAAAACATCGGCACAGTGTGACCCAAAATGGGGTCAAAACTTGACAGTGACCACCAAAAAGCGGTGATGCCGATTATGTTTATCTGTCCTCTATAAAAAGGAAATCTGATGCAAAGGTCAACCTATTTTTTTGTCAAGTGAGTAAATAACGGGCTATGTTTCTGAAGCGGGGGCGGGAATAACTCTTGTTTACGAGCTGCTCAGTGTAACCCGGCCGCAGTGGGGATAAGGTGTTTAAAATTAGTTAAACAAAAAAGCCGCTTCAGGGGGTATTCCTGAGCGGCCATCAATGCAGTTTAGCAATAGAGCTTTATTATTATTGGTTTTAAAGGTGTTTTTATTCTTCTTAGCGCAGCAAATTTATAGCAAGCTTTTACCCTTGTTGCAAACAGTTTAATCAGGTGTTTTTAATCTGGTTTGTAATTGGTTGAACTAAAAGGGGTTTAATTTAACGCGAACTGAATGGAAAACAGTCAGGGTGACATAAAGTGCTTAATCCAGATCATAGTGACGGGAATTTGCATGCTGTTTCAATAGTGGCGTATTGAAGTTAATGATACAATCTGAGCAATTTTTACAGCATTGGAATGAAATTACGCTATGAGCGAGTTGAAAAATGATCGTTACCTGCGCGCGTTGATGAAACAACCCGTAGATGTTACGCCCGTTTGGATGATGCGTCAGGCTGGCCGCTATCTTCCTGAGTATCGAGCGACCCGAGCGCAAGCCGGCGACTTTATGAGTCTGTGTAAAAACGCAGAACTGGCCTGTGAAGTAACCCTTCAGCCGTTGCGTCGTTACCCGCTTGATGCGGCGATCTTATTCAGCGACATCCTGACTATCCCGGATGCGATGGGACTGGGCCTGTATTTTGAAACCGGTGAAGGTCCTAAGTTTGAGCGTCCGATCAGCTCGCTGAGCGATGTACAAAAGCTGCCAAAGCTGGATCCAACCGATGAGCTGGGTTATGTGATGAATGCGGTCAGCACCATTCGCCGCGAGCTTAAAGGCGAAGTGCCGCTGATCGGCTTCTCTGGCTCTCCCTGGACGCTGGCGACTTACATGATTGAAGGCGGCAGCAGCAAGACCTTCGGTAAAATCAAGAAAATGGCCTTTGCCGAGCCGAAGACACTGCACCTGTTGCTTGATAAAGTGGCGGACTCCGTCATTGATTACCTGAATGCGCAGGTTAAAGCCGGTGCGCAGTCGCTGATGATCTTTGACTCATGGGGTGGAGTGCTGAGCCCGCGTGACTACAAAGAGTTCTCTTTGCAGTACATGCATAAGATTGTTGACGGTCTGATCCGTGAAAACGATGGCCGTAAGGTACCGGTTACCCTGTTCACCAAAAATGGCGGCCAGTGGATTGAAGCGATTGCGGCAACGGGCTGTGATGCGGTTGGCCTGGACTGGACAATCGACATTGCTGATGCCAGACGTCGCGTGGGTGACAAAGTAGCCCTGCAGGGCAATATGGACCCATCTATGCTGCACGGCACGCCTGAGCGTATTCGTGAAGAGGTACAACACATTCTGTCTGGTTACGGTCAGGGTTCGGGCCATGTGTTTAACCTGGGCCATGGTATTACTCCGGATGTTGACCCGGAAAATGCCGGTGTGTTTATCAACGCCGTGCATGAATTCAGCCGTCAGTATCACCAGGACTAATACCAATTCACATTAATACATAACCAATTAGAGAGATTAAATCTGCCGTTAACAGTGTTAAAAATTTCTC
>NZ_PPUZ01000074.1:0-18422 GCF_004212645.1 Pseudoalteromonas rubra | reverse complement strand
TGATTCGTTTGGCGCAGATGACTCATTCGGTGCGGATGATTCGTTTGGTGCAGATGATTCGTTTGGTGCAGATGACTCATTCGGTGCAGATGATTCGTTTGGTGCAGACGACTCTCAGATCTCAGATCGTAATTTTATTCCTTTCCCGACTAAGTCGGATTTCTATCAGAAAGGGGTGATGATCATTCAAAGTGATGCCAATCAACACAACGGCGCAACGGATAATGCGTTTCAGGATTATCTAAAAGTCTGTGTAAAAACCCTTGATGGTATGATCATTGGTAGCAGTACACCTGACTTTAACTACATGGAACAGGATGCGTTTATTGTCAAAGGGCAATATAAAGTGAAGCATGGCGTGATACGTATGGGCATTCGCTTTGGCGCGCGACAAAAAGCGGAGCGTTATGTTATCGGAAAGTTGGACCTGGATGGATATGAATTCCATGGTACGCGCAAGGTCGGTAAAACGACAAGTTCGGTCAGGATGTCTTTCCAGGGTGAGCAGGCATATTACGACAACCTGTGTGATGAAAGCCTGGGTCGCTAGCGAGTGATAACTAAAAAGCTCACAGGTTGTTTTTTCTCGCAACCCTGAGCTTGGTTTTAAAAGGTGGGGAAATCGGATCCCCACCTTTTTGTTTTATTGCGCTGAAGCGCCAGACTATTGCATGGAGTCGCTTTTATTGCTCAGCTGCTTGCTTAGCCAGGTATTCGTCGTAAGTGCCCTGGAAGTCAATGATCTGACCGTCTTTGATCTCCCAAATACGAGTCGCCAAAGAAGAAACAAACTGGCGGTCATGTGACACGAAGAACAAGGTGCCTTCGTATTGTTCCAGTGCCATATTCAGGGACTCAATGGATTCCATATCCATGTGGTTGGTCGGTTCATCCATCAACAGAATATTCGGTTTGTGCATCATCAGTTTACCGAATAGCATGCGACCCTGCTCACCCCCGGAAATCACTTTTACCGACTTCTTAATGTCGTTTTGTGAGAACAGCATGCGACCCAGGAAGCCTCGTACTACCTGTTCATCGTCGCCTTCCTGTTGCCACTGCTCCATCCACTGAAACAGATCTAAGTCTTTTTCAAACTCATCCGCATGGTCCTGAGCATAGTAGCCAATGTTGGCATTTTCAGACCACTTAAACTCACCCGACTTAGGTGCCATGCGCCCGGCCAGGGTGTTCAGCAAGGTGGTTTTACCCACGCCATTTTCACCGATAATAGCGACTTTTTCGCCCACTTCGACCAGCCCGTTGAGGCCACTGAACAGAGTATCGTCAAAGCCTTGTGATAAGTTTTCCAGTTCAAGTGCATTACGGAATAGCTGTTTAGATTGCTCAAAACGAATAAACGGGTTCTGACGGCTTGATGCTTTGACTTCTTCCAGCTGGATCTTATCTATCTGTTTGGCACGTGAAGTGGCTTGCTTTGCTTTCGACGCGTTTGCTGAGAAGCGCGCAACAAACTGCTGAAGTTCAGAGATCTGAGCTTTTTTCTTGGCGTTGTCAGCCAGCAGACGCTCCCGCGCCTGGGTGGCGGCCAGCATATATTCGTCGTAGTTGCCCGGGTAAATGCGCAGATCGCCATAGTCGATATCAGCCATATGAGTACACACCGAGTTCAGGAAGTGGCGGTCGTGCGAGATAATGATCATAGTGCAGTCGCGCTGGTTCAGAACGTCTTCCAGCCACTTGATGGTGTAGATGTCCAGGTTGTTGGTGGGTTCGTCGAGCAGCATGATGTCCGGCTCGGCAAACAGTACCTGCGCCAGCAGCACTCGTAGCTTCCAGCCCGGCGCGACTTCAGACATAGGTCCGTAGTGTTGCTCGGTTGGAATGCCCACACCCAGCAGCAGCTCACCGGCTTTAGCTTCGGCGGCATAACCGTCCATTTCGGCAAACTGAGTTTCCAGATCGGCCACTTTCATACCGTCTTCTTCGCTCATTTCAGGCAGCGAGTAGATGCGGTCGCGCTCCTGTTTTATTTCCCACAGCTCTTTATGGCCCATGATAACCGTGTCGACCACAGAGAATTCCTCGTAGGCAAACTGATCCTGATTAAGTTTCGCAATGCGCTCGTTGGGGTCGTAAGAAACGTTACCCGCGCTGGCCTCAAGCTCTTTGCTGAGGATCTTCATAAAGGTCGATTTACCGCAGCCATTGGCGCCGATCAGACCATAGCGATTACCGTCGCCAAATTTGACCGAGATATTTTCAAACAGCGGCTTAGCGCCAAACTGCATGGTGATGTTGTTACAAGACAGCATAAAGGGTGCTCATTAGATTCAATTGCCGCGATTTTAGCATTAAATCGCGGCCGGGGGTGAGCAAGGAGCGGGTTTATGCGCAAAGATTGTTTGCTAACTGGTGGAGGGTCTGTGCCACGGTTTCCTGTGTCAGCTGAACATAGTCACAATTTGGCGTAATTTGCTCGCCGACAACATAGGCTTGTTGGGCGGCTTCCAGCATTGCAATGTCATTGACATCGTTACCAAAACATACGGTTTGCTGCATATCCAGGCCAAGTTCCAGCAGTGCTGTAAGCTTGTTGCTGCGTGCGGGCACCAGATCAAAGCAATGATGGCCGTTGTGATGATAGGTTTCAAAGCTGCTGAGTGTTTGTTCACAGACTTGTTTGACCCGCTCGTGATGCTCATCCTCTAAAACCAGTAACTTCACAATGGGCTCATGTCTTAGCTGTTCATTGCTGCCCGGAGGAATACCCAGTTCGGCCACATGCTGATGAAAATGATGAGGCTTGTTTGAGATGGCATATTGCCAGTGGCCGTCAAATAAATAGGCGATTTCGTGGTTGTCCAGCCAGGTAAGCAAAGTGGTAATTTGCTTTGGCTCGAAACTGTGGGCACTGACTACCGCCTTGTGTTCACTGAACATAGCGCCGTTGCAGCCAATGATAGGGTGATGCCAGAAGCACTCAGGCAAGACTGGCAAGGTATCTCTCAGTGGTCGGGCGGTGGCAAAGTACAACTTACCACCGTTACTTTGCAGTGCTAACAGGCCACCTTTGATGTCATCATGCATGCGCTGGGCATGGAATACGGTCGTGCCATCTAAATCAAAAACAAAATTCATTATTACTTCCAGGTACAAAACAGAGCATTTACTTTGCCAAACTCACCATTTAGTATTTTGGTTATTGGCTCATAATTTATAAATATTGGCTCAAATTGACCATTAATACAGGAAAACCCGCCCCAGTCCGCTTTGCGCTGAACCAATCTGTGCAAGTTAAGTATATTGAAAAGCAAAAGGTGCTGTTCGAGTGGCATCAGCATGATTGCTTTGAGCTGATCCTGACAATAGGTGCGCAGGGCTGCGGGTTTATCGGCAGCGCCATTCATGCGTTTGATGGCATCGACCTGGCCCTGATCGCACCTGGCGTGCCCCATACCTGGGACAGCCAGCCCCCTTATGACAGTGCTGAGCTGATTGTGGTGGTGTTGTGGCCAAAGACATTGCTGGCTTGTGCCATTGCCGAGTTGGCAGACTTGCAGAGCTGGCTTGATAGTATTGAAAGCGGGCTGGTTTTTAGCCGGGATAGCGCTGAGCGTGTGCGTGAGCAATGTCTGGCACTCAACACCGCAAGCCCGCTTAATCGGCTGACTTTGCTGTGTGAGATACTGGCTGAGTTGCGCACTTCTCCCGCCAAAGGGTTCGCTCTGGATCACTCGCGTAATTCTGAGCGATTGGCTCGGGTAAAGGCCTGGGTTGCAAGCCGAGTTGATGAACCACCTAGCCTGGCCCAGTGTGCAGCGTATATCAATGTCAGTACAGCGACCCTAAAGCGCTGGTTTCAACACGAGCTTGGTTATTCGTTTTCACAGTATTGTGCACAGCTGCGCTGTCAGCGTGCCCAGCATTTACTGGCAACGGAGCGGCGGCCGGTTGGGGTGGTGGCACAGCAATGCGGGTTTGCCAGTGCCGCCTATTTTAGTCAGTTTTTTAAAGCACACACGGGCATGACACCGGGGGCCTACCGGCGTCAGTTTAGCTGGCGAAAACGCTAACCTTCTGAGCCGAGGAAATTACGAGGGAAATGAAAACCCGGCCGGGTAGCGGTGGAAACCATCAAAATCGCCTTTGCCGAGTGGCAGCCCGGCGGCACGCAGTATTGCGTAGGCCATGGAAAAGTGGAACAGGAAGTTAGGCCAGGCATAAAACTGAAAGTACTGTTCAGGCTCCAGCGTATGATTGGCAAAGCCGGCGACAAAAGTGACGCTCGAAGGCATTGACTCAAAGGGGTTGCTTTCCAAATGCTCCAGATACTCTATGGTGTCGTCCAGTTCTTGCTGTAAGTCGGTGATACTGATGTTCGGGCGCTTAAAGCTTCTGACTTCTTTATTAAATAGCGGGCAGCAACAGCGCAGCGACAAGGCCGCAGCTGTTGAGACTTGTTGATGCAAAGGAAACATGTCCGGGCTGAGTCTTTGCTTTAGCAAATCTTCGGTGATATCGTCGCGTTGCATCATAGTACGCATCTGGTTTAGATAGTGTATGAATGGCTCAATAATCTGGCTCATTTTTCCCTCGTTCAAATAGATCAAAATGTACATTAAGTTCATAGCACGACAGGCAAATACCGATGTACAATTGTTATTAACAAACTGCTTTATACTAAGCGACGCTTAATCATTACTTTCAAACACCTACAATAAATGTAGTCAATAAAACCTGAACCATCATTAGTTTAACGGAACGTTTAAAAAACGTGACTTTAAATGGTTTTTTGTGTACCTTCTGGAGTCCGCTGGTAAATTGCCTGCGGGCTTTAATTTTAGACACAAGCCCGCCAACCCGCCAGCGCATTGCCTTGGGGACAGGCTCTTCTTGCAAGAGTGAGTCAAAAATAGAAGTACACAGGCTTGCGAGCTACAAAAATAAGACAATTCATAAGGAAATTTTATGCTTAAAATGTCAAAACTGGCGAAGGCTTATTACACGGATACGGTAAAAACTCAGGCGCTGCAACCTTTTGACCTAGAAGTTCAGCAGGGTGAGTTTGTTGCTGTTATTGGTCCGTCTGGCTCTGGTAAAACAACTTTTCTCAATATTGCGGGTTTGCTGGAAGAATATTGCGAAGGTCTGTACCTGCTTGATGGGCATGATGTCACTGGGCTGTCAGATAAACAAAAATCGCGCTTACGAAACGAAAAAATTGGGTTTATTTTCCAAGGGTTTAATCTGATCCCCGAGCTAAACCTGTTCGATAATGTTGAAATGCCATTACGCTATCGCAGCTTTAGTGCTGCGGAGCGTAAACAGCGCGTTATGGATGCCTTACAGCAGGTTGGTCTGGCAAGTCGTAAAGATCACTACCCGCAGCAGCTTTCTGGCGGACAGCAGCAACGTGTTGCTATTGCGCGTGCGCTGGCTGGCAGTCCGGCGTTTTTACTGGCGGATGAGCCAACCGGTAACCTGGACTCTAAAATGGCAGACGGCATTATGTCTTTACTTAAAGATATCAATGCGAAAGGGACCAGTATTTTGATGGTAACACATGATACCGAGCAGGCCAGCCAGGCACAAAGGATCATTGAAATCAAAGATGGTGTGCTAAGTGAGCGTCGTGCCCAAGCGCAGGCGATTGCTTAGGAACAGCTATGTTGAGTTATTATTTTAAGCTGGCATGGCTCAGCTTACGTAAAACGCCATTACTGAGCGTGCTGATGGTGGGTACGATTGCTTTGGGCATTGCGGCTGCGATGGTGACGTACACCGTAAGCTATATGATGACCAAAGATCCGCTGCCTGCAAAAAGTGATCGTATTTTTACCGTTCAGCTCAGTTCCTGGGGTCCGCAACAACCATATAAGGTGGTTGATGGACGAGAAGAGATCCCTGAAATGATCTCCTATCGGGATGCCCAAAACCTCAAAACAGCCGCTAAAGCGCAGCAAGAAACAGCCATTGGTTTGTTTAAAAGTATGAGCCGGGCAGAGCAACAAAATCGCCGTGATGCACAGATGCGGATGGTACGCACCACACATAATGACTTCTTTTCTATGTTTGAAGTGCCTTTTTTGTATGGCAGTGCCTGGTCTGAACAGGATGATAGTGCGGGCAATCAGGTTGTGGTGATCACCAAAGCGCTGAACGACGAATTGTTTGACGGGGTGAACTCGGTGGGCCGTCACATTGTGTTGGGTGAGTCCTTGCTGCAAATAGTCGGTGTCATGGACGACTGGTTCCCTATTCCAAGGTTTTATTATTTGTCGTCTCAGGCATACCACGATCCCCATGCTCTTTTTGTGCCACTGCAATACCAGATTAACCAGGAGATCTTCTCTCGCGGTGATGTCACCTGGGCGTGCTGGCAGGATATTGAAGATGTCGCGTTTAGTGACTTCATCACCTCGGATTGTATCTGGCTGTTTTACTGGGTTGAGCTGGAGTCGGCAAAAGACAGAGCGGACTACATGGATTTCATTAACGTCTATGTTGATGAGCAAAAGTCGGCAGGTCGCTTCGCCAGAGAAAACCTGAGTCGCTTATTTACCATTGATGAATACCTGCGCTGGACTGAAGTGCTGAGCAACGAAAATGACATGGCCGTGTGGCTGGCATTTGCCTTTTTACTGGCGTGTTTGCTCAATTGCATGAGTCTGATGATGACCAAGTTTTATGGTAAGGGGAGTGAAATTGGCCTGCGACGGGCTGTTGGTGCCAGCCGCCAGGATATCGGTCGGCAGTTTTTGTGTGAGGCATTTTTGATAGGTATTCTGGGTGGCGTCCTGGGGCTGGTATTCGCACAGCTTGGCTTGCAGTTAATTCAGCAGATCTTTACCTACCTGAATGACAGCATTATGCAAATGGACCTGAGGATCATGCTGATGACCTTAGTGCTCTCTGTGGTGGCGAGTGTATTGTTTGGCCTGTGGCCGATTTATCGTGCTACCCGGATCCAGCCATCCAGCCAGTTAAAGAGCCTGTAGGAGGACGTCATGAAGGATTTTTCAGTCATTCTTAAATCGCTTTGGCGCAGCAAGGCGTCCCCGCTGCTGCTGATCTTGCAAATTGCCTTAACCTTCACCATTTTCGTTAATGCCGTCTATATGGTGATGCAAAAACACGAAAAGGTAAAGGCACCCAGTGGCCTCAATGAAACTCAGGTGTTTTCACTGTTTATTAATTTACAGGAAACGGGTGAAGCCCGGGTTGCTGAATTTGAGCAAGTGCTCCGCGATATTAAAGACCTGGACAGTGTTGAGAATGCCATCCCTGTCACGTCAGTGCCACTGAGTGGTTATGGTCGCTCAGCTGATATAGGTTACGGCCCTGCTGATGAAGATAAGCTCACCAGTAGCGGATATTATGGCAGTAACTACGATAGCAAGGATACGCTGGACCTGAAGCTGGTTGCCGGGCAATGGTTTGAGAGAAGCGATGTAACGCATTCGTTTTTCGGCGCCAAATCAGGCGGCAAGATTTTAGTCTCCAAAGCGCTTGCTCAGACACTGCACCCGGATAACTGGCGTGATGTGCTAGGCAAGACGCTGTATGTGCAGGGAGATCCACAACAAGTGATTGGGGTGGTGGACAACCTAAAAGCGGTCTGGAGCTTCTGGCGACTGTTTGATCACGCGGTTTTGTCACCTGTGTTTGAGATTAAGGACAAAGTAGGCCTGATGGTAAGAGCGCAGCCTGGCACACTGGATAAGGCTATGCTGGATGTCAAAGAGGCGTTGCTGATGACGCCTGGCAGACAAATCGATAAGCTGAAGCCTTTCAGCCAGACCCGGGAGGAAAGTTATCGGGCGGATGTGGCCGAGCTGCAAACGCTGCAGCTGGTCCTGGTTGGTTTGTTGATCCTGACTATGTTGGCCATTTTTGGTCAGGCCCGGTTTGCCATCCTCAAGCGCCGCAAGCAAATTGGTACCCGACGTGCTTTGGGCGCCAACCAGTTACAGATATTGCGTTACTATTTGCTGGAGAATCTGATAGTGACTCTGACTGGGGTGGTTATCGGTATGGTCTGTGCCGTACTGGTGAATACTCAGTTGGTGAGCTACTTTGGCCTGACGCCGGTTCCTGCTGATTATCTATTGGTGGGGGCACTGGCTATTCTGCTGGCTGGTCAGTGTGCGGTAATTCAGCCTGCCTGGCAGGCAGCACGCGTTTCGCCTGCGCTGGCAACACGCAGCGTATAACACTGGGGTCACATGAGGTGACCCCAGTCCAAAGGAAATATATTAAAACAATAAAGGAATAAGTATGCGTTTAATTTCAAATCGACCAAACTTGTTTGTACCTTTTTTATCCCCTCATTGTACTATCCGGAGGCGGTGGAAATGTTGATAGGTTACTACTTTAAACTCGCCTGGATCAGTCTTAAAAAGACGCCGCTACTGAGTATTTTGATGATTGGCACGATTGCTATGGGTATCGCGGCCACCATGATCACTTCGACCGTCAGCATTATGATGGCAAAAGACCCCTTACCGGAAAAAAGTGATCGGGTTTTCTCTGTGCGTCTGAGCAGCTGGAGCCCGGACAAGGCCTACCAGTTGTCCAGAGGGGAAGAAATGCTTCCCCCGATGATGACCTACATGGACACCATAAACTTGCTGGAGGACGCCAAAGGCCTGCGCCAGAGCGCGGTCGTCATGTATAAAAGCATGGTCCGCAGCGAAGAGCAGACTGAAAAAGAAGCCAAAATGCTGCGCTTTAACTCCGTCAACAACGACTTTTTTGAAATCTTCGATGTGCCTTTTCTGTTTGGGTCTCCGTGGTCCGATAGCGAAGATAAAAAAGGCGCTGCGCTGGTGGTACTGGACAAGCAAACCAACGACCGCCTGTTTGGCGGCGCAAATTCCGTTGGTCAGCATATCTTTGTTGGTCCGCACCTGGTGAGGGTTGTCGGGGTCATTGATAGCTGGGCACCACTCCCGCAGGTTTTCCAGGGGCCAAATCGTGCGCATAATTTACCGTATCCTTTGTTTACGCCTTTTCAGTTTCAGGTCAACAACAACTTGCTGTCAAAAGGAGAAATGGGCTGGCGATGCTGGACCGTTCTCGATGATGGCTCATTGGAAAGCTTCCTGGCTTCAGAGTGTGTCTGGATCCGTTATTGGGTAGAACTGGAACACGCGACGCAGCGCGACGATTATACCGACTATATTAACGCCTATGCCGAGGAGCAGAAAAGCGGCGGGCGCTTTGCCCGGGAAAAACCGAGTGAGCTTTTTGATATCAATGAGTCGCTTATCGAAGATCACGTAATCGAGGACGATGATCGGATCGCGGTATGGCTGGCGTTTGCCTTCTTGATTGCCTGCCTGCTCAATTGTATGGGCCTGATGTTGATTAAGTTTTATGGTAAAGGCGCCGAGGTGGGCTTGCGCAGAGCGGTTGGTGCCAGCAAACAGCATATTGCCGTACAGTTTGGCTGCGAAACGGTGCTGATAGGTACTTTGGGTGGTATTTTAGGGCTGACATTGGCGCAGCTGGGATTGCGCTTAACCGCCGATACTTTTGCACATCTACCCGAAGGCTTAATGCAAATGACCACAGCGCTGGCTGTGCTGACGGTGGTGCTGGCGGTGTTTAGCAGCACGTTATTTGGGTTATGGCCTATTTACCGGGCTACTCAAATCCAACCCTCAGCTCAGCTAAAAAGCCAATAGGAGTCGCACAATGAAGGATTTAAAGCCTATATTAAGTACCCTGTGGCGGGCAAAATCGGCCCCCCTGTTGCTGATTTTACAAATCGCAGTGACCTTTACCATTTTGGTCAATGCGGTCTACCTGATCATTCAAAAAGAGGCGATGTTAGTTGAGCCCAGTGGCCTGGATGAAGACGTCGTGTTTACGCTTGAGACCAATGTACAGAGCAATCAGGCGGAGGAAATGATTGCGCTGGTAAAGCAGGATCTGCGTGACATTCGCAACTTATCGAGTGTTGAAAATGTCACTGTGATGAATGCCTTCCCACTGAGCAACTGGGGCAGCTATGTTCCGACGGGGTTAGGACCGACCGAAGAAGACATGAATATTTATACCGGTTATTACACTGGTGACGAGCATGCTATTGCGGCGATGGGGCTGGAGCTCATTGCGGGTGAAGGACCCAGCGAAGGGGAGATCCTGGACTCGATAGATTATAGCGCGGATCCAACACACGCTTTGGTATCCAAAGGGTTTGCCGAGTTGTATTACCCGGATGACTGGCGCGCAATACTGGGTACGACAGTTTATCTTGATTACAAACCGGTGCTGGTGAAGGGCATAGTCAAAGAACTGAAGTCGGTATGGCCTGACTGGTATTCACACGACAATACGGTGTTAGCGCCACTGCGCAGTATCGGAAACGACATTAAGATACTGGTGCGGGCAATGCCCGGACAGCGCGAGCAGGCCAAATTAGACGTGGCGCAATTATTACTGAAAACCCCCGGCCGCCAGCTGGACCGGCTGCTGGATTATCAACAGATCCGCCAGGAAAAGTTCAAATCTGAACGCGCGGCCATTAAGACCTTATACTGGGTGATTGCAGGACTGGTGTTACTGACGCTTTTGGGGATATTTGGTCAGGCTCGTTTTACCATTGTTAAACGTCGCAAGCAGATCGGTACGCGCAGAGCCCTTGGTGCCAGCAGAGCAGATATTTTACGTTACTGTATGACAGAGAATGCCATAGTCACCTTCATCGGTATTACGCTGGGCGTACTGTGCGCGCTGCTCGCTAACGTGCAGCTGGTGAACTACTTTGATATGGCGCCGGTCCCGGTGACGTATTTGCTTCTGGTAGGAGGGGTTATCCTCATCGTGGGTCAGCTGGCTGTGTGTCAGCCTGCCTGGATGGCGGCCAGGGTATCACCGGCCCTGGCAACACGCAGCGTTTGAGGCGACAGCAATTAGATTATATTTTCCCCAAAAGGGTATTTCGGGCGCTTTTGGGGATTATTCATGTCAATTTATAGTCATTTTGTAATTTTGTTCTAACATTATATGAAACTAATGTTATCAGGAACGAGATTATGCATCAGCCAGGCTTGCTACCAGTCGCAGATATCTTCACTGAATCAATAAATAACAATGGCTGTTACGGTGTTGTTAAGTATACCAGCGGAGAGCAAAGTGTTTATGTTAAGCAGGTGTTTATTAACCGGCTCGGCAGCGGTGTAAAGCCTGAACTCAGTGCTGACGACATCGAATTTTTCCGCTATCTGGATTCTATTTTACGCTATTGCTACGTACTGGTGTATGTCAGAAATGCCAGCACGGGGGATTATGACAGTGCTATTTTTCTTGATGATTATGAGGCCATTCAGGGAATAAGCAAAGAGGAAGCCCAGCAACGTCTGGTCGATTTACACACTGTAGTGGGTTATCTAAAAACCGCCATGCAGTAACTGGTTTCAGTTAAGGGGGCGCCACGATATGTTGTTACTTAAGGGTGCACCACGATATGCTGCTGGTCACACTGCTGTGCAATACACGCTGTGATGACCACTTTGCCCTGATACTCAGACAGGGCCAGGGTGGTTGAGTCATGTGGTGCATGATTGACATACCAGCGCACCGCTTCTGCTTGCTCACTGCCAACACCCGATACGCTCAAGGGGATCGCCAAAACCTGTTGCCGGTAATAATGCTGACCGCTGCGCGGCGCGGCGATGCGGACCTGCGTGTAGTCCGGCTGTTTCACGGGCGCATTGTTTTGGGCCTGCCAGCTGGCAAGCTCAGCAGGCCAGCCAGGCTCAGTGACAAAATTCCCCTGACTGTGCATAGTTGGCGGTGTCATGCCATTGAGGGTGTAGGCCGTGAGTTGCGTGTGGCATGCGCTATCTGGTGTATCTTGACGTGCCACTCCTCCCGGCCAGCAGATCTGTACGGGCTCAACTTGCGCGGGCCTTGTCAGGCTACGGGTATCCGCAGGCAGTAAATCGAACACATCAAACATTAAAGGTGCGGCGCGTGTGGCGCCCAAATACCCGACCACCGGGCTGGCATCGGGTCGGCCGACCCAGACCGCCACGGTGTAGTCTGCACTGACACCGACGGACCAGAAATCCCGATAGCCATAACTGGTTCCGGTTTTCCAGGCAATCTTGCGGCGGTTGCTGGGGACCACCCGATCCGGTGCCGACAGCTGACTGAGCATCTCAAACGTGATCCAGCTGGCAGCAGGAGACAGCAAAGAAAATGCCGGGCTCGTGTGGCGGGAGTCGTTTTCAACAAACGATAAGTCCTGCACCTGGCCCTGACTGGCCAGGGCGCGGTAGAGCCTTGCCAGCTCAACTAACTCGATCCCGGTGCCACCGAGTCCAACCGCCAGGTTAGCATCCTGATGATGCAGTGCCACTTTGGCATGACTGAGTTGTTGCTCAAAGCGCGCGGCACCGATGCGATGCAGTAGCTGGATAGCCGGTACATTCAGGGAGTGTTGCAGTGCTTTGGTGACACTCACCGCGCCGCTGAAGCGGCCGTTGAGATTTTGTGGCTTGTATCCGTCAAAGTCGCTCGGAATATCGCTCATCAGGCTCTGACTGTGGATCAAGCCCAGATCCAGCCCCAGTCCGTAAATGAAGGGTTTCAGCGTTGAACCCGGTGAACGTACCGCCCGGATCATATCAACATGTGCGAAGCGACTGTCATCGCTAAAATCAACCGACCCCTGATAGGCCAGTACTTCTGCCTGCTGATTATGCACGATCAGCACCGCAGCCGAACTTTTGCCCGTTAATCTCTGCTTGGTATTGGCCAGCAGCTGGTTGAGACGCTGTTGCAAATCATGATCTAAAGTCGTGCGGATCACATGCGAAGTGGGGTGCTGACGCTTTAAGCGACGGCTTAACAGGGGCGCCAGAGGGGGCTGTGAAGGCGCGGATAAACGCACCGGCTCCTGGCTCAGAAGCGCCAGTTGTTCGGCATTGACCAGCTGGCTGTCGGCCAGGCGTCTGAGTACCTTATTGCGCATTGCCCGGGCGCGCTCTGGGTAGCGGTCCGGGCGGTTATGCGAGGGTTTTTGTGGCAGCACAACCAGTAAAGCCGACTGGTTGATAGACAAGGACTTTGCAGGCTTATTGAAGTAACGTCGCGAGGCCGCTTCGACGCCTTCTATGTTGCCACCAAAGGGGGCCAGATTGAGATACAAAGTGAGGATCTCAGGTTTGCTGTAATGCCATTCCAGTTGGACGGCTCTGAAAATCTGCTTCAGCTTGCCGGGTATGGAGCGTTCGTGCGGGTCAAGAAGTCGTGCTACCTGCATGCTGAGGGTAGAGCCACCGGAAATGATCCGACCATGCGCCAGCCATTGCCACAAGGCTCTGCACAGCGCCAGTGGATTAACGCCGGGGTGGTAGTAAAACCATCGGTCTTCGTAATCAAGTAAGGCCGTGAGGTAAAAGGGGTCGACGTCTGCCAGCGTTACCTGATAGCGGTGGACCCCCTGATCATCACTGAAAGCGCGCAGCTGTTGTCCGTCGCGGGCCGTGACCACAGTGGCGGGCCCATCCGGATAGGGCTTTGGCAGTGGATATCGCCAATCCAGCCAAAACAGTAGCAGGAGCAAACCCGCCAGCGCTGTGGCATAGCGGGTCATGCGGCCAGGACGCAGCGCGTTAACCACATACATAGTTGAGTCCGCCAGACATCTCAGCGCACGACCTCCAGCTGATAGGGGTATTGCCAGTAAATCACATGCTTATGAGGCCGGTACATGGATTCAAGATAACTCGGCGGCACCTGATAAACGCCGGGCACTTCGGCGCGCAAGACATAAGCAAACTGGTATTTGCGAGTGCTAAGCCCCAGTGCTGCCACAAAGCGGTCATTACGATACTCTGTGTGATCTGTGGTTGCCAGCGTGACATGCTCGGGCAACAATTGCGACACTGGAAAGCCTTGCATCAGCGCCGGGTTCTCCAGCACAAACCCAGCCGGAATGCGTTCAATTAGCAGGGCATCTGGTACCGGCTCTTTGGTTTGGACATCCAGCACAACCACCACGCGTTCTCCAACTTCGAAACGGGATTTATCCAGCGGTTGTCCGTTCAAGTCAAACAAGCGTCTGAGAATACGCTTGGTATCCAGCGTGTTGAATGAGCTAATTTCGTTGGCAACACTGGCGTCCAGTTTGAGGCGGCCTTTGGCCATCAGTTGCACATACACCGGCTCATCAGTTGGGTTTTTGATGGTCATCGTTTGCGCAAGTGCGTGGCTTATCACCTCTGGATGTTGTTGCTGCTTGGCGTTGATCTCCAGTTGTACCGGGTGGCTAGGGTTGGTCTGACTTACCTCAACCGCGGTGCGCAGTAATGCAGCGCGCTCCTGGGTGCTCAGCCAGGTTTTAAGTGCTTGATCGGGTAATTTTTCGAGCAAGCTGGTTTGCAATGCGCGGGATTGTGAGCGCAACGCGCGATGCTTTGCCAGTCTGGCCAGCACCTGAGCTGATTGGGCATCATCGCGCAGCGTCGAACCATAGTCGGCAAAATAGTCTTCGCTGCGGCTTATCGTACTGGCTTGTCTGAGCAGCGCCGCAGCCTGTTGGGTCGCCCCCACATCGGCCAGTGCCGACGCCATATGGAGCAGGCTCAACCGCGACGGGTACTCAGTTATCCGCAGCGACTCCAGATCGCTGTAACTGATCTGGCCTCGCTGGCTGGCAAGATAAGCGGCAAAGCTTTTTGCCGCCGTTGCCTCATAGGCATCCTGACTGAGGTCGTCGACCGTGTTATCGCGGGTGTATCTGAGCATACGGTAGTGGGCACGGTTCAGCATACTTTGCGGCACTGTGCCCGGAAAAGTGGCGTGTGCCTGGGTTAAAAACTCGGTGATATAGGCGCTTAGCCACGGCTGTTCTGCACCCTGGCTATCCCATAGCGCAAATCCGCCACTGGGTTTTTGCATGGTCTTTAGTCGCTGTACTGCCTGGCTTACTAAGGTTCGTGGGTCGTCAAATTGTTGTGTCTCGCCGGGAGGCGCTTGCAGTGCCTGCTGCAATAAGCCGTCAAGTTGCGGGTGTTTGAGCAAAAATGGCCAGGCTTTACTGGTGGTTTGCTCCGCGCAGCCGTATGGGTAGGCACGTAATGCGGTGGCATATTCTTTGATTGGTAATCTGGGCGTATGACTGGCATACAAAGTCCCCGCATCCGCAGCATCAACGTGTAACCCTTGCCAGAGCGCCGGTGTTAACTGATACGTTTGCCCGGGGGCGAGCATCATGCTGCTTGCCTGCACCAGCTGTGGTTCAATGGCTTTGACGGGCACCGACCAGCTGCGCGACTGTGTTATCTCTGTGCCTTGCAGCGCAATGTGTACGCTTGCGGTTTGCGATAAGGGAGAGTCTGCAACCATCAGGCGCATGGTCTGGCTCCAGTGTGCCTGATCTTCCAGAGTCAGTGTAAAGGTACTGTCTTGTGTAAACTGCACGGGACCAGAGGGCGTGAGCGTGACCGACAAATCCTGCGCCTGGCCACTGACGTTATGCAAGTCCAGTGTGACGGAGGTTTCATCACCCGGGACTAAAAAGCGCGGTACGCTGAGCTCTGCGATAACGGGGGCGCTGACCGGGCGGGCAGCGACTTTATGGCCCACCTGAGTGGGGTTGAAAGCGGTCGCGACAATTTGTACTTCGCCATTATAATCAGGCATATCGACTGTAATACTGGCCTTGCCGTCAATCAGCTGCACCGGTTGGGTCATCAGGATCACGGTTTTGCTTTCGACCAGATTGTCATTGCGGTTATCGCTGCGTGCATTGCTGTCACTACCAAAGCGGGACTGTGCAAACGGATCGGGACGGTTATCATACCGACGTGAATATAAGTCGATGACATCGCCGCCATAACGACGCTGATTAAACAGGTAATGATGTGGGTCGACCGGATAATAGCGGCTCAAATTGAGGATCCCTTTATCCACAACAGACAGAGTAACCCAGCTCTGATCTGCCTGCGCCTGGGCCACACCATCGGCCTGGATCTCGACCATGAGTGGCTTGAGGGGCGCTATTTTATCCGGCAGAGTCAGGCTAAGTGCCAGCTCGCGGTCTTCGCGCGCCAGAGTAACTGGCACTATGCCAAAGTGGCGTTGCAAAGTGCTGGATTGCCCACTGAGTAAGGTGGCACTGAGATACAGGTCATGACGGGCCAGTGTTTTGTCTAAAGGCACACGCAGCGTGGTTTTCCCTTTACGTACCGACTGACTTTGTGTCCACAGCACCTTGTCGCTTTCCAGCGCCAGCTGGAGCTGACCATCCGCCGGGGCATCCAGCTCGACGGCGAGCACCTCACCAGAGCGGTAGCTGCTTTTATCAAGTACGATTGACAGGTGTTGCGGCTTGGCCTTGAGTTGCTGATAACCACGATACCAGCCGGCATAAAAGTCATAAACCGTTTTAACCTGGCTGTTGACGTCTGTCACCGTCAGGCGGTAGTTTCCCCAGTCGACCGGGAAGCGCACGGTATGGGTATTTTGGTTCACGCTCACGGTCTGCTTAGCTTCACTGCGCCACTGCGGCTGGGACTGGCGGCGCCAGCCTATGCCTTCCTCGTAAAACCAGAAATAACGACCCTGGTCGTAACTGAGTTCAACCTCCAGCTCACCACTTGTCAATTGCTGGCCATCCGGGCTCAGCAGGGCCAGTTCAAACTCGGCATCGGTGGCATATTTAAATTCCGTTTGTGCGGGCTTCACTGCGGGCAGCGCTCTGGGTTTCCAGCTGGTATAGCTAAGCTGACGTTGCACGGCCGCGCCACCGGACTCCAGCAGGCTTAAATTAACCTGGGTTTTGACCGGGCTTTTTAGCGTGTCGGCAGACACGGTTGGCAGGCTCAGCATCAGTGTGCCCTGCTCAGACAATTGCTGATCAGGCAGTGTCTGGAAGCGGTTGCTCAGGTAAAAGTCTTCACCGACAAAAAATGCGGCGTAGGGACCGGGATAATGTCGCACGCTATGGTGGACCAGACTGACCTTTAAGGTGTTGCCAGCCGCCGGGCTGCCAAACAGATAACGCCCTTGTACCGACAAAGGCATAGAGGTGCCCGCTGCGACAAAAGGCTGTTGTCCGCTAAAGGTTAAGTCCATGCGCTCAGGCACAAATTCTTCCAGCTGAAATTCAAAGTGGCCGATTGCGGACTGGGCGGTCGGGTCGAGCATCACCGAGACTTTGTAGCGCCCGGTTGGCCAGCTGCTGCCGGTATGCAGGCGTTTACTATAAAATCCGCCGGCACTTGGGGTTAGCTGCTCGCGGAGCATCTCTTCTTGTAAGGGGTTGGTGACGGTCAGCGTAACGGGCTGATCTTCAATCGCGACGCCATCGGCATCACGTAACAGCAGGTTCAGGGGCAGGGTTTCGCCCGGTTTGACCAAGTCCCGGTTACTGTAAATGTAGACTTCGCGCTCCTGATAAGGACGGCCACCAATGGGGTGATCCGACAGGTCCAGTGGCACTTCTTTAATCGGTAGCAGCGCCAGCTCTGCCTCATCCAGCTCGTCGTACTCAGCGACGATGATGTCGTTGCGCTTCAGGGTGATATCAAAATGCACCGCGCCTTGTTTATCGGTTTTGGCTTCACGCAGTAACTCATGCTTACGGTATGCCTTGACCTTAGCGCCTGCGACGGGCAAGCCGTCAGACAAGCGGTTTACCTGGAAACTGGCATGTTGTTTAAACACCTTTGCCTGAATGCCCAAGTCGGTCAGCAAGAGGTGTTTAGCCTGCAAATCGTCAAACATGCCCGGTGCTTTGAGGACGATGATGTACCAACCGCTTGGCAGCGATTTCGGGATAGGCAAGCGAGCCGATTGGATACCTGTTTTAGACGCGGACGGCAGGGTAAAGCGGTCGGCAAAGACACTGTCGTAGGTGTACTGTAGTCTGTCCAGTGAACTGGGATAGAGCTTGTCCGTCAGGTAATAGCGACTGAGAAAATCATGGGGGCTATTAAGGCGCAGTAACTCCACATCCACCGCATCAATGTGTTCATAGGTGATAGGAATAGACTGACTGGCGCCCTTTGCCACCAGCGGCCCCGAGCCAACAATGGCCAGTTTAGGTTGCTGCATCACTTTGGCCTGAGCCTGAATAGTCACTTGCAGCACCAGCGCAAAAAACAACACAAACAGAGTAATGGGGTGAAAGGGGATCTTGCCCGACATGTTAAAGCTCCTTCGATCTGCACGCGGTGCAGCTGGGTTGTGGGTATTTCCTTGGGTGCCAGTAATGGCATCGCCAGTAATGGCATTGCACTATCATATCATACATTTGGGTTGCTATCCGAAGGTCAATACTGCGATAAAAGAGTGTAGTACATGAGCGTGAATCGTAGGTGAAGCGCCAGCCATTGCCCCACTGGATGTTCTGCGGGTAAAATGGCGAATTGGTTTGGCTTAATACCAATTTCACTTAATACCTGTTCAATTTGAAGGAGCAAATATGACGCTAACGG
>NZ_PPUZ01000073.1:0-25334 GCF_004212645.1 Pseudoalteromonas rubra | reverse complement strand
AGGATTTGATCAACAAGGCCGTTGTAAACCCTAAATGGCCAATACATTCCGAAAGATTCTTAGGTTTTGGTAACGTTGACTTTAGAGTAACAGTGAATAGCGAAGGTAAGGTTGTAGAACACCAAATTACTCATTCTCAGCCAAGGAGAATTTTTGATAGGGAATCACTTCGCGCGTTAAAAAAGTGGAAGTTTAATTCGTCAAAGTATGAAGAGCGCTGCTTCGACATAACTTTTAAATTCGACTCTGACAAATTTGAGTAGGTGGGTTGTAACAAATTGCTCAGGTTCGTTTGTAAACTTACTGGGACAATTAATCTTTGCCTTGGCGCTTCGCGCGAGTTTTGCCAACTATTGATTGCCCCAAAGTAAAGCGTTAACTGTCATATGGATATACCGCTAGGCACTGCTAATTCAAAGTTGTACGAAAAGAACGGGCTTACTCACTACAAAATCAGCCCCATCTCTGGCATGCAAATTAACTTTTACCTTAATGCACCTGTAAATAAGCTTAGAATAGAAGACAACAACATCTTCTATGACTCAGGGTCCTACAAGCTCAAACTTGAGTTCATAGAACAAGAACATGCAATATATAAACTTCGCATCAAACCTATCTACTTCTGGGTTTTGCCTTTTGGCATTACATTTTGCGAAATATCAAAACCAAACAAAGAAGCTCTGTTTGCTGCCATAGCAAACAGTTAATAAGTCTCTCAAAATGCCCAAAACGCTTGGCTAGCCAAGCATGTATCTGCCCATTGGGTTGGGCGTTATTCTTCAGAGGTAAAAATGCACATAAGGAAATATGCAGAGGGCGATTTTCAGTCCATTGAAGAAATATATAACCTGTCTAAATTAGATGAGCTGGCACGGGAAAGCGCAACGTTTACTTTATTGCCTTTGTCAGAAGATAAAGTCCGCAATAAACTGTTGTTTGAATCTCAAATATTTGTTTATGAACTTGAGTCTGTAGTTGCCTTTTGCGCTATCTTCGGGTCAGAAATCAGAGCGTTATTTGTGCACCCTGATCATCGCGGTCAAGGCATTGGCAAAGACTTACTTGAACACTTAGTTGCTCTGTCTTCGCAAGAAGTGAGTTTGTATGTTGCCGCTTCAAATTCTTCTGCAATCGAAATGTATAGCAAGTTTGGTTTTGTGATCACTGAAACATTCGAAACCACGTACAATTCTATGGCTGTAACGGCAAATAAAATGCAAAGAACTGGCATCTAACAAAGGACTATCACGCATCCATATAATCAATGAACAGGGCACTTAGGTTATCGTGACTTTGGTCGCCCAGTAAGCAAGTTTTTCCGTGACTTTAGCGGGCTCAATGGGTTTAGTAATGTAGTCATCCATTCCGGCATCCAGGCACTTTTGCTTGTCGCCCTGCATGGCGTTTGCGGTCATGGCAATGATGGGGATATCGGCCTGAAGGCTGCCGGCTTGTGAGGTGCGAATACGTCGGGTGGCTTCATAGCCATCCATTTTGGGCATTTGGCAATCCATCAGCACAAGGGTGTATGGCTGTGTTTCGTCAGCTTCTCGTAGTTTTTCCAGCGCTTCCAGGCCATTTTCTGCAATGTCGGTTGTAACACCCAGGTGCTCTAAAATTCTCACAGCAACCAGCTGATTCACTTTGTTGTCCTCAACCAGCAGTACACGGGTGTGTTTGGCCCACGCATAGGTAGTATGGTCGTCTTTGTCACCGAGGCTATCCGTGCTTTGATCTTCTGCGTTGTGGTCGGTCTGTGCTCTGACCGTAGACAGTGCTTTTAGCAAGTCCTGTTGTGTGGCAGGTTTTGTGAAATAGCCATCGAGGGGGACAGAGCTAGATTCTATCGCGTCAAACTGCTCATCCAGTAAAGTCATCATTATCAATTTAATATGACTAAGCTTAGGGTTTTGTTTGATTTGCTGAGTCAGGGCCTCGTAGCTCAATGTCGGTAGTGCTCTGTTGAAGAATACAATATCAACAGATCGATCGCTCAGCACTTGCAGTGCCTGTTCTGCGTTGGAGGCTTCACTGACTTTAATTTGCCACAGCTCAAGTTGTTTTTTAATGACTGCGTTGCTCGAGGTTTGCGGGTCAACTATCAGCGCGTGTAAATTGTCGGGCTCAAATGAGGGAGGATCTTGCTCCGGAAGTGCACCTTTAGTAACCATGCAGGTAAACTCGAAGCAGCTACCTTCGCCTACCTTACTTGTTACATACACATCGCCTCCCAGCAGCTGACAGAGCCGTTTAGTGATGCTCAGGCCCAGGCCCGTCCCTCCGTACTTTCTGGTGGTTGAGGCATCTACCTGGGTGAAGGAGTCAAACAGGCTTGAGAGCATCTCCCGGGGAATGCCTATTCCGGTATCCTGAATTCGGCAGGTTAGTACTGCCTGATTGTCATCTTTGGAGCAGGCTAATGATGCACTGAGAATAATCTCGCCTTGCTCGGTAAATTTGATTGCATTGCTTAAAATATTAGCCGCGATTTGGCGGATCCTGCCGGGGTCTGAATTAACCATGGCTGTTTCAATACCCGTTAAGTCGAGTACTAAATCGACGCCCTTGGATTGTGCCGCAAGGGCCATGGATTCGGCAAGCTGCTCGAACAGCTGCCGAATATCAAAATCGATGAAATCCAGCTCAAGCTTGTCGGCTTCTATTTTTGAAAAGTCCAGGATATCGTTGATCAGGCTGAGCAGGGAGTGGGCGCTGTTACTGGCAATGCCCACCGAATGTTCCTGTTCTGGTGTCAGTTCGCTGTGTTTAAGCAGCTCCAGCATGCCCAGCACCCCATTCATCGGTGTTCTTATTTCATGGCTCATATTGGCCAGAAACTCAGATTTTAGCCGGGTTGCCTGTTCGGCTTTTTTTAGTGCGGATTCAAGCTCTTTGGCCTGTGATTGCAAAGACGCAGTTTTTTCCGAAACTTGCTCTTCCAGCTGCAACACAAACTGCTTTTGCCGGTCTAACTCTGCTTTTTGCATACGGGTACGCAGGTAAATCACGGTAAAAATAACCAGAGCACAGGCCAGCGCATATAAGGTATAGGCCCACCAGGTTTTCCAGGGGGGCGGGGCAACATGCAGGTTAACCGATAAAAGTTGCTCGCTCCACTCGCCGCGACTGTTGGTTGCCTTGACCTGGAATGTATAAGAACCACCATCCAGGTTGGTAAAGGTGGCCGTATTGCGGTTGCCGATTTCAATCCAGTTGTCGTCGTAACCTTCGAGTTTATAGGCATATTGGTTTTTATTGGGAGAGACAAAATCGAGCACGGCAAATTCCAAAGAAAAGATGTAATCTTCGTAGGTCAGATCAATATCGGTAACGTAGGAGTAGGGCTTCTCGAGGTTGACGGGCTGACCCATTTTATTAAAGCCAGTCAAAATAAGGATCGGGTCTTTCAGGGTGGACTGCAAAGGGCGCGTACTAAAATACTCGATACCGCGCTGGCTGCTGGTAAACAGCAAGTCTCGCTTTGCTTTAACCAGGCTGTCGGGGTAGTAATTTAGCCCAAGTAAGCCATTGTGGCTGTCAAAGTTACTGACTTTGCCACTTGATGGCGAAAACTTAGTAACCCCCCGGTTCGTGGTTAACCACAAATTGCCACGCATATCGTCCGAGATGGCACGGATCAGATCGCTGGGCAGGCCGTTTTGGGTGCTGAAGTGCAAGAAGTTGTTTGTTTTAGCCTGATAGAGATTAAGACCCTGCTGGGTCGCAATCCAGAGCTTGCCATCCTGTGACTGATAGATGTCCTGCACTATGCTGCCAAGCAGGCTGTCTTTGCGATAGGGGTTATTAACAAAGGGCTGAAAAATTTGCTCTTTCTCCAGCCACAAATTGACACCATTGCCAGTACCAACCCACATGTTATGGGTGTTGTCTTTGTATATCGTCAAAACTTCAGGGTGCGATAAGCCGTAAGAGGCATCGAGGTGCCGGAATCTGTTTGAATCGGGGCTGTAAATATAGACCCCGTTTTTGTAGGTGCCTACCCAAAGGTCGCCTTGCTTATCAACGGCCAGCGCTCTGATCTCTCTGAATTGTCGATGGTTTGGGTCGTCTTGTGGGTAGCGGATCAGCTCAACAGTACGCGTATCCAGGTTAAATTTTGCCAGACCTTCATCCTGCGCTATCCATAAAGTTGTCTCACCGTCGAGATGGAGTACCGGCCGCTCCAGCAATCGGTTTTCGCTAAACCCATTCGAGGCGTTAAAGAGTGGCGCCGAGAGCGGGTGCAGGGTTTGTGATGCCACATCCCACCTCAGCAAGTGCGAGGTCGAATTGACTATGAGTATGTCGCCGTTTTTATCTGCGGTAATACCATTGGGCGCTTTGAGCATTGAGCTGTTGATGGATTTAAACTTACGATGTGGCACCAATTTAAAAATGCCGTGCACTTCGTTGGTGATCCACAAGGTTCTGGCATTGTCCTCAAAAATAATCCGCATGCCGCTGTTGTACTCAAGGTCCAGCTGAACTAGTTCCGTATTTGACGGGTGTTTTCTGAAGACTCCTTTGCTGGTAACAAACCAGATATAGCCGTCTTTGTCTTCAATCATGGAATTAACTTGCCCCAAATGGGCATCGCTGCCTGGGCCAATTTTGCTAAACACACCACTGGCCGGGTCAAAGAAAAAGGGGCCTTGCTGGGTTCCAACATAGAGTTTGTTGTGCGACGTCTTTAAAATGTGCCTGATCTCATTGGTGCCGGTCGGGGTGGTATTGGTTGGATCGGGGAAAAAGTAATGAACGTTTTTTGTTTTCTTATCATAGCGATTCAGACCATAACTGGTCGCAACCCAGAGGTGGTCCATGCCATCGTTCTCGATATCCCATATTCGATTGTGAGATAAACCTGTGATCGCCTCTGAGGTTTTTTTGATGTGTTCAAAGCGATTTTCCCCAAGATAGCGGTTGAGGCCGCCATCATACGAGCCTAACCAGATTGAACCATCCAGATCATGATATAAAGATTGGATCCGGTTGGCAGAGATAGAGTCGGCGCGCTTGGGGTCGTGAAGAAAGTTCTCGAATTGCCCTGTTTTGGGGTTATAGCGATTCGCACCACCGCCCCAGGTGCCGATCCAAATGTCGCCATTTCGGTCTAACATCAGGTTGCCGGCATCATTGTGTGACAACCCGGTGTTGCTCTGGCCATCGAATTCAAACAGGGTGACCTTACGGCCATCGTAGCGCATTACGCCATTTTCGGCGGTGCCAAACCACAGCAGGCCTTGTTTGTCCTGGATGATGGAGTATATCTCAGAGGAAACAAAGCCATCCTCTGCGGTTAGTTTCTTTACTGAGTACTGATTGGCGAGTATGGGAATATCGCCAAAACACAGCGCAGGCAGCAAAGCCATCATGGCGACAACCAGACGGATGAAAAAAAACCGTTTACCCACATGCATGATTGGCAACCATGGAAAATGCTTAAAAATGCAACTCGTTTTCTTAGGCTAGTTGAATTTGCGCTTAATTTCTACGCATTTGATTGTTTGTACGGTAAAAAGATCATTGCGCCATCGCGCCTGCGTTATCTGCAGCGAACGCGATTTGGGCCCTGATCAGGCCCTGTCTTGTTTAAAATAGCTTTGTTTTTTACTCATCTACAGAATGAAACAGAGGGCGACACGTCGCCCAGATTTAAGCCAGCTCGCTGAGGGATTGTTCCATCGCTTCACGCATTTTAAATTTTTGCAGTTTACCGGTGACTGTCATCGGGTAGGACTCAACGATACGTATGTGTTTGGGGACCTTAAAGTAAGAAAGTTTGTCTTTAAGGTAATCCCGCACTGTTTCTTCAGCAATGTAATGCCCGGGTTTTAGTTGCAGCCAGGCGCAGACCTCTTCGCCATATTTTTCATCGGCTATGCCAAATACAGCGGCGTCCTGTATATTCGGGTGATGATACAAAACTTCCTCAATCTCTCTGGGGTAGATGTTCTCGCCGCCGCGGATGATCATGTCTTTGATGCGACCTACAATGGTTACGTAACCTTCGTCGTCCATCACACCGAGATCGCCAGAGTGAAGCCAGCCTTCGGTATCTATGGTTGCCTGGGTTTTGGCATCGTCCAGCCAGTAACCTTGCATCACACCATAGCCTCGGGCGCACACTTCGCCGGGTATGCCCCTCGGGGCCAGTTCACCACTTTCGTCTATGATCTTGACCTCGGTATGGGCGATGGCCCGGCCAACTGTCGTCACTCGTTTAATCAGTGGGGCAGAAACCTCGGTAATATGGTTAATGGGGCTGCACTCAGTCTGGCCATAGCCAATTAAGATGTCCGTCATATGCATTTTGGTCTGAACATCTCGCATGACCTTTTCCGGACAGGTGGCACCGGCCATAACCCCGGTTCTGAGTGAACTCAGGTCAAACTGATTAAACTGCTCATGCTCCAGCTGTGCAATAAACATGGTGGGCACGCCATGCAGCGCAGTGCATTGCTCGGCCTCGACGGTTTGCAGTGTCAGCAGCGGATCGAATGCGTCGTTGGGGAACACCGCACAGGCCCCCTGACTGAGGCACACCAGGTTGCCCAGCACCATGCCAAAGCAGTGGTACAGAGGCACCGGAATACAGAGTTTATCCTGCTCGGTCAGTTGCATGGCCTGGGCAACCAGATAAGCATTGTTGAGAATATTGCGATGGGTTAACGTCGCGCCTTTGGGGTTGCCGGTAGTCCCCGAGGTAAACTGGATATTAATGGCGTCGTCTGGGCTTAATTGGGTGGCAATGGTTTGTAGCGCGTCATAGTCTTGCGGGCTCGCCAGCGCCAGTAATTGACTGAAATCGCGCAGGCCTGCGGGAGTTGGCTCATCGGGGTTTGCAATGACCACAACATGCTTGAGGTTTGGCAGGCGCGGTGCTTTCAGTTCCCCAAAGGCACAGCTTTGCAGTGTGGGAGCCAGCTCTTTGAGCATATTAACGTAGTGACTGTGCTTAAACTGGGTGGCCATAATAATCATTTTGCAGCCTGCATTATTGAGCGCAAATTCCAGCTCGGCAGGACGGTAAGCCGGGTTGAGGCACACCATAATGGCACCGATCCGCGCGGTGGCAAATTGCACCAGTGACCATTCGAGGTTATTGGGTGACCAGAGTCCAACTCTATCGCCAGGCTGGATCCCACAATGCAACAGGGCGGCGGCCAGCTCATCAATGCGCGCCAGATAATCGCGGTAGCTTAATCTTTGTTGCTGATGGCGAACCACAATGGCGTCACGCTTGCCATATCGCTCGGCAATATGCTGCAGATAATCACCAATGGTGTAGTCAAGCAAAGGCGGGTTAGACACGCCACGATGATAGCTAAGCGCCGGGTTATTTACTGATGTTGTCATTATCTATTCCTTGTTGTCAGTGTGCTCGCTACCAGGCACACCCGCTAAAGCCACCAGCGTGCCTGAAAAAGTAATAAGCTATAACGTTAAGAAATAATAAAGTGGTGCCTAATGCAAGCTAGAGCCGATGAAATGACATGAAATTAGACTAAAGGCTAATCGCATGCAGTGTGTTGCTAAAAAAGGCGCAGTTGCATCTTGAATTGCCACTTTGCTGACCCTATATGCACATTTGGCGTCTTGACGAGCCAGCCTCCCAGCCTGTGCTCAGATGCGCCTGCACATATAACAAATCACTTTCATCTCAATAGCTTTGTATTAGGAGGCCAAATGCTTACGGTGCGTGATTTATCCCGGCGTTATGGCAGTTTTACTGCCGTGAACAATGCCAGCTTTAATATTGAGCCTGGTCAGATAGTCGGCTTGCTTGGCCACAATGGCGCAGGTAAAACCACCATAATGAAAATGCTTTCAGGTTACCTGGAGCCGGATGCAGGGGAGGTGACACTTGATGGCATCAACCTCGCTAACAACCCCACGGCGTTTCAGGCAAAACTGGGCTATCTACCCGAAAGTTTGCCCGTCTACCCGGATATGCTTGTCGCCGACTATCTGGATTTTGCAGCCAGTTTAAAAGGGCTACAGGGTCAGCAAAAGAACCAGCAGATCAAACAGGCTATTAGCGCAACCGCGCTAGAAACACGTTTACTTTCTTCTATCTCATCTTTGTCACGGGGCTATAAACAAAGGGTCGGGGTGGCGCAGGCCCTGCTCGGTGAGCCACGTCTGTTGATCCTGGATGAGCCAACCAATGGCCTGGATCCACAACAAACACAGCAAATGCGACATCTGATCAAGGAAGTAGCCAAACGGGCAACGGTTATATTGTCGACCCACATTATGCAGGAAGTTGAAGCCTTGTGTGATCGCGTGATTTTGCTGAGCAAAGGTGAAGTGCAACTCGACAAGCCACTGAGCGAGCTAAAAAGCAGCAGCCAGGTGGTCGTGTGTTGTGATGCAGCCCCCGCACAGCTCGGGTTTATTTCCCGCCTAAACGGCGTGCAGCGCTTTAACCTGGTTACGCGTGAAGGCGAACACTATAAATATCATCTCGATCTGACACCAGGAGCTGAGCAGTCATTGGTGTGTGCTGAACTGGTTCAAAAACTCATTCATTGTGGGATCCGCGTTTTTGAAGTCGGGCAGTTAAACCGAGACTTGGAAACCTTATTCAGTGAATACAGCCATAAGGAGACAAGCCATGCAGCATAATGCAACGTCATTGAGGCTGTGCTGGACCATTGCGGCCAAAGAGTTGGGATTGGTATTTTCGTCGCCACTGGCGTACCTGTTCTTACTGATTTTTGGTGGTGTGGCCCTGTTTACTTTCTTCTGGGCTGAGGCCTTTTTTGCCCGCAATATTGCGGATATTCGACCTTTATTTGAGTGGTTACCAGTACTGATGATCTTTTTGTCATCGGCCTTTACCATGCGCCTTTGGAGTGATGAGCGCCGCACCGGTACGCTGGAATTTGTTTACACCCAACCTCTTGGGTTGTGGCAATTTGTATTGGGCAAATTTATTGCCTGTGTGCTGTTGCTGTTACTGGCTTTGGCCATCACTTTGGTGGTGCCACTGAGTGTGTCATTTTTGGCTGAGCTGGATTGGGGTCCGGTCTGGTCCGGCTATCTGGCAACGGTATTGCTGGGCAGTGTGTATCTCAGTATTGGCTTGTTTGTCTCCGCCAGAACAGATAACCCAATCATCAGTTTTATGCTCGCCACGTGTATCTGTGTACTTCTATATGTGATTGGTAGTGAAGGGCTGACCGGGTTTTTTGGCCACCAGGCTGCGGAAGTTATGCGCTTAGTGGGAACGGGCAGTCGCTTTGAATCCATCGCCCGGGGCGTACTGGATTTAAGAGATCTGTATTATTACTTATCCCTGATCCTGGTCTTTTTATTGCTCAATGTGTTTGCTCTGGAGCGCGCCCGCTGGGTGGATAAACCCGTCAAGGCACATCACAAACACTGGCATCTGGGAGTCACTTTTGCCATCGCCAATTTGCTCTTTGCAAACCTCTGGTTATACAAGTTACCTTATTTGCGCGTTGATACCACCCAGGGCCAGCAATACTCCATTTCAACTCAGACGAAACGCTATTTGCAGCAGCTGGAGGAGCCTTTACTGATCCGCGGTTATTTCTCAGCTAAAACCCATCCTTTGTTGGCGCCGCTGGTACCACAGATGCGAGATCTGATCGCTGAATACGAAGTGGCTGGTGCAGGCAAAGTACGGGTAGAGTTTATCGACCCTCAGCAAAATCCGCAGCTGGAAGAGCAGGCCAATCGTGAATACGGGATCCGGGCAATGCCGTTCCAGGTTGAAGACCGTTATCAGTCTGCAATCGTGAGTTCTTATTTTGATATTCTGGTCAAATATGGGGATCAGTATCAGGTACTTGGTTTTAGAGACTTAATTGAGGTTAATGCCCGCGGTGAGAGCGATCTGGATGTGGTGCTCAGAAATCCGGAGTATGACCTGACCCGCACCATTAAATCCGTCCTTGAGGATTACCGCGCTGAAGGCCAGATATTCGACATGGTAGATAAACCATTAACCTTTAATGCTTACGTATCTGCGCCACAAGCGCTACCCGAGCAGCTCAATACTTTGCTTGAGGATATCAGGCAGGTGATGACAACACATGAGGCTGACGCGAATGGCAAGCTCAGTGTGAACTATCTGGATCCGGCTGAAGACAGCGCGCTTGCACAGCGTCTGGCTGAGGAGCTCGGGATGATGCCAATGCGAGCCGGTTTGTTATCCAGCGATGAGTTTTACTTTTATCTCACTCTCGAAAACGACGAGCAGGTAGTGCAGCTGGCGCTGGAAGACTTCAGTACCGAGGCGTTTGAGCGTAGCTTTGACGCTGCGGTAGAGAAGTTTGCACAGGGTCTTAATAAACACATTGCGCTGGTAATGCCGGATGCCATGTCATCACCGGGTCGATACGGGCAAAGCGCTTTTAGTCAGGTCGAGCGTTTGCTGGCCCAGCAGGCCAATGTGAAACGGGAAGATTTGTCGGATGGCCATGTTGATGACAGTACCGATCTGCTGTTGTTGCTGGCGCCTGAGTCTCTGGATGAGCAAGCACTGTTTGCGGTAGACCAGTTTATGATGCGTGGCGGGACGGTTGTTGCTGCAACCTCGCCTTATCAAATTAATCTCAGTGGCCGTAGCCTGAGCCTCACTGAGCACAACAGCGGCCTGCAAGCGTGGTTGGCGCATCATGGTGTAAATATACCAAAGCAGGTGATCCTGGATGAGCAACATGGTGCGTTCCCGGTGCCTGTGACACGTAACGTTGGCGGCTTGCAGTTCCAGGAAATCCAAATGCTGGAATATCCTTACTTTGTGGATGTCCGGGCAGAGGGCCTGAACAAGCAAAGCCTGATCACCCGTGGGCTTGCCCAGGTTACAGTGCCCTGGTCTTCGGGTATTGACTATCAGGGCGAAAACAACTTTGAACCTCTGTTACGTAGTTCTGAACAGGCCTGGCAGACAACACAATTGGATGTGATGCCGAGTATCAGCGCACAGGGAGAGGTGAGTTATCCGCAAGGCTCACAGCGCACACAATTCGATATAGCTGCCGTCATAGAAGGCCGTTTTACTTCCTACTTTGCCGATAAGCCATTAACAAAACGTGCTGATGAGGGCAAAGAGCAAACCGAAAGTAGTGAAGCAGAACACACCGAATTGCAGATTGAGCAAATGGTTCGGCACTCGCCAGAAAAAACCCGACTAATCGTGTTCAGTAGTAATGCGATGTTTAGCGATCAGGTACTTGGCTTGATTGGCAGCACCAATCAGTCTGCCTCGCTTAATAATCTGGCACTGTTACAAAATACCCTCGACTGGGCGCTGGAAGACGATGGCTTGCTGGGGATCCGGGCTCGGGGTCATTTCAACCGGACCTTACCTCCGCTCACTGAGAAAACCGCAATGCACATCGAGTTGTTTAACTATGGTGTGGTTGCAAGTCTTATTCTGATCATTGCATTGGTGGCTAAAGTGCGTCGTACCAGACGCCTGGCACGCCACCAGTCGGCTTTTACGCCAGAGGAGGCACGTTAAATGAAACTAATAATGTGGTTAGGCTTTGGTCTGTTATTGCAGTGTGGCGTGGCTGCGTTGCTTTGGTTGAATGATGGCAGCGACAGCGCTGTTACCAGCGCCTGGCAGGTTCAACAAAGTGAAATTACCCGGTTAGCGCTCAGAACTCAATCTGAGGAGGCTGAGCAAAGTGTTGCCCTGATCAAATCAGGCGATAACTGGGCGCTGGAGTCGCATCCGGCGCTGGCGGTTGATCAGAGTAAAGTCCAGCGTGTGCTAACTCAGCTTAGTCGTTTGTCGATGCGTTTTCCTGAAACCACCAGCCAGGCAAGCCATACGCGCTTCAAAGTAGCGCAGGACGACTATGCACTCAAACTGGACCTAGGTGACGCAGGGCAACTCTATGTTGGTAATACCCCGGCATTTAAGCAAGTATATGTTCGCCCGGGAGAGGGAAATGAGGTCTACCGGGTTGAGTTAAACCGCTATGATCTGAGCACGGAAATTAAAAGCTGGCTGGAATCAGACTTACTGTCTCTGGACGAGGTTAGTCGGATCCGTGTTGGCGACTCGCAGCTCATTAAACGAGACGAAAGCTGGGCGCTGCACAAAGCGGGTGAAGAGCTGAGCGACTCACTGGATACCGACAGCCTGAAAGCGGCATTAAGGACGCTTGAGACTTTGCGTGTTGGTGCTGTGAGCCAGGCCAGTTTGGAGGTTGTGGCCCGCTTTGAAGCCGGTGACGATGATATGTTGTCCCGTTATGAGCTGGCGCGCCAGGATGACCAGTATTGGGTTCGCAAAGCGGGCATTGAGGGCTACTGGTTCAAATTGTCCCAAAGCGACTTTGCGGCGCTGCAATCTTTAAGTGACCCTGAGCAACTGTTGGTTGCTGATACTCCTCAGCAAGACACTTCGGAGCAAACCTCAGACTAACCTTGCTTTATGTATAAACAAAAGCGCCGGTGCTCTTTGAGTCACCGGCGCTTTTATACGTTCAGGCAGCTTATGCCAAATCTTCTTTAGTATCGACGTGCTCAGCCTTATGCTGCTGCGCAATTTCTTCGCAAAGCTCGTGTTTGGTGCGGTTCTCAGCCACACGCCTTGCCGTCAACCAGTAGAAGAATAGGGGCAGGAAGAACACGGCCAGGAAAGTGGCGGCGAGCATGCCACCCATAACCCCGGTGCCAACACTATGACGTGCACCCGCACCTGCCCCCGAGCTCAGTACCAGCGGTACTACACCCAGAATAAAGGCCAGTGAAGTCATAATAATGGGGCGGAATCTCAACCTTGCCGCTTCCAGTGCGGCCGCAGCCGGGCTCCAGCCTTGTTGTGTCTTCATCAGCGCGTACTCAACGATCAGAATGGCATTTTTACTGGCCAGGCCAAGCAAAGTAACCAGACCAATCTGGAAGTAAACGTCGTTGGTTAAACCTGCAACCCAGATTGAGATAAGTGCACCAAAGGTACCAAAGGGCAGTGCCAGCAACACCGAAATAGGCAATGACCAGCGTTCATACAGCGCCGCCAGGATCAAAAATACCATCACAACGGCCAGCCCCAGTGCCAGACCGGTTGTGCCTGAACTGCGCTTTTCCTGATAGGCGGATGCCGTCCACTCAAAGGTCATATCCGGTGGCAGAACCTGTTTAGCGATGCGCTCAAATTCAGCAATGGCCTGGCCAGAGCTGTAACCGGGCGCGGCATTACCCATCAGCTTAACGGCCGACAAGTTATTGTACCTTTGCAGGGTTTCCGGACCCCGGCTGTATTCAATGTCAGTGAACGCCGAAATAGGGACCATCTCACCCCGGTTGTTTTTCACATAAATGCGGCCAACATCTTCAGGTGACATACGGAACTCTGCTTCGGCTGACAACAGCACCTGCCAGGCACGACCAAACTTGTTAAAGTCATTGACGTAGTAATTACCCAGGTTGGCAGCCAGTGCGTTGAACGCCGAGTTGATGTTTACGCCCATGGCACGCGCCTGCTCTCTGTCCATATGAACTTTCAGCTGCGGCGCATCTGGTCGCCAAAGCGTTTGAATACCGGCCAGGATGGGGCTTTTTTGCGCTTCGCCCATCAGCATTTGCATACCTTGTTTAAGGCGCTCAGGATCGGTTCCAGCTTTGTTTTGCAGGTATACCTCAAAGCCGCCGGTGGTACCCAGGCCAAAAATGGCTGGAGGATTGAAGGCCAGCACTAGCGCTTCGTTGATCCCGGCGGTCTTCATAAACAGCTCACCAACCAGAGATTTAGTATCAATTTCGCGCTCATCCCAGTGTTTCTGGGTAATGAACAGGGTCGCTGCACTGTTTTTGTAACCGCCACCGATAAAGTCAAAGCCGGTAAAGGCCACCACATTTTCATTGGCAGGGTTAGACTGAGCAGCTGCAACTACTTCGTCAACCACCGCTGCGGTGCGCTCCAGTGAGGAGCCATCAGGCAGGAACACCGCGGCAATGTAAAAGCCCTGATCTTCATCTGGTACTAAAGACCCCGGGGTTTTTTGCCAGATAAATATGGTTGCGCCAACCATAGCAGCCATAAGCACTAGGCCAAGCAAGCCGCGGCGGATCATAAAGCTGACGGAGCCGACATATCGGCCAGTGACGCGCTGGAACCAGTTATTGAACCACAAGAAGAACCCTGCAGTCTGCTTATGCTCATGTTTGAGGATCATCACACACAGCGCCGGTGTCATGGTCAGTGCAACCACACCCGACAGGCTCACCGAAATCGAGATGGTAATGGCGAATTGTCGAAACAATTCACCGGTCAATCCACCCAAAAATGCGATAGGGACGAACACTGAACACAAGACCAGTACAATTGCGACCACCGGGCCGCTGACTTCCTGCATCGCTTTGATGGCAGCTTCACGGGCATTCAGGTGCTGCTCGTGCATGATCCGCTCAACATTTTCCAGAACCACGATGGCATCATCGACCACAATACCAATAGACAACACCATGCCAAAGAGTGTCAGGGTATTAATGGAGTAACCCAACATATACAGCCCGGCAAAAGTACCAAGCAGAGAAACCGGGACTGCGAGAGTCGGAATTAAAGTTGCGCGCCAGTTTTGCAAGAACAGGTATACCACTAAAAATACCAGCACCATGGCTTCAACCAGGGTGATCAGTACTTCACGAATAGACACCTCAACAAAGCGGGTTGTATCGTATGGAATACCGTGGTCTAGCCCAACCGGAAACTGCTGGCGTAGCTCAGCAATCTCAGACTCTACCTCTTTCGCGACATCCAGTGCATTGGCACCCGGTTGCAGGAAAACACCCAGCAATACGGCTTCTTTACCGTTAAAGGTACCGGCAAAGTTGTAATCCTTGGAGCCCAGCTCGACACGCGCAACATCTTTAAGGCGCAGGGTTGAGCCATCCGGGTTCGCGCGGATGATAATCGCCTCAAATTCTTCAGGTGTAGACAAACGACCTTTGGCTGTCACACTGTACACCAGTTCCTGCGGCTGGCTGCTGGTTGGCGTGGCACCTATAGTTCCCGCTGCATACTGTGAGTTTTGCTCACGGATAGCTGCTGTGATCTCCTCGACGGTTACACCCAGCTGACTCATTAAATCAGGGCGGATCCACACACGCATGGCGTAATCTTTGGCACCGAAAATTTGTACACTGGTAGTACCGGGAATACGCTTAATGCGGTCAAGAATATTCATAGTCACGTAGTTTGACGTCCACAGACTGGAACGCGTACCATCAGGCGAATAAAACGCATGAACCTGTAAGAAGCTGGATGAACCCTTAGCAACCACAACGCCCTGGCGGCGTGTTTCTTCCGGCAAACGCGCTTCAACCTGTTTGACCCGATTGTTGACGTCGACCGCGGCCTGATCAATATCGGTGCCTATCTCGAAAGTGACAGTGATAGTGGTTGTACCGGAACTGGTACTGGTTGACTCCATATACATCATGCCTTCAACCCCGGTGATGGCATTTTCTATCGGGGCTGCAACCGTTTGCTCCAATACATCGCCAGACGCGCCCGGGTAAAAGGCGGTTACCTGAACCTGAGGAGGGGCTATTTCAGGATACTGTGCAATGGGCAGGGTGCGCATTGCTGCCAGACCGGCCAGTACTATGACAATGGAGATCACAAAGGCAAATATCGGGCGATCGATAAAATACTTAGAGAACATACAATTATTCTCCTTCACCGCTCACAGCGACAGGCATACCTGGAAAGAAGATCCTTGCCATACCTTCAACTATCACGGGTTGGCCGGGCGTCAGGCCTTGTCGTATCACCCACATATTTTTACCATCCAGGTTTACCCATTCGCCTACTTCAACAGGGGCGGGTAAAGCAACCGTCATACCTTGCTCGTTCTCGGTTGCAATGTAGACAAACTTGCCCGTGCCGTTATCCAGCACTGCTCGCTGAGGTAACACGATGGCATTGTTGCGCACTGCGCCCGACAGACGAACGCGAACAAACTGACCTGGACGTAGCTCGCCATCGGGGTTATTGATGCGGGCTTGGAGCTCACTGGTACCGGTAAAGCGATTGACTCGCACGTCTGAAAAGTCAACTTTGCCGGAGTGTGCATAAACAGAGCCATCCTGCAGCACTATGGTGGCGTTGAACTCGTTGTTCTTGGGTAGGCTGAGGGTGCCACTTTCGACATCCTGGCGCATAGCCAGTTGCTCCCGCTCGGAAAAACCAAAGCGAGCGCGCATCATGCTGGTGTCAGTTAACTCACTCAGCAGTACGGTGGGGCCAGAGACATAGCTGCCTTGCGAGACAAACTCCCGACCCATGATACCCGAAACGGGTGCTTTAACCTGCGCATATTCCAGGTCCAGCTGCGCTTCACTGAGTGCAACTTTTGCAGAGTCCAGGTTTGCGATGGCCACTTCGTACGCAGACATAGCATTATCGAAATCACGCTTTGACACTGAACGTTCGTCTTTCAGGCGTTCCAGGCGGTCTTTCTCGCGCTTAGCCTGGGCTACATTGGCTTTGGCTGCGTTGAGTGCCGCTTCGGCTTTTTCAAGCTCCAGCTCAAGTGGGCGAAGCTCAATGGTGAATAAAGAACGCCCGGCTTTAACATACTGACCTTCTTCAAAATTGCGGGACTCAATCAGTCCCGACACGCGAGCCCTGATCTCCACTTCTTTGTCGCCGGCCAGGGTTGCTGGTAGCTCGATATTAAATGGCACACTCTGGGTTGTGACTTTGTTGATACTTACCTGCGCGGGTGGCATAGACGGGCCACCTTGGCCTTGCGGTGCCTCGGAGCAGGCGGAAATTACGAGTGCAGACAATACCGCTGTTGCCAGGTGTACTACACGACTGCTTTTGTGGGCTGGATACATGTATACTCCAAATCCTGATTAAAATTTTTTATTCCTGAATAGAGACGAACTGGCCTCTCATTTATTGGGTTTACTTTCGCATTTATTCGCTGACGTGTTCACAAATCAATCGAGTAAGTGTAGCACTGCTTTTGTAATCACGTGTGCCGATTTTATTACTATCGTTCTAGTCCAGTAGTCAGTGAATAGATTGTCGTGCGGTGGGCTGTCTACACCATAACAGGGCAAACCGCGTCAGTATTAAAGCACTGTAAGTTGCTCATCACTTGGATTTTCAGTCCGTTTTTCAGTGCTGAGATGAGTCGACAATGTTGCGAGTAGACGCAAGTGTATACCTAATTTTTTATTGGGTAAACGGTGTCGTGTACTTTTTTGCTGGGTATGTATACTTGAGCGTTTACTTTCGCATTAGCCCTTTTTAAGTTAAACTACTGTTAATTTAAAACAGATGTCCGAGTCGATGACCGAGCTTACTGAAAAACAACAAGCAATACTAAGCGCAGCGGTAGAAGAGTTTGCACAGCGGGGGCTACAGGCCACTACCATGGAAGCAATTTGCACCGCGGCTGGAGTATCCAAACGCACTTTATATAAACATTACGCGACCAAAGAAGCTCTGTTTGATGCTGTGGTTGTTTCTTTAATTGAAAGAATACAGCCAATTACGACCATTCAGTTTATTCCAAACTACGACTTTGAAATTCAGTTGCGTCATTTGGCAGACAGTGCCGTTTCTTTGCTGGCGGATGAAGACTACATTAAATTGTCGCGCATCGTGATGATCGAATCGATGCGCTGTCAGGCTCAGGCTGACAGACTTAATCGTAAATTCAGCCAGTGTGAAGCGGCAATGAGTCTGTGGTTTGAAGAAGCGTCACGCGCAGGGTGTCTGGGTACTTTTTCTGCGCCATTCGCAGCCGCTTTTTTCTGGGGCGCGTTAAAGCGGCTGACATTCTGGGACCAGGCCATCCGCTGGCAGGCTCCGCTTGCTGAAGCGGATCTGGATGCTTTTGTGACCCAGGCCTGCCAGCTGTTTTGTGGTGGTATTAAATATGCCACGCAGCAGTCAATCTGAGCCACATCGCGGTGGTTATTCAACCCCAATAAATCCACCGGTTTGGTGTGTCCACAATTTGGCATAGATGCCATTTTGTGCCAGCAGGGCATCGTGTGTGCCTTGCTCAACAATCTGGCCCTGATCCATTACGATCAGGCGGTCCATTTGCGCAATGGTCGACAGGCGGTGTGCAATGGCAATCACGGTTTTACCTGTCATCAGACTGTCTAAACTATCCTGAATTGCGGCTTCTACTTCGGAGTCCAATGCCGCGGTTGCCTCATCCAAAATCAGAATTGGGGCATTTTTTAGCAATACCCGTGCAATGGCAATACGCTGGCGTTGCCCGCCAGACAGCTTAACACCACGCTCACCCACCTGGGCATCCAGTCCGGTATTACCCAGGCTGTCTTCAAGCCCATCGATAAACTGACTTGCTTGTGCTTTATCAATTGCATCCAACAGCTCGGCTTCGCTGGCATCGGGCCGACCATACAGCACGTTATCACGGACACTGCGGTGCAGCAGCGCGGTGTCCTGGGTGACCATGGCAATGTGCGCGCGTAAGCTTTCCTGATCAACCTTTGCAATATTTTGCCCGTCTATTTCAATGCTGCCTTGCTGAACATCGTAAAAACGTAGCAGCAGATTAACCAGGGTTGATTTACCTGCGCCCGAGCGGCCAACAATGCCGATTTTTTCGCCCGGGGAGATGGTGAGGTTGAGCCCCTGAATAACAGCATGCTGATCAGCGTGTTTTTTCCGCTTGTAGGCAAAATGCAGATCGGTAAACTTGATTTCACCCTGTGTGATTTTTAATGCAGGCGCGTTGGGCAGATCCTGCACGTCTAGCGGTCTGGCTAAGGTATTTTTACCGTCAATGGCTGTGCCAATGTTTTCAAACAAACTGGATACTTCCCACATGATCCACTGCGACATGCCATTAAGGCGCAAAGCGAGGGCAATCGTGATTGCAATTGCCCCGCTGGTGATGGCGCTGAGTGACCAAAGATAGAGTGAACCCGCGGCGACACTGAACACCAAAAGGAAGTTTAGGGTCTGGATACTGACGTTTAACTGGGTTGCCAGTCGCATCTGGGCATAGACAGGTTGAATGAACAGGTCCATGCTTTCCCGGGCATAGACTTCTTCGCGTTTATTATATGAGAATAGCTTCACTGTGGTGATATTCGTGTAGCTGTCGACCACACGGCCTGTCATCTGAGAGCGAGCATCGGCTTGTTTACTGGCGACCTGTTTGAGCCGGGGGACAAAATAAAACTGCATGCCAATGTACAAGGCCAGCCAAACCAGCAAGGGGATCATCAGCCTCATGTCATTGTCGCTCACCAGCGCAAGCATCGCGCCAAAGTACACAATAACGTAAACCAGTACATCCAACAGTTTCATCACTGCTTCTCGGATGGCCAGGGCCGTTTGCATCACTTTGGTTGCAATGCGCCCGGCAAATTCATCCTGATAGAAAGAGATACTTTGTTTTAGCAAATAGCGATGAGCCAGCCAGCGAATGGCCATAGGGTAGTTACCCAGCAGGCTCTGGTGCAGAATCGCACTGTGGAAAAACACCAGACAGGGCAGACCGACCAAAGTGATCACGGCCATAACCGTGAGCTCCTGGCGTTTGACTTCGAACAACTCAGCGGGCGTGTACGCCTGCATCCAGTCAACCAGCGTGCCCATAAAGCCAAACAACATCACTTCGAGTGTGGCCAATGTTGCAGCTGCCAGCGACATCAACAACAGAGGCCATTCCATGCCTTTGGTATAAAACCGGCAAAACGCCAGCAAACCTTGTGGTGGCTGGGTTGCCGGTCGCGCTGGGAATGGGTCGGTAAATCGTTCGAAAAACTTTAGCATATTGCCTCCTGCATGATGACAGTGCCGGGCTGACCCTGCGAGTTGATGTTAGGTGTGTTCTTATGTCTGTTCAGAAAAAGCGCACGCGCCTTGCGTACTTATAACGCAGAACACGACTGAAAACCAAGTGACAATTAGGAAAAAGTGAAATAAGAGAAAGTGTTAGCGGTGTGTAGTTGGGTCAAAAAGCCCGGCCTATGTGCCGGGCGGTAGGGTTATTCCGCCTGCTCGGCTTCTTCGTGACCATAGGTTTTACGCATAATGTATACGTAGGCGTTATGAAACGCTTGTTCCTGGTACTTTTTTAACCCTGTATCGGCGAAATCGACTGGCACCGGATTACGCTTCAGCTGTTCTTTAACCTCAGTAGAGGACAGTAATTTGACGTCTGTGCCTTCGATAAGCTGCATCGCTGTTTCCATTTTAAAGCCGGCCGCGCTGCCCGCGAACTTGCCTTTGTGGGCACGTTGACGGATGGCAATAGAGTCAATTTTGTAATCTTCTACCAGCTTGGCAAAGTCGAAGTGGAATTTGCGCATCGCGTCTGTGTCCTGGCCAATATTGCCAAGGGTAAAACGCGTCTGGCGAATATCGCGAATATCAAAAACGTCTTCTTCTTTGCTCAGCAGGCACAGCAGGGCCTCGCTGCCGGTAATCTCTACACCGAGTGTTCTCATTGTTGGTTTCCCATTAACTGGTCAAATAAATCGTTACAGGTAAAGATCATATCACAGCTCGCGATGAGCGAGAACTCATTGCAGTATCATTTCGATGGCAATGGCGGCGTGATCTGAATAGCGAATGTCTTCTTCGTCGCGTTTGGGGTCTAAGTGCGACGCATAATTATGATAGGTCAGGCGCCTCACTTTACTTTGTTCAAGGTTGGGGTTGAACTCTTTAGAAGCCAGAATATAGTCGAGTGTATTCCCTGTACCCTGATAATAATGTGTCGGCGGCTTTTGGCCAAAACTAAGCTGGTTGTCGGCCAGGCAAAAGCTGTCGAACAGACCGACGCTATTAACATCCTGATGCATGGCACTGGTCGGGAACTGCCGAGTCATAAAAGACAGCGCCGGACTGGCAATATGGTCGTTGAAATCGCCCATCACGAGTGTTGCAGCGCCTTTCTCGCGCTGCGTTTTGAGGGCATCGTAGTAAACAATAGAGGCCTCCAGTGAACGGGAGATCTGCGACTGCATGGTGCCCACGGTCTGATGTAATAACGTGAGCAGCGGATCTTCAACGGAAGCATTGCCCAGCATATGGGCCATAGAATGGACACGTTGAGATTTAAAATGCACCGCATAGACGGTTGTCAGGCCAAAACCGGGTAGTTCAAAGCTGCATTTTATGGGCGTGCGGTTAAACTTAAACTGGTGCTGGTTATTAAGGTATTCCAGAAGTTCAGGACAAGGTTCCAGCGGAGTGAAGCTCTTAAATGGGAATTTACTGGCAATGGCAACGATGGGGTTAAACAGCACATTGGGATAAACCAGGTCGGGTTTGGGCGTATCGACGGTGGCAAAATAGGGCAGCCCTAAATCTTCGCATAAGGTAGCCAGTGTTTCCGGGCTAAAGACTTCCTGAAATACAATCACGCTTGGGTCCATATGCTGGATAAGACCCGTGATAAACTGAGTTTTGGTCAGCCATTGGGTGTCATTGTAGGATTCATCGAGCTGATAAAAAGAATAGGGGGGCGCAGCAAAGTTCAGCAAATTGAAGGATGCAAACTTGTATGTGTGTTTCTGTGCCATGGTTTTCCTCGTCATTTTACCCAAATCCCTGCTTAATCTTAGTCTTTTCCTTGCAACTCGCCACGTGAGCGTTCACAATGGGCGCTGCGTTTGAAAGTCCCCAGACTCTGTCAGTATATCACTGTTCAATCAATGCTTATTCGTAAAAGCGTTGATGGGCGTCAAATTTAAAAGAATTAACTTAACTAATACATGTGATGCGTTGTAGGTGTCACCACTGTAAATAGGAATTATCATGCCAGTAATTACTCTCCCTGACGGCAGTCAGCGTATTTTTGAAAACCCGGTTACCACTTTAGACGTTGCTCAGGACATCGGCCCTGGCCTCGCGAAGGCAACCATTGCCGGTCGTGTGAACGGCGTGCGAGTGGATGCATGCGACCTGATTGAACAGGACGCGCAGCTTGAGATCATCACCGCAAAAGATGAAGATGGTTTAGAGATCATTCGTCACTCGTGTGCGCACCTGATTGGCCACGCGGTTAAGCAGCTTTTCCCAGAAGCCAAAATGGCGATCGGTCCGACCATTGACAATGGTTTCTACTATGACATCGACATGGAGCACTCGCTGACTCAGGAAGACCTTGATGCCATCGAAAAGCGCATGCTTGAACTTGCTAAAACTAACTATGACGTTGTTAAAAAGAAAGTAAGCTGGCAAGAGGCACGCGACGCATTTGAAGCGCGTGGCGAAACCTACAAAATGGAAATCCTGGATGAAAACATCGACAAAGATGACCGTCCAGGCCTTTACCACCATGAAGAATATGTGGACATGTGTCGTGGTCCGCACGTGCCAAACATGAAATTCTGCCAACACTTCAAAATTATGAAAGTGGCTGGCGCATACTGGCGTGGTAATGCAGAAAATAAAATGCTGCAGCGTATCTATGGTACTGCGTGGGCAGATAAGAAGCAGCTTAAGGCTTACCTGAAGCGCCTGGAAGAAGCTGAGAAACGCGATCACCGTAAAATCGGTAAAGCGCTTGATCTGTGGCACTGGCAGGAAGAAGCGCCGGGCATGGTTTTCTGGCATAACGACGGTTGGAGTATCTACCGTGAGCTTGAAGACTTCGTGCGTGAAAAGCTGCGTGAGTATGCTTACGAAGAAGTTAAAGGCCCACTGATGATGGACCGTGGTCTGTGGGAAAAATCAGGCCACTGGGACAAATACGCGGATGCGATGTTCACCACAGAGTCTGAAAAGCGTGAATATGCCATCAAGCCGATGAACTGTCCGGGCCACGTGCAAATCTTCAACCAGGGCCTGAAGTCGTACCGCGACTTACCACTGCGTATGGCTGAATTTGGCTGTTGTCACCGTAACGAGCCTTCGGGTGCACTGCACGGTCTGATGCGTGTTCGTGGTTTTACTCAGGATGATGCACATATCTTCTGTACAGAAGAGCAGATCATGGATGAAGTATCAGCTTGTATTAATATGATCTATGATACATATTCGACGTTCGGCTTTGAAAAGATTGTTGTAAAACTGTCTACGCGCCCTGAAAAGCGTATCGGCGACGACGAAATGTGGGACAAAGCAGAAGAAGCGCTGGCGGATGCACTTAAAGCAAACGACATCGAGTTCGATTATCTGCCAGGCGAGGGCGCGTTTTATGGCCCTAAGATCGAGTTTACTTTGTACGACTGTCTTGAGCGTGCTTGGCAATGTGGCACAGTACAGCTAGACTTTGCTTTACCGGGCCGTTTAGGCGCGACATATGTAGCAGAAAACAATGAACGTAAAACGCCAGTGATGATCCACCGTGCAGTATTGGGGTCACTGGAACGCTTCATTGGTATTCTGACTGAAGAGTATGCGGGCTTATTCCCAACCTGGCTTGCACCTAAGCAAGTGGTGATCATGAATATCACCGACAAACAGGCCGACTATGTGCAAGAAGTTGTACAAAAACTGAATAAACTTGGAATTAGAGCTGGTGCTGACTTGAGAAATGAAAAGATTGGCTTTAAAATCCGCGAGCATACTTTAAAACGTATCCCGTATCTCCTTGTTGTTGGAGACAAAGAAGTTGAACAACAAGAAGTCGCGGTAAGAACACGCAAAGGTGAAGACCTGGGCAAGTTCTCTGTTGATGAGTTTATCGCTAAGATCAGCGAAGAAATCAAAGACAGACGTTAAATTAACAAACCTGTGCGAAAGGCTTATCAACTAACATAAAACGCTTTTCGCACAATATATTTTTGACTTTTTGGAGGATCGTACCATTAGAGGCGGCAAAAAAGGGCAAACTACTGCTCAGAAAAATCGTATCAATGAAGAAATCACAGCGAAAGAAGTTCGCTTAATTGACGCTGAAGGCGAACAGGCAGGCGTAGTTTCAATTAGAGAAGCAAGAACGCTTGCAGAAGAAGCCGGCCTGGACCTGGTTGAGATCAGTCCGAATGCAGAGCCACCAGTCTGTAAAGTTATGGACTATGGTAAGTTCCTTTTTGAAAAAGCAAAAATACAAAAAGAACAAAAGAAAAAGCAAAAACAGATCCAGGTTAAAGAAATCAAATTCCGTCCTGGCACGGACGAAGGCGATTATCAGGTCAAACTGCGTAACCTTCGCAAATTCCTTGAAGCGGGCGATAAAGCGAAAATCACCATTCGTTTCCGCGGCCGTGAAATGGCCCACCAGGAAATTGCCATTGAAATGCTAAATCGTTTGAAAGCCGACTTGGAAGAGGTGGCTCAGGTTGAGTCATTCCCTAACCGGGTTGAAGGGCGTCAAATGATTATGATGATGGCACCTATTGCGAAAAAGTCTTAATCAAGGCATAATACGCGCCGATTTAACGATCGACAGAATTTAACTCAGGTTTCAAGTGCGTAAGCCACCTGAGTTAACCGGTACCTAAGTAAAGGTCACGTGTGACTTTTCACCGGAATTAGGGTGCATACCAGGCCAATAAAGTGATGTTTATCATCCGCCTGCTTGCATAATGTTAACGCAATATCATTTGGAGTTATTGCAATGTCTTACAAACTAAAGACACACAGAGGTGCTGCTAAGCGCTTCAAAAAGACTGCTTCTGGCGGTTTCAAGCGTAAACAGTCGCATCTTCGTCACATTCTGACTAAGAAATCTTCTAAGCGTAAGCTTCACCTACGTAATAAGACTATGGTTCACAAGAATGACCTGGGTCTTATCAATCGTATGTTACCATTCGCTTAATAGAGGATATCAGAAATGGCAAGAGTTAAACGCGGTGTTATCGCACGTGCACGTCACAAAAAAGTATTAAAGCAAGCTAAAGGTTACTACGGAGCACGTTCACGTGTTTATCGCGTAGCTTTCCAGGCAGTAACTAAAGCAGGTCAATACGCTTACCGTGACCGTCGCGCTAAGAAACGTACTTTCCGTCAACTATGGATCGCACGTATCAACGCTGCTGCACGTCAAAACGGCCTTTCTTACAGCCGTTTCATCAATGGCCTTAAAAAGTCATCTGTTGAAATCGATCGTAAGATCCTAGCTGATATCGCAGTATACGACCAAGTAGCTTTCGCAGCACTAGTTGCTAAAGCAAAAGAAGGTCTTGCAGCTTAATTCTCTTAAGCTAAGCGATTGAAAAGAAAAGGAGCCAATGGCTCCTTTTTTTGATCTTGCATGTTTAAAATAAAGCGTTATACCAATTTGCTTAATTAAGTGTTCTATTTTGAGGCGAGAAAATATGTTCGATAACACCGCTCACGCGTCCTGCTATCGCTGAGGTACCTACGTCCATGTAGGCAAGGCAAAAATTTGCGATCTCATACCTTAGGTAAAGGTTATAAATAAGAAATTTTTAAC
>NZ_PPUZ01000072.1:0-2423 GCF_004212645.1 Pseudoalteromonas rubra | reverse complement strand
GTGACTGCGTACCTTTTGTATAATGGGTCAGCGACTTATATTCTGTAGCAAGGTTAACCATTTAGGGGAGCCGTAGCGAAAGCGAGTCTTAACTGGGCGCTTAAGTTGCAGGGTATAGACCCGAAACCCGGTGATCTAGCCATGGGCAGGTTGAAGGTCAGGTAACACTGACTGGAGGACCGAACCCACTAACGTTGAAAAGTTAGGGGATGACCTGTGGCTAGGAGTGAAAGGCTAATCAAACCGGGAGATAGCTGGTTCTCCCCGAAATCTATTTAGGTAGAGCCTCGGACGAATACTTACGGGGGTAGAGCACTGTTAAGGCTAGGGGGTCATCCCGACTTACCAACCCTTTGCAAACTCCGAATACCGTAAAGTACTATCCGGGAGACACACGGTGGGTGCTAACGTCCATCGTGGAGAGGGAAACAACCCAGACCGTCAGCTAAGGTCCCAAAGTGTATGTTAAGTGGGAAACGATGTGGGAAGGCTAAAACAGCTAGGAGGTTGGCTTAGAAGCAGCCATCCTTTAAAGAAAGCGTAATAGCTCACTAGTCGAGTCGGCCTGCGCGGAAGATGTAACGGGGCTAAACATACCACCGAAGCTACGGCTGCGAACTTAGTTCGCGGGGTAGGGGAGCGTTCTGTAAGTGGCTGAAGGTGTGCCGGGAGGCATGCTGGACATATCAGAAGTGCGAATGCTGACATGAGTAACGATAATGCGGGTGAAAAACCCGCACGCCGGAAGACCAAGGGTTCCTATCCCATGTTAATCAGGGTAGGGTGAGTCGACCCCTAAGGCGAGGCTGAAGAGCGTAGTCGATGGGAAACGGGTTAATATTCCCGTACTTGGTATAAATGCGATGGGGGGACGGAGCAGGCTAGGCAAGCATGGCGTTGGTTGTCCATGTGAAAGGCTGTAGGCTGGTGACTTAGGAAAATCCGGGTCGCTAAGGCTGAGAGTCGAGACGAGCCACCACGGTGGTGAAGTTGTTGATGCCCTACTTCCAGGAAAAGCCTCTAAGCTTCAGTTTATATCGAATCGTACCCTAAACCGACACAGGTGGTCAGGTAGAGAATACTAAGGCGCTTGAGAGAACTCGGGTGAAGGAACTAGGCAAAATTGTACCGTAACTTCGGGAGAAGGTACGCTCTTACTTGTGAAGACTTCGCGTCGTAAGCAGGCGAGAGCCGCAGTGACCAGGTGGCTGGGACTGTTTATTAAAAACACAGCACTGTGCAAAATCGTAAGATGACGTATACGGTGTGACACCTGCCCGGTGCCGGAAGGTTAATTGATGGGGTTAGCTTAGGCGAAGCTCTTGATCGAAGCCCCGGTAAACGGCGGCCGTAACTATAACGGTCCTAAGGTAGCGAAATTCCTTGTCGGGTAAGTTCCGACCTGCACGAATGGTGTAACCATGGCCACGCTGTCTCCACCCGAGACTCAGTGAAATTGAAATCGCAGTGAAGATGCTGTGTACCCGCGGCTAGACGGAAAGACCCCGTGAACCTTTACTACAGCTTGGCACTGAACATTGACCCTACATGTGTAGGATAGGTGGGAGGCTTTGAAGCGCAGACGCTAGTTTGTGTGGAGCCGACCTTGAAATACCACCCTTGTAGTGTTGATGTTCTAACTTAGGCCCCTAATCGGGGTTGAGGACAGTGCCTGGTGGGTAGTTTGACTGGGGCGGTCTCCTCCCAAAGAGTAACGGAGGAGCACGAAGGTTGGCTAAGTACGGTCGGACATCGTACGGTTAGTGTAATGGTAGAAGCCAGCTTAACTGCGAGACAGACACGTCGAGCAGGTACGAAAGTAGGTCATAGTGATCCGGTGGTTCTGAATGGAAGGGCCATCGCTCAACGGATAAAAGGTACTCCGGGGATAACAGGCTGATACCGCCCAAGAGTTCATATCGACGGCGGTGTTTGGCACCTCGATGTCGGCTCATCACATCCTGGGGCTGAAGTCGGTCCCAAGGGTATGGCTGTTCGCCATTTAAAGTGGTACGCGAGCTGGGTTTAGAACGTCGTGAGACAGTTCGGTCCCTATCTGCCGTGGGCGTTTGAGAATTGAGAGGGGCTGCTCCTAGTACGAGAGGACCGGAGTGGACGAACCGCTGGTGTTCGGGTTGTCATGCCAATGGCATTGCCCGGTAGCTACGTTCGGAATCGATAACCGCTGAAAGCATCTAAGCGGGAAGCGAGCCTCGAGATGAGTTCTCACTTGGAGTTTAACTCCACTAAAGGGCCGTTGAAGACTACAACGTTGATAGGCGAGATGTGGAAGTGGTGTGAGCCATTAAGCTAACTCGTACTAATTACCCGTGAGGCTTAACCATACAACGCCAAAGTGGTTTTGTTTGTTAGAAGTTAAGAATTAAAGTAGACGAAAGAATTTAATACGCTTTTCCAGATTT
>NZ_PPUZ01000071.1:0-9173 GCF_004212645.1 Pseudoalteromonas rubra | reverse complement strand
GCTTTGTGACTGATTGAGCTCATTCAGAATATACACACCCTGGCCCGCCAGAATATCAATCACGCCCTGATCGGCATGCAGCTCTGCGGCTTTAAGCTCAATGGCACCGGAGGCCATCAAATAGATGCTGTCTTTGGCGGTGAGCTTGGTAGTCAGGTGTTCAATTTCACTGCTTGTGTGGTCGTATTTGCCAACAGGGGCATTGTTCACATAGCTGGTTTGCTGGGAGAGCAGACGAATATTGCCATCAGCGCGCAGGCTGATGTTATTGCCATTGATGGTGCCACCCTGAACAACAATGTCGCCCATACTGTAAATGCTGATATTCTCACCATTGACAGATGCTATCTGGCCAAACCGGGAGCCTTGCTCATAGCGATTAGAAAAGCGGTGGACCAGGGTTTTTTGTTCATACTGCCCGGCAATAATCTGCACATTTTGTGCGGCACTGAGCGTGCCGGAGTGGTTTCTGAGCGTGCCGCCAACAAACAGGTTCAGGTCGCCGTCTGACGCCACTTCTGCCCCTGGATTGACGTTTAAATCGCGGGCGGTATTCAGGTAGGTATCTCTGCCAGTAAGTAAAGTACCGCTATTGACGGTTATATCTCTGAAGTTGACATCACTGCCGGTAAACTCGACCAGATGCCCGTTAACAGCGCGTGTTTCTAGCGTCTGTGCACTGAGGTGCAAAACGGGAGACAACACTTGTTCTCCGTTAATTTCTCGAAATTCTGGCCAGATAAAGTCTTTGTCAAAGCTGTTATAAACGGATTGGGGAATTTTTTCACCAAAGGTGACGCTACCTTTGCCTGCCAGTTCATAGGCATTTTGATAGAGTTGGACTATCTGAGCTGTTTCATCGGCATACGCCGGTGAGATCAGGCTGCGGCCTAGCTCGGCATAGATCTGGGATCGGATCAGGCGCGTTTGAACAAAGCGATCACCCACTTGTTTTGCAAGTGGGTAATGCGGAAAGATCACTTGGATTTTACCGTTCATTATAGGAATGTACTGAGGTGCAGGCAGCGCGTGCTTTCTGTTTTTCCGCAAGACCCGATGGAAACCAGCAATACTTTGAGCTTCCCGAGCGCGAGCCAGCTCAACAATATGCTCTGACTTCACATACTGAGTCTGGCTGCTGCCAGTGGTTTTTGTGAATGCTGGTGAGTTATTGAGCACATGCGTCGCATCCAGCTTGTCAAACGCGTTATAGGCGTATGCCAGGGTTGGCAGACTCATCTGCCCCAAAAGCATGAAAATGTTTAAATACGCAATGGCTTTTTTATAGAAAGGGACTGGCCGGTCCGAAAAATCATTTTTCTTCATTTTAGATTCCTTTACTGTCCTTTCATTAATTCGGCAACACTAATTCGGAGGGACTTTTCTACGTCACGGGTTGAATACTTGTTCTGGCATTGGTCACAATAATGTTCAATTTTAATCTGGTAGCTGAAGTTTACCGTCGCCGCTTGCTCTGCTTCATTGACTAGCACATCAATAAAATTGAAGTTTTTTGCTGTGCATTGGTATTCAATTACATCGCCCGTATACTTACATCGATAGTCTTCTGCTGTGGAGACTGTTTGGTTGCGTCGGGCATAAGCTTCTGCGGTGTCTCGTACTTGCTTGTAGGTAAAGCCTGTCCCTGCAAATTCAGCAGTAGAGGTTTCGGCCAGGATATCGCTCAGCAGAATCTTAACAAAAGCAGAGGTACAGTTTCTCAATCGCGTTTGTCCATGCTCCTCATAGCGAAATCCATTACATTTTGCATAGTAGGCACTGACCCAAGGTTCGTTATAAACGGCACCATAGTTATACCTATGGTAGTGATCCTCACCGAACTCTTTGGAATAGCGGCTGGAAAAATAATCATGTACTAAGTCTGATTGCTCTGGTGTCAACGAGCCAATGTCCGATTTTTTGAAGTCGCTTGTGGTTTCTACTTCGGGGTTAATACCGTAAACATTACCGTGAATTGCAAATAAAGTTTCGCCCTCTACCGATGTATCTATCGCACTACCTGCACAGCTGCCAAGCACGATACATTGTTTTGCAGCTTGTGAACTTTGTTGTGTAATGGTGCTGCTCAGAACAATCCCGACGGATTCCAGGTCGAGTTTTTGAAAACGCGCATTTTGAAATACTTCGAAATAGGAAAAAGCATTCACCATACGCCGCCTGGTTGACGGTACTTGCTTGCTACCCAGCTCAAACTCTCCAAAGCTAACAATGCGCCCCGGCGGTGAATAAGCAGAAACCTTGGTACCCACCCCTTTTTCTACCTGATCACGGCTACCTTTCTTATCTGAGGTATATGCATAACGTGAGATAATAAAAGACGTTGTCTCTAAACGATACCGCTCATTAAACAGCAGTGGCGTATCCACATGAAACCGGCCCTGTTGATTAAGACGTAAAATAGCCGATGTATTACGAATATATTTGCTCGCTTTGAGCTCCATCTTGGACTCTGCTGCAATCGAAACCTGTTCAGATTGGGTCGTGTTGACACTTATACCGTCACTCCAGTCAACACCCGTAGGCTCTTCTATATGATAAGGGTTGATGTTTTCTATCGCGTTGGCAACAATTGTGACCGTATTTGCATGAATTTTCGCACTGAGGCGGCTTTGCTTTGTACCCGCAGTGCTATAACGGCTATAGGGTCCGTGCTTGAGGCTATTAACATCTACTGACGGTGCCAATAGCGGCAGACGAGCCGGTCTGCGCAATTTGTTAGTACGAGCACCATTAGTGAAAATACCGTCGTTTAGAACTATGCTCAGATAGCCGGCTTTGATTACGCCACCAAAGGTATTGTATGCGTCACCATCAGCTTCCAGAGTGACCTGAGCGCCATTTAAGGTGCCTGAATTGATCACTCGCTCTGCTGCAACTTTGATGTGGTCAGCATCAACATAGCCTTGGTTAAATAAGTATCCATCCGTAAAATTCTTGACCGTTTGACCAAACACCCGTGCACTGGAGTGCAAAGTGGTATTGCCTATTGTCTTCGTCGTAATGATGCGATCACTATATAGCTTGCCATAGACATTTAACGCCGCACTTTCATGCCTGGCTATCTGAATAAATACACCTTCAGCAGGAGCATGGAAATGTCCCTGACGCGTACTTGTCGTTAGTGCATCGGACAATGTATTAATTTCAGTCCCTGGCGGGATAACGACAGGCTGAGCGGCAACGATACCTATGCTTGCCGCCTTGAATGTGCCACCAGGCCGATAAATGTCATTTTTTGTGCTCGCCGAAATAACATCCAGATTACTGTATTTGATTTTCACCCTGCCCGGATACAAATTAACCCCACCCGAGCCAAGCACATAGTCGCCGTTTTCGGCGAAAATAAACCCCCCCTGAGGATGACGTTGTGCGCGCAGGTTAAGATCAATTGTCCCCGAAGTGATAATTTGATCGGCCATCACTTCCAGTGAGTGCACACCAGGTGCACTTAAACCATTGATTGTGACACGGCCAGTGGCGTACGTTGTCATAGAGTCGCCACTAAAAATACCATTAAGGAAAGTGACACGTTCAACGTTTTCAAAAGAGCAGTGCAAGCACTGCAAGGTGCCAGTTGGTGAGGTAAAAACCACATTGACCGGCTTGCCGATCACCGACACTTTATTACGGATATCAAGGATGGGAGATGAGATGACCAAGGTCTCTATCTTGCTGTCATTGGCCAACTTGATGACAACGGGCTTATCAGACACAAAAAACCGCTCAAAATTGAGTTGAGTTGTTGCCGAATTATGCTCAACAATCAGAAAATCACTGCTTGCGTCAGATTGGCGGGAAACTGAAAAGTCGGAAGATGGGTTGTATATAAAGTTAGAAACCGCTTCTGTGGCAGCACTTACGCCACAATTAAGAGTCAGTAACAATCCCAGTAACAAGTAAGCTCCTGCAAAATTTTGCCATTTAATGTCCATTTTTATCCTTTTATTTGGCACAAAAAAATTTGCGGGATTGTATACCAGGTGGGTACAAAAGAAAATAAAAAAATCTACACTTTAGCTACTTATGAAAATTAAATACCAAGTTAGATTACACCTATCACACAAACACAACAAAAACATCAGCCTTGGAGTACCTAGTTTAGGGTGGCTCTTCAAAGAACGCTTGATAGACTCTCTATAAAGGAGACGGTGGTGCTGTACTTAGCAGATCCCGGCTCGCAAGCGTCCGTGATGACGGTGTGGGTTGGTAGTCTTACTTAAAAAAGGATACGGTGGTGCTGAACTTAAGCAGATCCCGGCTCGCACGCGTCCGGGATGACGGTGTGGGATGGCAGTCTTACTTAATAAAGGATACGGTGGTGCTGTACTTAGCAGATCCCGGCTCGCAAGCGTCCGTGATGACGGTGTGGGTTGGTAGTCTTACTTAATAAAGGATACGGTGGTGCTGAACTTAAGCAGATCCCGGCTCGCACGCGTCCGGGATGACGGTGTGGGTTGTTAATCCTACTATATAAAAGATACGGCGTAGCTGTTTGTGAGTAACTGCCATTTCGAAGTGCCCGAAATAAACAGTTAATCATTAATTTAAATAGCCGCAGAGCTTTTATCCAGGACACAAAAAAAGCCGTTCAGGTTTCCCTGAACGGCTTTTTCAATGCATGCGTTCGAGCTTAGTTGAACAGCGCTGTTGCCTTGGCAACCACATTCTCAACCGTAAAGCCGAAGTGCTTGAACAGCTCAGCCGCAGGCGCTGACTCACCAAAGGTGCTCATGCCAACAACCGCGCCGTTCAGGCCAACATACTTGTACCAGTAGTCTTCAATACCTGCTTCAATCGCAACACGACGTGTTACCGCAGCTGGTAGTACTGACTCTTTGTACTCAGCAGATTGTGCATCAAAAACATCGGTAGATGGCATAGAAACAACACGTACGCGCTTGCCGCTGTCACGCAGCTGCGTCGCAGCTTCCACAGCCAGCTGCACTTCTGAACCAGTTGCGATCAGGATCAGCTCCGGTTCACCGTCACAGCTCAGTACATAACCACCTTGCTTAATGGCTGCTACCTGCTCGTCGCTGCGCGCTTGTTGCTCAAGTCCCTGACGGGTAAATACCAATGACGTTGGGCCATCTTTACGCTCAATCGCCTGCTGCCAGGCAACCGCTGATTCAACCTGGTCGCACGGGCGCCAGTTAACCAGATTAGGCGTCATGCGCATACTGGCCAACTGCTCTACCGGCTGGTGTGTTGGGCCATCTTCACCCAGACCAATTGAATCGTGGGTATAAACAAAGATGCTAGGCTGCTTCATCAGTGCAGCCATACGTACTGCGTTACGGGCATATTCCATAAACATCAGGAAGGTTGCGCCGTAAGGGATAAAGCCTTTGTGTAAAGCAATACCATTCATAATGGCCGACATACCGAATTCACGCACACCGTAGAAGATGTAGTTGCCAGACGCATCGTCTGCCGTCAGACCTTTAGAGCCATCCCACAGTGTCAGGTTAGAACCCGCTAAGTCCGCAGAGCCACCCATGAATTCTGGTAACAGAGGACCAAATGCATTCAGGGCATTTTGTGATGCTTTACGGGTTGCCGGGTTAGCCGGGTTGGCCTGTAGCTGGGCAATGTACTCAGCGCTTTTCTGCGCCCAGTCTGCCGGCAGCTCACCTTTAGTACGGCGCTCAAATTCTGCCGCCAGTTCAGGGTAATGCATCTGGTATTCAGTAAATTTAACCAGCCACTCGCTCTGAATTTGCTGACCATGCGCAGAGGCATCCCATTTTGCGTAAACAGACTCAGGGATTTCAAACGCGCCATGCTCCCAGCCCAGGAATTCGCGTGCTGCTTTGATCTCGTCATCACCCAGAGGTGCACCGTGACAATCGTGGCTGCCCGACTTGTTTGGTGAGCCGTAACCAATTACCGTTTTACAACAGATAAGCGTTGGCTTGTCTGATTCAGCGCGTGCCGCTTCGATAGCCGCAGTGATAGCGTCGCTGTCATGGCCATCCACGTCAGCAATCACGTGCCAGCCATAGGCTTCAAAACGCTTAGGTGTGTCGTCGCTGAACCAGCCTTCAACTTCACCGTCGATAGAAATGCCGTTGTCATCCCAAAACGCGATCAGCTTGCCCAGGCCCAGTGTGCCGGCCAGTGAACAGGCTTCGTGAGAAATACCTTCCATCAAACAACCATCGCCCAGGAATGCGTAGGTGTAGTGGTTAACAATGTCGTACTCGTCACGGTTAAACTGTGCTGCGAGTGCTTTTTCGGCAATCGCCATACCGACGGCATTGGTGATCCCCTGCCCCAGTGGACCTGTGGTTGTTTCGATACCCGGTGCATAGCCATATTCTGGGTGACCAGGTGTTTTAGAGTGCATTTGGCGGAAGTTTTTCAGTTCATCAATAGACAGATCATAGCCAGACAAATGCAACAGAGAATAAATGAGCATGGAACCATGGCCATTAGATAGTACAAAGCGGTCACGATCAACCCAGTCTGGATTATTTGGGTTATGCTTTAAATAATCGCGCCACAATACCTCTGCGATATCGGCCATACCCATAGGGGCACCCGGGTGACCGGATTTGGCCTTTTGAACTGCGTCCATGGACAGAACGCGTATGGCATTTGCAAGTTCTTTGCGAGATGGCATGAAGTCTCCTACTTTTTTTGTCATTTGAGTGGCAAATCTGTACCTAATATACCCGTGTGGCGACGCGGTCACGTTTGCCTTAGTTGGTGGCAATTCAATGCATGACACGCCGAAATGCAGGTAACTCGATTAGAAAATTGGTCCCCATTCTTACCTATTAGGGTAACCACTGCAATTAAAAATCAATGAAATCTTGGTGTCGCTGGGGACTTTTTTACTGCGTTTTTCGCAAAGGTTTAAAATTAGACGTCTAGGCGTAAAAAAGCTATGCAGCAGGGCCTGTTTTCGATAATATATCGCTCTGATTTTTTCGCGCTATTCCTGTAGTTTGTGAAGCGCAATATTTGTGAGCATAAATACAATGGCAAAACATTTATTTACTTCTGAATCTGTTTCTGAGGGTCATCCGGATAAAATCGCCGATCAGATCTCTGATGCGGTACTAGATGCTATCCTTGAGCAAGATCCAAAAGCACGTGTTGCGTGTGAAACTTACGTAAAAACCGGCATGGTCATGGTCGGTGGTGAAATCACTACCAGTGCCTGGGTTGATATCGAAGAACTAACGCGTAAAACGGTACGCGAAATTGGTTACACTCATTCAGATATGGGTTTCGACGCCGACTCGTGTGCAATTCTGAATACCATTGGTAAACAATCTCCAGACATCAACCAGGGTGTTGACCGTACTCGTCCTGAAGAACAGGGTGCGGGTGACCAGGGCCTGATGTTTGGTTACGCCTGTAACGAAACCGACGTATTAATGCCGGCACCTATCACTTACTCACACCGTCTGGTTCAGCGTCAGGCGCAGGTGCGTAAAGATGGCACTTTGCCTTGGTTACGTCCGGATGCAAAGTCTCAGGTTACTTTTGCTTACGAGAACGGTAAAGCGGTTGGTATCGATGCCGTTGTTCTGTCAACTCAGCACTGTGACTCTGTGTCTCAGGATGATCTGGTAGAAGCTGTGATGGAAACCATCATCAAGCCGGTACTGCCTGCAGAGCTTATCACTGAAGCCACTAAATTCTTCATCAACCCAACCGGTCGTTTCGTTATCGGTGGCCCAATGGGTGACTGTGGTCTGACTGGTCGTAAAATCATCGTAGATACTTACGGTGGTATGGCACGTCATGGTGGTGGTGCATTCTCTGGTAAAGATCCATCAAAAGTTGACCGTTCAGCTGCCTATGCTGCACGTTATGTTGCTAAAAACATCGTGGCTGCGGGTCTGGCTGACAAATGTGAGATCCAGGTATCTTACGCAATTGGTGTCGCAGAGCCGACGTCTATCAGTGTTGAAACCTTCGGCACAGGTAAACTGGAAGAAGCGCGTCTGATTGACTTGATCCGTGAGCACTTCGACCTGCGTCCTTATGGCCTGATCACTATGCTTGATCTTGAACGTCCTATCTATCAGCCTACTGCGGCATACGGTCACTTCGGTCGTAACGAGTTCCCGTGGGAAGCAACAGATAAAGCAGAAGCGCTTAAAGCCGCTGCTGGCCTGTAAGTGTATATGTAGATTTACAGAAAAGGCGCCTTACGGCGCCTTTTTTTGCAAAAACAGGAATAATCAATTCCCGGAGATTAAAAACTCCTCAATATCTTCTTTGATATCCACATACTCATCATCGTGAATATTCAACACAATCATCACTTTATCCTTAAAAGCGTGCCAGTCCGCGCAATTGCGAAAGTACTTACCTTCAAAGGCCAGGTTTTCGGCCAGCTTTAAAATGGCAAACGCCTGCTGCTCACTCTCATCATGGGTTTCGTCCAGATACAGCGGGTCATGATGGCGCAGTATGATCTGACACATGGCCTTAGGAATATTCCAGGAGCTGGCCAGATAGTAGCCCACTACCGCATGGTTAGTCGGATATAGCTGCTCCTCGTAGCATGCCAGTGTGTATTCAGGCCGTTGGATGGCACGGGTCATCACCTCTTTATAATTGTCGTAGCGCATCGCCATGGCGGGTATACCCGCATCATGAAACAAGCCAAGCAACTGTAAGTTCTCAACCGGTACATTGGCACGCACCCGCTTACCGATCAGCATGGCTATTTGAGAAATATCAATGGCATTATCCCAAAACCGCTCCAGCGAAATGCAGCACAGGCTTTGATCAAACGCTTCTTTGAGCAGATAACCTGTTACTATTTGAGTGATACTATTGAGCCCCAAAAACATCACCGCCTGTTTAATGTCCGACACCGTTCTGGACATGCCGTAGGCCGGAGAGTTAATCACTTTTAGCACCGCAGCCGATGTTGCGACATCCTGTGAAATAATATTGGCAACACGATTTAACTCGGGCTCTTCACTGTTGAGTTCATTCTGTATGTGTTCCAGAATTTCAGGCTTGGCAGGCAGGTTAAACCCGGAGCGCAGCTCCGCTAATGTTTTTTCATCAATATTGAGCATAACAGCAAACACATCAGGCTAGTTTGATTTTAGTGTAGACGATATATACCAATTTCACTTAATACCAGTTCAATTTGACGGAGCAAATATGGCGCTAAC
>NZ_PPUZ01000070.1:0-9218 GCF_004212645.1 Pseudoalteromonas rubra | reverse complement strand
AAATTGCTACATTTAGAGTACCCTTTTAACTCAGTGTGGAAACAGGACAGCTCACCACTGTTCCCTTTAATCGTTATGTTTAGCGTCTTGGTAAGCTTCTCATGTGCTTACAGACGTCTTCCCACTTGCCGTATCGATAGCGTTTGTATCGACATACTGGGACGATTTTTTTTCGTGATGCCATATATCACCTCAAAAAAAGTTATGAGTTGAATAGCTTTTCACTAAGAACTTGTTTATACTCTTCCCCGCTACGTTTAGAGTATTTAATTTTCTCAGTGTGGAAAGAGGACAACTCACCACTCTGTCCAAATACTTTTGAAAGCGAAAATAACGCTACTTATTTTCGCTTTCAAGCTTACTTACTTCGTCTTTTACTTTGCTTAATCTGCACCTTGCAGCTTTGTTCGACACTTTAAAAGTGCCAATGATGTCTTGATGAGTGCTCATTTTTCTCACACTTTCGAAGGGCATGAGAAACTCGGCTGCGAATTGATCTGCCTGCCATTCTGTATCTTCCCAAACTTTGTGCTCGGTTGGCTTTTCTTGCTTTGCAAGAACTAATGGCTGATCGTGTAAAAAAAGATGGCCGACCTCATGAGCGATTGTAAATCTGCTTTGCCCATCATCTTTGCAGGCTTTATCGTATACTGATTGCTTCAGATATATTTTGAACTCGGCAGGGACCGTTAAGCCTGCTACATCAGCCATTTCTTTATCGGGTACAAGCTCGCAGCTAAAGTGTGGGAATAATTCTGGTAGGGTTATGTCAATTAATTCTATGACATCTACATATTCAGCAAGACCCAATCCAAAGATAGACTTGAGCCTCTCAACATCTTTCCTGATTTGTTTTTTGTTCCTTGGACTTGTTTTGGTACCTTTTGCTCTTATCGTCACATTACATCCTTACTATCCCTTCAAAATCTTTAGAATAGCTTTTGCATCTTCATCATTTAAGTTTGAAGATTCAATGCGCCTTGCTAAAGCACCCACCGTGGTCCTCAACACATCGCTATCTTCATCCTTAATACTAATATTAAACTCTTGCTGAGACAGTGCAGCAGCTTCGTTTATTTCGGTTCTATCTTCTTCACTAAGCTCAAGAAAATTAGAAACTTTTTCCACAAGTTCATTTGTCAGCTTTTTCTTGCCGTTCTCAACGGCTGATAAGTAAGCGGATGTAACCTGCATGCCTTTCGCCATGTCACCTAGTTTCATATTTCTGTCTATCCGTATTTTACGGATGGCCATTCCAAATTTTGTCAACATAAGCAACTCCAAAGTTCTGTTTTTATTTTTATCCATTAACCCCTTGGGGAAGGTGTAATACCACCTTTAACTATAGTATGGCATGTTTTTAACCTGTCGTCAAGTTTGATTAACCAGCCTGGTTAATATTGTGGTTCTGTCAGTTAATCTATGTGTGTTCTTTTCTGTAGTGTTATATATCAGCCGGTGTTCTACAAGGTCAGATCTGTCCTTACAGACGATGTTTAGTTTATGTACTGCACTCTCATCACGTCACCACCTGTTGTATCTGGCCTGTTCTGAGCGGGTAAAATGTCGGTCAGTTTTTACCGATTGATGATTTTATGCGTCTTACCACACTGTTGTCTGAGGCGGCAATTCAAGATCACAGCCAGGATGCGGCTGTCAGCGAACTGACAGATAAACGCACGCCGCTGTTATTGCGGTTTAAGGCGAACCGCACTGGCAGCTGGCTGCTGGAGCTAAACCGTGATGGTAAAACGGCTCGCCCTAAGGTGGGCGACTGGCCATTGGTATCTGCGGCTGGTGCCAGGCGTCAACTTGAGCAGTTGCTGTTAAATGTTGGGCAGGGTGAGCCTGCATCGTTGACGGCATTTTGTAATGTTGCGGAGCTGGCGCAGTGGTATGTAGCCCGTGAGCAGCGTAATAGTGCGACCTCTGCCAGTTATAAATCGTCTTCAGTCTCTTTGGTTAGTTAACTTCTGATCCCGCGGTTGGGGGCTTTTCTGCTGGTTGGACTGGCTGTGAGTACGGTGGATGAGCACCTGGTTCAGTCGATGATGGCTGAGGGTTATCAGCCCAGTACGATTCGCCAGGCGTATGCGCAGTTAAAACGAATGCTACAACAAGGTGCTGAAGTGGGGTGATTCAACCCTCTTTGCTTAGTGGTGTGCCGTTCCGGCGTTTTCATAAGTCAAAAATCAAACCTAAGCCCGGTGCACTGCGGCCTTATCAATTGCCTGAGGTTGTAGGGCAGATCCATCAGGCCGGTGCCACTTTACGTTTGTTTGTGCTTTGCCTGCTGTGCTTTGGTACACGCAAGACTGAGACGAGCCTGATTGAGTATGGCTGGTTTGATACGTCGAGCCTAGCGCCTAACTGAGTGACATTCGTTCAGTGACTTTATTTTTTTTCCGGAAATTTTCCGAGTTCTCGGTTGTTATGATCGATTTGGCTATTGAGTTAGCTGAAAGCTTGTTCATGAACAAGCTTTCAGTATCAGAGGCTTGCTGTTGTATTTGCTTGGCGATTTTTTATGTTTTAGAGCTTTTTTCACAAAATACAGTGTTCAGGCCATACAAGGTTGTTCATGAACAACTTTTAAGAACGGTTTATGTGAAAGAACAAAAAGTGTGTTGAATAACTTGCCTTAAATAGAACTAGATAATCGTCACACGGCGTTTTGCAGGTATTTACAATAGTCACAGTTAATGTCTTGTGACTGGGCATGTGTTTAAAACACAGAACCAACAGGACCAAAACAAAATCCCGCTAAGTAGCGGGCTAACAGGCTTCTTGCGGGATATTGTTCTCCAACGAAGTCGTTTTTTAACCAATGGAGAAAAGCATAGTGGACCTTAAATTTTATTTATTACTGAATTTCTTAAACGCAGAAGGAATTGATTTTATGAACATTCTACTCGTATCAATAGGGGGCTTCTTTACAATGGTGTGGTCAAAGTACGTAACAGCCTATGCTAGTTTGACAGCTGAAAAAACGAAGCCTGAAAAAAGAGCTGCAGGCATTATGGTTAAACTGCAAATATCATTCAGTTTCAAAGCTCTAAATAAATAAACCATCGGCGACAACAGCTGCTAATACTTCTGCTGTTGTCGCCGACCGCGTGATAAATCAATTTCAGCAAAGCTATTTTGAATAGTTAGCCAGGGCAGCTATGTTATGGTGATTCCGTAGTGTATTCAAAAGAATAAATTTAGAGTGGGGAGGCGTTTCTCTCACGATTTACTTATTAGGTAGATGCCGTTGGCAAGCTGGTCAATGATCCAACTGGTCTCAATCAGTTTCTCAATTTTCAGTTTGAGCAACTTATCAGAAAGGTCTTATCGGGTTCAAAAGCAAACTAAACTGACGTAACGGCTGTTTAAGATCATAAAGTCAGCGACGGCCAAGCTCTTTTTAAGAAGTTTTGTTAGCCTGATGAAAGGCAGTAAACAGACATGCCCTCATGAACTATTGTGGTCAAATTTGCTCGAGTGCAGTTTGGCTGGTCAATGACACTGTTAGGTTTGTTGATAGGGCAATTCATAACTGCGATGATAGACTCTTTATAAGAGAGAATTTTGTCGATGGTGAAGTGCATGTCTCCTGACTAATTCAATTCGTGCGATTGACCCCTTAGTCAAAATTGAATCTTACACAGTTTTACGTAAATCCCGACAATTTCCAACAGCAAAATATCAAGGACATAAATGAGTAAGCGTGCGCTGGTTTTTCCAGCCAATTTTAAGCTGGTTTTATATGCAATGGCCTTGATGGTTGTGGTGCAGCTGTTGGGGAGCGTGATTGGCTTGCCGGTGGGTCGACTCGGGATCATCCCACATAATGAGTATTACCTGAGTGGCATTCTCACTGCGCCTTTTGTGCATGGCAGCTGGGGTCATTTAATGAGTAACTTGATTGGCCTCACTATCAGTGGTTATCTGGCCGCGAGGTTACCCAAGTTTAAAAGAGCGACTTTGCTAATCCTGGTTGCGACCGGGCTACTCGTGTGGCTGTTTGCCGGCTCTGGCAATCATATTGGCGCATCTGGCCTGGTCATGGGATATTTTGGCCTGTTACTGGGCGCTGCGCTGTTCAACCGTGATGTGCTTGGCATCGTGAGCTTTATCGCCTTACTGGTACTTACTTATTATGCCAACATCAGCTTTCTAGCGACTTTGCTCGATTTCTCAGCTCAGACCAGCAGCTCAAGCCATATCTTTGGTTTTATTAGCGGACTGGGCGCTGCTTATTTGACAAAGACAAGCCGCAAAAGGAGATGATTATGTATGAATATTTAGTCGGGTTAGCGGTTTCAGATGATGAAATGTACGCCCAATATCGCGCTGCGATGACGCCTATTTTGCACGTTTATCAGGGCGGGTTTGGGTTCGACTTTATTGTCAGTGAAGTACTGCAATCTGAAACGGATAAACCAATCAACCGGGTCTTTACGATCCAGTTTCCAAGTAAAGAGGCGTCTGAGCGTTTTTTCTCGGACGAAGATTACTTACAGGTCAAAGCGCGCTACTTTGATGCGTCGGTTGCGCATACCACAATTATTTCTAGCTATGAAAAACAGACCTGAACTCGCGGTATAAGCCTTGGGTCTATTTCGTAATTCAAGCTTAGTTCAGGTGCTTTCATCCATAAAACCATTGCAACAGAGGGGCGAGTGAATGTGGGCGCATTCACTCGCCAACACTCACTGAGTTCACTTGCTTGTGGTGGCTCCCTAGAGCTCCCGGAAGCATCCGGCCCTGCTCAACTCAATTCCCTGATCGCCAATCACCAACATACGATGTCCTTCCGTTCTGGCGGGCCACTGAAATCTGGCTATTTGCGAAGTCAACACCTCATCGGGTACTACATGGCGTCTGTTTCTGTTGTTGGTGCGCAGCGCGGTTTCTGAGAGTTGAAACGCCACTATGGTGATCAGCGCGCCATACTGCAAACCAAGTTGGCAGATCATCTCTCTAAAATCCTGGCGGATATTGGTTGCATCCCAGACTACATTATGTTTTTTACCCAGCGCTGCTTTGAGCCGAGATTTGGCTGTTTGCATAATGCGGCCCTGGTTTTTCTGGCAGCTTCTTTTGCCATTGAGCTCTGTACGGATCTCATCAAGAGAAACGATTTCATAGCCGCTCAGGTGCTTATCTATCCAGGTCGATTTCCCGCTGCCACTGACGCCGCACATGACGTACAAATGTGCGTAGTGCTGACAGGGGAGATAGTTTTTGGCGATGGCTTCTTCTATCATGCTTATCTGACCATTAGCCAACTGTGAGATAGCGTAACCATTCAGATACATCTGTTGTAGCGGATTCTTCTTTACCTGGAACTGTGCAAGCAGCGCTTGTTCAACGTTTCCTTGCTCCCAAAGACCATACTCCTTTGCAAACATGCGAAACAGTTCTAGCAGTTCCAGCTGTTGCGGTAGGTCTGGGCAGACTCTGCCTTGCATGTCGGCTACTTCCAGCCAATAAAGTAATGCCATATCCGCATTCAGCGCCAGGTGCAGGTAAGCCGCATAGTCAGCATTTTTGACCACCAATAGTTTAGGGACCTGGTGATAGCCAACCAGCGCAATGACCTGGCCGATACAGTTTTGGCTTAGTGGCAGCTGCCCTAAGCGTGTTGCCAGATAACTGGCACCGATCTCCTCATGCCTGGGCGCCACGACTCGCTCGACCCCCGATATTTCTTTACGCTTAGTCGTAATAGGCTTGGCGATGTCGTGGAGCAGGGCGGCCAAAATCAGTATTTGACGTTGCTGCCCGGTAATATGAGCGGCTCGATTGTCAAACAGCTGATACAGTGCATTAAGCACCATATCAGTATGGATCGCCACATTACCTTCACCGTGCCATTGCTCATCCTGCTCGGTTTTTTCAAATTCGTATAAAAGTGGTAAGAAGCGGCCCAAAACCCTGGTACATTCAGCAAAGCTGGGCGTAAGGTCGTCCATAAGACTATTGAGCCAAAGTTGGGTTTGATCCATGTTATTCTCCTTGTGACACTAAGCTATTTGGCACCACTTCGCTGTGCATCCAGTGAGTATCCGTTGTTACATGGTCGGCTCTGACCCATTTAGCAACGCTCTGGGCGAAGTCTTCATAGGAAAAGCTATCAGCCAACCTGACTACATACCCTTCTTGCTTGTGCAGATCCAATTTAATCTGTCGGATCTGTGTTTCACACCATAAACCTGAATAGAGCACCTTAGGAGAGGCGAGTCCCAGTTGTTTCAAAAACAGTTGGGTGTCTTGCCAACTCAGGCAAATGTTGCGCTCATTCCAGACAGAAAATGCCAGAAAAAAGCTTTTCAGATTACTATATTCTATCGAATGCCGGGCGTAGAGATTTTCTCCACAGATGCGCCAGCCACGGGGTATTTGGTAACCTATTTTGCCTTGCAGCGATTTAACCCAGGCTCTGGAAGGATGATAGCGGCTATCAATCGAGCGAGCATGCAGATAATCACTGTAGAGGGTTGTGTTCTCACCATCCATTTTTTCAGTGACAATAACGGCTTTACCTTCAAACAGTCGGGTATTGCCCTGACGTAAATCATCGCTGGTCGCACCCAAGGACCAGGGCAAGTGTGGGGTACGAGGGTATTTGTATCTCATTTTTTAACACCATCTTTTAATTCATTTACTTGGTATCTGGTGATGCCAAAAAGGCATCACCAATGCCCACAAGTCAACTTGTTGGCGGCTTTAATGTTGTTAACTGATGGCATTACATTGTTCTATTCCTTGCTTGAGATACTGCTCATTACCTTTGTTTAAACTGTTCGCCCGTAAAGGTGCGTTCTGGCGCACCTCTTTGTAGTGTCTGATGTTGTTGCCAGCGAGCTTTGTTCTGGGTACTGAGTTGCTGCTCTTTCATGGCTTCCAGTTTGCTAAACAGGAGCGCGATGGCTATCCGTTTATTGGCATGCTGACTGCGCTCACTGTCTGCCCTCACGGATAGGCCTGTCTCAGTATGTATCGCTCTGACAGCGGAATCTGTGGTGTTAACGTGTTGTCCGCCAGCACCCGAAGCCCGGCAGCGCAAAAAGGTGATTTCGCGACTCAGCGTCTGCTCATCCACCGTATAAACGGCGCCGCTGAAAAACCAGTTCTTGCGTTTATGCCTGGGCCTGAATGGGCTTTGGCATACCCACAGCATCGAACCTTGCCAGCGATTTGCAAGTTGCTTAGCCATGACATTGTTATCTGAAGAGCTCAGTCTCAGTAAAGCAGACTTATAACTGTATTTTTGCTCACCCCTGATGGCCTCAACTAGAGTAAACCCGACACCGGCATCCTGACATTGTTTTTCCAGTTGGCTCAGTGCATGCGCAACTGCCCGGCTGCATTCGGCGGGTCCCTGACCTGAAGAGAGCTGCAATAAAATCATCCTGCACAGTCTCCCAGGGTTTTGAAGGTTAAAACCGGTTTAAAGCGGGCGATGACCTCAATGAGACCTGCTTCTTCCATATCAGAAATCACGGTTTCACACTTTTTATAAGCTTGCGGTGCCTCGTCATACAACAACTCCTTGTTACCACAGATCACCCGGCTGCCCAGTTCGGTGCGGTATAAGTCATCGCGCTTATATTTATGACTTAGCCGTCCCTGGCACTCGCCACGGGGCCACTTTCTGCCCGCACCGTGTGCCAGTGAATGGAGGTTAAGATGTTCGTTGCTAACGTGTTTTGGCTTTACAAGATAACTGTAGTCACCACGTGAGCCCGGGATCATGACATAGCCCTGATCGCTGGGCGTTGCGCCTTTTCGATGCAACCAGCCCTCAACGCCGTCGACCACTTTGCGGGTGACCAGGTTATGATTGATGTCCAGCACGCAACGGCCTTTGCTCCTTATTGCCTCAATAAATCTTTGTGCGATCAGCGCGCGGTTTAATTCTGCCCAGCGTAACGCTTCGTCATGTCTGGCCAGGTATTTTGCACAGGCATCGTCCACTTGAGCCAGGCCCGCATGATTGTATCTCGATACATGGCTGATCAGAATTGATTGTCCTAGCCCACGGGAGCCCGAGTGAACCAGCAATTGCAGGCTGCGCTTATCCAGTCCAAGTGCGTCAATGGCTGCAGGGTCATAGATTTTATCGATAGACTGAAACTCAGCAAAATGATTGCCACCGCCGATTGTCCCCAGCGCATGGTCAAAGCGGGTATGCTCAAGCTGTTTTGCCTGCTTTTGCTCATCAATATAGTCGTGCCAGCTTTCATCCAGCGGTGCTTCGACCTGCGTTAGCTGCTTAACCAGCTTGTCTAGGTGTACTTTGGATAGCTTCATTGTGGTCTGCCATAGCGACATACCACAGCCGATATCGTTGCCGACCAGAGCAGGGTAAATCTGGTTTGTGCTAAAAAATGCCGCCCCAATCGGATAACCTCGACCCGGGTGCAGATCTGGCATACCTGCAACGTACTGCATACCTGCCAGTTGTGATGTTTTGGTGAGTTGTTGAATAGCCAGGCCCTCAATCCACGTGTTTTCAGACGCGATCAGGCTGACATTTTCTGTAATTTGTTGGACGGATCTGCCCATAGTACCAATTCCTTGCCCATAAAAAGAGCATATTTGTGTAAAATTAAAGACGAATTGGCAAGTCTAGTTACGCGCGCATTGATAACGGCGAGACCGAAAATAGCTTATCAGAAAGCTAAAGATAAGTAGGTAGCTTCTGGCTAATTAGCGGGTAAGACCTGCAAAGGGTTTTGATAACTGAGTCATATTTTTTCTCCTTTGCGGTTAGTTGATGAAAGTGGTTAATAAATGCTCGCTTGTTTATCGAACGGGCACAGTCTATTCAGGCTTAATCAGGATTGCAAGAAAAAATGACGTGTTTTACGCATTAAAGGCTATATCAATGACGAAAATGGCCACACAAGCGGCCATTCTCACTCAGCCTCAACGGCTAATTCACGGTGTGTTTTACTACCAATATACTTTGGTCACTTTGAGTCTGCCGCCATCGTTTTCACACATAGCACCCAGGTTTGGGATGTAAGTCTGCGAAATTTTAAACCATAGTTGAACCTGGTTGCTATCGAGGCATTGGAAGTGATAGTAGCGAAAATTTCCCGGGTCGATGCCTCGGGCCTGAGTTGTAGCGCTGAGTGTGAGCATAGCCGTTGCAACGGCAGAGAGTGTTATAAGTTTCTTCATGTTAATTTCCTTCATGTATTATACCAATTTCACTTAAT
>NZ_PPUZ01000007.1:0-8663 GCF_004212645.1 Pseudoalteromonas rubra | reverse complement strand
AAAATAGAACCCTTAATTAAGCAAATTGGTATAAAATCAGCCAAAATTGATCTGGCACCACTCATGTGCCGCCCGCGTCGGCTAGACTTAGTAAAGATATCATGTTCGCTTTAAGGAAGTGCTTATGTTAACCACAGTTGCCGATTTAATGACCCCAGATCCGCTGGCTGTCAGTAAAACCAATAACCTCAACGATGCGCATAACCTGATGCGCGAAAAGAACATTCGCCATATTCCCGTGATTGACGACGATGGCATGCTGGTTGGTATGCTGACACAGAAGATCATGATTGCGAAAGTCATGGGGATCATTGCCACCTATGGCACCAACGCACTGGAGCGCAAAGAAAAACAACAAAAGGTTGCCGAAGTGATGGCCACCGACTTTGCCAGTGTACGGCCGCACCAGAGCCTGCAGGAAGTGGTACGCTTTTTTGTTGATAACCGCCATGGCTGTATGCCTGTCACAGATGAGGATGGCAAGCTGCTGGGTATTCTGACGTCTTCGGACTTTGTTCGCCTGGCGGCGGCCTTACTGTCATAAAAAAGCCCCGTCGCGGGGCTTTTTCATTGCGTTAACCGGCTATCAGGCTTTCGCTTGCAGTGTGCGCGCGACGGTACGCATACCTAAGGTTGTTGCACCCGATGCCCACTGAGAGCCAGCATTGTTTTGGAACGAGGCCGCCAGGTCGATGTGCACCCAGCCCTGCCCTTCGTTTGGTACAAAGCGAGACAGGAAGCCTGCCGCATTGGAGGCACCACCATAGCCGCCGCCTTTTTGCGCACGACTGTTGGCGGTATCCGCATAGGCAGAAGGACAATTGTTCTGATGCCATTTTTCCAGTGGCAACGGCCAGGCCGCTTCAAACTCTTCCTGTGCAAATTGCTGCACATCGCTGACCAGCTCTTTGTCCAGACCAAACAAAGCATTGTATTCCTGACCAACCGCCACCAGGGCAGCGCCTGTCAGGGTGGCCGCATCAATGATCAAAGGCGCACCCGTTTCGCCAGCCGCCATCAGGCCATCGGCCAGAACCAGACGCCCTTCGGCATCAGTATTGACGATTTCAACCGTTGTACCGTTTTTATAAGTCAGGATGTCCCCCAACTTGTACGCATGACCTGAGATCAGGTTTTCAGCACAACACAGGAACAGTTTAATGCGCTTGTTGATGCCACGCTGAATGGCGATCGCCAGACCCGCAGTGACCGTCGCGGCACCGCCCATGTCGCATTTCATGGTCAACATGCCTTCACTAGGCTTGATTGAATAACCACCCGAGTCAAAGGTGATCCCTTTACCGACCAGCGCCGCCGCAACGGGCGCGTCTTCATCGCCAGTTGGGTTGAAATCCAACTCCAGTAACACCGGCGGGCGCTCACTGCCGCGGCCCACTTCATGGATCCCAATCCACTGATGCTCAAGCAGCGCTTTGCCTTTAATGATTTGATAGCTCACATGCTCGGGTGCCAAAGACTGAATGAATTCAGCGGCTTTACCGGCCAGGCTTTCCGGATAAATGTCTTCTGCTGTGCCATTGATCATCTGGCGCGTCCAGATAGCAGCCGTTTTCAACGCTTGTAATTCAGCCAAGTCAGACTGAGCATTGTCACAGAAAGTCACGCCATCTAGCAGCTTCGGGCTGACAAAGCCCTGATAAAATGCCCACTGAGATTCAGTGCACCAGGCATCCCCTTGCAGCTCAACTGCCTGGATCCCTTGCTGTGCCACACTGCGGCCTGCTTTTTGAATGGTCTTCAGTGTCTCCTGCTCACTCAGATGCACCAGTGCACCGTCCTGATCGTAGGATATAGTCGCATTGCCACCCCAGTGTGCCGCCGGGGCCTGATCCGTCAGTCGAACAATAAATTTATCAGCCATATATGATTTCACTCTTGCGCTTATTAGTAACTTGCAGTGTACACTAGCGAGCAAAATGCCCCAAATGAATGCGATTAATCTATGAAGTTTCACGCCCCTCTGACTAAAGCCACCCTGCTTAAACGGTATAAACGCTTTTTGGTCGATTTACGCAGCGACACGCAACAGGAATTCACCGTGCACTGTGCTAATACCGGCAAAATGACGGGCTGTGCCGACCCGGGATTCACAGCATTTTACTCCACCAGTGACAACCCAAAACGCAAATATCCTCACTCACTGGAGCTCACTGAAAATCAAGCGGGTGCACTTATTTGTGTCAACACCGCCCTGGCCAATAAAGTCGCCATTGAAGCAATTACGCATAATGTGATCCCACAGCTTAGCGGCTACCAAACCCAGCGCAGCGAGGTAAAATATGGCACGGAAAACAGTCGCATCGATATCCTGCTCCAGGATGAAGACAAGCCCGATTGCTATATAGAAGTAAAATCCGTCACTTTGCTTGAACAAGGGCAAGGCTACTTTCCGGATGCCCAGACACTGCGCGGTCAAAAGCATCTGCGTGAACTTATGCAGATCCGACAACAAGGGATGCGCGCCGTGCTGTTGTTTGTTGTCATGCACAACGGCATCACCAGTGTGAAGCCGGCAGCGCACATTGACAGTAATTATGCCGCACTGATTGAGGAAGCGCAGGCGCAGGGCGTCGAGATTTACGCTTACCGGGCTCAGGTATCAACGCAAGACATCACACTGACCGAAGCACTGCCCTTCACAATACGTTAAGCCAGTGCCATGTCTGACAGTGATCTGGCGGCATAAATTGTGCAGTATAATGAGTATTAAGCTTGAAAGTGAAAAAATTGCCTCCATATAGCTGCAAATGTCAGTGTGACCCCCATCAGTCGCACTTTTGTTATTCCGATCATGCCTTCAAACCGGGAGTGGTCTAACAAGCAAAAAGTGTTTGCCAAGGGGTAAAGATTTTGCTATCTATAGCCGCCGGCGTTAGCTGGGGTTGTTTATTAAGGATTTAGGAGAATGCTATGCCAGACCAGAAAAAACTAGGGTTGTTGGCTCAAGCCGGTTTAGAACCTTATCAGGAAAAGCCGGGTGAAGAATATATGAATGACGCACAACGTGCGCATTTCAAAAAATTACTGGAAGCGTGGCGTAGCGATCTTCGTAACGAAGTTGACCGCACCAAAACGCACATGCAAGATGAAGCGGCAAACTTCCCTGACCCTGTCGATCGTGCGGCACAGGAAGAAGAGTTCTCGCTGGAACTGCGTACACGTGACCGCGAACGTAAGCTGATCAAGAAAATTGAAAAAACACTACAACTGATCGAAGACGACGACTTCGGTTATTGTGATTCATGTGGCATTGAAATTGGCATTCGTCGCCTTGAGGCCCGCCCGACTGCGGACCTGTGCGTAGACTGTAAATCAATTGCAGAAATAAAAGAAAAACAACAGGGCCGAGGCTAACGTACGTTTGTCTTAGCTATGCTACCCCAGTTTAATAGCGATTATCTGTCCGGGAGCTATCGAGGTCGATTTGCTCCCTCTCCCTCCGGCGCATTGCATTTCGGCTCACTGATAGCCGCTCTTGCCAGTTTCCTGGATGCCAAAGTCAATCAGGGTCAATGGTTGGTCCGAATGGAAGACATCGACACGCCTCGCGTGGTTGCCGGTGCTGCCGATGACATTCTCAGAACCTTAGAAGCCTATGGCCTGCACTGGGATGGCGACGTAGTGTATCAAAGCCAGCGTCACGACTTGTATCAGGATGTGCTGGCACAGCTCAGTAAAGCAGATCTCACCTATCCATGTAGCTGTACCCGCAAGGCGCTGAAGCAACGTGGCGGCACTTATGACAACCACTGTCGGGCGCGCCAGTTGACCGCTGAGGGCAATGCACTGCGGCTTATTCAGACCCAGCCAGTTTATGCATTTACCGATCTCCTGCAGGGCGAGGTAAAACTAAACGCTGCACAGGCCGAAGAAGATTATATTGTAAAACGCCGTGATGGCCTGTTTGCCTATCAGTTAGTGGTGGTGGTCGACGACATTGACCAACAGATCACCCGCGTTGTACGCGGTGCCGATTTGTTAGAGCCTACCGCACGTCAGATAGGCCTATTCAGGCAGCTCAGTGGTGCAGCCCCTGACTATGCCCATGTCTCGCTTGCGGTGGCTCAGCCAGGCTTTAAATTATCTAAGCAAAATCATGCACCCGCAATCGATAATACTCGGCCACAGCCTGCCCTGTGCGCCGCTTTAGGGTTTCTGGGTTTGCCTGTCCCGGCGGAGTTACAACAAGACTCCGTAGCACAGATCTTACGCTGGGCGCAGCAGCATTTTTCATTACAGGCTCTGCCGCGTCATCGCGAGATCCAGGTCTCGTTGCACCAAGACGGCCACTATGATTTTACCGGATTAACGGCCTGAGCCCAGCGGGCTGATTTGGGCCAAACCCCAAGGTACACGGCTATGTTGGATTTTTAAGCATGAATGCGCCCCCGCTCCTTCAATTTGACCCCATTTGAGTATATGATAGCGGGCCTCGTTAATTCGCCTACACTATACAAACTAAAATAAGTTCTATGGCCGTATGGCGAGTGTGCATGCATGATTGCAGGCATTTTTACACGCATTATTGATTGTTCAGGGTCGTTAGGAGAGTGGTTATTATTTCCAAAATTATTAAGCTTTGCCGTCAGATAGTTAAAGGCAAAGATCCGGTAGGAACCGTGACATGCAGCACTACACCTGTGTTAATTCCACGCAGTGAGCATGCTATCTCGCGCAAACAATTTAGCCCCAATGCAATCAAAGTATTATACCGACTGAAAGACGGAGGCTATGATGCCTACCTGGTCGGTGGTTGTATTCGTGATATTTTGTTAGGGATTGAGCCCAAAGATTTCGACGTAGTGACCAACGCAACGCCTGAACAAGTTAAAAAGCTGTTTCGTAACTGTCGATTGATCGGCCGCCGCTTTCGCCTTGCGCACATTGTGTTCGGCCGTGAGATCATCGAAGTAGCGACCATGCGTGGGCACCACCAGGCTCAGGACAACCCGGATCCGACCAGCCAGTCGAGCGAGCAGGGTCAGCTACTACGCGATAACGTGTATGGCACCATTGAAGAAGATGCACAGCGTCGCGACTTTTCAATTAATGCACTCTACTACTCAATTAACGACTTCAGCATTCGGGACTTTGCCGGTGGTATTGCGGCCATTGAGCATAGGAAAATCGAACTGATAGGCGACCCTGAAACCCGATACCGCGAAGACCCCGTGCGTATGCTGCGTGCTGTGCGCTTTGCCACTAAGCTGGATATGACCATTGCCGGTCCGACCGAAGCGCCGATCGCTGAATTAGCGCCTTTGCTGAGTAACATTCCTGCGGCGCGCCTGTTTGAAGAAACCCTGAAACTCTTTTTGGGCGGCAAGGCCGAAGCCAACTTTTTGATGCTGAGAAAATACGGCTTGTTTAAACAGCTGTTTCCGGCCTTAGATGCGATTTTAGATAACCCGCAGAGCGAATTTGAAACAACCTTTATCCGCAAAATGTTTGCCAATACGGATGAGCGTATCAATGCCGATAAGAAAGTCACGCCAGCCTTTATTTATGCCGCACTATTGTGGTTCCCGTTGCGCGACCGTTGCAATACACTCACCGCTGAAGGCATGAATGAATACGACGCCTTTATGCAGGCAATCAGCCAGATACTGGCCGAAAATGCCCGCCATATTGCCGTACCAAAACGCTTTACACTGGGCGCGCGCGATATCTGGCATATTCAGCAACGACTCGACAAACGCGGCGGCCAGCGTGCTTATCGCCTCAGCTTGCAACCCAGATTTAAAGCGGGCTATGACTTCTTGCTGCTGCGAGTAGAAAGTGGCGAGACAGAGCAGCAAGAGTTAGCAAACTGGTGGACCGACTATTTACAACAAGACGTGTCTGGACAAAAAGAGATGGTGAAAAACCTCGGCCAGCGCTCAGGCGGCTCGGAAAGACGCAGACGCCGTCCCAGAAACAAACCACGCAGAAAACCTAATCCAGAATCATGAACACCGTTTATATTGGACTGGGGGCGAATCTCAACGCCCCTGAGGCACAGCTACGTAATGCGCTGAATGCCCTGAGTACATCACAGGAACTCACACTGGCACAGGTCTCCAGCTTTTATGCTTCAAAACCTATGGGTCCGCAGGACCAGCCCGACTATGTCAACGCCGTTGCTAAGCTCACAACGAAGTTATCCGCCATTGACGTACTCGACTTGCTCCAGCAAATTGAGCTACAACATGGCCGGGTGCGCAAAGCCGAGCGCTGGGGTCCTCGCACCTTAGACTTAGATATTCTGCTGTACAACAATGCACAAATAGCAACGCAACGATTAACCGTGCCACATTATGGGTTATGTGAACGTGAATTTGTGGTCTTCCCTCTTTTGGAGATTGCCCCAAAACTCACTTTACCAACCGGACAGACACTGGCAGACATCGCAGCGTCTTTACCACGTAACGGACTGACTGCCATTAGTCAGTACGACGAAGACGCATCGCTTGCATAGCAAAACCTGAGCGACACAGTGTGCTCAGTATTGAATTGATCACAAAGGGGGAAATATGGCTAAAGTAACCGTTTCAACATTGGCCAAGAAAAAACGTGAAGGAACAAAAATCACGGCACTGACCGCATATGATGCCAGCTTTGCCAAACTGTTTTACGACAATGGTGTTGATATTATCCTGGTGGGCGACTCTCTGGGCATGGTACTACAAGGCGGCGAAGATACGCTGGCGGTTACCACCACAGATATCGCTTATCATACCCGCTGTGTTCGTGCCGGTAGTAAAGAGCTGTTTGTGATAGCCGATATGCCCTTTATGAGCTATGCCAACCCGACGCAAGCGTGCGAAAACGCCGCGACCTTGATGCGCTCAGGTGCCAACATGGTCAAGCTGGAAGGCGGTAAATGGCTGCTTGATTCTATTCGCATGCTGACACAGCAAGGTATTCCGGTATGCGGCCATTTAGGCCTGACCCCGCAATCAGTTAATGTTTTTGGCGGTTTTAAAATTCAGGGCCGTGAAGATGCACAGGCAGAAAAAATGGTCGCCGACGCCATTGCACTGGAACAAGCGGGTGCCCAGTTATTAGTTGTAGAGTGTATTCCTTCTGCACTGGCAAAACGTATCAGCGAAGCGCTGAGCATTCCGGTCATTGGGATCGGTGCAGGTAAAGACACCGACGGCCAGATCCTAGTAATGCATGACCTGGTCGGTATCTCGGCAGGCTATATTCCTAAGTTTTCGAAAAACTTCCTCGCCGAGACTGGCAACATGCCGGCAGCGGTCGAAAAGTTCTGCACCGATGTTAAAAGAGGTGCATTTCCCTCTCAGGAACACGAGTTTAACTAATGCAATCAATTACAGAAATTAAATCTCTGCGTAGCCAAATTAAAGCCTGGCGGCAACAAGGACACAGCATTGCCTTTGTGCCGACCATGGGCAATTTGCACCAGGGGCATTTTTCACTGGTTGAAAAGGCCAAAACCCTGGCAGACAAAGTGGTGGTCAGTATTTTCGTCAATCCGATGCAATTTGGTGCCAACGAAGACCTGGATAACTATCCGCGTACGCTAACTCAGGACAAACAGGGGCTTGCCGAGCTGGACACCGACATCGTCTTTACTCCAAGCGTAGAGGCTATCTATCCAAACGGCCTCGACACACAGAGCTATGTCGATGTACCTGGCGTATCCGAAGGCTATTGCGGCGGCAGCCGTAGCGGCCACTTCAGAGGCGTTGCAACGGTCGTCACTAAGCTATTTAACCTGGTGCAGCCAGACTTTGCCTGCTTTGGTGAAAAAGACTATCAGCAGCTTCAGGTTATCAAGACCATGGTGCGGGACTTGTCCATGCCGATTGAAATCATTGGTGTCCCTACGCAGCGAGAAATTTCAGGACTGGCAATGAGTTCGCGTAACGGCTACTTGTCAGAGCAACAAAAAGACACGGCGAAAGTACTCTATCAGGTATTGAGTGACACGGCGCAGCAGCTCCAGGATGGCGTGCGCGATTTTGCAGCGCTGGAACAGACAGCAAAGTCCAGGCTAGAAGCCGCTGGCCTCAAACCCGATTACTTTTCTATTGCACAAAGACAGAGTCTAAAACCTGCTACACTGGAAGACAGCGAGTTTGTGATCCTGGCTGCCGCTTACCTGGAAAAGGTGAGACTAATAGACAATATCCAGATCCTCGCCGACGCATAACAATGTAAAGGATCCCGCCGCTTGGCAAAAAAGCGCGATGGGATCCTCACTTTATTTACTCTCTTGCAGGGACTGTCTTATGAAACCACAGATATCGATTATCGCCTTGCTACTGGCAGCGGGCTGCAGCAATACCAACTCACCGGAGCTGAATCAGTGCGCACAGCAAAACTATCAGTGCGAGCAAAGCTGTGAGCAGCGAGCTAACCCGCAGTCACTGGCCATGCAGGTGTGCAGTGATCAGTGCATCGAGTCCTTTAACCAGTGCAAAGCGCAGGCCGAACAGCTCACGCAGCAATCTCGCAACAGTTCCTTGTATTAATGTACTTATACCAATTTCACTTAATACCTGTTCAATTTGACGGAGCAAATATGACGCTAACTGTGTTAAAAATTTCTCATTTAGAACAACTAAATAGCAAAATTTTTGCCTTGTTATCGAGCCTATTTTCTCGCCTCAAAATAGAACACTTAATTAAGC
>NZ_PPUZ01000069.1:0-14661 GCF_004212645.1 Pseudoalteromonas rubra | reverse complement strand
GAGTCGGGGAGGGGGAGCCAAATCTCTAAGCTTCATCAAACTTATCTAATTTCCCTTTACCTCACTTTGGCAATTGTTCGAATATATTAGACTTTTTATCATGAATGCTCTACCCTACAGGCATTCTAGGCGGCTATTTCACTCCTCAAAAAAGCTGCTCATGCAAGTCAGTCGACGAACGGAATTTAATCCCAATTTCAGGTAGATGAATAACAATGGCAGGTTTTAAAAAACTCATATTTCTCCAGCTCATTTCCTGGATTGTTTTTTCTGCGCTTGGTAGCTTCTTGGTCGCAAGTAGCTTTGATAATGCCGTCAGCAGAGCTCAACAAAATGCACAAAGCATGGTGAGTAACTACATTCAGGAAAAAACCATGGCGGATGTCACGCCCGAGCACATACGCTTATCTTTGGGCAGTGGCAATGTATTCTCCTCCTTTATAGTCCGCGATTTTGCCGGACAAACCGTACTGAATATTAACACTCAGAGCGAAATGCCGGTCCTGGCAGGCGTGATTGCCAATGCGATGAACTCGGTTCGGCCACAATTTGCGGTGAACAAAAGTAAAGACATTAAGATTGAGTTTCTGATCAATGTGCAGAGCCAGGCGCAATTGCTGCAACAAGCGATGATTTTTATGATCATCATTTCCGCATTGATGGCCTTTATTCCCATCTTCTATATGAAGACCATTTATCGTAAGCTCAATCGTAATGTGAGTATGACCGTTGCCGATGCCGTTGACATCTACATTACTCAAAATCAGGTCTCAGAAAGCATAGATCAGGATTTTAATACCAATAAAGTCGCTGAGCTGGGCGCTGAACTTGCGCCCTCTTTCAACCGACTGGCACACTTTTTAAAGAGCAAGCAGGAAGACATTAAGTCAGCGGCTCAGTCTATTAAACAAGAAGCCTATAAAGATGTGGTGACCGGTCTTGGTAATCGCAATATGTTTGTTGAATATTACGAGCATCAAATTGAGTCGGCCAGCGACAAGAGTTTTGGTTCGCTGGCAATGATACGTTGCAGCGAGCTGCAAATGATCAACCAGACTCGGGGCTACCAAAAAGGCGACTTGTATATCAAAGGCATTGCAGACATCGTCAAACATGTCAGCGGTACTTACACAGGTAGCCAGGTATTCCGACTGAACAGCTCAGATTTTGCCGTTATTTTACCGAATATCCCGTCCAAAGAAGCTGAACGCTTTGGCGAAACCTTGCAAGCCCGGTTTACTCAGTATCAGCAAAACCAGGAGCTGAGCTCAGTTGCCAATACCGGTATTGTGCCTTACGAGTCGGGTAAGCCATTGGGCGAGCTGTTGTCGGTCGTGGATAACGCCATGAGTATGGCACAGAGCAAACAAGCCAACGCCTGGCACCTGCAGCGCGAAACGGATCTGGTGAATAATGTCGGAGCCGGATTTGGTAATCAAAACTGGCGACGTGTTATCCGTGAAGTGATAGAAAGCCGCCGCGTCATGCTGATGATGCAAAACATCATGCCGATTGGCAAAAATGTCAAAGCTTACGCCGAAATACAGGCGCGTTTCAAAACCGAAGACGGACAGATGCTGCCAACTGCTTCATTCCTGGCGATGGCCGAAAAACTGGAAATGGCGGTAGAAATCGACCAGCTTATTATCGACACCTCAATCGAGATGATTAAGTCGCGCAATTTCAATGAAAAATTCTTTGGTATTAATGTGACTGCATCCAGTGCCCACAGTGATCAGTTTGTTATCTGGCTTGAGCGTCGACTGCTAAAAGAAGCTAATCTGGCGTCTAAGCTTATCTTTGAAGTCAGCGAATTCGGCTTACAGCAGAATATTAAAGCCAGTAAGCGCTTTATCGACATGGTGCATCGGGTTGGCGCCCGGATCACCGTTGAGCGCTTTGGTGTTGGACTCACCTCCTTCAAGTTCTTCCGCGACCTGAAACCCGACTTTATTAAGATGGATGCCAGCTACACCCGCGGCCTGGAAGAAGACAAAAACAACCAGTACTTTATGCGACTGATGGTCGACCTGGCGCACCGCATTGGGGTCAGTGTGTTTGCCGAAGGGGTCGAAAGTCAGGAAGAAAAGCACATTGTTGAAACCCTATGCCTGGACGGCGTGCAGGGTTATTACATCGAAAAGCCAAAAGAAATTTAATACTCTGATGACAATAGGGCGAACCTGTCGCCCTATTGTCAACTTTACTAGCCATTTTTAGCAAACTTTCCCCTCCCTCCCCTGGCTAAATACTGTGATCTCTGGCCCGAAATTGTTAGAATTCTCAGTCTATTCTGGTTCTCTGTAATTTCATTCACACTAAGGGGCAAGCATGACAGAGTATATTCTGTTGCTTATTGGCACAGTGCTGGTAAATAACTTTGTATTGGTGCAATTCCTCGGCTTGTGCCCATTTATGGGTGTCTCGGGTAAACTCGAAACCGCCATTGGTATGTCACTTGCGACGACCTTTGTTCTGACGCTGGCATCCGTGACCAGTTATCTGGTCAATCAGTATATTTTATTGCCCCTGGACCTCACCTTTTTACGTACCATGAGTTTTATTCTGGTGATTGCCGTTGTGGTGCAGTTTACAGAGATGGTAGTGCGTAAAACCAGCCCCACTTTATATCGCTTACTGGGGATCTTTTTGCCGCTGATCACCACTAACTGTGCGGTATTAGGGGTTGCGCTACTTAATATCAAAAATGACCACACTTTTATCGGTTCCGCTGTGTACGGCTTTGGTGCTGCGGTGGGTTTTTCATTAGTACTGGTCTTATTTGCCGCCCTGCGAGAGCGACTGGCCGTCGCAGATGTGCCTGCGCCGTTTAAGGGCGCTTCAATAGCCATGATCACAGCCGGTCTAATGTCACTGGCCTTTATGGGTTTTTCTGGATTGGTGAAGTTCTGAGATGACACTGTTTTATGCACTGATAGCCATCGGCGCACTGGCGCTGGTATTTGGCCTTATCCTCGGCTATGCAGCCGTTAAGTACCGGGTTGAAAGCAACCCGATTGTTGATCAGGTAGATGCCATTTTGCCACAAACACAATGTGGCCAGTGTGGCTACCCAGGTTGTCGCCCTTATGCTGAAGCAATTGCCAACGGCGATGACGTTAACAAATGCCCGCCAGGTGGCGAGGCCACGGTGAAAAAGCTGGCCGACTTAATGGGCGTTGAAGCCAAACCCCTGGCTGGTGGCGAAGAAGCGGAGCCCATCAAAAAAGTTGCCTACATACGCGAAGATGAGTGCATTGGTTGCACTAAGTGTATTCAGGCCTGCCCTGTGGACGCCATTGTGGGCGCAACCCGCCAGATGCATACAGTGATTGCCGATGAATGTACCGGCTGCGACCTGTGTGTCGACCCCTGCCCTGTCGATTGTATTGATATGATCCCGGTGGCACAAACCGTTCAAACCTGGAAGTGGCAGATTGACGCCATTCCCGTGAAGCAAATCGACTAAGAGGTTTAAGTGGAAACTTTACTTGAACAAATTGAACACGGTAAATTGTGGCAGTTTCCCGGCGGCATCCATCCACCGGAGCAAAAATCTGTGTCAAACCAGGCGAGTATTGGTCGTATTCCCCTGCCCGACTATCTGGTGCTACCTCTGAAACAACACATAGGTGCCAATGGCCAGTTGCTGGTCAATAAAGGTGACTCTGTGCGTAAAGGGCAGCCACTTACCCGCCCCGGCGCAAACTGGTCACTGCCAGTACATGCACCAACGTCCGGCGTGATAAGCGACATTAAGCCTATGCCTTCGGCGCACCCTTCTGCGTTACCTGAGCTGAGTATTGTCCTGACGCCCGACGGTGAAGATAAGTGGTGCGAGCTGAACCCGGTTGCCGACTATACCCAGCTCGACAAGCAGGCATTGATCGACATTATCCACCATGCTGGCATCGCAGGCATGGGTGGCGCCGGCTTCCCAACTTATGTCAAAGCCGACAGTGCCAAACATAAACCCGTCGAATTTTTGGTGGTCAACGGTGTGGAGTGTGAACCATACATCACAGCCGATGACCTGTTGATGCGCGAACATGCCGAGCAAATTGTGCAAGGCATCGAAATTATGCAGCACCTGCTTAATCCTCAATACGTTTTAGTGGGCATTGAAACCAATAAACCCGAAGCCATTCAGGCAATGACCGCCGCCGCGGCTCACAACGATAAGATCCTGGTCCGTGGCCTACCCGTCAAGTACCCGTCCGGTGGTGAGAAGCAGCTGATCCAGGTGCTCACCTCAAAAGAAGTGCCAAGCGGTGGGATCCCGGCAGACGTGGGTGTGCTGGTACAGAACGTCGGTACTTTGTTTGCCGTCAGCGAAGCCGTATGTAAAGGCAAGCCGCTGATTGAGCGTGTCGTCACTGTGACCGGCAATACCATCCAGACACCACAAAATGTCTGGGCGCTGCTTGGCAGTGAAATTAAGCACTTACTAACCTGTCAGGGCTTTGAACCTGTTGCCGAGCAGCGTGTTATTATGGGTGGCCCTATGATGGGCTTTACGCTGCCAACGGTTCGTATTCCGGTGGTTAAAACCACCAACTGTATTCTTGCACCAGATAATCAGGAGCTGGCGGTTGTAGGCCCTGAGCAGGCTTGTATTCGTTGTAGCGCCTGTGCTGATGCCTGTCCGCAAACCCTGCTCCCGCAACAGCTGCAATGGTTTGCCAAAGGCAAAGAGTACGACAAACTGGAAGAGCACAACCTGTTCGACTGCATTGAATGTGGTGCCTGTGCCTATGTCTGTCCGAGTGAAATTCCACTGGTGCAGTACTACCGGGTTGCCAAAGCCGAGATCCGCGAACAGAAACTGGAAAAAGTGAAAGCGGAGCGTGCAAAGGAGCGGTTTGAGGCACGTAAAGAGCGCCTTGAACGGGAGCAGGAAGAGCGTCAGAATCGCCATAAACGCTCAGCGCGCAGCAATACTCGCAGTGCAGAGCAAAGCGATAAGGTCAGCGCCGCAATGGAACGCGTCAAGCAGAAAAAAGACAGCCAGTCTGCTGTACAAGCCGCAATTGAGCGGGCCAAAGCGAAAAAGTCGGCTGATGGCACACTGGAGCCCGATAATTCAGAGGTGGCGCTGGAGCGTGCTAAGCGCAAAGAAAAAGCACGTCAGTACAAAGCAGAAAAAGACGCACAAGCGACACCTGAAATGCACGCAGGCGGAGAAGGCTCACGTAAAGATGCCGTTGCCGCTGCGATTGCCCGTGCGAAAGCCAAAAAAGCAGCACAACAAAACGACGCAACGGAGTCTTCGGCAACAGCGCCCGCAGCAAGTGACGATCCGCGTAAAGCCGCCGTCGCCGCAGCCATTGCTCGCGCCAAAGCGAAAAAAGCGGCGCAACAGGACGACGACACTGCGCAATCATCGAGTGATGCAGGTACCGAAGATCCGCGTAAAGCCGCTGTAGCCGCCGCGATTGCCCGTGCAAAAGCGAAAAAAGCGGCCAAAGACACTGAACAGCCAGAAGAGACACAACCCGTCGAGACAGACGCTGAGCCGGAAGATCCCCGTAAAGCAGCTGTAGCCGCCGCGATTGCCCGTGCAAAAGCAAAGAAAGCCGCGAAAGAAGCCGAGCAGTCAGACGAGACACAGCCCGTCGAGACAGACGCTGAGCCGGAAGATCCTCGCAAAGCTGCCGTGGCCGCCGCGATTGCCCGTGCAAAAGCGAAGAAAGCCGCAAAAGAAGCAGAGCAGCAAGCGGATTCAGTCACGGACGAGGCGCAACCCGTCGAGGCAGACGCGGAGCCGGAAGATCCTCGTAAAGCCGCCGTGGCCGCTGCAATTGCCCGTGCAAAAGCAAAGAAAGCGGCAAAAGAAGCCGAGCAGCAAGCGGATACAGTAACGGACGAGGCTCAACCCGCCGAGGCAGACGCTGAGCCGGAAGATCCTCGTAAAGCCGCCGTGGCCGCTGCAATTGCCCGTGCAAAAGCAAAGAAAGCGGCAAAAGAAGCCGAGCAGCAAGCGGATACAGTAACGGACGAGGCTCAACCCGCCGAGGCAGACGCTGAGCCGGAAGATCCTCGTAAAGCCGCCGTGGCCGCTGCAATTGCCCGTGCAAAAGCAAAGAAAGCGGCAAAAGAAGCCGAGCAGCAAGCGGATATAGAGCTGGCCAGCTCAGCGCCTGAGCAAGAATCGCCCGCGAATGATGCGCCCCTGAGCGCCGAAGAAAAACGTCAGGCGGCGATTAAAGCCGCTGTGGCGCGCGCAAAAGCTAAAAAGCAGGCCGCCGCCAAAGACCAAGAAGGAAATGATCTGTCATGAAATTAACCATGGCTTCATCGCCCCACAATCACAGCCATAAAACCCTCAGCCGCCTGATGCTGACGGTCATCGCCGCCTGTATCCCCGGCATCCTGGTGCAGAGTTACTTTTTTGGTCCAGGCACCCTGTTCCAGCTGGCGCTGGCACTGCTGACGGTCAGCCTAAGCGAAGCCGCAATGATGAAACTGCGTGGCCGACCTGTGTGGCCAACGCTCAGTGATGGCAGTGCCTGGCTAACCGCCGTGCTGCTTGCCGTGAGTATTCCACCACTGGCGCCTTGGTGGATCACTGTGATTGGTTGTGTATTTGCCATTGTCATCGTCAAACAATTATATGGCGGCCTGGGTTTTAACCTGTTCAACCCGGCTATGGCCGCTTATGTGTTGCTGCTTATCTCTTTCCCGGTGCAAATGACCAGCTGGACACCCATCACAGAGATACAAGCAACACCGCTGTCCGCTTTGGACCAACTGGCACTGATTTTTACTGAACACACCCTGTCGGGCGCTCCACTGGCAGAAGCCCGCCAGGTGGTTGATGGCACCACCTCTGCCACACCACTGGATCATGTCAAAACAGCCGTATCTCAGAATCTGACTGTCTCTGAAGCCACTAATAGTATCGCGTTCGGAGAATATGCCGGGCAAGGCTGGCAGTGGGTTAACCTGGCTTACTTGCTGGGCGGTTTATACCTGCTAAAAACCAAAGTCATTAACTGGCACATCCCGGTTGCTTTTATTGTGACACTGGCCGTGTGCAGTGGCTTAGGTTACGCGCTGTCGCCTGCCACACAGGCAGGTACACTATTCCACCTGCTCAGCGGTGCCACTATGCTGGGGGCGTTTTTCATTGCTACCGATCCTGTGTCGGCCAGTACCACCAATCGCGGCCGCTTAATCTATGGCGCGCTGATCGGCCTGCTGGTTTATCTGATCCGCCACTTTGGCGGTTATCCGGACGCCGTCGCCTTTGCTGTGCTGATCATGAATATGGCGGTGCCTTTGATTGATTATTATACGCAGCCTCGTACTTACGGGCATGGAGCAAGCTCATGATCTTGTCATCAATGAAAAAAAACGGCCTGATCCTGACCGCCTTTGCACTGGCCACCACCGGCAGTGTAGCGCTGGTACAAAGCTTTACCGCGCCAGAAATTGCCAAACAGGAGCAGCGCCACCTGATGCGCATACTGACTCAGGTTATTCCCAAGGCACAATACGACAACGAGCTCTACCTGGATTGTGCCATCAGCAATGCGCCTGAGCTGGGCCCGAATGGCCCGCACATTATCTATCGAGCCCGCCTGCAGGGTGAGCCGGTCGCCTTGCTGGTGCAACATATTACGCCGCGCGGCTATAGCGGCAATATCGACATTCTGAGCGCCGTCTATCCCACAGGTGAAATTGCCGGCGTGCGCGTCACCCGCCATGAGGAAACCCCGGGGCTTGGCGACAAAGTTGAGCTGGCTAAATCGGACTGGATCACCACCTTTGCCGGAACCTTGGTTACGCAAGCCAAAGATCCGGCCTTTAATGTGCAAAAAGACGGTGGCCAGTTTGACCAGTTTACCGGCGCAACAATTACGCCTCGCGCCGTTGTGCAGAGCGTAAATGCCGCCGCCTGGTACGCTCGCAGCAATTTTGACGCGCTGTTTGCAGCGCCAAACCACTGCCAGGAGGCCACCAATGAGTGAATTTAAACAACTCGCCCATGAGGGCATGTGGAAAAACAACCCGGCACTGGTACAGCTGCTGGGTCTGTGTCCGTTGCTGGCCGTTACCAGCACTATCACCAATGCGTTAGGTCTGGGGCTGGCCACTTTACTGGTACTGGTTGGCTCCAATGTCACCGTTTCCATCGTACGGAACTGGGTCCCCAAGGACATCCGGATCCCAGTGTTTGTGATGATCATCGCCGCCTTTGTAACCATAGTGCAGCTGTTGATGAACGCCTACACTTTTGGTCTGTACCAGTCACTTGGGATCTTTATTCCGCTGATTGTGACCAACTGCGCCATCATAGGCCGGGCTGAAGCCTATGCCTCAAAAAATACGCCCCTGTTGTCTGCCTGGGACGGTATCATGATGGGTCTGGGATTTGGTGCTGTACTGGTATTACTGGGCGCCATGCGCGAGCTGATTGGTCAGGGCACGCTGTTTGATGGCGCTAACCTGTTGCTGGGTGACTGGGCAACCGCACTGCGCATCGAAGTCATAGAGTTCGACAGTCAGTTTCTGGTGGCCATTTTACCACCGGGTGCCTTTTTAGGACTGGGTTTGATCATCGCTGCCAAAAACTACATTGATGCACGTAAAGAGGCCCAGGCTGAGCCCGTCGCCAGCCCAGAAAAAGCCCCCCGAGCTCGGGTCACCAGCTTAGATTAATGCACAGCGGGAGAGCCGTCACTCTCCCGCCAGGTTCAGATAGGATCAACAGCAAGTAAGTCAGTACTATGAATAAAGCAAAACGACTCGAAATTCTCACCCGTCTGCGGGATGACAACCCTAACCCGGAAACTGAACTGGAATATACCTCACCGTTTGAGCTGCTGGTCGCCGTCACTTTATCAGCCCAGGCCACAGATGTGAGCGTCAATAAAGCCACCCGTAAGCTGTTTCCGGTTGCCAATACCCCGCAGGCCATTATCGAGCTGGGCGTAGATGGCCTCAGAGACTACATCAAAACCATCGGCTTATTTAATTCCAAAGCCAATAACGTCTACAAAATGTGCCACATTTTGATGGAGCAACATGGCGGCGAAGTGCCGGAAAATCGCGAAGCGCTCGAAGCCCTGCCCGGCGTGGGCCGCAAGACTGCCAATGTGGTGCTTAATTGTGCTTTCGGCTGGCCCACCATCGCCGTCGATACTCACATTTTCCGTGTATCAAACCGCACCAAATTTGCCATGGGCAAAGACGTCGTCGCAGTAGAAGAAAAGCTCGAAAAAGTCGTGCCCAAAGAGTTCAAAGTCGACGTGCACCACTGGCTGATTTTGCTGGGCCGCTACACCTGTGTGGCCAGAAAGCCCAAGTGTGGCAGCTGTATTATTGAAGACTTATGTGAGTTCAAAGAAAAAACCTCTGGCTAACCTATCGCGCCAATAAGATCATGGCTGTTCAGTAATAAACAGCATATTCACTGTCTTATTGGCATGCTAAGCTCATCACATTAAGTAATGGATTTCTTAAACTCTGATGACGCTACCACAACTGTTCACGGCCCTGGTGCCTATTCTCAGCGTATTTATCCTGCTGGTTCTGTTCAGGCTACCTGCCAAGCAGGCAATGCCATTTAGCCTGCTCGTGACCTCCTTATCGGCTTATTTTATATGGCAGGTGCCTTTGGGGCATATCACCGCCGCCACACTGGAAGGGTTGGTCATCGCCCTGACCATAGTGTGGATTGTTTTCGGCGCGATTTTTTTACTGAAAGTGCTGCAGCAAACCGGCGCTATCCATACCATTAAACACGGCTTTGCCGGGATAAGCCCCGATAAACGGGTGCAACTGATCATCATTGCCTGGCTATTTGGCAGTTTTCTGGAAGGTGCCGCGGGGTTTGGCACTCCCGCCGCCATTGCCGCCCCTTTGCTGGTTGCGCTGGGCTTTACACCCTTGAGCGCCGTGGTGCTGGCACTGGTGGCCGACTCCAGTGCGGTCTCATTTGGTGCCGTTGGCACACCGGCGATTGTCGGGATTGGTCAGGGTGCGGCGAATATCGATTACGCCGAGGTGAAGCAAATTGCCCTAACCGCCATAGGTATTGATATTATTGCCGCCGCCCTGCTACCTCTGATTATGGTTGTGCTGTATTGCCGCTTTTTCAGCGACTCACCCAGCTGGCGCGCCGGGTTCGTTATGGCGCCTTTTGCCGTTTTCAGTGCGCTGGCTTTTACCCTGCCGGCCTATAGCGTCGCCTGGTTGCTGGGGCCGGAGTTTCCCTCTGTACTGGGCGCGATGGCAGGGTTGGCCATCGTCTGCCCCTTGGCACGTAAAGGGTTCTTGTTGCCGAAATCCGAAGCCTCCATAGCACCTCAAGTAGAAGAGTCGCAAGTCCCCTCACTGAGCTTACTCAGAGCCTGGTTACCGTACGTCTTGGTTGCAACACTCCTGGTGCTGACTCGGATCCCCGCACTGCCTTTTAAGGCCATGCTGCAAAGCGTGAACTTTGAATGGGAGCAGATCCTGGGGTCGGCCATTTCTGTGAATGTGATGCCCCTGTACCTGCCTGGCAGTGTGTTTGTTGTGACTGCGCTCATTGCACTTTGGCTGCAAAATGGCAAGACGGCGCAACTGCGCGTAGCCCTGAGTAATAGTGTCAGTATGTTATTCCCCTCTTTGATTGCGCTGAGTGCAGCGGTGCCTATGGTGCGTATCTTTCTTCACTCTGACGTCAACAACGCCGCCCTCCCAGCTATGCCCATGGCGCTGGCCGAGACGGTTGCCATACATTTGAGTGATCTGTGGTTATTTATCGCGCCCTTGGTAGGTGCGTTGGGGGCGTTCATTGCAGGTTCTGCGACCTTTTCTAACCTGATGTTTGCCAGTTTTCAGCAAGCATTGGCGGCAGAAGCCGGGCTGGAGATGCAGCTGGTACTGGCGCTACAAATGCTCGGCGCGAATGGCGGCAACATGATTGCAGTGGTGAATGTGGTTGCCGCCGCCAGTGTTGTCGGCCTGCATGGCAAAGAGGGTGATATTATTCGCTACACCCTGATTCCCATGCTCTATTACTGCCTGGCGGCCAGCCTGATTGCCTGGCTGCTTTGAATTATCACATTGCGAGAAGTAATACGCAGGCTCAATGATTATTTAACTTATCTGCCAGTGCCATGTGATAATTAAGCAGCGTAATTTTTGCCTGTATCACCGCAGACTCATCAGCCTGAAACGGTTCAAGCAGGCGCTTTAGTTCTGCCTGTTCCGAGCTCATTGTTGCCAGAGACTCCAAGGCACTCAGACGTACCAGTTCACTCTCGCTGTGCCTGGCTGTAGCGACGACAATATCCTGCATCTGGCTGAGGGGCTCTGTGCCTGGTTCAAACTGCTCCACGCTTTGCGCCATAAGGTGGATGGCAAAACTCTGAGACAGTGCACCTTTGTGCTCAGCTTGTGTCAGTAAATCAGTAAAAAATTGCACGGAGGCAATCTGTGGCATGGCTTCCAGATAATGCTCTACCTCATCAAACTGAGCATACACATCGCCCTGTGAAGCACGCAGATTTGTCAGCAGATGCTGTTCAATCAGTCTGGTTATATCCTGATTTTCATAACTTGCCAGATCCGGGTAAATACCGCTGTCTAGCCCTATATCCTGCGCTATTGATAATAGCCTGGCCTTGTTTTCGTCATTATTTGCAGGTTCATCATTGAGCTCTGGGGGGATAGGCGAAGCGCTGGTGTACAGCCGTTTTTCTGAGGTTGGCTGCGCTGTGTCTAATGGCAGTGAGCGTTCCTCTGCCTGAGGTGTGGGTATAGTGTCGAGGCTTTCAATGTCGCCTACTGGGGTATAGTGCTGGGGTACTTCTTTATGCAGTAGCACGGCGGCCACAAGAAAGCCGAGCATAAAGCACAACACGTTGATCATCAGGTATTTTGCTTTCATCGTTAAATCCCGGCTGTAAAGCTAAGGCTGACCTTATTGCGCCAGCCCCAGGTTGCGCTTAGTGAATATCGAAGCGTACGCCCTGACAACCATTGTTATGATAGGCTGTGCCCGCACTCTTGATTGACCAGAATACCTCTCCGCGCGTTGAATTAGCATTGGTTGGGGTGAAGGTACGCTTACAGGTTTTGGTTTTTTTATTGTCCCAGACCGGCTTGCCCTGCTTCAATTTTACGAAGGTATAATCCAGTTCCATTTTATATTCTTCGTTGATATTGGCGCTCAGGTCAGGATAGAAGCCGTGACCATATCCTGACGTGAGGTTTTGTTTTCTTTTTTCACGAAATACGACGGTGTTGTCGCTCAAACGCTTGATCTTTAACTCAACCGTGGTGACGGTATAACCACCGCGGTTGCAATAGAAAATCATGGACTGGTTACCGCGCGTGGTGTTAGCCCAGTTGTAAGGTGCCACGTCTCGCCAAATCTCGCAGTCTTGCTTTTTGCCAGAGAAATAGCCGCCATCAACGCCGGCAACACTGGTTTGTGTGTTAGCCAATGTCAAAACCAGTGCAGCAGCACCGGTTTTTAAAGTATTCTGTAAATTACTCATTCGTATCCCTTTGTGTGATTTTTATGTGCATATTCAGGTTAAAAGCGGCGATTTTGCCACATAAATTACCCAAGCGAAATCATACCAGTAAGGAATTTTCTATTCACATCTTTTTAATATTTTTCTTTAACGGCTAAGCCTGAGCAGGAATTGATCAACCAGTGCAGCCTGATCTGCCAGCGCCTGCTCTGTGTTTCGCATCGCGGTGGTGGTGTTATCTGCGCTTTGCATGGATGCGTTCGCCAGCCCAGAAATACTGACCGCTTTGTCGTTGATCTCATTACTGGCGCCCGACATTTGATCGGTCGCAGTGGCGATTTCGTAATTTAGCGCAGAAATATCTTTGACCATGTGCTCTATCGATGCCAGATTTTCTTTGGTTTGTTCCGCCTGCACCACACACTGAGTGGATTTATCGACTCCGTTTTGAATGGCTTCTACCGCACGCTCAGCGCGTTGTTTGAGTCCTGCAACTATGTCATCAATCTCTCTGGTCGAGTCCTGAGTGCGTTGCGCCAGGGCTCTGACTTCATCGGCCACCACAGCAAACCCTCTGCCCTGTTCACCAGCCCTGGCTGCTTCTATCGCCGCATTCAATGCCAGCAAATTGGTCTGCTCAGAAATGTCCCGGATCACATCAACAACGCCGCCAATATGCACGGTTTGTTCATTCAGCTCGGCAATATCGCGCTGAGTTCGGCTCAACTCTTCACATAAAGTGTGATTGGTCTGCATACTTGCTTGCACGACAGAATTTGAATCCAGCACCGAGCGCAGTGCCCCTTCAGAGCGGTTCGCTGCATCGCTGGTATTGCCGGCAATATCCGCGATCGCTGCGGTCATTTCATTCATGGCTGTCGCCAAAGACGCAGTCTGGCTCTGTTGCTCCTGCAACAGCTCTGTATTACTGTGACATTCAGACACCGTTTCCTGCGCGTGCTGATCGACCAGCTGACTGGCATCCTGAACCCTGCCAAGTACGGCGCGTAATTCAGACCCCCGAGCCAGCAGCGCCAGTTCAATGGCTGCGACATCATTGACTTTATTAAGGTAAATTTTTTGCATCAGCGGATTATCGTAGACTTGCTTGGCTTTTTCACTCAACCGGCGCACCGGGGATAATCGCTGATATGTCAGTGCGAGTACGCCTGCTAACAGCAATGTCTCCAGAATATAGTTCCATGGCGCAGGCAAACTGGTAAATACCATGCTCAAAATATAAGACACCACCAGGATCAACATCATCTGTGCAGACAAAGACAGAGATGAGCGGGTCAATTTAGCTGGTGCAACGCCTTTATCGAGCTGCTGATAAATGTTTTCAGCCCGTTTTACAACATCTCGTTCTGGCTTGGTTCTGACCGACTGGTACTCGGCAGTCTGACCTTGCTTGTCTTTGATTGGCGTGACGTAGGCGTTAACCCAGTAATGATCACCATTTTTGCAGCGATTTTTGACTATGCCCATCCAGGGCTTACCGGATCCAATGAACTGCCAGAGATCTTTGAAGGCGGCTTTGGGCATGGTTGGATGACGCACCAGGTTATGTGGTTGGCCTTCTAGTTCGTCCAGCTCAAAGCCTGCGACATCACAAAAGCTTTGATTTGCATACGTGATCCGCCCTTTAGTATCTGTCGTAGACAGGAGGTTATAAGAGACCGGATAATCATTCTCTTTATCCGTATAATCGGTACGATTTTTGGCCATGACACTCACCTAAAAAACGCGATACTAACCCATTTTTCGTAGTTGAGCTTGTTAATAAAGCCTTAACCTTGTTTTAAATCAAATAATTTAAGTAAATGAAATATATGAAAAAATTCATTGAACTGTTGGAATTTAAGTATGATAAATATGAATAGGAATCGAAAAAGACAAAAGGAAGTGTTATTGAATGAAATAGTATTACTGAGAAGAGTGGCGTCCCCTAGGGGATTCGAACCCCTGTTACCGCCGTGAAAGGGCGGTGTCCTAGGCCTCTAGACGAAGGGGACACTGAATGTGTCACTAGGACTGGTTATTTAGACTCTTACCATGCGAGTTTGGTACTTACTAAAAAGTAAGTGGCGTCCCCTAGGGGATTCGAACCCCTGTTACCGCCGTGAAAGGGCGGTGTCCTAGGCCTCTAGACGAAGGGGACACTTGAATGTGTCACTAGGACTGG
>NZ_PPUZ01000068.1:0-20049 GCF_004212645.1 Pseudoalteromonas rubra | reverse complement strand
CATTTAGAACAACTAAATAGCGAAATTTTTGCCTTGTTATCGACGATATTTTCTCGCCTCAAAATGGAACACTTAATTAAGCAAATTGGTATCAAAACACGTTTCCTTGTTAACAAAAAAGGCCCTTGCGGGCCTTTTGAATACCATGATTATTTGGTGTATGCACGCGGCATATCAGAATCAGTGGTATAGCGTTCTCTGAGTTTATCGTGACGTGATTCAGTACTGACCTCTTCACCATTGATCCAGAGTTTATCTAAGGTGGTGCTATACTCGAACGGATCGGCGCTCCAAAGTACCAGATCGGCACGCTGGCCTGATGCGATTTTACCACCATCTAAACCAAACACGTCTGCAATATTGCTGCTGACAGCTTTAAGTGCACCGTCATAACTCATGCCATGAGCAACAGCAATACCGGCGTCGAAGCGTAATTGATACAGGTTATGCGCACCTTCAAAAGCAAAACCAGACAACAGTACTTTTACGCCTGCGCGTTCTAGTTCACCGGCGTTGGTCAGATCAGCGTGTAATGAGCTGAAGCTGGTTGGCAGATTAGAAACGGCACTGATCACAACCGGGACATTGGCTTTGGCAATTTGCTCTTTAACCAGCACGGCATCGTTCACGCCCCACAGGACCAGGTTAAGGCCAAACTGCTCTTTTACTTTAAGGACTTCAAGAATGTCTGATGCGCGCTCAACTTCAACAACCACTGGCATTTCGCCTTTCAAGACTGCCGTCAGCACTTGCTCTTCCTGGCTTGGCTTCTTGGCGGCTTTCTTGTCGTCTTTTTTGGCTTTTTCAGACAGCTTTTGCTGCTGGCCTTCCAGCTTTTCAGTCAGGGTTTTATACTTCATTGCCCGCGAGCCACTGCCGCTTGCATCCATATCTACCACTAAAGCAGTGTGCGTTTTCAGAACACTGTTAAACTCACCCGATAAGTCGACAACAAATGCCAGACCTTCAAAAATGCTTTTGCCACCATGAGGCACGACCACATTCTGCGTAATACCCCCTTTGCGGCCATAAGGAATAAGCGAAGAGCGTGGATTGAATGCCGGGCTGGCATCAAAGTCAACGTCCGCCTTATCATCACCAGCATCTCTGGAGCCAGCGACAGCGCTCACTTCAACCAGTCCCAGCTGGTTCATTGAGCCAATAAAGCCTGGTGTCAACACCCTGCCCTGTGCATCAATCGTAATATCTGCGCTCACGTTCGCTGGGTTGATTGCACTGATGATACCGTCTTCAATAACCACAGTTGCCCCTTCCAGGGTACCCGCGTCAGTCAATGTGTGAACCTTGGCATTAGTGATTGCTGTTATCTGAGCAAACGCGGCAGAAGAAGCTAACAATGCGCTGGTCAATAAAGAAACTTTAAACTTATTCATCATTTACTCCTTAACGCTGACCCAGCATAAAATCACTCACCGCCTGATATTTCTCATCAAAGCGGTCATATACCTTGGCTCCGTCTATGTATACGGTTTCAGCTTTGGAATAAACGCTAAATGGATTGCGATCCCAGATAACAATATCCGCTTGCTTACCTTGTTTCACTGAACCGGTTTTGTCTTCAATACCAAGAGATTTTGCAGCATTGTATGTGATCCACTTGATCGCATCTTGCTCTTTCAGCGAGAAACCAGCTTGGTTCGCGGTATTCATAATTTTAGCCGCCTCGTGGTTAAGGCGCTGAATCGTGGTATCTGAATCGGAGTGAACAACAGCACAGGAATTCTTAACGGCATCTACGATTGCCACGTTTTCTGGTACCATGTCGTACGCTTCCATCTTGAAACCCCACCAGTCCGGCCACAACGCCGCACAGTTGCCGTTTTCAGCAAGCAGATCCGCGACTTTATATGCCTCGATACCATGGTGGAAAGTACCTGCGTGATAATTAAACTCTTTAGAAAGGTCAATCATCATCGCCATTTCTTCGGCTTTATAACAGTGGTTATGGATCAATATTTCGCCATCAAGCACACCGCGAAGCGTATCCATGCGAATATCGCGCTTTGGTGCATCCGGGTTCAACCCAGCAGCATAAGCCGCCTCGTATTGCTCCCAGGCCTGCTTATATTCTGTCGCTTCTGCCCAGGCAGCACGGTATCCCGCCATGTTACCCATGCGGGTATATGGTGCTACGCCTTTGCCACCATAAACACGTTTCGGGTTTTCACCGCAAGCCATTTTCAGACCATACGGCGCACCCGGAAACTTCATGCCCTGCATCGTTGGCGAAGGCACGTTTTTCAGCGTCACGCTGCGACCACCAAACAAATTAGCAGAACCAGGTAAAATCTGTAATGTGGTGATCCCACCTTCACGCGCTCGGTTAAAGCCCGGGTCTTGCGGCCATACAGAGTGCTCAACCCAAACCTGCGCCGTATTGGGCTTAGTAATTTCATTGCCATCAGCGTGGGACTCTACTGACGGACTTGGATAGGCACCGAGATGTGAGTGCACGTCAATGATCCCAGGGGTTACCCATTTGCCTTGCGCATCAATGGTGACATCAGCTTGTACAGACAGATCTTTGCCTATCTGGCTGATTTTACCTTCCTGAAGCAGTACATCCGTGTCTTCAAGTCGCTCTCCTGTACCTGTCAGTACAGTCGCGTTGGTAATTAGAGTAGAGCCTGTGCTGTGAGGCTGATAGGTACTTGGATATGGATTTTTTTCAATGGTGACTTTTTCTTTCTGAGGGCCCTTGTCCTGACACCCTAAAAGAACTGTACTTAATGCAAGTACAATCGCCGTTGGCTTGAATTTTTGCATCATTTTTCTCTTGTTGTTCTGCGTGATTGATCATCCCGCAGACTATTGGCTAACAATTGACGTAAAATTGCAACTGAGTTTCGACAGTTCACAATATAGCTCGGCCATCTGCACATTTCGAGTTTTCTCCCGGCAAGAGAGACTTTCTGTTTTTCTATTCACGGTTTCAAGCGGCCCGATCCTCATGTTCTGAGCTTATTTTGCTCAACGGTACGCAATCAGATACCGCATTAGTTTGCCATCAGAATTTGACTAGAAACGCTGGAGTTTATTCGCTTTGGTATACACCAACGCTGACACACTTGCAGAAGCATAGACATACTTTTGACACAGGTATTAATCTGAGCTCAATCAAACGAAAACATCACTATAATGAAACAAAGAAAAATAGTTAATCGAAAAATAATTGCCAAAAAAAAGCTCGGCATGTGCTTACGTCAGACATAACTATACCATTAAAATCAGATTGTTACTTGAGGTTTTTACAGCAGACATAGTTACTTACATTCGGATATTTCATGGTTACAGTATTTTGCACTATTCGCATTAATACTTATTGTGAGCTTTGTATAAATCTGGAGAAAATCATGAAACTTGCCGCAACTTTACTGCTTTCCCCTGTGCTTCTGGCCACCAGCTTGTCTGCGACTGCCGGAAAAGTTGAATTTGTAGCAGCAGATAACAGTGTTGCAACCCAATTGTGTGTTGCAGTCGGAACCAATCACCGCCTGACGTTGCTAAAAGAGCTAACGGAACATCGCATCAGCAGAGCGATTGTGGCGGACAAACTTACTTGTAACGATATGACAGTGCCTCAGTTTACCAAAAAGTTTGCTCTGCATAAAACGGCGGGGCTGCTCAATATCGACTTTACCACAGACACCTCTATCCGAGATATCGCAATGACTGACAGTAAACAGACAGTCGTTGTGTCCGGGTCAAGATAAATGTGCAAAATGCATGCTGCGCATTGTGACTGACTTCTAACGCCCGTCACGATGCGCCGATTGATACTTAATTCGACTATATCAGCGCCGCAATCAAGCCAAACAAACCACCAAAGACGCCGCCCCATACAACCAGCCAACCAAGGTGGGTATGGATCATATCCTGAATGATGCTCTTGACCATTGCCGGTGTTAGCTCTTCCAGGCGCTCTTCCACGGCGTGCTCAATGGCCGCTTTCACAGCCTCGACAGACTGGCCGCTGCTCAGTAAACCAGACAGTTGCCGCTGGAACTCTGGCCCTTCACTGATCTCAAACAGCGCTTCCTTCATTTTGTCGGTAAAGCTGTCTTTCATCGGTTCAATTGCTTCTTTCCCGCCTACCATGGCTAACATAGCACCGAACTGAGAAGCCTCGATCACCTGCACCAGCTTATTGAACGCAGGTGATAAGTCCGTTTGTGTGATCACGGGTTTAAGGTCCAGCTGGATTTCATTTTTTTTGGCAAAGCTACGTAGCTTGTCATCGTTAAAGAATTCTTCCAGTATCAGCTTGCGAATGGCCGACTTGAACTCTTTGAATTTAATGGTGATCACACCCGAACCGTACAGGCCAGGTACTTTTTCGAACAACATATGAATTGCGAGCCAATTAGTAACAGCACCTGACAAGGCAAACAAGCCCATAGTTAACAATACGTCAAGATGTAACAGCCAGCCCAGCAGTACAACTACAGCGGCCAGGATATTCGTCGCTAAACTTTTACTCATCAGTGCCTCTTATGATCTGAGTATTTTGTTCGGCCGCATATTGTAGTGAATTTAAATCTCTCTACAAGTATTTGTGTTATAGCAAAAATCGACCATAGTTTAGAATATGTGCGGTACTTAACCATGGCGCTACTATGTGGAATCTTGTAAACCAGTATATCAGTGATGCAATCCATGAACACTTCGAGTACACCCGTAAAACGCAATTGCCCAGCAACGCGCATGCACGTTTGTTTAAAATCGAGAATGATCATCACAGTTATCTGGTTAAAGTCGATCATGTTCAAGCGCTGGAGCGCTTTGAGTGCGAAGCCCGTAACCACGATACCCTGATCCGCGATAGTGACTTTCTGGTCGCCGACACCATTACGATAGGCTCAAGTATTGAGTTTTGCTTCTTAGTGCTTGAATGGCTTGAGACCTCGGGAGAGCTTGAAGACTGGTTTAGCTGCGGCACCACCCTGGCCAAGTTACACGCACGCCATGAACAACAAATGTATGGCCTGGAAGAAGACAACTACTTTTTTGATTTAGCACAACCCAACCAGTGGCACAAAAAGTGGGAGGTATTCTTTGCAGAGGAACGCATCGCCTGGCAACTCCAGCTGTTAGCAGAAAAAGGCATTAAGTTGGTCGATATTGATCAATTTGTTGAACACATCAAGCCCATGTTGCCACATCAGGTGGCCCCCTCTTTACTGCATGGTCATTTCTGGCGCGGCAATATCGCCTTTGCACAGGGCAAGCCCTGTTTGTTTTGCCCGTCTTGCTACTATGGTGACAGAGAGGTCGACCTGGCATCCAGTGAGCTCTTTGCCCCCTTGCCCCACGCTTTTTATGAGGGCTACGACAGCATTTATCCACGCCTTGATGGGTACGAAGCGCGTCGCCGTATCTACCAGTTATACCCGCTGCTGTGCCATGCCAATATGTTTGCCGGAGATTACCTGAAACAAGCCGCCAGCCACATTGAAACCCTGTACAAATAAGTGCAACTTTACTGTAATAATCCGCAATGCTGCTATAGTTATTAATGCGAAAAATGGAAAACTCGTTGGAGTAAACTCATGAAGCAGCTGTATGACCAACGTATTAGTTGTCCGCATTGCGGCCACCATATCTTTGTTAGTCTGGACGTCAGCGAGGGCGATCAGGATTACTACGAAGATTGCGCAGCCTGTTGCAATCCAATTCACTTGAATATGCACATTGACTACGCAATTAATAAACTTGAACTGAGGGTAGATTCAGACGACGAGCAAGTGTTTTAACAGGCACTGAGTGTGCCTGTCTTACAACGAGAAATTACCTCGGTTTTTACGCAGATAATGTTCTACGGTGTTCACTGTCGTGTAGGTTTGCTGGTCAACTTCAATATTAAACACATCTCCAACATGGGCTAATCCGATATTGGTCAGGGCCAGCGTTTCCGGGATGAGATGCAACCAGAAGCCATCTTCTTCAAGTTTACCTACCGTTAAACTCGCACCGTTGACACTGATAAAGCCTTTGTACAGGATGTATTTTTTCCATTGTTCTGGTATTGCAAGCTTAATTCGACAATTGTCGGCATCGCGAATAAAAGCCAAGATCGTAGCCTGGCAATGTATATGCCCGGATACAATGTGCCCGCCCAGCTCTGTGCCAAAGGTAACTGAGCGTTCAAAGTTGACCCGATCACCTTGCTGTAACGCACTCAAATTGGTCAACTTGAGTGTTTCGTCAATCACGTCAAAAGACACCTGACCGACGACATCTGCCCCTCTGACCTCAAAGTCAGTCACGGTCAGACAACAACCATTGATTGCGATACTGGCACCATGAGTTAACTTTTCCAAATGGTGGCTGTCGACCGACAGTACCAGTTTCATGATCCCTTCACGTAAAACGGCACTGACCACCGTTGCTTGAGTCTGTACAATTCCGGTAAACATAACGCTCAGATTTTCGAAAATAGTGGCGCGCAGTGTATCGCAAACAGTCATCAGATTAAACAGCCCTTTCATCGGATAAAAGTGGTAAGTTTTTAGGAAGTTATTTAAGATTAACGTTTTAGGAAATCCAGACTCAGTATGAAATTCGCTTTATGGGAAGCTAAGCGCCTGGTACGCCTTGCTACCCCCGTTTTTTTTGCCCAGATCACCTTAGTGCTTATGTCGGTTGTCGACACTATGATGGCAGGACAAGTGAGTGCCGAAGACCTCGCTGCGCTGTCAATTGCAACCGGTACCTGGAACCCGATGATTTTCTCATTGCAGGGGATTTTACTTGCGATCACCAGTATGGTTGCCTATTGCGACGGCGCCAAACAACGTGACGGTATCAAGACCTATTTCCAGCAAGGTATTTACCTGGCTCTGCTGCTCTCTTCTTTGGGCTTTATCGCCAGTGCATTCACGCCTTTGGTCTTTGCACAGATAGGTGCCGCCAGTGCCATTACAACACTGGCACAGCAATATATTGATTTTGTAAAATGGGGCCTGCCTGCCTTTTTATTGTTTTCGGTCTATCGCAATGTAACTGAGGGCGTTGGCAATACCAAAGCCGCTTTGTACATTAGTTTGCTCGGCCTGGCGGTCAATGTCTTTGCCAACTATGTCTTTATTTATGGCAAATTTGGCATGCCGGCCCTGGGTAGTGCGGGATGTGGCCTGGCAACGACGCTGGTGTTTTGGGTGATGGCCATCGCCCAGCTCATCTATAGTTTTTACAACAAATATCTGGACGGTCGTTGGTTAATTAAGGGGTTTGCACGCCCTCATGCTGCTACTCAGTTCCAGATAGTTAAACTGGGTTTGCCCATTTGTCTTGCGACTTTCTTTGAAGTGACCTTGTTCGCCTGTATTCCTCTGTTTATTGCAGACTTGGGGGCAATCGCGGTGTCCGGTCACCAGATAGCCGCCAGTGTCACGACTATCCTGTTTATGTTGCCGCTGAGCCTGTCCATGGCAATCGCGATACGCATTGGCACCTTATCCGGTGAAGGGCACTACTCGCGACTGGTGAATTCGGTCTACACCAGCTTTGTGTGTGCTGTCGTGGTTTCTGTTATTGTTGCCACCTTCACCTTTGTGATCCGCAACGAAATTGCCTGGGTATATACTCAAAACGCCGAGGTTGCAGCACTGGCTTCTGGCATAATCGTACTGGCTTGTGTTTATCAGTTGCCAGACGCCTTGCAAGTTGCCGCCAATGGCGTATTGCGGGGGTTAAAGTACACCAGCCCTATCACCATAGTCACGTTTGTCTCTTACTGGTTGATTGGCTTCAGTCTTGGCTTTGTGCTGGCAAAAACGGATTTACTCGTACCGGCCATGGGCGCAAGAGGATTTTGGGTTGGTATTATCGTCGGCTTAACCTGCGCTGCGATATTGCTACTGTATTTTGTGAGGAAACGCCTTGATACGTTACGTCCTGATCCTGTTTAGCCTCACAATGGCCTCCTGCACTCCGGTGGCCAGTGATACCAATCAGGAATACGCGGACAGACTGGCCCATGTGCTGGACTTGTCGCCATTAAAAGTTGAAAAGCCTGATCCCCTGGCGCCATATAAAGCCTCCAGACCTCAGGCGTCTTTTAAACTCTCTGTTTTACAGCTTGCTAATCTTGGGCACTGCGCACTGGCACAGGACGTTGCCATGCACAATAACCAGCTTGGCAAGCTGGCCGTGCCCAGCGAGGTCTTTAAATATCAACTGCGCTTTATTCAGCTGGCAGACCAATGTGTAGAGGACAGCAGAACCAGCGACCCAGAAGTCAAACAGGTCCTGGCGCAAGCCGCGGCACATAAACGCTCGGCTTTGAGTCAGTATTTCGCTTTTATGCTGTCGGCAGAGGCTGAACTGACTCAATTTAGCAGACTGACATTTGACGAAATCGATAAGCGCGGCACCGATAATGAAATTAAAGCCAACGAAGGCCTGGCCACCTTGGCATCCATCGCTAGCACCCTGTCAACACCAGAAAAAATTGACCCGGAGCGCGTCACGCCCGCCCTCGAGAAACTGAATAACAACCACTATGTTCAGACTTTGCTCACCAGTGCACGCAAGCAAATTGACTGGAACCAAGCGTTAACAGCATGGCTATCGCAAGTCGAGCTACAAACAGCCGTATGCCCTGAGGGAAAAAACAAGCGCAAAGCCGAGATATTACATAATGTATTTAATAAATTTTCGATTTCAACATTGCAACCTTATCAAGCTCAACTCAGTGATCAGCTTCAGGAATTAAGTGACTCTGTGGAAAAAATTTCGGCGGCGATACTCTATCCTCCCTACCCAAATCATGCTAAAGCGCTCATGGATGAACTGAAAACATCGAGCCGACAGCATGCACAGTGGTGGCAGCGCTTTTACAAAGTGTGTAAAGTTGCACCGGTATGAACGAAAAAAGTGCAAACAAACATTAATTTAGCAAATTTACTTGATCCCACAGAACGCTCGCTATATATTAGCGGCCGTTGGCAAGTGACTTAATGCAACAAAACAGTCATATCAGTTCAACATTGTACGACCGTAGCTCAGTTGGTTAGAGCACCACCTTGACATGGTGGGGGTCGGTGGTTCGAATCCACTCGGTCGTACCAACTTATTTAATAAGTTAAAATTCATACCTCAGTACGACCGTAGCTCAGTTGGTTAGAGCACCACCTTGACATGGTGGGGGTCGGTGGTTCGAATCCACTCGGTCGTACCAACTTATTGAATAGGTTAAAACTCATATCTCAGTACGACCGTAGCTCAGTTGGTTAGAGCACCACCTTGACATGGTGGGGGTCGGTGGTTCGAATCCACTCGGTCGTACCAACTTATTCCACAACTTCAATCTCATTTTTCTGTAAGACCCTAGCTCAGCTGGTCAGAACACCACCACTCTCTATGGCCCGGTCCAATGGTCGGTGGTTCGAATCCACTCGGTCGTACCAACTTATTTAATAAGTAAAATTCATATCTCAGTAAAACCCTAACTCAGTTGCTTAGAGCACCACCACTCTCTATGACCCGGTCCAATGGTCGGTGGTTCGAATCCACTCGGTCGTACCAGCTTATTTGATAAGTTAAAACTCATATCTCAGTACGACCGTAGCTCAGTTGGTTAGAGCACCACCTTGACATGGTGGGGGTCGGTGGTTCGAATCCACTCGGTCGTACCAACTTATTCCACAACTTCAATCTCATTTTTCTGTAAGACCCTAGCTCAGCTGGTCAGAACACCACCACTCTCTATGGCCCGGTCCAATGGTCGGTGGTTCGAATCCACTCGGTCGTACCAAATCATTTATTTTATAAGTTAAATCCCATATCCCAGTACTGCTGTAGCTCAGTTGATTAGAGCACCACCACTCTCTGTGACCCGGTCCAATGGTCGGTGGTTCGAATCCACTCGGTCGTACCAAATCATTTTATAAGTTAAATCCCATATTCCAGCACTGCCGTAGCTCAGTTGGTTATAGCACCACCGCTCTCTAAACATTATTAAACTTAGCTCGTTGTTCTCAATTCATCTGTCTATATACTTGCTTATTTCACCTTGCGTAAAAGTCGCGCTAAAGCACGATTTCGTATCACCCGTTTGCTCTGACCTGATATTTTGCTATAAATTAGGTAGCTAATCACATTCTAAGGAAGGTCATGCCCGGCAGGTTATGCATCACTTTATTGTTTTTGTTGATAACAGGCTTATTCTTTTATAGCAGCCTGGGGCATTCTAGGCAGCCAGATCAAAAATCGCTGACCATTGCGATTGGCCTTGAAAACTATGATTTCAAACCTCTGTTTGCACAGTTCACCAAAAAAACCGGGATTGGCGTCAAAGTCGTTGAATTCGAAAACAACTCGCTCAAATCCGAATTGCTGTTAAGGGCCAGCAATAACGCCCTGCCCGATGGCATCATTGTGCCGGCTGATTATATGGGGCTGACGGCACTTGATTTATCAGAAGTACCCGATGACTGGCTCTCAACGCATTTGATAGATCAAGTTCGCCAGAATATCAAAGCCAATGGCACAACACTGGGAGTGCCTATCGTATTTGGTAACCAACTGATGCTCTATTATAACCGCGCACTCGTCAGTGAGCCTGCTCACAGCTGGCAGCAGCTTCGTACGCAACAACAAAAGCTGGGTGTTAACATTAGCTGGAACTATTACGAGATGTACTGGTACAGAGCATTTTTGGGTACTTTCGGCACCTCATTGATTATAGATGGTAACGCTAACTTAGATACACCAGCGATGGTAAACGGCCTGCGCTGGTATAAGTCGCTTAAAGACGAGGCATGGTTGGATGTGGAGTGCGACTACGACTGCACCGTAAATCAATTTTTATCCGGTGAAGTTGCCTATACCATCAATGGCTCCTGGATGTTTCAGCGCTTCTCTGAACATTTTGGCGATAAACTGGGTGTCGCGCAGCTACCCAGTTTGCGCGGTGAGCCTATGCGCTCTTACTTTTCGTCTCACGTTATGGCGTTTCCCGACAACGCCTTATCTGGTAGCAAAAGTGCCGAACTCAGAACACTGTCTGAGTTTTTGCAATCTCTGCCAGTGCAAAGTAATTTATGGTCCTCCATCAATGCGCTACCCGTGGATAAACGTGCGCTGGATATGCTAAAAATACAAGGGATTAGGCAAGTAGAGGCCCTCATTTCTACCCTTGAACATGCTCAGCCCATGCCCAACGAAGCACAAATGGCTTTTGTCTGGGAGGCTATGTTAAAGGGCCTGACACGTCATCTTGCAGGTGTTCTGGACGAACATCAGGCCGCCCATTTTATGCAACACATTGTTGAAAAGTCGATTAGCTATGAGCAAGAAAAAAAGCCTGGTCAGTGAATTACAGCTTAAAGTCGGTGCAATGGTTCTCGCCCTGCTGACCATTGCCCTCGCTCACTTTGCTTACAGTGCCTGGACACAAGCCAATAAAATTGCCGCAGACACGGTTGCACAACGCGCTACCAGTTTGTCGTTAGATATCAAAAACAGGCTCGCCGAGTTTACTTTTCAGGTCGCTCATTATAGTGACCACCGGATCCTGGCGGAACTCCCGCTAAACCTTTTGTATACGCAATACGCGCTCAAAGAAATGCGCGACCTGGTCTACACATCCCCTTTGGTAAAAAGTGTGATGATCAGCGACGGCTCCCCTTATATTGTTGAAGGCTACCCGCTTTATACCCTGCACTGGGCCACGCCCTCCATCATCGAGCATGCAAATGCTGTGATCAATGCCAATGCACGTGAGCTAATGGTGCGCAAGCTGCTGATCAGCAACCAGGAGCTGGGAATTACCGACACAAATGGCGGGACATTATTCATTGCCGTGCCACTGCGCCAAACGCTACCTTCTCTTATCGACCCTTTTCGCTACACCAGCGTGCTATTTTTCGAGCTGGATATCAGCCAGCTCGCCATTGAGCTGGCTGATTATGAATCTTTGCGCATCTTTTCAGATCAACAACTGTGGTTTGATGAGGGAAACGCATTTGAGGGAGGTCTCAATGCAACCTACCCGATTTACGAACGCGGGGATGAAGGCTTGAGCTTGTCTCTCTCGCTTTCTCACCAGCACAGCGCTTATACGCAAGAGATCTTGTATGCCATTATCAGAAGCGGCCTGCTGGCACTGGGCGTATTAATCATTCTCTTTTGGTATCTGGCCTATGTCAGCCGCAAGGTAACAAGCCCCATGAAGCAGCTTGAAAAATACTGTATGTCGCTGACGTCGGGTAACTATCAACAAAATAATGCCAACCTGGAATATGAAGAGCTAAAAACCTTACAAAAAACACTGAATGAGCTAGTGAGTACCGTTAATACCCAGGTGACACAACTGAAGCAAGAAAAGGTACGTGCTGAGCAGTCTGAATTGGCTAAAGCGCAATTTCTTGCCACCATGAGCCATGAGATCCGCACCCCCATGAATGCCATTCTGGGAGTGTTCCAGTTGCTCAGACAACACAACCAAGACCTGGAAGACAGCTCGCTGGTTGAGCAAGGCTATACCTCCTCGCAAACCCTGCTTGCTTTGGTGAATGATATACTCGACTTTTCGAAAATGGAGGCTGGTAAGCTCACGCTCGAAGTGCTCGCGGTTGACATCTTACAGTTATGCCGAGAAGTAATTCAGGAATACCAGCACCTGGCCCGCGACAAACAAGTCGAATTGAAATTGGTCACTGAGTTAAAGCCACAGTTATCAGTCAGACTTGCCGACCCACTGCGGCTTAAACAAATACTGCGCAACTTGCTGTCTAACGCCATTAAGTTTACTGAGCAGGGCCAGGTCACATTGAATATACAGGGAGATAAAACCCAGCTTGTTATCGCAGTCAGTGATAGCGGGATTGGCATGACTGCGACTCAGGTCGCCAGCTTATTTAAGCATTTTCAGCAGGCTGACAGTTCAACCACGCGTAAATATGGCGGCTCGGGGCTCGGACTGGCGATTGTCAAACAGCTGGTGGAGCTGATGCAGGGTGAAGTCACCGTCACTAGTGTTGCAGGTGAAGGCAGCCAGTTTACAATTAGTTTGCCGCTGGTAAGTACCAAGCCGACAGCACAACACTTAACCACTCAAGCTCAGCCGCAAATACCCGACTTACGCGGTGTCAATGTCCTGCTGGCTGAGGATAACCTGATCAATCAGCAAATATTTGCCGCCATGATGAAAAAGACCCACGCCAACCTGACTCTGGCCAATAACGGCAAGCTGGCCATGGATTGCTTTAACGAGGCTCAGCCCGATCTTTTCTTTGTCGATATTCAAATGCCGGTGATGGATGGCATAGAAGTTTGCCAGCAAGTGAAAAATACCGACTACCGTAAACCGCTCATTGCCATCACCGCCAATGTGCTCCCTGAGGATGTCAGCCGCTATCTGTCACTTGGATTCGATGATTTCGTCGCCAAACCAATTGATATGCAGGCACTGTTCGATACCATTACCCGAGTAATGGACAAGCAAGTACAGGCACGGCCAAGCACTACAAAGCTAGATCCCTCAACACTAGATAACAAATGACTCGATAGTGCAATATTGCTCTTCGGTGCCGAGTATTCGCCGTGTTTTAAGAGCCATCACACTATTGGTGGTGTCACAATATATGTTATAAATTGAAAATAAAAGCAACTGGGGACGTATATGGATATGCTATGCGCAGATGACACACTACTGCTTCGACCTTTTGAAGAGTCAGATCTCAAAGCGTTTGCCCGGTACAGAGCGAACCCTGAAGTGGCTCGATTTCAGAGCTGGGACGAGAACTATACGCTGAAAGATGCCACTGCCCTTTTCCAGGCGATGGACTACAGCCGTTTCACAGAGCCGGGACTGTGGTTTCAGGTTGCAATCGTTAGGCGCGCCTCAGGTAAGCTACTTGGTGACCTGGCACTGCACTTTTTACCACAACAGCAAGTTGAAATTGGTTTTACGCTGGCGCCTGAATCACAGCATCAAGGCCTAGCCAGACAGGCACTTCGAATACTGCTGCCGCATTTGTTTTCGAAATACGACATTCACCGCGTGAGCGCACTCACTGATCCCCGCAACATACCTGCTCAAAAGTTGTTGGAGGCTTTGCATTTTCGACGTGAAGCCCATTATGTAAAAAGCCTCTACTTCAAAGGCAGCTGGGTAGATGAGTACAGATATGCACTGTTACGAGAGGAGTTTTTGATACCGGAATCTATCCAATAACATGAAGGCCATCAGTAGCAATATGTAATGAACTGAGCTGTATTTTGCCTGAGCAAAGCTCAACAGGGAAAAGAAAAAGCCCCTCGTAAGGGGCTTGTTTAAATCAGATTACGCCAATTTGTCTGACGCAACTTTATATTTTGGATCTTCTATCACATTCACTTCCACCAGATCTGCCGCTTTTGCCAGCAACTGCTGACAATCCTGACTTAAGTGACGTAAGTGTAACTTTTTACCCGCCTTAGTGTATTTTTCTGCCAATGCATCAATGGCTTCAATCGCGCTGTGATCAGCAACGCGACTGTGCTTAAACTCAATGATCACATCAGCCGGATCGTTTGCAACATCAAATAGCTCAGCAAAGTTCTTTACGGAGCCAAAGAACAACGGGCCATGTAGCTCATACACTTTTGAGCCCTGCTCATCAATGTAATTACTGGTGTAGATATGTTTTGCATGCTCCCAGGCAAAGACGAGCGCAGACACAATCACACCCACACACACAGCGATGGCCAAATCAGTCACCACAGTGACACCAGACACTAATACAATGACAAAGGCATCACTTTTAGGGATACGTTTCATCAGGCGGAAGCTTGACCATTCAAACGTGCCCAGTACCACCATAAACATCACGCCAACCAACGCCGCGAGCGGGATCATTTCAATCAGGCTGGCAGCAAAGAGGATAAATGCAAGTAACAGGACTGCTGCTGTGATACCAGACAGACGGCTACGACCGCCAGAGTTAATGTTGATCATCGACTGACCAATCATCGCACAGCCACCCATCGCACCGAAAACACCACAAGTCATATTTGCGGCACCCTGGCCAATACACTCTCTGTTCGAGTGACCTCGAGTCTCTGTGATCTCGTCAATCAGAGTCAATGTAAGCAGTGATTCAATCAGACCAATGGCGGCCAGAATAAGGGCATACGGGAAAATAATGGTAAAAGTCTCCCAGGTCCAGGGGACCTGAGGAATATGGAATTCAGGGAAACCACCGGCAATGGTCGCATCCAAATTGCCACTCATATCTTTGAGATAATCCAGTACGTTGCGTGTGTCCAGGTCAAGCCCAATTACCAAGCCTGTAACGACCAAAATGGCCGCCAGACTGGAAGGTACCGCCGTTGTCAGTTTTGGCAGAAAATGAATGATTGCCATGGTCAGAGCAACCAGACCAGCCATGATGTAAAGCTGCTGCCCCTGCATCCATTGTAATGTGCCAGATTCATCCATTACTTTAAACTGACCAAGCTGAGCTAAAAAGATGACTATCGCCAGACCATTCACAAAACCCAGCATCACCGGATGCGGTACCATGCGAATAAACTTACCCAGTTTAAACACCCCAGCGAGGATCTGCAGTACCCCCATTAGTAGCACAGTGGCAAACAGATATTCTACACCATGTTCAATCACAAGGCTGACCATCACAACCGCCAGTGCGCCGGTTGCGCCAGAGATCATACCCGGGCGGCCACCAAAAATTGAGGTGATTAAGCCCACGATGAATGCGGCGTATAAGCCGACTAATGGATCGACATGCGCGACAAACGCAAATGCGACAGCTTCGGGTACCAACGCCAGTGCGACGGTTAACCCCGACAGTATGTCGTTCTTAGCAGAGCTGGGCGCCTTGCTGATTAGATTAAACATTTAAATCCCCAAGATTTTATTACTACGACAGAAAAGCGCTGGATCCTAGCAAAATCCAGCGCTTTTAACAAATGAGATACATTATAGTTGAGTTTCGGGTCTGATGTATGACAATCAGATTGGCAGGGCTGTGGTCCGCTTAACACACGTCATGGTGACGTTTGAGTGTACTTCCTGAACATATTCCAGGTTCAGCAGGTTATCTCTTACAAATTGCTCATAACCTTCTATGCCACGCGAAATAATGCGCAGCATAAAGTCCATTGTGCCTGCCATGGTATAGCACTCAGTGACTTCATCATAGCTCATGATCAACTTTTCGAATTCAGAAAGGTTATTACGGCCATGGTTTGATAATTTTACGTGGGCATAAACCAGCATATCAAAACCAAGCTGCTTTTCATCCAACAATGCAACTTTGCCCTTGATATACCCATCTTGCTCGAGTTTCGCAATGCGGCGCCAGCACGGTGACTGCGACAGCCCCACTTTATCGGCTATTTCAGCCGTAGACAGACTTGCATCTTGCTGTAACAGCGCGAGTATTTGACGATCAACCTGATTTAATGACATATTTTTCTTAATTTTTAATTAGTTAAATGAATAAAGTGCCGATAGACTCAGTTATCAGCCAAACCGCCCGCTCATAAAAGGATTATGGCGCTGTTCATAACCAATCGAGGTATCTTCCCCGTGGCCACTCATTACCCGCGTTGCCTCTGGCAAGGTGAATAACTGAGTTTCTATAGAGCGCTTTAACAGTGCCGCATCCCCTTTCGGAAAATCCGTTCTGCCAACAGACCCTTTGAACAACACATCCCCGACCACCACAGTGGCACTTTGTGGCTCATAAAACACTACATGGCCCGGCGTGTGGCCAGGGCAATGACGCACTTCTAATTTTAATTCACCCAGTTCCACGCAGTCACCGTGTTCTAGCCAGCGGTTTGGAAAAAACGCTGCGTGTGGTGCAAAGCCAAACATCTGAGCCTGCATTGGCAATGCATCAAACCAGAACTTATCTTCGCGCTGCGGGCCGACAATATCAACCCCTAATGCATTAGATAAGGTTTCACTGGCACCCACATGATCCAAATGGCCATGAGTGAGCAAAATCATTTCAACATCAAGTGCGCGTTCCTTTATGACAGACAATAGTTTATCAACATCGCCTCCCGGGTCAACCACTGCACACTGCCCCGTGACTGGGCAGCAAATTATCCTGCAATTTTGCATAAATGGCGTAACGGGTATGGTAATTACCTGCATCTATTTTTCCTTAAAGGACATGAGGATCGGATATTTCAAATAAGCCTGATCGTAATAAGGTGTGCGCTGATAGAGCCATTCCATACGCGCTTTAGGATCGTTTGCAAAGGCTTTATCCTCGCTGATCTTCTTGTCAAACGCCAGAGCCATTGCCGGATTGTCTTTTAACATTTTCCGGGCAAAAGGTTCAAGCGCATAATTTTCAACGTACTCGGTGCGCTGGAATACACCTGGGAAATCGCCCCAGGCAAACAGCGAATCAGGCGCACTCGGATGAAGCAAATGTGTAGCAAGCTCTCCGCCAGCCTGCTGCGTAGACACCCTAAACCAGCCTGACAAACTCAGAGTTGCAGGTACAGCTTGCTGCTCGAATTCGGCACTGACACGAAAGCGCCCTTCAAAGGGGGCATCTGCAAACTTGTAAGACTTAATAGCAAGCTGAACAAGGTCATCAGCCAGCACATCAGTATTAAGCTGCTCTACGGTAATGCCATGCAGCTTTAACTTGTCCACTGTATTTGTGTACGCTGGCGGAATATAAAACGCATTGGGTACTTTTACTTTGCGTTTTTCTACTTTTTGCCAGTATACAGGCAGCTGCTCGTAAAGCTTAGGCTCTCCCAGATACTTAGCCTCCATTTGCCCTGACAACGCACTTTCGAAGCGCTTGTAGGCAATACCCTTAAAAGCAATAGGATCTGGCTTTTCAGCGTAGCTGCGCTCAACAACCAGTTCATCCGGCACAAAGTGTTGCTCAGTTTCAACCGCTTTGGCCAGCGCTTGCTGATGTTCAGCCAGTGCGTCTATGACACCATCGACAAAAACATAGGTTCCCAGCACGCGCTGCTTATAAGGTTTAAGTGAGTGATTCTCCAATAAGATGCTTGGCAATGCCTTGATGTCGGCCCAGCCATTTGAAAAACGGGGACTGGCAACCCAGCCAGCAAGACCTTTCTTGAAGTCCCGCTTATCCATCACAAATACCAGAGGACCAGGCTCATGGCCTTGCTCACGCAACTTCTCGTCTATCATTGGGGTAAAGTGCTGCTCAAGCACTTTTGCAACCGCTGGTGATTCACTGGCGAAACTAGGGTTAAAACCATAAGTGATATCATATTGATAATCAGCGCCATCGGTTACATGCAAATCCAGATACATAGCGGGTTGATACTGATTAACCACTTGCATGATGGCCCGAACGCCAGGCGTATCTAGTTTGGTGTAGTCACGATTCAGGTTCAGGTTCAGCCCATTAGTACGATAACCCATGAGCGCAGGGCCGCGCTGATTAATACGGTTGTAGGTACTGCGCCTTTCATGACCATCGACATTCAATATGGGGATAAACAAAAGGTTTACTTTATTCAGAATATCGCGCCGTTTGCCAGTCGCAATGTCGCGCAAAAGCATAAACATGGCATCTTTGCCATCAATTTCACCCGCATGGATCCCAGCCTGGATCAGTAACGTCGGTTTATTGTTATTTTTTATCATCGCCGGACTGAACTGATTGGCTTCTGAGGCGACCAGCATTTTAATATCGCGCCCTGCGTCACTACGCCCTATGGTAACGGCCTTAAACTGAGTTGGATTTGCGGCAACCAAACGGTCGATAAATGCCATCGTTTTTGCATAGTCAGGGCTTTCCAGGCCCTTGCTCAGTTCAAAATCTGTGGTGAGTGGCCCCTGCTCCTGCATCAGGCCAACACTTTTTCCTTGCCAGTCTTGTAACGGTGGTAAATGACTATTCAGATTTACTGTTGCACTTAGCAAAACAATGCCTAAATTCATAAACAATCTTTATTTTTATCTATCGATATGATGATTATATCAATATTTAAATTAACAACTTACAATGTGCGGTGATTCTACAAAAATTCACAGTTAATCGCGAGCTGACTTTTTACAGTGCGAAAAAACATGGATAAACACATGACAAAATCGATTTTAATCACCGGATGCTCCACCGGCATTGGCTATTACTGTGCAAAAGCACTCCAGGATGATGGCTTTCGCGTTGTGGCTTCAGTGCGCAATCCTCAACACTTGACACGCTTTGAAGCACTGGGGATCCCTTGTATCATTTTAGACTTGGCCGACGATGCCTCAATTAAACTGGGCTTTGATGAGGCTGTTGCACTTTGCGACGGTAAACTGGACGCCCTATTTAACAACGGCGCCTATGGTCAGCCTGGTGCAGTCGAAGACTTGCCCACGGACGTGTTACGCGCGCAATTTGAAACGAACTTATTTGGCTGGCATACCCTGACGTGTCTTGCCGTTGCTCATATGAGAGCCCATGGCGATGACAGCCGCATTATTCAAAACTCATCGGTGCTGGGTTTGGTTGCTCTGCCGTACCGGGGGGCTTATAACGCCAGTAAATTCGCACTAGAAGGCTTAACTGACACACTCAGAATGGAGCTAAGTGGCTCCAATGTTCAGATAAGCCTGATAGAGCCCGGTCCCATCGTATCCGAATTTCGCCGCAATGCACGCGTCGCCTTTGAACAGCACATCGAGATTGCAAACAGCGCGCACAAAACCGAATACGAGGCACAACTAACTCGCCTGAACGCTCAGTCTGCACCGCAAAAATTTACGCTGGGGCCAGAGGCCGTCTATGACAAATTGCTACATGCGCTCACAGCAAAACGCGCTAAACCGAGATATTATGTGACCTTCCCAACTTATCTGATGGGGTATCTTAAACGCCTGCTCAGCTCAGCCTGGCTGGACAAGGTTTTGCTAAAAAATAGGTAATAATACCAATTTCACTAAATACCTGTTCAATTTGACGGAGCAAATATGACGCTAACTGTGTTAAAAATTTCTCATTTAGAACAACTAAATAGCAAAATTTTTGCCTGGTTATCGAACATATTTTCTCGCCTCAAAATAGAACAGATCGG
>NZ_PPUZ01000067.1:0-24230 GCF_004212645.1 Pseudoalteromonas rubra | reverse complement strand
GCAGGCTCGTAGCTGACCTCATCTTTACAGCTCAGCGTACTTGCTAAATCGGTGACCGATGCCACCTGACGCCCCAGAGCATCGTAAAGGTACGACCGCGCCCAACTGCCGCGCTGCTCGCTATCCAGACGCCAGGGTTTGTCGGTGTCGTAATGCCACTCGCTATCAACCACATCGTTAATTTTTAGCGCGGTTTTACGGCCCAGGCTGTCATATTCAAAGCCCTGTTTGGTGCCGTTGGCATCGGTTTGCGTCAACAGCTCGCCCAGTGCATTGTAGGTGTATTGCCAGTTGCCCCGGTCAACATCCTCAGTGCGCGCTTTACGGCCTGTGATCAGGTTGTAGGTATTGGAGATCAGCGTAGCGTTGCCATCTGCCGAAGATTGAACCGTTGCCAGCAGACCCAGCACATTATAAGTGTAGGTAAGCACCTGGCCGTCGGGATCGGTTACCGTGTCTTTCTCACCATGGGCATTGTGGGTAACCACTGTCTTCTGTTCGCCACCCGGAATATCACCACTGATGGTGGTCGTGGTGGTGCGGTCAGAAACCGTTAGTGTTGTGAGCAATCCAGACTGGGTGTCCTCGACCTCAGTTACCCGGTCCAGCACATCATAGTGTGTATGGGTGGATGCACTGCCCGCCTTAGTGGTGACAATCGCGCGGCCGAACTTGTCGTAATGGGTTGTATCGCGCAGCCACTGGCCTTTGGGTGTCAGGCGCTCTTTGCCAAGGGTGCGGCCCAGGCGGTCAAAGAAGCTGCGCGCTAACAGCTCGGTATTCACATAGGTTTCGCTGGCAAATGCACAGTAAGCGGGCGCGTCTGATGGACAGTCCGTCAGCAGGGTGCGCTGCTGCGCCCCGCTTGGTGAATAGCTGCCAATCTCACCGCCAAACGCGTCATAGTGGGTGTACTGAGATACGCCGTCGGCATTACGCACTTCGCGGATCTGGCCATACTTATTGCGCGATATCACCTGTTGGGTTGTGTACACCCCGTTGTACTGCGACACCACATAACGGCCTTCACCGTCGTAGGTTGTGGTGCTGATCCGATCAATTGGGTCTGCACAGCCCGCTTTGCTGGTCAACTGCTTGCTGGTGAGATTCCCAAAGCGATCATACCCATAAGTGGTTTTCAGATAGGCATCGCAGGCGCCATCGGGCTCTACCGTCTCCGTTTCAAGTAAGCCCTTTAAAGCATCACTTTGTACATAGGTAAATTCACTGCTGCGCGTTACCTCGTCATAGCCTTGACGGGTATGCGTAACGGTTGCCCTTTTCAGGCGGCCCAGCTGTTGTTCAGCCTCGGTGCCATACTCGTTCACTGTAGTGACCGTCGAGGTGGCATCAGCCGGCGCCTCTGCCAGCAGGAAGTCCTGTGCAGTGCCTATGTCATACTGGCTGACGACCAGTTTTTTCACATTCCCATAGTCGTCCTGCTCGGTGCTGGTCTGGCTACAATCATATCCGGCAATGAAATAATCGCTGTTGATGCGTGCGCTACAGGTGCGGCTATCCTGGTTGTACACCTGGTAGACACTGCCCGGCGCACTCTGCGCTGGCGCCTTTTTATAACGGTCAATGGCATCGCTCAGCACCCTTGCATATCCCCCTTCGTACAGGGTTTTGGTGGTGCGTTTTGGCATCCCCGTGAACGGGAACGTCTGCTCGTACTCTGTGCGCGTGGCAATGCGCAGTCCGTCTTTGATGGTGTTAGTGGTCAGCGCTGCAAAGCCCAGCCAGCCTCGCCCACCAAACTGCACCCGAGCGCCTTCGTACTGATAAGTAACACTCAGCGCTGTATCACCCGTTTGGGTATCCAGGGCGCTGGTTTGCACCTCACGAACCAACATTGACCCACCCGCCAGATCGGTGACTTTCAGGCCGCTGTCGGCTTGCATTTGTGCGGTGACGGCCGCATCGCCTTTGCGATACACAGCCGGGTCAGACATAGCGCCATAACGGATTGTGGTCTGGTTGCCCAGGCCCTGCGTAATGGTACGCAGACGCCCGGCAGCATTGTGCTGGTAGGTTCTGCCGTATTGCGTCACTTTATAGCCATTCTGAGCCACCAGCTCAGGGATGGTGTCACCGTCCATATCGGCGAAAAATACCGTGTTATTGTAGGTGGGCGTTATACCCGGTTGGTAAGCCGCGTTGCTTGGTGTAATAAAGGTGCGAGTCGCCGGATCAAACTCATAGCGGTACAGGCCATATTCCTGCTTACTATTGGTTTTACCCGTCACATACAACTCTGTTCGGCCATCTCCATTGAGGTCGGCCAGCTGTGGCGGCCACTTTGCGATGTCCCTGTCTATAGTGACATTGTCCGGGGCGGCCAGTGTTATGATCCCATCCTGGTCAAATCTTAGCCCTTCTCCCAGTGACGGACGTACCAGGGCAATTTCCCAGTCGTCGTCCTGATTCTGATACATCAGATCCAGCGTACCATCGCCATTAACATCCAAAGGCGTCAGGCTGCTGTGGACCATATATGCTGAAGTGTAATCAAATTTATGCTCGTGATTGGCCGGGTCATAACGATTGTAGTAAATAGCTATATAATCAAACTTGCCCGGTTCACGGCACCCATCCGATGCACATTTTGATGTCACCAGGTCAGCCTTGCCGTCAAAGTCCATATCTATAAAGTAAAATGGTACATCGCGCTCCAGCGAGCGCTGGATGTCCTGATGATTACCAAGGAAAACATCCCGATTCAGCACCAGGCGAGGCTGCTGATATGATGTTGTGTCGGTATACATTAAGTCATCCTGGCCATCGCCATTGGCATCGCCAACTCGGACCACCTTCATGCTGCCACCGCTGGTTACAGCGCGGCTCTGCCAGGGGCTTGCGTCAAACTTAAAATATGTCCACTGAATGCTCACATCAGCGCCATCAAGCGGCTTTTTGGTTTGGATCAGCAGCCCCTGAGTACCATCCCCTTCATGATCAAAGGGCATCATGGTGACACTGTCTTCGCGATTGTATGTATCTATGACTTCACAGATTGATGTGCCATCACGCTTTATCAGACACAACTCATGCTCGTACAGGCTTTCCAGCTGAATAAGCGTGGCCAGCTCCGGCTCACCATTACCATCGGTATCCAGCACACTGGTCGCCACAATCTTTTCATTATTGCCGGCGCTTATCAGCGTATGCGAGGCATTCATCTGTGGATAGGTTTTGGTGTCTTCATAGTCAAACCGGATGGGCTGTTTGCACAGAGCACCACTGCTCCACACGGGGCGATCACAATGCTGCACACTTGTGAGCTGACGTACTCCATTGGCGCCGTTTTCAAAGTGCAGGTCGTAGTAATGCAGTGGCACCGAACCTTTAGAGACCCGGATATCCTTCAACTGTGCCTTTGACCACATAGGCAGGGATACCGGCTCAAGGCTGTATGCGAGGTGACGTACCGGGCCTGCCTGGTAATTAAAGGTGACGGTATAACCGCTATAATCGATGCTTGATAGCACGGTCTCCAACTGTCCGAGCGCAGAGCCCACACCGCCACCTGCGCCACCATGACGATAGCGATACTTAATCACATTGGCGGCAGGCTCCGCTTTGTTACTTGCGGCGGCAACACTGTCCATGCTCTGACGTAACAACCAGCTGGTCGGGTAGTGCTCACCGCCGGCCTGGCTATTTTTGGTGCCACCATAAATGCGTTTGCTGCCATCTTTGCCATAAACAACAAACTGCACCTTGTAGGGTTCTTCCCCGGCCTCAATCACAATGCGCTGCTGGGTATTTATTTCGGTGCGATACTCTGCGCCAACCTTACCGTGCACTGCGTTGTTGATCAGCATGAGTCGCTGACCATCCAGACAGTAGCGGTCTTCCTCGTCCGACACGCCAATAGAGATGGGTTTAAATGCACCATCCTGCGCCAGCGTCTGACGACAGCGGCTAATAGCCGAACCTGCGGACAGCTGCCAACCCTGAGCCACGGAAGATTCGGGCTGTTGGCTGTTGTAGTTCAGGCTTACCTCGGGGGTTACTCCGGCTATCCCCTGTGGTAATGCAATGGGAATACTATAAGTTGCTGCCCCCTGTTCATTGACCCGGAAACTACCCGTTGTGAATTGATAGTTATGGTGAGTTTGCAAAGCAGTGCTGCTCGCCGGGTCAAAACTGGCAAGATTGAGCGGCGCCGCATGTGGGGTGATCTGGCCTTGGCTCAGACTATCCAGCACGGTCACACTTTGCTGAGCCGACTTGCTGGAGCAGAATTCGGTCTTGATCGCAGGCGTCGATGGGTTCAGCGCCACATCAATACAGGCCTGGGCATAAAAACTGTGGCCGCCATTTGGATAAACCAACACGGCCTCAGCCTCACGATTCACCGCCGGATAGCGTGTTGGCGCCGTATTACTGGCCACATCCACCAGCTTAAACCGAGCCAGGTCTTGCTGGTAGCTAAATTTAGCGTTAATGCGGCCTTCGCCTGCAAGCGTCAATTCCAGCGTCGGGGCATTTAACAAACCATCGCGCGGGTCCAGCTTATTGGTGCCCAGCACCGTTTCGGCCACATCACTGATGTTGTCGCCATCCGAATCAACCATGTCGTTACACAGGTCGTCAAGATAACAGTAGCCATAGTAATAATACAGCGTGCTGGCCACTGCCTTGTTATAAGTTATGGCATACCCTGAAGACCACTGAACTTCCAGCAGGAATTGCGCCCGCGACAGATCGGTATTCAGCCTGTTTACCCAGTGTGCTCTGTCGTAACCGGCCAGACCATTGGCCGAGACATGGTACATCAGCTCAACGAGCCGATCGTAAAACTGAGCTTCACTAGCCGTTAATGCATATCGTTGTGTGCCTTCAACGGATGCCAACATGGCTTTAGCCACTTCCAGCAAAGTGACATTGTGCTGCTCGACGGCATAGGCCAGGAACGATAGCTCGGCACGGGTTAAATCACGGCCCAGTGCGAGATATCCCAGACGTAACAGGGAATACACCGTGCTCAAATCTTCCCCTGGCGTCCAGCCTGCGGGAAAGTCCCGATTAAAGGCATCCAGCAAGGGAGAGTCGCCCAAATCCCCCCACTTCAGGGGCTCCAGTCCGGCTGCGTTACGGTCCAGCTTATGCACCTGACCATCTTCTGTCACTGCCCAGATCTGGTTGCCTACCACAAAGGGTTTTTGGCTCACTGTGGCACCCAGCTTGTATAAATAGTCGATGGCGCCGGTTTTAGCATTCAAGACATACAAGGCACCATCGGCTGAGCCATAGAATAACTGCGCACTGAGCAGGTCATCTCCGACCACTAACCCCTCGGCCTTGATAGGGCCCCGGGTCGTGGTTTTCCAAAGCCGAGTGCCAATCTCACTCCAGGCATAAATATGATGATCCTGCGATCCGGCAAAGACCACATCGCCACCACTGCCCGACTGAGTGACCACCGGACGAGAACTCAGCTTACCGCCCGTTGTGCGATGCCACTGCGTTTGGAGATCTCTCTCGGCGTACAGTGCATTGCCTTTACCCAAATACTGCTGGCCGTTAAAACCCACTGTTGGCGTATAATTCAGTGGATCTTCCACAACGCCTGAGGTGGCATCGGCGTTGTACGTTGAATAACTGGCACCGATCAGCGCATTTTTTACCCCAACTACAAAGCCACCCTGAGTATAAGCCTGGTCTATCGAATTCGGGACTCGGATCCTGAGTTCGTTAGCGCTGATGTACGTGATATCAGCGCCACTGAGCTGATAGCTGACGCCTGTGGTATTTTGCTGCACAGATACGATATTGCCCTGCGATGCAAACGCAGCACCGGTTACCACATATTCGCGCGCGGCACTGCCCTTGGTCACAGAGACAACTTTTGCGTCTACATGCTGTACAGTAAAGGTGCTTTGGGCACTTTGCACACTCTGCGCGCCGTTTCGGTTAAATGCCGTTACCCTGTAGGTCACCCGCTGATTGGCAGTCGGGTGTGCTATCTCATATTGTGCTTCCGGTGCGCTGTTGCTAAAACTGCGCGCTGCTATCTGCGAGCTCAGTACCGTCCATGTACCATCCGCCACCTGGCGTTCAAGTTTAAAATACAGCGCTAAGTCTGCCTGACTGGCATAGGCTGAAGCGGATTCAATCTTGAGTGTATACGGCGCAAAGTAATTGCCATCGTTATCAAAGTAAGCCGGCGGAGGCGCGTCCCCCTGATTATGAATGATCGTTTGCGCACAATTTGAGGCACTGTACTCCATTGGCCCTGTGTGATCGGCATTCTCGGCAACCGCGCAGTACACCGCTTTTTTGTTGTGATCTGTAGGCGGCTTTGTGATTGTGTGCGTTAACGCATGATTGTCTGCACTGATTGTCTCAACCTGGCGCCACTTTGTCAGGTCGGTGGGCGGTACCTGACCCTGGGCGCCAACAAACTCATACAGCCTGTATTTGCTCGCATGATCCGCTTCACGTCGATTTAGCGTGATATTAATCACGCCCGGTGACTTGGTGCCATCATGCTCCAGCACCACTTGTGGGTTTTTGGGCTCCTGGAAGTTCAGAGTAAACGGATAATACCCGGCACTGTCGATGGCCCGCTCGGTATGCGTGCTACACGTACTCCCCCGGCGCAAATACGCTCTGGCTTTCACATTCAAGCTTGACGGTAGCACTGTAGACGGCGTCCACTTCAGCTGTGCGACCAGCCTGTTACTTTGTTGTTCCAGCTTAGGTAAAGGCCGCTCTACCGTCGCGCTGGCAATTTCCCCGCCAACGCCCTCATCAACCAGGGCAACACGACACAAATAACTGTCTTCAGAGCTTAATGCGCCAACCAAAATCTCCTCTGTGTACTCTACACCACGCATTCGCTTAAGGCCCTCACCAAAGCCCTCCGCAGGAGTCGCTAACGCCACACCTGTGCTTTGAATCACGGTAAAATTCAGCACCGATAGTGCTTGAGCATCAGTCAAGCCTGAATTATCACGCACCTGGACAAGCAAACTGTAACGCCGTGCGTGTGGTGCTTTAAATTCTGCACTGTAGGTGTTGTTTTGCCCCTGCTCCAGGTTGCTTACCAAGGTTGCGCCTTCGCAACTGGTTAGCGTGGCAGGCGACGCGGTGCGCGGCATATAACATACAGAGATGCGGTCTTGACTCACCGCCTCCCCGTCATCAACCGCTGTAAAATTCAGCTTAAACGGGGAGCCTGGCAACACCACATAGTCCTGGAGTGACACATTTGTCAGGTTGGGCCGGGTTGCTATATTTATTCTAAACTGGCTGGATTGCCCTCCTCCCGACGATGCCTGAAACAAAGTCGTGCTTGAGATTTCTAACCGCTGATAACAGTGTGTATTATTTCGATTTTCTACGCCTGAGCCAGACGTAAAACATGGCACAGCAAGGTCCCCTGACGGCAATTTAAGTGCACCTTTCCTTTCCCTGTCCAGCATAGCTAAATTATTGCTGCCAACCTGAAGTGTGGCTGAGCTGGGCCAGTTGGCCGAGGTTTCGTCCTGATCCTGAATATGTGCTACGGCAAGAATGTCTTGCTCACCATACAGCGTTACGCCATTCTCCAGCGGCTGACCGTCCAGATTATAAAGTGCCAGGGTCACGGTTGAGTTGGTGTTCTCTTCCGTGATGACGTCGGGCTGGTGCTCAACGGTGGATGACAAGCCATAGCTGTCTGTGGCCGTAGCCCTGAAGGTACGATGCTGCCCATACCCCAGCTCGTAGTCAAACGTAGCGGCAACCTCAGCACCATTATCAAAGCCTGCACACCGTCCAGCCTCGTTGCTGGAACATGAAATCATAGTTTCACAGCCATCAGAGTCTTCGAGACACACTTCCAGAGAGTGAATATCACTCCCTGCGTCTTTGGCTGTCGCCGTCAGGGTGATGGTTTTTCCGTTCGCTGAACTACTCAGCTCGATACTAGGGTATGTTCTGGGTACGATGGAAATATAGTTGGTACAAACAACCGTGGTTTCAAAAACAGTATCTTCCCCCGGCTCAGAGGAAAGCCCAACCGATTCAAGATCATCGCATCTTTCTTTGCGAGGATCGCACACCGGTCCAATATTACCACCACCACCTGAGCCACCACCTGAGCCACCACTCGAACCACCCGATCCTCCGGTCTCATTACTTCTCCAGAAAAAGTATTCTGCATGTAACTTATACCTATGGGGCTCGGATAGCTTGGCTGTATAATTGTGGGTATGAGCCTTTTTACTTCGGTCAAACAGCATAGTTGTTTTACCAGCCGTTATATCGTTTAAAGATAACTCGAAAAAGTTTGCCCCCAGGCCCGGATTGTGCCCCTGGTTATCCACTATCTGAACCGGCACTTCAACGACACCTCCCCCCTCAGGCTGGAGTACAGTGTAAGCGCTGTTGGTACAGTATTTTTCCCTGTCTCTGATCTCTCTTTCCGTTAATTTGCCAGCAAAAGCGGAGCCGCTAGCAAGCAATACAAAAAAACATCCTATGATGCCTGTGAACTTATTCATCGCCAGCTCCTACTTCCTTAGTCCATTCTACGGTGATCATTTTGTCGTTATAGGCGGCGTTTTGGATGCTGCGCGCCAGCTCCCGCTCTGATGGCAGCTGCATTGGTGCGGAAAAGCGGTCGATTGGCTCTCCCGGGCCAATCTGGTCGATGGGGCCGCCCGGATTAATGGGATCGATGGGATGGATAGGTCCGCTATTGAATGCCCCCGGATCATCTATCGAAATCGCGGCGACACTGCGATGACCATTACTTGGTTTAACAAAGGGCAGGTAAAGCGTTCGCGCACTTTCATCAACCGACGGGGTGACAATATAATCGCTCTGGCGCATCACGGCAGGTAAATAAGCACTTTGGTAAAGCCTGCTCAGTGCCGCATCATATTCCATGATCAACCCCTTGCGGTCGATAAATACAATGCTCGGCTCATAGAGGGGTTGCGGCAACCCCGTCCCCGGAAAAGAACGGCTGGCACTCATAAAGTCATCAATGGGTGCCCCAGTGCCCGCCATCCGCTTGACCACGACGGCCCCCGCGATGACGCCGTCAGACGTCGTCCTGCAATTGACTCTGGTAGAGTGTTGTACTGAGAGCCGACACACTTCGCCACTCCCATCCAGCCTGCTGACACCAAAGTACAGATGATCATTGAACGACAAGAGCTGATTAACCACTTTGCCGCTGAGCCGCTGTGTCCAGACAACTTTGGCCTGTGCCTGACTATGGTCTATTTTGTGCAGTGCATTGTGCTTATCCACCAGAAACAGGTATTTGTCATCAGCAGCCACGACGGTGCGCGGCACAGGATCAAGACCAATAGATTGCAACCGCGTAGAGTAAACCCCATGGTGTACGGTGTCGGGCTCGTCAACCTCATGGTAAATCAGCTGTATGTGTTTTTCGGTGACACGACGGTTGTGGCCTTCAGCGCGCAAGGTAAACCGGGCACTCTGCTCCAGTTTCACCATTTCATTGCCAACACCCCGTAAGCCGGTGCGATAAGGCTGGCCGTCTTTCAGTAGGCTGACACTATACGCGCCTACCACTTTCCAGCTCAGTTTGGCCTGATCCCAGGGAAGCACCGTCAGACTGTCGCTCTGAAATGACTCTATGTTCAGATAATACTGCTGCGCGTCATATTGCTCGGCGACAAAGCCTGCCCCACAGCCGATCCGGTTACAGGGAATAACCAAATATCGGGCATCGGCGAACGGCGCATTTAATGTAAAACTGCGACCAAAGCTTTGATAACGCGGCGTCAAAGGCTCGCTCATGTGCGGCGCAGATGCGCTACCGGCATTCGCCTGGCTGAGCTGGTCGCTGCCGTTGCCCATGATTCCTGTATCAATAGCCCTCTTATCTCGTGCCCGATATACCTCATAGCCACGATACGCTTCTATGAAATAATCAGTTGCACCCGGAACGGCCACCCAGCTGAGCTGATCCTGGCTCCCTTTCAGGTGTATCCCGCTAGCATGCGTAGGCAATTGCGGGACGTACTGATTAAACCCGGACGTTTGCTGGGCACCAACCGTCGACACACCCGCAAAGAACATTAACAACAAAAAACACAAATTAAACCAACCCAAAACAATACCACCAACAGTGTTAAATTATTTGGGGTGGAATGTATCAGTATTAACTATTTACGAAAACCGGAAACAGAAACAAGTGACCAAAAAGAAAACAAAACACCCTATTTTATTATTTAATTCATAAACCACACTTGTGAATGTGTTTGTTGTTAATAAAACGTTTTGCCTTACCGCCCTCACCACACTTTCACCTTGCCTATCTGGTCAGATGTGTTAACTATATGACCATGAGTGCGTGCGAAAACATTACCGACATGAAGATCCATACAATCGAAGGCTATATTCAGAATATCTATCTGGTGGAATACCCAGATAAGTTGCTGTTGCTGGATGGCTGCAGCCGCGCCGATGTGTCGCTGATCTGCCGTTTTATAAACGATGAACTGCGCCGCCCGGTGCACCAGCTTAAGTTAATTGTGGTCACCCACATGCATCCGGATCATGCCGGTGGCGCCCATCTGTTACGCAGGATAAGCGGTGCGCAGATTGCCACCGCCAATTGCCCGGGCCAGTGGTATCGGGGCATAGACGGCATGCTGATGCATTTATCCGACATCGCCCTGGCGCTTTGGGTGGCGGGGCGTAAACACAAGCCACGTAAAAACCTCTGGTATGCGCGTACCTTAAAGCCGGATATTTATTTACCCGACGGTGCTGTATTACCCGGCTTTGAAGACTGGCAGGCACTGCACACCCCTGGCCACACAGATCGGGATATCAGCCTGTATCATGCCAGGCGCAGTACCGTGTATATCGCCGATGTGATGGTGCAGGTTCGCGGTAAGCTCATTCCGCCCTATCCGGTGTTTTATCCGCGTCTGTACCGGGCAACCCTGCTCAAACTTCAGCAACTGGGCCCCGCCACTGTGATGCTGGCGCACCACAGTGAAATCGCCTTTGCCGATATTGACTTTGCACAGCTGTTGCAACTGGCGCCAAAGCAGCCCGTCACGCACTGGCGCTCGGTCAAAACGAAGACGAAAAAGGCACTAGGGCTGAGCCATAGTTCAGGTTGATAACGCCATTTTAAACACCCGGATAAAGGCATCGATGTCTGCTTGTGTATTGTATATGTGCGGGGAAACCCGAATACCGAGCTTGCGCGCATCGACCGCAATATCCGCCTCACGTAGCGCCGCAAGTACCTTATCCTGCGCATCGCCCGCGTTCAGGATGGCCGTCCCCGAGCAGCGCTGTGCCTCGGTTGGCGCTATGTACCAGGGAGCCAGCTCAGCGTGCAAGCGTGCCAGCAGGTTCAGATTATGCGCCCGCACTGTCTCCACACCAATCCGGGCGAAATACTCGATGCTGTGGGCGGCAAAGATATACGCAGCCACGGACGGGGTGCCGCCCCAAAACCTCAGCGCACTGTGGTGTGGGGCAAAGTGGTGAATATCAAATTCCATGGGGTTTTGATGGGAAAACCAGCCGACATCTTTAGGCTGGCATTGGTCGAGTATGGCCGGATTCACCCAGATAAATCCGGCACCCGGTCCGCCACATAACCACTTTACACAGGAACCCAGTACGCAATCCGCTGCACTGGCAGACAGGTCGATGGGGATCACGCCCGCAGCCTGGGCAACATCAACAATCACCCGGCAGCCCTGGGCTTTTGCCAGCTGCGTAATGGCCTCAACGGGTGCTTGCTGGCCGGTGTTTGAATACACCTGACTGACAAACACCCAGTCGATATCATCAGCGAGATGCTGCTGCCAGACGCTTAAGTCTGACATATCCAGTGCCGCAGGGATAAAGCGGATCTCCACATCGGGCACCGCTTGCTGAAGCACGAATCCCATGCTGGGGAAGTCGCTTTCACTCATCAGCACCCGCACCGGTTGCTTGCCCGTTTCCGGCAGGCTCATTACCCACTTAGTCAGGCCACTGGAGAGATTGCTTTGCGGACAAAAATACTCGGCCTGACTGTTAAACAGCTTGGCCAAAGCCGCAGTGAAACGCTGTATGCCATCGAGCCACTGATACCAGGGCTCATGGTTGTCACCGGCCCAGGGGTGAAAATAGCGCTGCATAAAATCCTGCTCGGCACTCGCCAGTGGTCGCCCTACCGAGTGGCTGAGTAAGTAGTGGCCCTGAGGCAACGAAAAGTCGACCTGGTTCATTAGAAGTCCTTTGCAATGCTGCGACGCAGCGTGTTCAAATCATCAAATCGGGTAAACACATCGTCACGCTTTGCCGCTGCCCGCTTGTCGCGCAGCAGGGCCAGCTGGTTTAGCAGCACAGGTAAAGGCGGCCCGCTGGCGGTCACTTTATCCAGGTGCGCCGTGTTCATATCACCCGACGGCTTGGCAATGTACTTTTCTACCAGCTGATTATGGTGCTGAATAGCGGTATCGCCGTGCAGCTTACACACCTGCACAAACGCGCTCACCGCTTCCTGATACCAACCACTGGCATGATGCTGAGGTGCAGCGGCTAAGAACGCATCCATCAGATTAGGCAGACGCATGCACTCTCGCAGCGTAGCCTGATCCTCGGGCATCATATACAGGAACTTGTCCACCAGCATCTGAGCGTAGTTCACATCATTGGCCTGACACAAGCCCAGTAGCATATCAATCACGTTGATCCCGGCGAAATCCCCGGCATTAGCGCCCCGATAGACCTCCTTACCAACCCGGTAAGGCTTATAATACGGACGTACCACATAAAAGAAGGCGTCGGTATCGAGCTGCTCAAACAGACACTGGTTAGAGCGGATCACATCGAGCAATGCTTCTTTGACCTGCATCAGCAGCACCGGAGTCATTGGGTGTGAAATACCCAGGGGCTGGATCTTTAATAAACATTCCGCGGCACGTTTATAGGCTAAAATTGCCCGGGTATTATAATCAATGAACAGTTGCTCAGCCGGATGGCTGGTAAAGCGTTTATAGACGCCGTCAATGGCCCGGTTGTGAGTTGTCAGGTGTGCGGTTGCAAAGCGTGGTGTAACCCCTATCGACGCGCCAATATGCATGGCCAGTGCGGAAGCTTCTTTGAGCGGTGAGTATTGCTCACGGCTGGGCTCGGTGAGCTCATGGCGGCGACACGCAGCCATATACAGGCCCACGTTGCCGAGCAAGTCGAAGGCATTGTCGAAGCCCTCATCGGTGTTGCCCTCGGCCAGCAAAGCCTGAATATGTTGCTGGCCTTCGTTGAGTAATTGTTGTTTTAAGTCGTCTTCGACACCCACGACATTGGCCTTATCCTGCTGCTGCCAGTAGGCAGTCTCCAGCTTGTCGTTGAGTGCCACAAAATCACTGCGGATCCAGTGATCGAATGCCTGTGTCAGCGTAGTCATAATTGCTCCCCAAATTCTAGAGCTTCAGGCTACCAAAACCTGGACGCTAAAATTTGCTAAAATTCATGTAAACGCTAGACTAGATTGGTAATAATTATAATCAAAAAACTATAAATTAGCAGAAATCACTATCATGGCGCACATTGATAACAAAGATCGCATCCTGCTCAGAGCCTTGCAACACAATGCCCGGCTCAGCAATGCCCAACTGGCTGAGCAAGCCAGCTTATCCGATACTCCTTGCCTGCGGCGGGTTAAAAAGTTACAACAGGATGGCGTGATTTTAGGTTACCATGCCGCTTTAGCACCGCAATCGCTGGGCTATACTGTACTGGTATATGCCTTTATTCGGCTGAGTGAGAACTCTGCGCAGGCTGCCACCCAGTTTGAAGCGGATGTAGAACAACTGCAACAGGTGCTCAGCTGCTCGGTGGTCTCTGGCGCACATGATTACTTACTTGAGATCATTGCCGAAGACTTACCCAGCTACGAGCATTTTGTAAAGCACCGCCTTGGTGCCATCGGCTGTATTGCAGGGATTGAGTCAACCATCGTTTTGAAGCAAACGTTTACCAAACGTCCCCTGCCAGTTTAACGGAAAAGGACAGGATCAATATGCAGTTCCAATTTCGCACAGTGTACCATCAGTGGGCTGCTTACTTGCTCATGGCAGTGAGCTACTTTGCACTGGGAAAACTGCTCACCGCGTTTGCCTTTCAGGATCAGGTGCTGCCCATTTGGCTACCGGCCGGCGTAGGCCTGGTAGGCGTTTTAGTGTGGGGCTGGCGTTTTCTGCCCGGCTTATTTATGGCCTCCGCATTATTCAACTGGACCACAGCCCATGGCTATGTGTTTACGGATGCCACCCTGGCGCAGCTGCTGCAAGTGTCGATTATTGCATTGGGTGCCTGCTTTCAGGGACTGGCCGGAGGCTCTATCCTGCGACTTTGGTTGGGCGATCCGCTGCGAATGCGCTCGCGTAAACATATCGCCTACTATATCTTTCTGGTAGGTATTGCGTGCAACCTGATCTCGGCCAATATCGGTGTCTTCTCGCTGAGTCTGTTTAACCCCGACTATCAATTTAGTCATCACTGGCAAAACGTGGTGGCCTGGTGGCTGGGCGACAGCCTGGGCATACTGATCTTTACCCCGCTGCTCCTGCTGATGCTCGACGCATGGGCTTTTAAACAACACAGCTATCACCGCAGCCGCAATGTGTTTGCCACCAGCTTTGTGCTGTTTTTATCTGTGGTTCTGACCACTTACTTGTACAATCAGGGCAATATTCAGGCTGCCAAGCGAGAAGCACAAAGAGAGCTGAGACTGGTAGAAAATTTACTGTTACAGCAGGTCAACCTCAGTATGCTGGCCGTGCAGGGCGTGGCCGCTAAGCTACAATCTCTGAGCGAGGTCAACGCCGAGGAGTTTCACCAAATTGCCGAACAACAGCGCGTCCGCTACCCGTTTTTGCGGGCCATTTCCTGGAATGTCAGGGTCGCTCAAACGCAGGGGAACGCCCTGCAGGAACAGTTTGATGCGCTGTATAATGGCCGGGTTAAGCTCAAAGGGCTGCCCCTGGCACCCGATGATCCTCTGGTGGTCGTGACCTATATTTCGCCACAGGCAGACAACTTCGGCGCTCTGGGCTTTAATGTGTATTCACGTGAAAACCGCAAGCAGGCACTGGAAAACCCGGCCATTACGGTGCGGCCACAGGCCACAGATATCATTGAGCTGGTCCAAAGCGATACGCCAGTACCTGCTTATCTGTTGCTTTCTCCGGTCTACCGCCGAGGCGCGGCCGACCCTCAGGCAGATATTCTTGGCTATGCCGCAGCGGTGGTGCAAACCGATACCTTACTGGGCTCAGTGCTTAAACGCTCGCAGGCGGGTAGTTACAATATTGCAGTTTATGATGGCAATGACAGCGTGCCTTTCTACAGCAACCACCCTATCTCAGCCAATAGTGTACCTGCAGATAGTCTGTTTGAGACGCGCATTCAGTTTGGTGGCCAGATCTGGCGCATCAAGCTGGAGCTCAGAGCCGACTTTGTGGCCAGCCTCAACCACCGTCAGACGGTGTTGCTGCTCCTGCTGCAGCTCAGCATTACTGCACTGATCACCTTCATAGTGCTGCTTAACAACTACCAGCACTATGAACTCAACCACCTGGTCGAACAACGTACTCAGTCGCTGCGCCAGGCGGTTGAAGATGCCGAGCGTGCCAACCAGGCTAAGAGCCGCTTTCTGGCTAATATGAGCCATGAGCTTCGTACCCCACTGAATGCCGTGGTGGGGTTTGCCTCTTTGATGAAAACCACTGACTCATTCGAGACGCTCCAGTCTTATGCCAGTCGCATTGATATGGCAGCCAAAACCTTACTGAACCTGGTGAACGATATTCTTGATATTGCCAAAATTGAATCCAATCACCTGGCCATTGAACAGCACGACTTTAACCTGCAACACCTGCTTAGCCGCATAGACAGTCTGTTTGCCACCAGCGCCTCAGACAAAGGGTTACAGTGGCAACTCAATACCAATATCAGCAGCGCCTGCTGGATCAAAGCAGATGAACTGCGGATAGAGCAGATCCTATTGAACCTGTGCAGCAATGCTGTGAAGTTTACCGACAGTGGTAAGGTTACTTTGCACTGTGAAGCTCTGCATGGGGACAGTGATTACCTGCTAACTTTCTCCATTATTGATACCGGCATTGGCATTGATGAGCACAAACAGCAGCTCATTTTTGCCCCCTTTACACAGGCTGATGCCTCAACCTCGCGGCGCTTTGGCGGCACTGGCCTGGGCCTGGCTATCAGCAAGGAGCTGGTTGAGCTCATGGCCGGCGAGCTGAGCGTACAAAGCGCGCCCGGCCAGGGCAGTACCTTTACCTTTTCACTGCGTTGCCCATTTGGCGACGCGCAGCTGGCACACACGGAAACACCCGATCACACCGTGCTTAAAGGCATGCAGGTGCTGGTTGCCGAAGATAACCCGGTCAATCAGCTGGTGATCAAAGCCATGCTTCAGTCTATTGATGTGGAATTTGTTCTGGTCAGTGATGGCCAGCAAGCGGTTGATGCCTGTGAGGAGCAAACCTTTGATCTGATCCTTATGGATTGCCAGATGCCATTGCTTGATGGCTACCAGGCCACCGCACTGCTGCGTAAACGTTTCAACACCCAGCAGCTGCCAATCATTGCCCTGACTGCTGACGTGATGCCGGAAGATAAGGCGTATGCACTCGCTGTCGGGTTTAACAGCCACCTTGCAAAACCACTGGAGCGCGATAAGCTGGTGCAATGCTTAACACAATACCGACCGTCATGATCAAAAAAGGATTATTCTTTTCTATCACGCTCGCGCTGACACATTTGGCAGCCGCGTCAGTACAAGCACAAACATGCCAAAGCCTGATCGCAGATCTGCCGCGCTATCAGTCCGATGCGCAGCAAGGCAGCTATCGCTTTGCCAATAACGAAGGACCTGCTGTACTGGATATTCCCGAGGCGCAATCGTACACCGCCTATGTTCGCGCTACCCGGGAGTTAATCTCTGCGCGAAACCCCAAAGCCCTGCTCAGCTGCGAACTGGCAACCCGAGTCTCGTCACTGCTGCCGGGTAAGCCCACTCAAGTAGTGGACTATGTTGCCCCGTTTGAGTTAACGCATCCCAATAACCAAAAGGCCGTGTTACTGATCCATGGCCTGACAGACTCGCCTTTTACTTTTCATACCCTGGCGGCCGATCTGCACGCACAAGGCTTTGATGTCAGAGCCATGCTCCTGCCCGGACACGGCACAGCGGCCAGCGATCTCAAAGAGGTGGATTACCGGGACTGGCAGCAACATGTGCGCTATGCCATTGCTCGCACAGCCAGCGATTACAGCGAGTTTGCGGTATTGGGGTATTCAACCGGTGCCGCACTGGCAACTTCAGAAATTGCAAAGCGCCGGCCAGATAACCTGGCAGCGCTGGTGCTGGTCGCGCCTGCAACACAAAGTCACAGCGAGGTGGCCTGGCTGGCCAAATGGCTGGACTGGGTGCCCTGGGTTGACTGGGTAGACAAAGGGGCTGATCTCGACTTGGCCAAGTATGAGTCATTTCCCTTACATGCGGTCACTCTGGTGGAGCAGGCCATGGCCGATATGCGCGCAGCCAGCTTACCGGCATCACTGCCCACAATGGTGGTCGCCAGTGATGTAGATGCCACCATTGATAGTCAGGCCACCTATCAGCTACTGTCGCGCTGGGCACAGGCACGCACAGCGCCGCTGGCACTACGAGTTTATGCATCTAACCCCATTACCGTGCTCCCGGACTCGGTCAATGTCACTGAAGTCGCCACGCTGGATGGGGTGATTGATATGTCTCATATTGGTCTATTGAATCCGCCCGCGCACCCTTACTATGGTGCAATGGGGGTATTTCGTAACTGTGATGCCTACCTGGATGACAGTGCGGCATTTACTGACTGCAAAACCACGGATAAACCCTATTTTGGCGAGCGCAGTGAGGCAAACCTGGCGCAGTATCGCCCTCTGGTTCGGGTGTCCTTCAACCCGGATTATGATCCTATGCTCTCCCAGCTGGTTACGTTTTTACACAAGGCAATGCAATAACCTATGTATCAACATCGCTTTATTACCAGTCTTGCTGCGCTCACCGACAGCGAGCGCGCAAGTTTGTCAGGCGAGTCCCCATTTAGCAGCCTTGAGTGGCTTGAAGCGCTGGAACTCAGTGGCTGTGTTGGCGACGAGACAGGCTGGCTACCATATCACCTGAGCGTGTATGACAACGAGGTGTTGGTCGCGTTGCTGCCGGGCTATATCAAGCTTCATTCCTATGGCGAGTATGTGTTTGACTGGGCCTGGGCAGAAGCGTATGAGCGTCACCAGCTGGCTTACTACCCTAAGTGGATCTGCGCTATTCCGTTTACGCCCGTGGTCGGCAGTCGCATTTTATCCAGCCAGCCCGTGTCAGATCTCCTGTATGACTATGTCACAGCTGCGCTGCATCAGGCGGCCGGACAACAGGGCTGGTCGGGGTGGCATATCAACTTCCCTGCGCACCGTGCAGGCTGGCAAGCCCAGTCGCTAATGGAGCGCCATGGTGTCCAGTTTCACTGGAAAAATCATGGCTACGGGCAGTTTGATGACTTTCTGAATGCGATGACATCGCGCAAGCGCAAAACCATCAAAAAAGAGCGAAAAGCGGTCGCCAGCCAGGCATTAACCATACGCTGGTATCAGGGCGCTGAGGTAGGTGATGATATACGCCAGGCGTTTTATCAGTGCTATGCCATCACCTATCTGAAACGCTCAGGGCATCAGGGTTATCTGAATGAAGCGTTCTTTCAGCGTATCTTTGACACAATGGCCAGTCAGGTTGCCATTGTGTGTGCGATGGAGCACGACAAGATAGTCGCTGCCAGTTTATATTTGCACGATCAGGATACGCTGTACGGACGCTACTGGGGCGCCCTGCAGAGTCATGCCCATTTGCACTTTGAGTTGTGCTACTACCAGGGCATAGAGTATGCCATCCGCCATGGGTTAGCCCGCTTTGATGCAGGCGCACAGGGAGAGCACAAGCTGGCGCGTGGTTTTGAGCCGGTCACTACCTACTCTTACCACCACATCAGCCATCCTGACTTTGCCTTGGCAATCAAAGACTATCTGGTTCGGGAGCAAGCCCATATGGCTGTTTATCGCAGCCAGTGTGAAGCTTCACTGCCGTTTAAAGATCAGTAACCGATTGTTCGCTGGCATCGTGTTGTCTGCGTGTAACGTCATCCCGGCGCTTTTTGCCAACGCGCAGATCCATTCTATATCGCGGATCCCACTGTCTGGATCACGGCTGCGTAGAAACGCATCGAATTCCTGGTTGCTGGCAGAGGTAAACTGACCATGGTAATTAAACGGGCCGTATATCATCAGGACTCCTCCGCTTGCCAGATGCTGCTTAACCCCGGCAAAGAAAGCTTCAACTAATACTTCAGAGACTATATGTAAGGTGTTCGCCGTGTAGATTGCCGGGACCTCATTTACCGGCCAGGGCGTTGACGATAAGTCGAGCGTGAGTGGTGCTGGCAAATTAGTGGCCCCACTGTCTTCACACCACATTTGGATCCCGGCATGGTTAATCGCCAGATCGCTGCACTGCCATTCTAAATGGGGCAATGCCCGGGCAAAAAATGCGGCATGCTGCCCGGTGCCTGAGCCGACTTCAAGTACCGACGCCACTTCGCTGACATAGGGCCGTATTTTCTCCAGTATGGGGTGTTTATTGTTTTCACACGCTTGTGAGAAAGGTTTATCCATAGCTCATGCACCTCGATGATCCAAGTTTGCGCCCTATTGAGGCAACCTTACCACCAAAAAGCAAGTCATTTGAGATTGCATATGGTTAAACACATAAAAAATATACGCTTTTATCCTTGGTATAAAGCATGCATTGTCTATACTGAAATTTCGACACAACGCTTGGAGCACATTATGACAACTTCAGATCTTTCTCAAACCCCACTACAAAGCCGTGGTCTGATAGACACGGAAGCAGAACCAAATTTACTGGAAAGCGAGGACTACTGCCAGGAGGTCGCGAACATCCTGACCAGCCCGGAGCAAGAACGCGAAAAAACAGCCCAGCAATTTTTGCTCGGTTATAACTAATTCACCACAGTGAAACCAATTCAGACTTGCTAACCTCGCCCTTTGGTGTAATGATAATTATTATCGTTACACCAAAGGATACTTCACTATGCTAACACCACTTGCGCTTATCAATTTTAAGCCGCACCTCAATGCACACTGCACACGCCCACATCTGGATGCGCCACAGCAGGTTGCTGAGTTCATACGGACTGGCTGCGAGCTGGCAAAGTGGTACGAGCGACAATCCTGCACCTTGTTGCAAGAGTTGTATCTCAGGCGCGTATTCTTTGAGTTACTTAATCACATTGCTGATCCCCTGGTTCATACCTGCATCAGACAACAGTGTCTGGAGCAAATTTATAAACCACTGCTGGCCCTGAAACGCTATTACAAAGCCAGGCGTAAAGGGTTAAACAAATTCTACCTGCTTGAGCGGGAAGCCAGGATCATCAGCCATGAATTTAATCCGTACAGCTAGGAGTTGTTATGAGCGAATTTCGTAAAGTTTCAGATAGCATGGGCGTGTTAGACGTACCAAAAGAGGCGCTGTACCAGGCGCAAACACAGCGGGCTATCAATAATTTCCCCGTCAGTGGGCTGACACTACCAGGCAGCTTTATCCGCGCTCTGGCATATATCAAACAAGCGGCTGCGGAATCTAATCAAGAGTTGGGCCATTTACCACCGCATCAGGCTCAGGCAATTGTTGATGCCTGTCAGCAGATCATTGATGGCAAGCACCAGGAGCAGTTTCCGGTCGACGTCTTCCAGACCGGCTCCGGCACCAGCTCGAACATGAATGCCAATGAGGTCATTGCTTCTTTGGCCAGCCAGCACAGTGGTGAAACCATTCATCCCAATGACCATGTGAATATGGGACAAAGCTCCAATGATGTGATCCCCACCGCCATTCATGTAAGCAGCACCATACTTGCCGTGTACGAGTTACTACCGGCGCTGAAGCACTTGTCTCAGACAATAGAGCATAAAAGCAAAGAAGTGGGCCATCTGGTCAAAACCGGCCGCACGCATTTAATGGACGCCATGCCAGTGACCTTTGCACAGACGCTCAGTGGCTGGCAACACCAGGTCGATTCTGCCTGTGAAGGCATCGTTCAGGCACTGGAAAAGATCTACGAGCTGGGCCAGGGTGGGACAGCTGTTGGAACCGGTGTGAATGCCGATGAGCGCTTTGCCGCCACTTTTAATGGCTACCTAAGCAGCAATGTTGGGATCCGCTTTACGCCCAGTAAAAACTTCTTTTATAACATAGGATCGCAAGACGCCATTGTGGCGCTGTCGGGTCAGCTGAAAACACTCGCCGTGGCTAATATGAAAATAGCCAACGACTTACGCTGGATGAATTCAGGCCCACTGGCCGGGTTGAGCGAAATAGAGCTGCAAGCACTCCAACCCGGCTCATCCATTATGCCAGGCAAGGTTAACCCGGTGATCCCGGAGGCAGCAGCTATGGTCAGCGCTCAGGTCATTGGTAATGATGCGACCATCACAGTGGCAGGTCAGTCGGGTAATTTTGAGCTCAATGTGATGTTACCTGTCATCGCTTACAATATCCTGCAAAGCATCGAGTTGTTAGCCAATATGTCTCGTTTGCTGGCAGACAAAGCCATTGCGACTTTCAAGGTTAACGAATCCAGTATACAACAGGCGCTAAAGCGCAATCCCATACTGGTCACCGCTCTGAATCCGGTGATCGGGTATGAGAAGGCGGCCTATATTGCCAAACAAGCTTATCAGCAGGGTCGGCCTATTATTGAAGTTGCGGCAGAGCACACTGATCTCAGTGAAGCTCAGTTACGCGAATTACTAGACCCACAAAAACTCACGCTCGGCGGCCTGTAAGCAATTCACGCGCCTATTAATATGGCGCGTGACCTCTTGTATCTGAAGAAAAAGCGCGGCACACTGGATAAAAAATTAACAGGATCAGATATGAACGCGTTTAAACTCTCTCTTTGTAGTTTGTTATTCGTCGCAGGCTGTAGTGCCTCGCACAATGAACCCCAAAATAACGAGGAAACCGCAAACACGCGGCAAAGTAGCACTGAAAGTCGTGCTGTCGCGCCTGCCAAATTACAAACAAAAGCAGCGGTACGCCATGATGTTGGACATAGCAAACCTTCACCTGCAGACAAAGTGCATAAGGCGGAGCCTGTTGCTCACCTGGACAAAGACGCGGTCACAGAAGCGGGTCTGAAAAACCAGCGCGCCTATTTGAAGTTTATAACCAAAGACAAAACGTGTGACACGACCACCCAGTGTCAGGTACTTCCCGTGGGTAGCCGTGCTTGTGGTGGCCCTTCAGACTATGTTATTTTCTCAACAAAAACAGCCGACCCCAACGAGGTCAAAGAACTGGCCGACCAGCTTACGCATGCTGAAGCGACCTATAATGCCAAAAATAAGATGATCAGTATTTGTCAGCACCTGGCCGTACCCGCGACTCAGTGCGTAAACAATAAATGTGTTAAACTCGAGCATTCAAACCAGGCAACCTACTAGGGATTTTCGATGAAGTATCAGTGTTTGGCGCTTTTTTTACTGACAGGCTTACTGAGTGCCTGTAGTAGCACTCAGACTACACCGCACAACCACGATGATGATAATCAGGCACTGTCAGAGTTAGTGGCAGATAAAGGGTGCGATGCAAGCTTCCAATGTAAAGTGATCGGTGTCGGTGAGCGACAAACCTGCGGCGGACCGAGTCAGTATGTTGTGTATTCGGTGCGCAATATCGATGAAACTCAGGTCGAGCAAATGGCGATGGCCATTACGCAAAAAGAGCAGGCAATCAACCAACAGACTCCACCCAGTGAAGTTTGCAAACAAGTACTGCCCATACAGGCTCTATGTATCAATAGTGAGTGCCAGGCAATTACACTGAAGTAATACCAATTTCACTTAATACCTGTTCAATTTGACGGAGCAAATATGACGCTAACAGTGTTAAAAATTTCTCATTTAGAACCTCATACCTTAGACATAGGTTCACAAATTTTTGCCTAGTTATCGAACATATTTTCTCGCCTCAAAATAGAATACTTAATTAAGCAAATTGGTATAACCACTAGAACAACGCCTCTGTTTAGCTGCCAGAAAGCCTGGCAGCCTGTTCTCTAAACTAGCCACTGACTCAGTAATGAAATGGGTATAATGAGCAAAGCACAAAGACATGCCCGCCATACATACCTAACTTCAATCCGCTTCTTTACCCAATAACAATAAATAAACTTCACCAGATAGGTGGAAGCACAGCCAAACAGGGCAAAAATAATAAAGAGAACAATTAAATATAAAGACACAATCAGCTCAGAACCACGGTAACGAATGTTCATCATAACGGGTCATTGCGTACAGAGCAATGTAAGCACCTGAGTGAAAATACTGTGGTGTAAAGTCGCGCTTTAGCTCGCAAGATGAATGAGCTGGCTTGTCTGTTGCTGAGAGGCTTAAATGCAAAAAAGCCGACCTTATTTGATTCGAGCTTTTGTTGTTTGGAGCCTGATAGTGATTGTCGGATCTCAGTGCAGTTCATGCTCACGGTGTGGCCTGTTAGAAGATCCCGCATCAAGTGCGGGAGGACGGTAGTGTGGGCTGTAAGAGTCGAAATATAAGCGACTTCTTTAAAAGCTATCGGTCTATAAAGAGAGTACTTTTAACCCACTCCAGCAGCGACTCAATATTGGTCCAGTTCTGATCCGCCTCCAACAACTCCGCTGTCATCCCGCACGCGATGCGGGATCTGTTTAAACCATTTTCTCGGTGTTGAGTATGTTTGTTCCGGCGCATTTGTCATACGAGCGGTGTGGATTTCCAGCAGCTACAGCATTTTAAATCACACATAGCAAAAAACCCGCTGCATTACTGCAACGGGTTTGACGTACATGGAAGTACGAATGTCGATGATATTCATGGATGAATTAAGTGCAAAGTACAATGACAGCGAGCAACGCGAGTACATTTACTTTGCGCAAGGTGAAATAAGCTATTTTAGAGAACGCAGACCTATTCTTCATCCACCAAGCTTCATGGATGAATAGACAACGCCATTCTGTCTACAGCTTCATCGACGATTTTTTAAATTCCAAACGCAAAAAAGCCCGACTCTTTCGAATCGGGCTTTCTTTAAATAGGAGCTTGGCAATGTCCTA